>NZ_FLSP01000065.1 GCF_900091315.1 Streptomyces sp. DI166
CGCGCGCGGTGAGCTCCACGAGGGGCCGCTTGGGGTGATGTGGTCGACGTGTTTCGAGGCTGCCGGGCAGGTGCGGGCGTTCCCGTCGTACCGGGGGCAGCGCAACTTTCCCGGCTGGTACTGGGCTGCTACCAGTGGCGAGTTGGTGGGCTTCGAGTCGTGGGGGGAGCTCGGTCATCTGATGCGACTGGACTCCGAGCCGGACGTGGTGGCCGTCACGTCACAGCCGTTCCGGCTCTCATGGCGGCCGGGTGACCGGGCCAATCTGAACCACCGCTGGTCACAGCCCCGACTTGGTTCACCTTCAACGAGACGGGTCATGTCCGTTCCCAGTAGATGTGGCGAGTCCCAGTGGTTCTGGCAAACGACCTGGCGGACCCCCGGCGAAGTTGGCCGGCCTGTACGGTCCACCGCATGGTTGACGAGTTCGATGTGGCTCAAGCTCTGCGCGGTGGGATACCCGACAGGGCGCGAGCCTGGGCCTTCGTTCGGGACTTTGCCGCAGCGTGGGCGGAGCCGCTCGCCGACGGCGCGGGTACGCGAGCGGAGGAGCTGGAGCGAGCCGAGGAGATGCTGGGGCTCACGCTGCCGACGGCGTTGCGCGAGGCGTACTCGCTTCTCGGTACGCGTCACGACCTCACGGGCAACCAGGACCCGCTGCTGCGCCCTTCCGAGCTGTTCGTGCACGACGAGTTCGGTGGAGTGCTCGTCTTCCGCAGCGAGAACCAGGGATGCGCTTTCTGGGGAGTGCGGCTGCGGGACCTCGGTCAGGACGATCCGCCGGTGTTCGTCGAGTCACGTGATGGTTGGGTCCACTACCTGGAGCGGGTCTCCCTGGCCTGTGTCGAGCTCGTACTCAGCGAGACGCTGCTTGGCAGCGAAGGACGGCTCTACAACGCCTGCGAACTTCCCGCCAGCCTGATTCGAGAGCTGCCGAGTCGGTTCGCGCCGGTGGAGTTTCCCGAGTACCCGATGTGGACGGGGAAGGAAGAGTCACCCGTGTGCTGGTTTTCCGCGCCGGGGAAGCTCTTGCGGCTCGACGGACTGAGTGACCACAGCTGGCTGCACGTTCGAGGAAGTACGTTCGCCAACCTGGAGTCGCTCTGCGCGGCCCTCCCCGGTCACTGGGTACGTGGGTACTCAGAGCCGCTGGAAGCCGACGAACTGCCCTTCTAGCCATCCGAGGGTCTGCTTGGATGACCGGGAGAGTCTGTGAATCGAGCACAACGGGGGCGTGAGGATGGCTGATCCGTGCATCATTCTCAACGAACTCGCCCAAGAGCTTCGGCCGATGCCACAGGGAATCGAGTGGTTCGAGGGCCTCTCGACTGAAGAGCAGACCAACACCCTGCGCCTCCTGTCACATTTCTGCGTTCAGGCCCGCGCCACCGCCGAGGACGGCCCGGAAAGTATCCGACGCGCCGGACTTCGCGCCACGCACACACCGGCAGTTCTGATCACACGAGGGCGGATCGACCAGCAACTCGGAGAGATCGCCGGTCTCACCCCGCACAACGAGCGCCTCAAGTCATTCCGGCTACTGATCGCTGTGCTGGCCGTCGCCGACGAACGCCGACGAAGGCGCTTCTGCTCCGACGGTTGCGGCCACGCGTGGCATCGCCTGTCTGTCGACACCCCCAAAACCTCGGCCTGATTTCCTCGTGCTTTCGCGCCTACCGGACCAGTGGCCGGAGGGGAAACATCGCGCTCAGTCTCGGCAGTTTGCGCATGGCCTCGTCTTCGCATCGCACGTCCCACTGCTCGCTGCGCGGCCCTCGGTTGCCGCCTACAGCGTCCTCCTCGGCTTCGACGGCTTCATAGAATGCGTCGCCGCAGTCGTCATCCGCGCGGGTGAGTAGTCCATATGCGTCCCTGGCGACGTAGTCGAGAGACTCCCACTCCGGCCAGTCGTCGTTCCAGAGCTCCCGAGGGCGACCTACCAGGCACTGAACCTCTGGGGTGTCGGCCAGAGAGTCGGGATCGATCACTGCCCGCACGAAGGCTTCCCGACCGATCCCCACCATCCACAGGCCGAAGTAGCAGAATCCGTCGTCCGAACACCAGCCGCCGAAGATCCGCTCCGCAGCAGCCCAGAGATCCCAGGTGAGGGCTTCGTCCGTCACTTCGTCCAGGCGAACCTGGAACTGCACGATCTCTGTCAGCGGCCTCCCAGACAACTCGTCACGCAACCACGTCAGCCGTTCGTCCCGGCCCCGCGTCTGCCGTCGGCACTCTTCGATGAGCTTCCAGAAGGAATCGATGTCCACGGCGGCACTGTGCCAGGCACCTCTGACACCGCAGGGTCGGCGAACTATGTTCGAGCAGTGGAGAACACTGAGATCATCATCAAGCTCACCTCTGATGAAGCGCTGGTCCTGTCGGACTGGCTGGAGCGAGTGCAGATGACGGACCTCAGCCGTCTCGTCGACGACGAGGCGGTCTGGGCGCCCATTCATAGACTGGCCGGAACGCTCGACAAGTCCCTGCCTGGGATCTTCGCAGCGGACTATGGCGAACGCCTGGACGCGGCGCGTCGCAGGCTTCGACCCGCCTCAGACGGTCTCGCCAGTGATCATGAAGACTCTGACTGAGCTGGCTCGCAGCATCAGTCACATGAGGGGTTTCGGCCCAAAGCTTCTGGTGGATTCCCATTGATTCTGGACAGTGAAGTCCATGGGGTTGGGTGGGACGAGTGATTACGGCACCGCTGGACGTGGGCGGATTCGAGGTCGGTTGGCGGGATGCCAAAGGTGAACACCGCCGACCGCTGAGTGAGGCGGAAGAGGTCGAGTTCGAGACGGGACTGCCAGTACGTGGCTTCCCTTCATACCGCGGCCAGCGGAACTTCCCGGGCCTGTACTGGTCGGCATGTGGGGTTCGAGTCGTGGCTGGAGCGGGATCACGCGATGCTGCTGGACTTCACACCCGAGGTGACTGGTCTGCTGTCGCAGCCGCTGTGGCTGTTCTGGCAGAACGGCAAGGGCCGGGTGGTCTCGCACGCGCCGGACTACTTCGCACGGTTCGAAGACGGCCGGGATTGCTGGTGGACTGCCGGCCTCTGGACCGGGTCGACGAGCGGTCGGCCACCAAGTTCGCGGTGACGCGGCTGGCATGTGAAGCGGTGGGCTGGGGCTACCGGGTGGTCGGGATGGTGGACCCGGTCCGGATGGCCAATGTCCGCTGGCTGGCGGGGTATCGACACCCTCGGCATGCGACCACCGCGGGGATGGCCGAGCGGCTGATGGCGGTGTTCTCGGCGCCCTCACCGCTGGTGGGCCAGGCGTCACTGTTGGGTGACCCGATTGCGGTGCTACCAGCGGTGTTCCACCTGCTCTGGGCGGGGCGGCTCCGGGCGGACCTGGCCAAGCCGCTGACGGACACGACGCTGGTGTCGTGGGCGGAGGCGTGGTGAGCGGACGGGCGGCGCTGCGCGTCGGCGACCAGGTCCGGCTCGACGAGCGGCTGCACACCGTGGTCGGGTTGTCAGGGACGCTGGTGCGGCTGGTCGGGCGGGACGATCACTGATGCTGGTGACGACGCCGGACGACTACGACGCCCTACGGGATGAGTCCCACCAGAACTGAAGGACACCAGGCCACGGCCGTACCGTCCGACAGAACAAATGGGACAGTCTCAGCTCGCGCTCAAGCAGGCGCAGCAACGTCCAGATCCACTGGGCCGCCCGGCATCCAACCCGTCCCAGCAGAACTGACAAGGCCCAGGTCAGAGGCACCTCCTTGCTCCAGATCTTTGGGAACGGACACCAGGCCCCGGCCCCAGAACCGTTCCCCCGGCTCCGGCGTCCCTTCAGTGCATGGGAGTTGCAGGCACGCGTTATCTCTATCTCGCCCGGCACGGGGAAGCCACGGAGGACGAGGCGGGGTTGTCGGAGCGGGGGCGGCGGCAGGCGGGGTTGCTCGGGGAGCGGCTTCGCGGGGTGCCGCTGGCCGTTGTTCATCACGGGCCGCTGCCCCGGGCTCGGGAGACCGCCGAGCTGATCGCCGCCGAGCTGGACGGTGTGCCGTTGCGGGAGTCCGATGTCGCCGGGGACTACGTGCCGTACTGGCCCGCCGAGGAGGAGCTGCCCGTCGACGCGGCGGACACCCTGCTCGGGTTTCTGGCGCAGTTCCCGGAGGAGGAGTGCGAGCGGGGGGCCGCGCTCGCCGCGGAGGCGCTCGCGGAGTTCACCGGGACCGTCGACGGGGAACAGGACCGGCACGAACTCGTCGTCACCCACAACTTCCTCGTCTCCTGGCTCGTGCGCGACGCCCTCGACGCCCCCGAGTGGCGCTGGCTCGGGCTCAACCACTGCAACGCGGCGCTGACCGTCCTGCGGTACGCGCCCGGCAGACCCACCACCGTGCTGTGCTGCAACGACATGCGGCACCTGCCGGACGAGCTGCGCTGGACCGGGTTTCCGGGCGAGTTGGCGCATCTGTGATCGTCTGGATCAACGGCACGCACGGAGTCGGAAAGACCACCACCGCTGCGCTCGTGCAGCGGCTCGTTCCCGACTCCCGTGTGCTCGACGCCGAGAAGGTCGGGGAGACCCTCATGGACATCTCCCCCGGCCTGCCCTGGACCGGCAACTTCCAGCACTGGCCGCCCTGGCGGCCCCTCGTCGTCGAGACCGCCCACCAGGTGCTCGACTACACCGGCGGCACGCTGGTGATGCCCATGACGGTGCTGGTCGAGGAGTACTGGCGGGAGATCGGCGACGGCCTGCGGCAGCACGGCATCCCCGTACGGCACTTCGTCCTGCACGCCGACCGGGACACCCTGCGCCGGCGGATCGAGGGCGACACGGTCATGGGGCCGTCCGACTTCCGGCTGGCGCACCTGGACGCCTACGACCACGCCGCCCGGACCTGGCTGCACGCCGAGGCCGAGGTCGTGGACACCACGCGCCTCACACCCACCGACGCCGCCGAACGCATCGCGGTCTCCCTCGCGGGCTGACCCTCACCGCAGGGTCAACCGTGTCTCCTCCTCGATGTGCGTCAGCTTCGCGGGGTTGCGGACGTAGTACAGGCCGCAGATGCGGTCGTCCTCGATGCGGAGCGCCATGACGCCGTCGGTGACGCCGTTGACGCGCAGGATCAGGGCGGGGTGGCCGTTCATCACGGTGGGCACGTAGTCGACGTCGACCCGCGCCTTCCGGATGCCGCCGACGACGTACCGGCTGACGCGGTCGGCGCCGAGGATCGGGCGTACCGCCCCCTTCAGGCCGCCGGCGTCGGTCACGAGGACCACGTCGGGGGCGAGGACGTCGAGCAGGCCCTGGATGTCGCCGGTCTCCAGGGTGCGGCGGAAGGAGTCCAGCGCCGCGCGGGTCCGCTCGGCGGAGACCGTGGCGCGGGGGCGGCGGGACTCGACGTGCTGCCGGGCGCGGTGGGCGATCTGCCGTACCGCCGCGGGGGTCTTGTCGAGGGCGGCGGCGATCTCGTCGTAGCCGACGTCGAAGACCTCGCGCAGGACGAACACCGCGCGTTCGGTCGGCGCGAGGGTCTCCAGGACGAGCATCAGCGCCATCGAGACGCTCTCGGCGAGTTCCACGTCCTCGGCCACGTCCGGCGAGGTCAGCAGGGGCTCGGGCAGCCACGGGCCGACGTACGCCTCCTTGCGGCGCTGGAGGGTGCGCAGCCGGTTCAGGGCCTGGCGCGTGGTGATGCGGACCAGGTAGGCGCGCCGGTCGCGGACCCGCTCCAGGTCGACGGCCACCCAGCGCAGCCACACCTCCTGGAGCACGTCCTCCGCGTCGGCCGCGGAGCCGAGCATCTCGTAGGCGACCGTGAAGAGCAGATTGCGGTGCGCGACGAACACCTCGGTCGCCGCTTCGGTTGTCTGTCCGCTCATGATCGCTGCCTCTCGTCCCGGGGTCTGCCGCTCATGGGACACCGGAGGGCGGGCGGGTGTGACAACCGGCGGAAGTACCCACAAAAAAGTGGGTACTTGGCGGCGGGCGCGATCACCGGCCAGGCTGGGGGCATCAGGACGCCGCCAGCCGCTCCAGCCGGCGGTGACCCCAGTCCGAGAGGGGGCCGAGGAGTTCGGAGAGTTCACGGCCGAAGGCGGTCAGCGAGTAGACCGTCTTCAGCGGGAGCACGTCATGCACCTCCCGGTGCACCAGACCGTCCTCCACCATCTCGCGCAATGCCTGCGTCAGCACCTTCTCGCTGAGCCCGGGCAGCCTGCGCCGCAGTTCACCGGGGCGCTGCGGGCCTGATTCCAGCAGCCACAGCAGGCTCGTCTTCCACTTGCCGTCGATCACCGCGATGGCGGCGGTCACCCCACAGACGTTCGGGTCCTGGGCACGGCTGCGCGTCATGATCGCCCCTTTTGTTACGTATATGTACTTACAAATACTCATGGAAGTTGAAGAAGCATGTCCACGTACGACCAGTCTGCCGTCACCGTCCTCGGTCTCGGGCCGATGGGCCGCGCGCTGGCCGGGGCCTTCGTCGCGGCGGGGGTGCGGACCACGGTGTGGAACCGCACGCCGGGCCGCGACCGTGACCTGGTCGACCGCGGCGCGACCGGTGCGGCCACGGCGGCGGAGGCGGTCGCGGCGAGCCCGCTGACCGTGGTCTGCGTCGTGAACTACGACGCCGCCGACGCCGTACTGCGTCAGGAGGAGGTCGCCGACGCCCTGAAGGGCCGTACGGTCGTCAACCTCACCGCCGACACCCCGGACCGCGCCCGGTCCACCGACGAGTGGGCGCGGGCACACGGGGTCGGCTACCTGGACGGCGCGATCATGACGCCGACGCCGAGCATCGGGACGCCGGACGCGGTGTTCCTGCTGAGCGGCCCGGAAGAGCTGTACGAACGGTACGAACCGGTGCTGGCGGCGCTCGGCGGCAGCCGTACCCACCTCGGTGCGGACATCGGGCGGGCCGCCGCGTACGACATCGCCCTGCTCGACATCTTCTGGACCGCGATGGCCGGCTACACGCACGCCCTCGCCGTGGCCCGCGCCGAAGGCGTCACCGCGGTGGAGCTGGCCCCCTTCGCGGGCGGTATCGCGCAGATCCTGCCCGCGCTGTTCACGGAGTTCGCGACGGACATCGACACCGGCACCTACTCCGGCGAGCTGAACCCGATCACCTCGGCGGTCTCCAGCCTGTCCCACATCGTCCACGCCTCGGAGTCCCACGGCATCGACGCGAGCCTGATGCGCGTCATCGAGGGCCTCGCCCGCCGGGTCGTCGCCGAGGGCCACGGCTCGGACGGCTTCAGCCGCGTCACCGACCTCCTGTCCCGCCGGGCCCACTGATCCACGGCTCCGGTTCGCCGAAGTCCGCGCCGGCCCAGGCCCGGTGCGACGACCCGGCACACAGACCCCACCCGCCGGGTCGTCGCCAAAGGCCGTGGCTCCGACCCGCTGTCCCGCCCGGCCGCCCGCTGATCCACGGCTCCGGCGCCCTCGTCCGCGTCACCCGGCCCCGCTGATCCACCGCCGCAGCACCCCGAAGTCCGTGTCGGTCAGGCCGGTTCGGTGGTCGACGTGGTGGAGGAGGGCGCGGCCGGGGTGGTGGGCGGCGACCCAGGCGCGGTCGGTGTCGCCCATCTCGTCGTCGACCCAGACGAAGGGGCGGCCGGCCGCCCAGGCGGTCAGCGGCGCCGTCTTCCAGTGCAGTCGCTCCGCGCGGAGCTCGTCGTCGTCCGGCCAGTCCACCGACGGCAGCGGGGGCAGGCCGAGCCAGGGCGCCAGGCTGGTGTTGGCCTCGTCCATCCAGGTCGTGGCCCACACCAGCTCGCAGCCCAGCCCGGCGAGGCGCGGGCCGAGCGCCGGGTCCACGCGGGTCAGCAGGGGGTGCAGGGCCGAGGCGTCCGCCAGCGGGCCGTCGTACTCCGGGTACGGCCCCGGTCCGCCGAAGGGCAGCAAGGTCCCGTCCACGTCGAGGAAGAGAAGCATCGCCTCCAGCATCCCCCACTTCCCGCGCCCCGCTCCGCCTCAGAACGGCAATTCCCGGCTGTGCACGATCTCCAGCCGGGACACCGCCCGGGTCAGCGCCACGTACAGCAGGTGCGGGCCGCGTGGCCCGGTCTCCGCGACGGCGGCCGGTTCCACGACGATCGCGTGGTCGTACTCCAGGCCCTTGGCGAGGCTCGCGGGGGTGAGGGAGACGCGGGGGTCGGCGGGCAGGGCCGGGCGCAGGCGGGCGAGGTCCGTGTCCGCCGCGATGACGCCGACCGCGCCCTCGTGGGCGAGGGCCTGTCGTACGGCTTGCGCGACCGCCTGCGGCACCTCGGACGGTCCTGCGGGGCGCAGGGTCAGTTCGCCGTCGCCGCGCAGGGAACGGGCGGGCGGTACGTCGACGTCGAGGCGGGCCAGGAGCCGGTTCGCCAGGTCGGCGACGGCGGCAGGCATGCGGAAACCGGTGGTCAGCGGGACGAGATGCGCGTCCGGCCTGCCCAGGTGGCCCAGCAGCGGCGCCCACGCGCGCGCCGCCCACGGCGTCGTCGCCTGCGCCAGATCCCCCAGCACGGTCAGCGACCCGAACGGCACCCGGCGCGCGATCGCCCGGCACTCCATGGCGGACAGGTCCTGCGCCTCGTCGACCACGACATGGCCGTAGCCCTCGGGGTGTTCGACCAGTCCGGCAAGTTCGTCGAGGAGGACCAGGTCCGCCGCCGACCAGCGCGCCGACTTCCAGGTCCGGGGCGGCCGGGCCCACAGCAGCGCCTTCCGCTCCTCGGCGTCCAGCACCCCGTCGGCCGCCTCCGCCAGCGCCTCGGGCCGGGTGAGGAGTTCGGCGAGCACCTCCTCGGGCCGGACCCTGGGCCATACGGCGTCCACGTACGGCCCGGCGCCCCGCGTCCCCGCCATCCCGCGCACCCAGGCGTTCGGGCGCGGCCCCGCCCGCCGCTCGGCCCGCTGCCGCAGCGCGGCCACGATCCGGGTGCGCACCCGCTCCCGGCCGACGCCGTACGGCAGGTCCTCGGCCCGCACCTCCCGCACGATCCGCGCGAGTTCGTCCGCGCCGACCCGCCAGCGGTACGAGCCGTCCGGCACCACCAGATCACCCGCGCCGTCCGCCGCCACGCGCGCGTACAGCGCCCGCCGCAGCACCCCCGCCATCCGGGCGTCGTGCTTGACGAGGGCCGTGCGCTCCTCGTCGGCGCCGGTCACGGGGTGCCGGGCGATCTCCTCCAGCAGGGTGGACTGCCGTACGCCGGTCTCGCCGAGGGCGGGCAGCACCTCCGCGATGTAGTCGAGGAAGGTCCGGTTGGGGCCGAGGATCAGCAGGCCGGAGTGCTGGATGCGCCGGGGGTGGGTGTAGAGGAGGTACGCGGCCCGGTGCAGGCCCACCGCGGTCTTGCCGGTGCCGGGGGCGCCCTGCACACAGACCGAGACGTCGAGACCGGCGCGTACCAGGTCGTCCTGCTCGGGCTGGATGGTCGCGGCGATGTCCCGCATGGGCCCGACGCGCGGGCGCTCTATCTCGCGGGTGACGATCTCGCTGGTGACGATCTCGCCGGTCCGGGTCTCGCCGGTCCGGGTCGCGCCGGTCCGGGTCTCGCCGGTCCGGGTCTCGCCGGTCCGGGTCTCGCCGGTCCGGGTCTCGCCGGTCCGGGTCGCGCCGGTCCGGGTCTCGCCGGTCCGGGTCTCGCCGGTCCGGGTCTCGCCGGTCCGGGTCTCGCCCCGGGCCAGATGCTCGTCCTCCAGTCCGGTGAGGTCGGCGGAGGCGCCCCGGCTGCCCGGCGCCCAGCCGAACCGCCGCCGCACCGCCACGCCCTGCGGATCACGGGCGCTCGCCTGGTAGAAGGCCCGGGAGACGGGGGCCCGCCAGTCGACGACGAGCGGCGGGGCGGCCGGGTGCTCGGTGATCCGCAGCCGCCCCACGTGGTAGCTCTGCCCCGCGTGCTCCCCGGCGTGCTCCCCCGTGTCGAAGTCCAGCCGCCCGAAGAAGAGCGGTCCCTCGGGCAGGTCGCGCATCTCCTTGGCCCGGCTGCGCAGTTGGTATCCGAGCACTTCGGCGTCGGCACCGGAGGCGGAGACGTCCTCACCGACGACCACCTGTTCGTCGGCGCCCGCGACCATGGCGTCGAGGGCGGTGCGGCAGTGGTCGTGGTGGGCGCGTTCGGCGCGCAGGAGGTCGCGCGGGGAAGGGTCGTCGGCCGTCATTCCACGCAGCGTACGCGAAAAACGTAACCGAGTTAAATTCTTAACCCTGACTCAGGTTAGGTAGGACAACCCCTGCGCCAGCCGCCCGAACGCCTGTTCCGCCGCCGCGACGGCGTCCCCGCGCACGTCCTCCACCCGCTCCCCGCCCGAGATCCGCCGCCAGTTCTCCAGCGCGAGGATCCGCTGGACGGCGATGATCTGCCCGGCCGCGAGCCGCGCGTCCAGGTCACCGCCGAGCGCGTCGGCGAGCGCGGCCTCGGACCGCTGCTGATGCGTGTACGCGCGGGCGACCAGGGACGGCGTGCCGTACAGCAGGGAGTGGAAGGCGAGCACCTGGGGACGGTCGTTGAGCCCGGTGACGGGGTCGCACCGGTCGAGTCCGTCCAGGAAGTGCCGCCGCAGCGCCTCCACGGGCGCGCCCGGGGCCTCCCGGACCACCCGCGCCGCCTCGTCCTCGTGGTCGGAGATCCGGTGCAGCACCAGATCCTCCTTGGCCGGGAAGTACCGGAAGAGCGTCGGCTTGGAGATCTCCGCGGCCGCCGCCACCTCGGCGACCGACACCTCGTCGAACCCCTTCTCCAGGAAGAGCCGGATCGCCACCTCCGACACGGCCTCGTACATCCGCCGCTTCTTGCGCTCCCGCAGGCCGATCTCGCTCATGGGATCGAGCGTACGCAAACCTCAGGCCAGGGCCCGGACCGACCGCGGACTCCCGGCCCGGCGCGTCGGCAGGCCCAGGGAGGCGGTCGCCTGCGCCAGGGTCATGGCGTACGAGTCCACCGCGCGCCGCACGTTGGGGGCGTCCAGACTGGCCCCGGTGACCAGGCGGTCCAGGTCGATGTAGGCCGAGCGTACGATCTCGATCCAGCGGTACACCCGCCAGTCCCGCTCCCAGCCGACCGTGTACCGCGGGTCCAGCTTCTTCGACCAGCGGGCGAACATCCGGTCGCGGATCTCCGGCCGGGTCGGGGTCAGATGCATGTGCCGGACCAGGTCGTAGAGCGGGTCGCCGACGACCGCCATCTCCCAGTCGATGAGGGTCAGCGCCAGCCCGTCGGAGCGGCGGACCAAGTTCCACGGGTTGAGGTCGCCGTGCAGCAGCGCGGGGCGGCGCTCGCTGACCCGGTGCCTGGCGAGGATCTGGCGCAGCCACGGGGCGTCGGGCAGACCGAGCTGCCGGGCGCGCCGCCGGGACACCTCCGGCAGCTCCGCCACCAACTGCACGAGCTGCTCGCTCAGCCAGGCGTAGAAGCGGCCCTCGCCGGCGGCCGGGTCGACCTCCCGGAAGTTCACCGCGGTCAGCGCGCACAGCTGGTCGACGAGCCGGTCCGCCTCGTGCGGCAGCAGCCCGTGCACGGGGTGGCCGGGGGGCCGGGCGCCGTCCTGCGGGCCCTCGTAGGTGTGGATGGCGAAAGGTTCATCCCGATAACTCGTGCCCAGGGCGAGGAACTTGGGGGCGGCGATGGGCAGGCCCGAGCGCTCGATGGCCTGGAGCACGGTGTGTTCGCTGAGGAAGCCGCGCTCGCGGCGGCAGGCGTCGGGCAGCTTGCGCCGGACCACCACCGGGAAGTCCACGCCGGGCACCCGGACCACCGTGTTCAGGTGCGCGGTGCCCTTGAGGACCCGCCCGGCCGGGGCGGCGCCCTCCAGGCGCAGGGCCTCGTGCACCGCCGCGTCGGTGAACCGCGGGTGCTCCGGGATCCGGCGCACCGGGTCCCAGTACCGGGTCCGTGCGTGCGGTCCGGGGCCGCCGGTCCTGGCCTCCCGCCAGCGGAACAGAATCCCCTCGATCTCCGTCTCGCCGGGCAGCCGGTGCAGCCCCAGCGGCCGTGCCGCCCGCTCCAGCGCCCGGCGCACCTCCTGCGCGGCCGTGTGCAGGCTCTCCTCGTCGGCGGCCTCGCGCAGCGCGTCCACCGTGCGCATGACGTCCGGGAACACCGACTGGGCCCGCTCGAAGTCGCGGTAGTGGCCGAGGTCCTTGAGGTGACCGTTGGTGGCGCCCGGCCGGACCCGGCCCACCTCCTCGGCCCAGGCCGCGACGAGTTCCCTCTCCTGGTACTCGGGGTAGCGCATGCGCTCCAGGTGCGTGGCGAGGTCGTGCAGGGGATCGCCGTAGGAGGCCAGTTCCCAGTCCACGCAGTACAGCGGGGGCTCGGCGGTGTACGGCAGGACCAGGTTCTCGCGGTGCAGATCGGTGTGGAGCAGCCCGTACGGCCGTCTCGCCATCGCCGGGACCCGGTCGGCGAAGTCGGCCAGGGCGGTCTCGGGGATGCCGAGGGCGGCGAACATACCGCCGAACTCGGGCCGGTTGGGCTGCCGGATCTGCCGGTCCGCCAGGTGCGCCAGCGTCCGCAGGAAGCCCTGGCTGTCCTTGTCGTTGCGGGGCCAGCAGGCGGGCAGCGGGGGCAGCGCGTCCCGCCGTACCAGCGCCATCCCGGCGAACAGCCGGGCCAGCTCCCGCACCAGCAGGGTGTCCAGGGGCTTGCCGTTCTCGCAGACGCTGCCGAGCGGGACACCCTCCACATAGCTGTGGACGGCGAAGTCCGCGCCCTGTTCGAGGCACCGCGGCACATGAGGCAACTGCCGCCCCACGGCCGCGAGGATCGCCGACTCGTCCTGCCAGGTCCGGATGACCACGGGAAGAGCCCGGGACCGCGGCAACCGCACGGTCACCAGGGTGCCGGGCTCCGTGCCGAGTCTTCGGGCCATGTCCTCGGTCAGCGGCAGGACGTGGTTGCGGTGGTGATGGCCGTTGCTGGGGCGGCCCCGTCGGGCGGCCTGCGCCAGGAAGGCCCGGACGGCGGCGGGCACTGCGCGCTCCCCGGGGAAGGGACCGGGAAGGGGTCGATCTGCGCCCACGGGCCGCTCCGGAAGTTCACGCAGGACTCGGAAGGTATGGCAAACGGTAAGTGCGGGTTGTACCGGGCGCGACCGGAGACGGGCTTGAGCGGCCACCTCGGGTGTCCCCCATGGCTGCTCGACGCTCACCGGCCGGCCGGGCCGCTGGAGACTGGCTTGTTTTCGCCTGGCCCCATGGCCCTCTATACGAGCGAAACAGACGGTTCGCTCACGCGGTGCGCGAAGCGTAGCGCAAGCGGGGTCAGCCGATGCCCCGTACCGCGTGCAACACAGGTTGCAATGAGGAAACCAGATGGGTCGCCCCCGCGTCCCTCAGCAGCCGCTCCTTGCGTTCGTTGCGCGCGTACCCGAGGAACGGCACCCCGGCGGCCCGCGCGGCGAGGTAGTCCGAGGGGGTGTCGCCGATCATCAGCGCCGCCTCGGGGGCCGAGCCCATCGCGTTCAGGGCCCGGACCAGACAGTGCGGATGGGGTTTGAGGTGGTTCAACTGCTGGGTGCGGCCGTAGATGTGCGGGGCGAAGCAGGTGGTCAGGCCGCGGCTCGCGAGGTAAGTGCGGACCACTTTCGGGGAGTTGTTGGTGGCGACGGCCAGCCGGGAGCCGACCGCCGTCCAGGTGCGGATCAGCGGGTCGGCGTACGGGGTGGGCATGGCGGAGGCGCTGGCCCGCAGCTCCTCCTTGGTCAAACGTTCCTCCAGCTCGGCCACCAGATCACTGCCCGGATGCCGTCGGTCCACGGCCCGCAGCACCACCTGTGGGTCGAGGGACTTGCGTTCGTCCGGCGTGAGCAGCCCGTGCAGACCGCGTCCTTCCAGCCACTGCACCAGCTCCGTCGCGATGTCCTCGGCCCGGTGCCCGGCGAACAGGCGGCAGACCGGGCCGTCGAAGTCCCAGAGCACCACGCGGGCGGGCTTGATCAGGTTCCGGATCTGCTTCTCGGTCCGCTCGGTCACTGCTTCAGCCTGCGTCTCAGAGGTCACTAGGAGAGTGTCAACTCCGTGCTGATTGTTTCCCAGAGGGCGTCGAACCACTTCTGGGATTCCTCCACGAAGGCTCCGTCCCGTTCGGTCTGCCGGTCGAAGTGGAACAGCAGTGACTCCGAGCCGAGCACGTCGTACATGTCCAGGGTCCGGCTCTCGTACTCCTCCTCCCGCTGCGTGACCACGTAGTACCCGACCAACGCCTCCTGGCCGTTGAGGAGATACAGCTTCATCGGGGGTGTGAAGGGCAGGGCGCGGAAGCTGACGCGGACGTCGATGCCCTGGTTGTTGCGGACCGACTGGAGGTTGTGGCGCAGGACCTGGGCCTGGGCGTTGCGCATGGACAGCCACCGGCGGTGCACGGCGTCGTCGTCGGCCTCCCCCTCCACGAGGACCGGGAAGGCCAGCGTGATCTCCCGGGACGGCATCAGGATGCGCACGTCGATGGACTCCGGCTGCACGGAGCCCTCGTAGATACGGCGCAGCGGCTCGCCGAGGGCCACCATCAGGGTCTCGGAGGTGTGGCAGACCACGTCCACCCGGACATGCCGGGCGCCGAACGCCTCCACCAGGCGCGGGGCCAGTCCGACCATCGTCGGCTTGGGCTCGCCCAGCGCCGGTGACGGTGTGGCGATCCTCGGCGGGCTGCCCTTGCTCACATTGGTGAGCAGGCCGTCCTCCTGGAGCGCGCGCAGGGCCTGGCGGACGGTGCCGCGCTCGACGCCGAACTCCTCGGCCAGTTCGGCCTGGGTGGGCAGGCGGTCGCCCGCCTTGAGTTCGCCGGCGCGGATGCGTTCCCGCAGGATGTCGGCGATTTCCTGCGGGGAGCGTCTGCTGCTGCCGTTCACTGCCACGTTCTCCTGGGTCACGACCAAAACGCTACAACTCCACTCCATCTACAGGGAGTTGTTCGGGACTTGTTTATGAGTAGTAACCAAGCGGGGACAACCTAATCAGAGTTGGTTACCAACTTGGCTGAGTTGGCGGAAGCTTTACCTCAGGTTGGAACGCCAGAAGGGGGAACACCGTGCCTGTCCTCGCCCTCCTCGCCGCCGTAGTCGTTGTCGGCATCGAACAGACTATCGAACTCAAGTACGGAACCACCGGCATCATCGGGCTGTTGCTGCTCACCATCGGCATCAAGGCCAAGAGCCCCGCGGTCAGCTCCGCCGGAGCCGTGGTGCTCGCCCTGCTGGTCTCGGGGCCCGCCCTATGACCGCACCGCATCCGGATCGCCCGCCGCGGGGGACGATCAGCTCGTCAGCTCCAGGTCCGAACTGATCGTCTCCCACAGCGAGTCGAACCACAGATGCGACTGCTCCACGAAGGTCGTGTCCCGCAGCGTCGCGCCCTGCTCGAAGGCGAAGAGCATGGACTGGGTCCCCTCGGCGTCGTACAGCTCCACCGACTCGTGGTCGACCTGTTCCGCGCGGCGCTGCACCCGGTAGTAGGCGAAGAGCGCCTCCGCCCCGTTGAGCAGGTACAGCTTCACCGGCGGGGTGAAGGGCAGGGCGCGGAAGGTGACCCGCACATCGATGCTGTGGGTCGCCCGCAGGGCCAGCAGATTGTGCCGGAGCACACTGCCCTGGGCGTTGCGCTGGGCCAGCCAGCGGCGGCGCAGCAGCCCGGCGTCCGAGGCGTCCACGGGGGTCGGGAAGGCGAGGTCGATACGGCGGCTGGGCAGCAGGACGCGGACGTCGACCTTGGCCGGTTTCAGCTGTCCGGCGTGGATCTGACGCAGCGGCTCCCCGATGGCGAGGGTGAGGGAGACCGCGGTGAGGCACAGGGCGTCGATCTCGACGTGCGGAGCGGCGAAGGCGGAGGCGATCCGGGGGGCGAGGGCCACCGTGGTGGGCAGCGGCGGGGCGGTCGGCCCGGTCAGGACCCTGCCGAGGTCGGGGGCGACGGTGGCCGGGGCGCCCTTGGAGACATTGGTGAGCAGCTGCTCGGACTGCAGGATGCGCAGGGCCTGCCGTACGGTTCCCCGCTCCACGCCGAACTCGTCGGCCAGCTTGGCCTGGGTGGGCATGCGCTGGCCGGGCTGGAGGGCACCGGACCTGATCCGGGCGCGCAGCTCGTCGGCCACTTCGCGATGTGACGTGTGTGGCCGCGGTGACCTCTTCCGCCCATTGACGGAGGCGTGTTTCGGGTCCACATCCAAACCGTACAACTTCCCGCCATCTTTGGGCAGTTCACCGGAAGGTGGTTATGAGCCGCTTCTGCGCGGTCATAAGTACAGTGGAGTTGGTCGCCAACTTCTCCAACATGGTCAAACTTTCAGAGGGTTGGCGATCGAACGATCAGGATCGACTGGTCGGGCTCCCTTCCGGAGGGGAGCCGGGAGCCCGGTCAGCCGGCACCACCGCACAACAACCACAACCACAACTGAAGAGCACGCTACGGATGAGTACGGAGGACAAGGCCCGTCATCGCAGGAAGGGAGCTCAGAACAGGTCCGGGCACCAAGGCCGCCTGGACGTACGCAGCAGGGCGTCGGCCACACGGGCGGCGCCCGCTCGTTCTTCCCGGACCCGGCCGAGCGCGGCGAGCCGTACGGCGGACTCGTCGCCGAGCCACAGGGTGGCGAGGTCGGAGAGGGTGAGGCTCAGATCGGCGTCGGCGGTGGTGGCCGCGCAGGCCCCGGCGCCACTGGCGTCCGCCTCCAGCCGGTAGCGTCCGCCGCCGTCCACCACGTCGAGCACCAGGGTGCCCGCGCCCTCGTACGTCCGCGCCTCCAGGGCCCGTACGACGTCGAGGATCCGCACCCACATCCAGTCCGCCTGCGAGGTGAGCCGGGCGGCGCGCGGGTCGGGCAGGAAGTGCGGGAGCAGGTCGTCGGGGGCGCGCGGGCCGGACTTGACCTTGACCACCCAGTCGATGGAGCACAGGTACTGCCACAGGGCCCGTTCGGCGGCCGGGGTCACCCCGATCAGCCACTTCACGGTCGCGGTGTTCTGCGGCTGGCTGGTGTCGCCCCAGTTGTCGTCGGCCGTGTACGCGACCAGGCCCTCGACCTCACCGGACGGCGAGCGGTACACGGCGTAGTGGGGTTCGGCGAAGGTGGAGAAGTAGCGGATCGCGCCGGTCGTGGCCTGCCAGAACCGGTCGTCCCGGCTGACCGCGCCGGGCTGCGCACGGCGCAGGCGCTCGTGCAGCTCGGGGCCGAACTTGCGGACGTCCGGGGCGTCGACCAGGTCGATCCGGCCGCCGTCCTCGGGCCCCGACCAGCGCGGGTCGAGGCCGGTGCGGGGCACGTCGATCGTCCACTCGGCCATGCTCGTGGCGGGGCCGAAGCCGTAGCGGCCGTAGATCGGGTACTCGGCGGCGATGAGGGTGGCGACGACATCGCCGCGCTCCTTCGCGGCCGCCAGGTCCTGGCTCATCATGCGGCTGAGCAGGCCGCGGCGGCGGTGGGTGGGTGAGACGGTGACGTTGGTGACGGCGTCGGCCTGAACCGCCGCGCCTCCGACGGCGGTGACCTGCTGGTCGAAGGAGCGGAAGGTAGCGACGCACCGGCCCCCGTCGAAGGCGCCGAGCACCCTGCCGGGCACGAACCAGGGTTCCCGGGCGGCCAGTTGATCCTCGGTGAGCGTCGGTTCCCGCAGGAACCCGATGTTCATGGCGCGGTGCCAGTCGGCGAATTCGGGCTCGGTGACGGGGCGTACGTCGATGTCAGTGGCGCTGGTCATGACCTCACGGTAGGTGCGGCCCGACGGGGGTGTCGCGCCGATTTCCGCGCCCCCGTCGGCCCCGTCCGGCCCGTCCGGCCCCGTCCGGTCACAGCAGCAGGTCGTCCACCTGGGCCTCGCCCTCCCGGTAGCGGCGGGCGATCTCCGCGCTGCAGTCGTCCGCCGTGCGCTGCAGGCTCTGACGGCGCACGGAGACCCGCTGCTCGTAGCGGACCAGGCGGGCCATCGCCTCGGCCAGTTCCGCGTCCGTGCGGGCGCCGAGGTCGGAGAGCTCCACCTCCGCCAGCATCTCCGCGGCCAGCCGCCGGGACTCCTCGCTCTGCGGGGTGCCCAGCGTGACATGGCGGGCCGAGGAGCGGTGCCGGGCCGGAGCGTCCCGGAGGATCTCCGGGAGCCGCTCCACCACCGACGCCGCGCCGACCG
This sequence comes from Streptomyces sp. DI166, assembly GCF_900091315.1. Classification (GTDB taxonomy): domain Bacteria; phylum Actinomycetota; class Actinomycetes; order Streptomycetales; family Streptomycetaceae; genus Streptomyces; species Streptomyces fuscus. The sequence goes on from NZ_FLSP01000065.1 coordinate 18,083, forward strand.
GCGAGCGCCGGGCCTGCTCGGCCCGCAGGATGTCGATCCGCCCCTGCAGCAGCCGCCGCACATAGCTCAGGTCCGCCTCGTCGCGCTGCGCGTCCCGGCGCAGCGTGCGCAGTTCGGGCAGGCTCAGCACGGTCAGGTCGTGCTCGGGCGGGCCGCCCGGCAGCCGCTCGGGCGCCTCCGTGGCGGTGCGCTGTGCGGGCGGTCGCAATTGGCCCCGTTCTGCCGCGTGGGCCAACGAGACAGCCCCGGGCTGCCGCCCGGTACTCGGTGTGCTCATCTACCTCTACCGTCCCCTCGACCGGCGTGTGGAAGCATCGTGCCACCCCAAGTGGCCGCTATGTGACCGAGTGCCCCCGATCGGCCCCAGATGGGGGGTTAAGGAGGATAATGAATCTTCCCGTCTGTCCGGAATCCGCTCATGGGCGGCCTGCGGGCGGCTGCCGGGCACACGGCATGATGGTCGGCATGCGTGCAGTGGTGCAGAGAGTGGACGGCGCGAGCGTCGTCGTGGACGGCGAGACGGTCGGGGAGATCACCGGGGAGGGGCTGTGCGTCCTGGTGGGCGTCACCCATGACGACACCAAGGAGAAGGCCGCCCAGCTCGCCCGCAAGCTCTGGACGATCCGGATGCTGAACGACGAGAAGTCGTGCAGCGACATCGACGCGCCGCTGCTCGTCATCAGCCAGTTCACCCTCTACGGCGACGCCCGCAAGGGCCGCCGCCCCACCTGGAACGCCGCGGCCCCCGGCGATGTCGCCGAGCCCCTGGTCGACGAGGTGGTCGCCCAGCTCCGCGCGCTCGGCGCGACGGTGGCCACGGGCCGCTTCGGCGCGAAGATGCGGGTGTCACTGACGAACGACGGCCCGTTCACGGTGCAGTTGGAGATGTAGAGCCCGCGGCCTAGCTAGGGCTCGACGACGGTTTCCTGCGCCGCCGCCGTCTCCCCCGCGACCAGCGGGGCGTCCGTCGGGACGTTGCGCTTGACCAGGGCCAGGGCGACCGGACCCAGTTCGTGGTGGCGTACCGAGGTCGTGATGAAGCCGATCTTGCGGCCGTCCGGGCCCTCGTCCGCGACCCGCAGCTCCGTGCCCGGGGCCGGGAGGTGGACCTCGCTGCCGTCGAGGTGCAGGAAGACCAGCCGGCGCGGGGGCTTGCCGAGGTTCTGGACCCGGGCGACCGTCTCCTGGCCGCGGTAGCAGCCCTTCTGCAGGTGCACGGCGGTACCGATCCAGCCCAGCTCGTGCGGGATGGTGCGGTGGTCGGTCTCGAAACCGAGGCGAGGGCGGTGGTGCTCCACGCGCAGCGCCTCGTACGCCAGCAGCCCGGCCGGGGGTCCGGCCTTCTCGACGTAGGCCTCCAGGTCGGCGCGGGGCAGGAAGAGGTCGCGGCCGTGCGCGGTCTCCCGTACGACGACGCCTTCGGGGACCTCGGCGATGGAGCCGGCCGGCAGGTACACCACGGCGTAGTCGGCGGTCCGGTCGGCGACCTCGACCCGGTAGAAGAACTTCATCGACTCCAGGTAGGCGATCAGCGCCTCCTGGGTGCCGGGCTCGACATGGGCCCAGACCGTGCTGCCGTCGTCCACCAGGTACAGGGCGTGCTCGATGTGGCCGTGCGCGGAGAGGATCAGCGCCTCGGTGGCCTCGCCCGCCGGCAGCTCGCTGACGTGCTGGGTGAGCAGCAGGTGCAGCCAGCTCAGCCGGTCCGGGCCGGTCACGGTGACGACCCCGCGGTGGGAGAGGTCGACGAAACCGGCGCCGTCGGCGAGTGCGCGCTGCTCGCGGAACAGGTCGCCGTAGTGGGCGGCGACGCCTTCGTCCACGCCCTCGGCGGGGACGGCGCCGGGCAGGGTCAGCAGAGGGCTCTTCATGGAGGCAAGCCTACGACTCGGTAGTTGAAGACTTCAGCGAGCTCTTGGCTGTGCAGTCCTTGCACCGGCCGAAGATCGCGAAGTGCTTCATATCGGTCTCGAAGCCGAAGGTGTCCCGGAGCTTGGCGGTGAACTCGGCGGCCACGGACACATCGGCCTCGATCACATTGGTGCAGTCCCGGCAGACGAGGTGCAGGTGGTGGTGCCGGTCGGCGAGGTGGTACGTCGGCGCGCCGTGCCCGAGGTGGGCGTGGCTGACCAGGCCCAGCTCCTCCAGGAGCTCCAGGGTCCGGTAGACGGTGGAAATGTTGACCCCCGACGCCGTCTTCCTCACTTCCACGAGGATGTCGTCGGGGGTCGCGTGCTCAAGGGTGTCCACGGCTTCGAGCACGAGTTGCCGCTGCGGCGTCAGCCGGTAGCCGCGCTGCCTGAGGTCGCTCTTCCAGTCGGTGCTCACCACGGAACCAGTCTAGAGCGGGCGTGACAGGGTCAAGGTTGGATCTGAAGCTGACGGGGTCAGGACTCGACCGGCAGAGCACCGTTCATCAACGCGTCGGCCAGCAAGTCACGGTAGGCGCGGGTCGCGCGGATGATCTCGGAGTGCGCCTGGATCTTGTCGTCGAGGGCCGCGAGCGTCGCACCGATCGCTTCCTGTTCGCCGAGGGGCGGCAGCACTACGGGCAGCTCGCCCAGGGTCCGAATACTCAGTGAGGGAATGACCGCCACGGCGGTCCGGGTCCGGATCCAGTCCTGTGCCGTGGGCGTGCCCAGATACGCGGCCAGGTACGCGGCCGTGACCCGCCCCCCCTTCGGCAGCCTCAGCCGCACCAGATTGGGGTGGAACAGCCAGCCCTGGTGCTCCCCGGTGACCAGTGCACAGCGCCCCACTGTGCCCGTGCGAGTGACGAGGACGTCTCCCGCTGCGAGTTCGTACCGCGCCAGCATCCGCGCCCGGTCCCATGGGATCGCGGGGATGTCGCGGGGTTCTCCGGTGACGACCCTCAGCCCCCGCAGGTCACGTGGCAGTACGACGGGGGCGCCGCCGTCGGCCACGGTGCGCTCCCTGTCCGCCGGACGGCGGCTCGGCCCGGTCTGGGCGGAGGCCCACAGCTCCTTCAACAAGGGCCTCGACCAACCGGTCGGCAGCGCGGCCTCCTCGGTCCATCGGTCCGTCACAGTCCGTACCTCCTGAGCTGACGGGCAACCTCGGCGTCGGCCTCGGCCGCCTGGGTGCGCAGGGCGGTGATCTCGTCGCTCAGCCGGGCGAGCCGCTCCCGGATCTCGTCCGGACCGGTGCGGACGGCGGAGGCCGCCCCGAAGGACGGGACGTACCGCTGGGGATCCAGGCTGTTGCCCTGCTCCACGACGGCCCTCACCGGCACTGCGCGGCTCAGGCCCTGGGCGCCCTCGAAGCCTTGCCCCGCTACGGATGCCCGATGCCAGGAGACGTATTGCCCCACCAGCGCGGCGATGTCGTCCTCGGACAGGGCCCACTGGGTCCGGGTGACCTGGTGTCCAAGGTGCTCGCCCGCCACGAACAGCACGTCAGGGGCGGGCGAGCCGCCGGAGCCGGGGGCGCGCAGGAACCAGATCTGCGTCTTGACGGCGGTGAGCGCGAACAACCCAGCGGGCAGTGCGATCACACACTCCACCGCCCCGGCTTCCACGAGCCCCGCACGCACCGTCTCCGCGGCCCCGGTGTTGGAGGAGGCGCCGGCCGGCATCAGGACGGCGGCCCGGCCGTCGGGGGCGAGCAGCGAGACGGCGTACTGGAGCCAGTCGAACTCCGTCCGACGGGCGGTGCCGTACTTCCAGTACGGAGGGGGGGCCACATACTCCGGAATGCGGCCGAAGGGGGGGTTGGTGAGCAGCACGTCGAGCGCGCCCCGAAGACCGTGGGGATCGAGTGCGGGGGTCACGGTTCCCGTGCCCAGCCGCACCTTGCGTCGGTGGTGCACCCGCAGGTTCCACTCCGCCACCTGGCGCTGTGTGTCCTCCGGTACCTGGCCGCCGAAACAGACCGTTTCGGCGCCGCCGTGAGGGGCGACCGCGTCCAGGTAGGCCACGAGCAGTTCACCGGTGCGGGCGTACGGGTCGTGCACGGACACCGCCCCTGGGCATACGGCAGCCAGCGCCCCGGTCATGATCCGGCTCACGGAGGGCGGAGTGAGGAATGCCCCGCCCTCACGTGCGTACGCGGCACTCCACAGCGCCAGGACATGATCGAAGGCAGCTTGGGCTTCGTCGTCGGAGGCCGCGGGGACACCAGCCAGTGCGTGGGCGAGTTCGCTCGCCAGGGAACGCGGCACGTCCTTCGCCAGGGCGCCGTACTCCTGGCCTGCCCCGGCATCCCCGTGCACGAGCCTGCTCAGGCCGTCGGTCCCCTCCAGCACCCGGATCGTGACGAGGCGCAGCAGACAGAAGAGATAGCGGTCCAGCGGCGTCGGTCCCCGCAACCGGTCCGCCTCCGGTCCTGCCAGCCGCTCGACCGCGCGCAGCAGCCCGCCCGCCACCCCTCCCGGAAGGCCCGCGCGGAACCGGTCGCCGTAGGTCGTGCCCACCGGTTCGTCAGGAAGCAGCGCGTTCGCGGGAATGGTCCTGTGAGCCAGCCAAGCCAGTACCTCGTCGGCGCGGAACAATGCGGGGTCCCCGCCGACCGGAGCGGGATAGTCCGGATATCGCCGTTCCCAGTTGGTGACGGCGGGCCGCTTCACCCCCGCGAGGCGCGCGATATCGGGCCGGGAGACAAGCGTGCCGGCGAGAGGCGGGCCGTCATGCCGGCCGGGCGCTGAAGCGCTGTTGCCCGTCATGGCACTCCCTTCCCTTCGTCAGAACCGGGGCGGTCTGACACCGCGGACTACGTCCGCCCGGGCGGCGAGCACGTCAGGGAAACGATCCATGGCCTGCGCCTCCTTGGCGAATTCGGGACTGAGGTAGCCGAGCACCCGGTAGATGCTTGCATGGTCGGCCGCGAGATGCCGGTGATGGACGGGCTCGTGGTGCATGACACGGTTGCGCAGCAGAACCAGCGAGGTCAGGTCGCTGTACAGACGCGCACGGGGTCCGCGGTAGTGCGGAAACGCGGAGTTCAGCACGGGCACCCAGAAGTGCCGGTCGTAGCCGGTGCTGAGCAGTGAGACCCAGAAGCCCAGGGTCAGTTCGGCCACCATGTCGTCCGGCGTCGTGCGTCGCAGGCGCCGTCCGCAGGAGCGGCGTGCGCTCTCCACGAGCTGGCGGCCCCGTTCGTTCAACGGCGCGGCCTCCCACCAGTCCGGTCTGCCGTGGTGCCGTACGAGCGCGCCGTGCAGGGCGTTGCGCAGAGCCAGCTCCAGGCAGTGAAGGGGGCCGACCAGTGCGGCCGACACCTCGACGTTCCACCAGTACAGCCGCTCGGCCGCCCGCGCGTCACCGTGCGCGGCACGGATGTAACGGCGCAGTCGCGGCAGAGACAGGTCCCGGGTCATCCACTCGGGTAAGCGCGTACTCATCGATTCCCCCGCTCTGACGCCGCTTGGGGGCGTCGTGCTAATGTGGTTGACGAATGTTCTGGGCCCGCCTCTGCATCGCAAGCCACCCAGAGCACAGCCTCCGGAGCCCCGGTCGCAGGCATGTTGCGACCGGGGCTCCGCGCGTTTCACGGAACCGCGAAGACATACGTCACTGTAGTATCAGCACACACCCGCTGCAAGTGCATTGCCATGCTTGCGATTCTGTTAACCCTCCGCGGGTTAACCGATAACGCTCACAACGACGCCCCCGTGTCACAAGGCACACGGGGGCGCAGCGAACACTCCGAGCCGAAAGGGCTGAACCACCAAGAGTGGGCGGGCCTGCTTGACGCAGGCTCTCCAACGGCGGGCCTACTTGAAGAAGGCGATGCCGTCGTCGGGCATGTCGTCCGGGAGGGCCTTGGCCCAGCGCTCGACGTCCTCGGGGGTGACGACCTTCTTCAGGTGCGCGGACATGTAGGGGCGCAGCTCGACCTCGGGAGTCTGCTTCTCGCCGACCCACATCAGGTCGCTCTTGACGTAGCCGTACAGGCGCTTGCCGCCGCTGTAGCCGTCGGAGGCCGCGGTACGGGCGACGGCGTCGGTGACCAGGTCGATCTGCGGCTTCTTGTCGGCCAGCTCGCCGTACCAGATCTCGATGACGCCGCTGTCCCGGGTCATGGTGACCTCGACCTTGCGGTCGGCGTCGATGCGCCAGAAGCCGTGCTCGGACTCCAGGGGCCTGACCTTGTTCCCGTCGTTGTCCAGCACCCAGGTGAGGGAGTGGTACTCCAGGAAGTCCCGGCCGTCGTGGGTGAAGGAGACCTCCTGGCCGAAGTTGCACTTCTCGGCACCGGGGAAGTCGTGCACGCCCGCACCGGCCCAGTTGCCGAGCAGGAAGGCGAGCGGGACGAGGTCCTTGTGGAGGTCGGACGGGATCTCGATCATGAGAGGCGATTCCTAGACGTGGGTCAGCGCTGGCCCTGGTACAGCTTCTTCACGGTCAGGCCGGCGAACGCGAGGACGCCGACGGCGACCAGAACCAGCAGGATCTCGAAGAAGATGATCACGGGTTGCTCCTTGCTGAGCGGTGAGGGCGATGGCACACGGGCCGGCCCCCAGCTTACGCGGCCGGGGGCCGGGACCGGTTCCGAGGTCAGCCCAGCAGCTGGCTCTGCAGGACGACCGTCTGCTGGAAGGGGACGCTCAGGGCCTCCCCCTTGCGGGACTGCACGACGACCGCCAGGACGTCACCCGCGATCAGGTACGCCTGGCGGACCTGTTCGGCGCCGTACGGCTTGGCCTCGGTGTACGCGATCCGCGTGATCTCCGGGACCCTCTTGACCTTCGCGAACTCCTCGTCGAAGTCGGCGTCGCCGCCTCCGCGCACGGTGTAGGAGGGAGCGCCCAGCGGGGCGATGTCGGCGGTCGTCAGCTGCTCGACGACCTCCGCGGTGCCGAAGCGCAGCAGGTAGATCCGGGTGCGGGTGCCGTCCGCGGTGGTCCAGCCGCGGGCCGCGATGTGCCGCAGCCCGTGGTCGACCAGCTTCTGCCCCAGCTCGTCGCGGTGCGCCTTGGCGGGGTACTGCGCCAGGAAGTCCTTCGTCGCCAGCCATCCGTCGTCGCCGCGCAACGCCTTGTCCTCCACCGCCCCCTCGGGCGCGGGCAGCACCAGGGCGCGCAGATCCGCGTGATGGGTACCGGCGGGATTCGCCTCGTCGAACGGCCCGGGGCTTCCCGACGGCAACGGCGGCAGGGTGATCGTCGGGTAGTCCCACCGCCCGTCCGACTCGGTCGCCAGCCCCGGCACGTCGGCCCGCTCCATCTGAGCGATGCCGTACGCCGAGCCCCCGCCAAGAACACCGAACACAAGCAGGGCAGCCCCCCACCGCAGAGCCCCCCGCAACAGGCGCCGCGCCTTGGGCACCGAAGCGGACGGGTCGACACCTGCGTCCGGCGCCACCGCGAACGGCACAGCGCCGGCGCCCGGTACTACTGCGGACGGGACGACACCTGTACCCGGTGCCGCCCCCGGGCCGAGGCCCGCCCCGGCGGCTGCGCCCGGGGCCTCGCTCGGGCCCGGGACCCCGGCCGGAGCCGGAGCCGGGCCGGCTTCCGGGGCCACCGGGACCGGCCCAGGCGACACCGCCGAAGCCGGTACCTCGGCCAAGGCCGGGTTCTCGACCAGGCTCGGAGCCGTCTCCCGGCTCGGGGCCGCAGCGGGTTCGGGAGCCGTTGCGACTGGCTCAGAGGCCACCGCCGAAGCCAAGGCCGGAGCCGACACGGGAGCCGGGCCGGTGTCCGGGACCGCCGAGGTCGGTTCCTGAGTCGCCTCCTGCCCCGGAGCCGGGCCGGTGTCCGGGACCGCCGAGGTCGGTTCCTGAGTCGCCTCCGAGACTGCCTCCCGGGCCGGGGCAGGCCCTTGGGCCAGGGCCGGGTCCTGGACGGGCTCCTGGGTCGAATTCTGACTCGGGTCCAAGAGCACAGCCGGGCCCGGAGTCTCCTCCGGGGCCGGGCCCCCGGACAGGGCCGGGCTCGGCGCTGGGGGCAGGGCCGGAGCCGGAGCCGTCGGCTCCGAGGCAGTTTCCGGCGTCGCTGCCGCGCCAGGGGCTGGGGCCGGGGCTGCCTCCCGGGCCAGGGCCGGGTCCGGTACGGGCTCCAGGGCCGGGTCCGGTACGGGCTCCAGGGCCGGGTCCGGTACGGGCTCCAGGGCCGGGTCCGGTACGGGCTCCTGGGTCGGAGTCTGGCTCGGGTCCAAGGCCACAGCCGGGCCCGGGGCCTCCTCCGGGCCCGGGGCCTCCTCCGGGTCAGGGCCCGAGACCGAGATCGGGTTGGGCTCCGGGTCCGGGGCCGGTGTCACGGGCAGGGCTGTGGACCCCTCCGGGGCCGGGCCCGCCGGAGTCGGGGGCGACGGCTGGGGGGTGGGGGGTTCGGGGGTCATACGCGCTCTCCCGGATCGGCGATGCGGTCGAGTTGGACTCGGAACAGGGTGGCCAGCTCTTCGGTGTCGAGGGGCCGGATGGCGCTCGCCGTGGCGGTGATCAGGACGTTGCCCTGGTGGGCGGTGCAGAACAGGTAGTCCAGGTTCTCGTCCGCCTCCTTCGGTGAGAGGTAGCAGCGGGCGTTCTTGTAGCCCTCGATCTTCGGGCCCGCGCGGAAGAAGTCGAGGGAGCCGAGGAGCTCGCTCTGGAACGTCGAGGTCTCCCGGACCGTCGTGCGGTTCTCCATCTCGGCCAGCACGATGCTCACCGCCGCGGAGTCCTCGCCCTCCGCGAGCACATAGCTGCGCATCGCCATGGCGGTGATCTCCGACCTGTCGATCTGCTTCTCCAGTGCCCGCCGCTGGGTCCGCGGCAGATCACGCAGCGACTCCTTGCGCAGCGCCGCGGCCTGAGCACCGCTGAGCGAGACGTCGGAACCGAACTCGTCGAGGTCGGGGCCGGTCGTCCAGCCGTAGGTGCCGTAGGGCACGAGCCGGCCCGCGAGCCCGGAGGGCGACGGCGTCCCGGTCTCGTCTGAGGACCTCTCGGGCGGGAACTCCCACCGCGGCGCACCCGCGTCCCGGTCGGCGTCCCGCACGGTCAGCACGGTGTGACCGACCCCGGCGACCAGCGCCCCGGCGAGCAGAACGGCCCCCGAGACAGCCAGTACCCGGCGTACGCCGAACCGCTTCTTGACCTCGCTCACAGCCGCTCCATCTGTCGTTCGGCAATGTCGAGGATCGTCTTCCTGGCGATCGGCTCGGAGCCGTAGATCCAGATCTCCATGTTGATGTCCCCGCGCCAGGCGTGCGCCGACGCGCGGTACAGCGGCTCGTAGCCCGGTTCGGTGTCCGGCACGGTGTCGACGTAGGCCGTGCCTTCCTCGGTGCCGGGGATGGTCCAGCTCTTGACGTCCTTGTTCTCGGAGAAGTCGCTCTCCGGGTCGGAGCCGTCGAAGGTCGCCCAGTACTGGTGGTTCTCGACGGCCTTCTTGGCCGCGAGCGTCTCGTCCTGCCGGTGCTGGACCAGGTTGATCTCCACCGTGTACGTGTCCGTCTCCCAGCCGGTGGTGACCGCGCGGCGGAAGTCCGGCGCCATGTTGGCGTACGCCCTGCTGGGGTCGTCGTACATGTTGGCGTAGTCGGCCATGTCCAGCCATTCCACGGGCTCGGTCAGCCAGCCGGCCTTCTGCGCGCCGGCCGGCTTGCGCAGCACCAGCTTGCGCAGATCGCCCTCGGTCCTGACCTGGCGGTCGCGGGATACCGGGAGCGGTTCCGGCGCCTCACCCGCGGCCCGCTTCAGCTCCGGCTGGGACAGCGGCGGCAGCGGCGTCGGCTCACGCTCGGCCTGCACGAGGTAGCCGGCGCAGGTGCCCGCCACCAGACCCAGCACGCCCGCGCCGGTGAGCAGCAGTGCCGTACGACGCCCGCGACGGAGGCGGCGCGGCGCTGCCGACTCCTCCTCTTCGGGTACTTCCAAGGGGTCCCCCCACAGAACTCGTAGCCCGCATTCCGTATGCGCGCGCACAGGAGACCCATGGCCAACGCTCTAGGTTGCAAGCGCCTTGATTACGATTCGGGCATGGCGAAGAAGCTCGTGATCAAGGTGACTGCCGGGGCCGATGCGCCCGAGCGGTGTTCTCAGGCGTTCACGGTGGCGGCGGTGGCCGTGGCCAGTGGGGTCGAGGTGTCGCTGTGGCTGACCGGGGAGTCCGCGTGGTTCGCGCTCCCGGGGAAGGCGGCCGAGTTCGAGCTGCCGCACGCCGCTCCGCTGCCCGACCTGCTGGAGTCGGTCCTCGCGGGCGGGCAGGTCACCCTGTGCACGCAGTGCGCCGCGCGCCGGGACATCACCGAGCAGGACGTCATCGAGGGCGTACGGATCGCGGGCGCGCAGGTGTTCGTACAGGAGGCGCTCGGGGACGGGGCGCAGGCGCTCGTGTACTGACGGGCGGAGCTACGGGCGGCGCTTCTTGCCGTCCAGCTCGTCCCACCACTCGTCGGACTTGGGGTCGCCGGACGGGTCGTCCCACCAGCGGTCGTCCGGGCCCCGCCGGTTGGCGACCATCGCCGCCAGGGGCGGGATCACCATGGCCACCAGGCACATGCCGACGGCCACCGGGACCGACCAGAGGCGTACGACGCCCCAGGCCAGGACGAACAGCGCGATGCAGGTGCCCATCATGGCGAAGTACCGACGACGCCGCCGCGCGTACATACGTCCAGCGTAGGTCCGCAAAGGCGGAAGGGCCGCACCCAGGCGTCCAACCCAGGGGTGCGGCCCTCCGGCCGTTCTCAGGCGTGCCTCAGACCGCGATCGCGACCTCGGCCAGGCCGCCCTGCTGGGCGACGACGGTACGGTCGGCCGTGCCGCCGGGGATCAGCGCACGGACGGTCCAGGTGCCCTCGGCCGCGTAGAAGCGGAACTGGCCCGTGGCGGAGGTGGGGACCTCCGCGGTGAACTCGCCGGTCGAGTCGAGCAGGCGCACGTAACCCTGCACCGGCTCGCCGTCCTTGGTCACCTGGCCCTGGATGGTGGTCTCACCGGGCTTGATCGTCGAGGCGTCGGGGCCGCCGGCCTTCGCTCCGCACATGTTGAACTCCTTGGGGGGTAAAGGTCGGGCGGTCTTACTTGTTGGCGCCGAGCTCGATCGGCACGCCGACGAGGGAGCCGTACTCGGTCCAGGAGCCGTCGTAGTTCTTGACGTTCTCCACGCCGAGCAGCTCGTGCAGCACGAACCAGGTCAGCGCGGAGCGCTCACCGATACGGCAGTAGGCGATGGTGTCCTTGGCGAGGTCCACCTGCTCCTCGGCGTAGAGGGCCTTGAGCTCCTCGTCCGACTTGAAGGTGCCGTCGTCGTTGGCGTTCTTCGACCACGGGATGTTGCGGGCGGTCGGGACGTGGCCCGGACGCTGCGACTGCTCCTGCGGCAGGTGGGCCGGGGCGAGCAGCTTGCCGGAGAACTCGTCGGGCGACCGGACGTCGACCAGGTTCTGCGCGCCGATGGCCGCCACCACGTCGTCGCGGAAGGCGCGGATGGAGGTGTCCTGCGGCTTGGCCTTGTACTCGGTGGTGGGGCGCTCGGGCACCTCGGAGCCGTCGACCAGCTCGCGGGCGTCCAGCTCCCACTTCTTGCGGCCGCCGTCGAGGAGCTTGACGTTCTCGTGGCCGTAGAGCTTGAAGTACCAGTAGGCGTAGGACGCGAACCAGTTGTTGTTGCCGCCGTACAGGACGACCAGCGTGTCGTTGGCGATGCCCTTCTTCGACAGGAGCTTCTCGAAGCCCTCCTGGTCGATGAAGTCACGCCGGACCGGGTCCTGCAGGTCCTTGGTCCAGTCGATGCGGATCGCGTTCTTGATGTGGTTCTTCTCGTAGGCGGACGTGTCCTCGTCCACCTCCACGATCGCGATGTTGTCGTCGTCCAGGTGCTCCTGGAGCCAGTCGGCGTCGACCAGGACGTCGCTGCGGCTCATGCTTTCTCCTCCGGGGCAGTTGCGGGGGCGTGCAGGTGAGAGGGGTGCGCGCGGTGCGTCGGCGCACGGCGGCACGGGTGCCCAGGGCAGGGCGGCGGGGAAATGCGAGGAGTCGGTGCTCTTCGCTCAGAAGGGGCGACAGAGCATGGCGGCGACGCGGCACAGGTCTACTGCCCGCCGCTTCGTGAGATCCGCCTGTCGCTTCATAGCTGCGATCGTAGGGAGGTCCGGGCGCGCATGTCACCGGTGTGTCGTATTTTGAGACGCGATCGTCCGGGATGTGGGATGCGCGCGCCGTCCGGGCCCGTCCCGCAAGGGTTTCGGGGGCGTGTTTTCGCCGCCGCGGCTACGGTGCGGACGGGGGCGTCTCGCCTTTCGGACAGCCGGTGTTCACCAGGGGGTTTCCGCCCCCGTTGGGCCGCCCCGCGCTGGGCCGCCCCGTTGGGCCTTCCTACCCCGCGAGCCGGACGTCGGAACCCTTCACGGTGATGACCACGCCGTCCTTCGCCGCCTCGACCTTGTCCAGCTCGATGCCCCCGGGAAGGCGGTCGATGGCCTGCTGGAAGTCGGTGATGCTGCGCACCCGGTCCTCGGCGAGCGACAGGCCCTTGATCGCGGGCAGGGCGTCGGCGTTGACCCGCACCTTGTTGTTCTCGACGGTCACCGTGCTGAGCACCGACAGCGTGCGGTCGACGGGCAGGACGCCGGCGGCCTTCCCCTGGACCCGTACGGCGACCTTGATCTTGCCGTTGCCGCCGTCGGAGAGGCCGACGACATTGGCCTGCACGCCGGGGACGACCTCGGTGGGCTCCGACTTGGTGGCCTTGAGCAGCTCGTCGTAGGAGATCGTCGCGGTGCCGGTGGCGGAGGCGGCGGTGGCGGAGCTGTAGTCGCCGGAGAAGTGGACGCCCTTCATGTTGGCCCGCAGCCCGTCGATACGGATGGTCTTGCCACCGTCGCCCGTGCTGGCCTCGTAGTCGTCGATGCCGACCTCGACGTCGTCCAGTTCGCCGCTGGCCACCTGGGTGAGGAACGGGAAGCCGTTGATCGACACGTCCGGGGTCGCCGCCAGGTTCTCCGTGGACTTCAGCTTCTCCGCGGCCTCGTCCTCGGCGAAGCCGACGGCGAGACGGTCGGCGAGTACGAACAGGCCACCGAGGACGACGACGATGATCAGCGTTATTCGCAGTGCGCGCATGTTCCGGAGTCCCCCACCTAGGCGGTCACGACGACCGAGTGGCCGCCTCCGGGGAGGGTAACCGGGCGGTGTCCGGGGGCCGCGCGATTGTCGATCACTTGTGACAGGGGGGGCGGGTCGAGAGGCGACTGTCCGCGCCCCCTTCCAGCTCTTCCACCGGTCCCGATCCACAGGTCAGACGGCAATCAGGTCACACCACACGTACTTGCCGGGGCGGCCGTCACGCGACAGTGGCTGCCACCCCCACACATCGGCACAGGCCCGCACCAGGGCCAGCCCTCTCCCCTCTTCCTCCACCCCGCCCAGCCGCTCCCACTTCTCCGGCGGGTCCGGAGGCGCGGGGTCGGCGTCCCACGCCCCGATCCGCAGCACCCCGGCCGACCACCGGACACGCAGAGCGGCGGGTCCCGCCGTATGCCGTACGGAGTTGGAGACCAGCTCCGCCCCGACCAACTCGGCGGAGTCCACCAGCCGGATCAGGCCATGGACGGTCAGGATCAGGCGCAGGGTACGGCGACATACGGGAACGGCTCGGGGGTCGTGGGGGATGTGGAGGGTGTACTCCCAGGGTTCGGGCTCGTTTTCCGGCATGGGTGAACTCCTGTTGGGCGTAGGAGAGTTGGCTGGTGCTGCGAGGTGCGCGGGACGGTGTCATTGCCGCAGCCGCCACGGCAGGACGGAGCGGTGCGCTTCCGGACTCCGGCATCTCGCAGAGTGCTCGTCGCGTCACCGACCGTAGGTCCTAAATTTAGGCTCACGCAAGCCGTTGTCGTAATCTTGCGCCCGAACGAGTCGCTGCCTCCCGGTCGTTGGAGGCAAGGAGGAAGAGATGACGCGTCGGCGCCGTCCCACCGCACGCCAGGTCCGTCTGGGCGCTGAGCTGCGCAAACTACGCGAGGCCGCAGGACTCAAGGCGCGGGAGGCCGCGGCGCTGCTGGGGGCCGATTCCGTCCAGATGAGCCAGATCGAGTCCGGCATCGCTGGGGTGAGCGAGGCCCGTGTACGGCGTCTCGCCGCCCACTATTCCTGCGCGGACAGGGAGTTGGTCGACGCCCTGGTCGCGATGGCCACGGAGCGGGCGCGCGGCTGGTGGGAGTCGTACCGGGATGATCTGCCAACGGCGTTTCTCGACCTGCCCGAGCTTGAACACCACGCCCGATACCGATGGGACGCCGATTTCCTGCACGTCCCTGGCCTTCTGCAGACCGAGGACTACGCTCGGGCGCTCTTCGCCTTCGTCAACCCGGAGTTCCCGGAGAGCGACGTGGAGCGCTGGGTGGAACACCGGATGAAGCGCAGGATCATCATCGAGCGGCCCGACCCAGTCCCCTACGAAGCGTTGATCCACGAGGCCGCCCTGCGTATCAGGGTCGGCACGCGAGCCGACGCACGGGCGCAACTCGCCCGCATCGTCGAACTCTCCGAGGCCGATCACGTCACGGTCCGGGTCCTCCCGTTCGAACTGGACGGCTTCGGCGGGGCCGGGAGTGCCATGGTCTACGCGGGCGGCCCAGTCCCCGCGCTGGACACCATGGTCCGCGACAGCCCCAACGGGCCGGTCTTCATCGATGCCGCAGCGCAACTCGCCCGCTATCGAGCGCTCTTCCGTAGGGTGGAGGCGATGTCACTCGAACCCGCTCGTTCGCGTGACTTCATCCACCAGCTGACGAAGGAGCTGTGAGGACGTGCTCACCCCCGACACCTGGACGAAGTCGTCCTTCTCCGGCGGCGGCCAGGGCGATGCCTGCGTAGAGCTGGCGCGCCTCGGGACAAGGGTCGCCATACGCGACTCCAAGGACCGCGCCCGCGCCCCCCTCTCCCTCCCCGCCGACGTCTTCACCGCGTTCATCTCAGGTCTCAAGACCGACGCCCGAGAGCCCCGCGCCTGACCCTGCGGGGGCTGTTAACCCAGCCCCCGGCCCAGCACGTACACCAGGGGTGCCGCCGCTGCCAGGGGCAGGGCCACGCCCGCTGTGAAGTGGACGAACCTGGACGGGTAGTCGTAGCTCGCGACCCGGTGGCCGATCAGGGCGCAGGCCGCTGCCGCGGCGCCCAGCAGGGCGCCCTCCGTGCCCGCGTCCGTCATCCCGCCCACCGCGATGCCCGCGCCCGCCCCGGCGAGCAGGGAGACCACCACCGACGCCGGGGTCGGCAGGGGAAGGGCCCGGGCGAGGACGGCCACCGCCACGGCCACCGCGCCCACGGTCACCGCGTCCGGCTTGGCCGCCAGATAGCCCGCCGCCACGATCGCCAGCGCCGCCGACACGACCGTCGCCATCAGGCCGTACATACGCTCGTCCGGGTCGGCGTGGGAGCGGAGCTGGAGGACCAGGACGAGGAGGACCCAGACGCCGAGGGTGCCGAGGATCGCCGCGGGGGTCCGGTCGGCGGCGAGCAGGGCGACGTCCGCCGTGAGCGCGCCCGCGAAGGCGAGCGCGATGCCCTGGCGGGCGGGCCACATGCCGTTCAGCCGGAACCAGCCGGCCGCGGTGACACCCTGGAGGATCACCAGCGGGGCGAGCAGCGCCCAGGTGCCGACCGCCGCCGTGCCCGCCAGCAGCAGGCCGAGCAGCGCCGTCAGCGCCGCCGGCTGCATACCGGGCTCGATGATCGGGGAGCGGCCCTCGGCGCGGGCCCGCTGTGCGTCGGTGACGCGGGTGTTGCCGCCGAGCGTGGGCGGTCCGTAGTCCGACGCGTCGGGCGCGGCCGGAGCCGGGGCGGGTACCGGTGGCACCGCCTGCGGCTCGTACCCCTCGTACCCCTGCTGCGGCAGGTACGCCGTCTCCGCCGCCGACACCGGTGCCTGGACCTGGGTCTCCCAGGTCTGCCCCGCCCACTGCTGGGTGTACTGCGGGTCCTCGTAACCCTGCTGCTGCCACCCCTGCTGCGGTTGCTGCCCGTAGGGGTCGTAGCCGCCCTGATACGGCTGGTTGGTCATCGTCACCCTCCTGCGAACGGCGGGAGCACCTCGACCGTGCCGCCGTCGGCCAGCCGTACCGTCTCATGCCCGCGGGTGCCCACGGGGTCACCGTCGATGAGGAAGGAGCATCGCTGCAGGACGCGCACCAGTTCCCCGGGGTGTCGCTCGCGCACCGCGGTGAGCGCGTCGGCGAGCGTGGCCGCGTCGTACGCCTCCTCGGCGACCCCGGCCGCGGCCTTCGCGGCGGCCCAGTAGCGCACCGTGACCTTTGCCATCCCGTCCCTCAGTCCTTCGACTCTCAGCCGCTGCGGGCTGTCGACAGGGCCAGGCTAGCCCGCCCGGCGGACAGCCCAGCTACCGATACGGGCCAGGAGCTCCTCACCGGCCGCGTTCTCGGCGTGGCCCATGCCCGGCTCCAGCCAGAGTTCGCCGTGCTCGCCCGCGGCCTCGGCGAGCATCCGGGGGTGGTCGAGCGGGAAGTAGCCGTCCCGGTCGCCGTGGACGATCAGCAGCGGGGTGGGGGCGATGAGCGGCACCGACTCCACCGGGGAGAGCGGGACCGGGTCCCAGTCGCGGTGGTGGATGCGGGTCCTGAGGCCGTACCGGCTCAGCAGGCGGCCCCCGCGCCGGGTTACCAGCCAGTGGACGCGGCGCATAGGTGCCGTGCCCCGGTAGTACCAACGGGCGGGGGCACTGACCGAAACCACCGCGTCCGTACGCGCCTCCGTGCGCCCCTCGTGCCGCGGCCCGTACAGCGCCGCGTGCCGCAGCACCACGGAGCCGCCCATGGAGAAACCGACGGTCACCACGCGCGCGTGCCCGAGCCCCCGCGCCCACTCCACGGCGGCCGCCAGATCGAGTACCTCTTTGTCGCCCACGGTGGACCGTCCGCCGGAGCGTCCGTGGCCGCGGAAGGAGAACGTGACCACGCCCCCGTACTGCGCGAACGCCCTCGCCACCCGCCGCACATACGGCCGGTCCACATCGCCGGTGAATCCGTGGGCGATCACGAACACAAGGTCACGCGAAGGTGCACTTTCGGTTTTGTATACGACCGCACTCGGGTCGTATACGGAATCGATCGACACCCCGTCTTTAGTGCGCAGAAACGTCCGTATAGCGGCCTGTCTGCTCGTCTCAGAATTCGGAACGGGCGTCGAACGCGCCACATGACCTGCCCGACCAGTGCTCATGTGGGCTATTCTGCTGGGCAGAGGACTCGGGCAGCGTAGCCCCCGGGTCCTTTTGTGCTTTCGGAAGCGTTGTATACGACGCGGGAAACCGCAGGTGTACGGGCCCCGGGATCGCAGAGCAAATCCGCTGTGCTTGCAAACGTCCTCGCAGGGACCGAGGAGGAACCAGACGTATGAGTTCTCTGCTGCTCCTGACCAATGCCCTCCAGCCGTCGACGGAGGTGCTCCCGGCCCTCGGCCTGCTCCTGCACAACGTGCGGGTCGCCCCCGCCGAAGGCCCCGCACTCGTCGACACCCCCGGCGCCGACGTCATCCTCATCGACGGCCGCCGCGACCTGCCCCAGGTGCGCAGCCTGTGTCAGCTGCTGCGCTCCACCGGGCCCGGCTGTCCGCTCATCCTGGTCGTCACCGAGGGCGGCCTCGCCGCCGTCACCGCCGACTGGGGCATCGACGACGTCCTGCTCGACACCGCCGGTCCCGCGGAGGTGGAGGCCCGGCTGCGGCTGGCCATGGGCAGGCAGCAGATCGTCAACGACGACTCCCCCATGGAGATCCGCAACGGCGACCTCTCCGTGGACGAGGCCACCTACAGCGCCAAGCTCAAGGGCCGGGTCCTGGACCTGACCTTCAAGGAGTTCGAGCTCCTGAAGTACCTCGCCCAGCACCCCGGCCGGGTCTTCACCCGCGCCCAGTTGCTCCAGGAGGTCTGGGGCTACGACTACTTCGGCGGCACCCGAACGGTCGATGTGCACGTACGGCGGCTGCGCGCCAAGCTCGGCCCCGAGCACGAGTCCTTGATCGGAACCGTCCGGAACGTGGGTTATCGATTCGTTACGCCGGAAAAGCCCGAGCGTCCCGCCGAGGAGGCCCGCACCGGCTCCGCCCGGTCAAAGGCGGCGGATACGGACGAGACGGCGGTCCTGGACGGCGTGGAGGTCAGCGCGGATGCGTAACGCGCTCCCACAGCGCTCGGGCGGGGAGTGTGCGGGCGCCCGCACGCCCTGCCCAGAGCGGGTATATCCGCGTAGACTCCGCGCGTGGCCAAGGTAACCAGGGATGATGTGGCGCGGCTGGCAGGGACCTCCACTGCCGTCGTCAGCTACGTCATCAACAACGGACCCCGGCCGGTCGCACCGGCCACGCGCGAGCGCGTCCTCGCCGCGATCAAGGAGCTGGGGTACCGGCCGGACCGTGTCGCGCAGGCCATGGCCTCGCGCCGCACGGACCTCATAGGCCTGATCATCCCGGACGCCCGCCAGCCCTTCTTCGGCGAGATGGCGCACGCGGTCGAACAGGCCGCCTCCGAGCGCGGGAAGATGGTCCTGGTCGGCAACACCGACTACGTCGGCGAACGCGAGGTCCACTACCTGCGCGCCTTCCTCGGCATGCGGGTCTCCGGTCTGATCCTGGTCAGCCACGCGCTGAACGACCTGGCCGCGGCGGAGATCGACGCCTGGGACGCCCGCGTGGTGCTGCTGCACGAACGCCCCGAGGCGATCGACGACGTCGCCGTCGTCACCGACGACCTCGGCGGCGCCCAGCTCGCCGTGCGCCATCTGCTGGAGCACGGCTACGAGTACGTGGCCTGTATGGGCGGTACGGCCGAGACGCCGTCCGTCGGCGACCCGGTCTCCGACCACGTCGAGGGCTGGAAGCGCGCCATGGAGGAGGCCGGTGTCGACACCGAGGGACGGCTGTTCGAGGCGCCCTACAACCGGTACGACGCCTACCGCATAGCGCTGGACCTCCTCGCCGGGCCCAAGAAGCCCCCGGCCATCTTCTGCTCCACCGACGACCAGGCGCTGGGCGTGCTGCGCGCGGCCCGCGAACTGCGTATCGACGTGCCGGGCGAGCTGGCGGTCGCCGGGTTCGACGACATCAAGGAAGCGGACCTGGCCGATCCGCCGCTGACCACGGTCGCCAGCGACCGCTCCGCGATGGCGCGGGCCGCGGTGGACCTGGTCCTGGACGACGGCCTGCGCGTGGCGGGCTCGCGCCGGGAGCGGCTGAAGGTGTTCCCGTCGCGGTTGGTCGTACGGCAGTCCTGCGGCTGCGCGTAGCCGCCGCCCGGCAGTCGGCCGGTTGCCGTCTGGGGCGGGTCTTTATATCGGGCATACGAGGTTCTGCCGGGCTTCTCAGGCGGCACTCAGCAAGCTCTCATGGTCGGGCGACAGGCTCATGGACATGACCGAGAGCTTCCGCCGTGAGGGCGACTACGAGCAGAGTTCACCGTCCCAGAACCCGTACCCGCACACCCCGGTGAGCGCCCCCGTGAACCCGGAGTGGCCTCCGCCGCCGGCCCATGAGCCCACCGTCGGTGTTACCGGCCACGCCATGCCTAGGAAGCGGACCCGGGGCCCCGTCGCCCTGCTGGCCGCCGTCGCGCTCGTCGCCGCGGCCGTCGGCGGCGGTACCGCCTACGCCGTCCAGGAACTCTCCGGCAGCGACACCGTCGCCTCCTCCACCACGACCAACGTGGTGCCCTCCAGCAAGAAGGGCGACATCGCGGCCATCGCCGAGGCGGTCAGCCCGAGCATCGTGGAGATCAGCGCCACCTCCAACTCCGGTCAGTCCACCGGCTCCGGCGTGATCATCACCAGCGACGGCGAGATCGTCACCAACAACCACGTCATCTCCGGCGCCTCCTCGATCAAGGTGACGACCAGTGACGGCAAGGAGTACACCGCCGAGGTCGTCGGCACCGACAGCAGCAAGGACCTCGCGCTGATCAAGCTGCAGAACGCCTCCGGGCTGAAGGCGGCGAGCCTCGGCGACTCCGACGCGGTGCAGGTCGGCGACACCGTCGTGGCGATCGGCTCGCCCGAGGGCCTGACCGGCACCGTGACCAGCGGCATCGTCTCGGCGCTTGACCGCGATGTCACCGTCTCCACCGGCGAGGGGCAGCAGCAACAGCAGCCGGACGGCGGCTGGCCGTTCGAGTTCGGCGGCCAGGAGTTCAACGGCGACACCGGCTCGTCCACGACGACGTACAAGGCGATCCAGACGGACGCGTCCCTGAACCCGGGCAACTCCGGCGGCGCGCTGATCGACATGAACGGGAACATCATCGGCATCAACTCCGCGATGTACTCCTCCGCCTCGTCCTCCGCGGACGCCGGCAGCGTGGGCCTCGGGTTCGCCATCCCGATCGACACCGTCAAGTCCGACCTCGCCCAGCTGCGCGCGGGCCAGCAGAACTGAGGGGTACGACATGATCACGCAGGTCTCCCGCACGGCGAGCGACACCGACCCGGCGAGCTTCGCGGCGGCGCTGGAGGTGGCGTACGAGCTGCACCGGCCGACCGCGGGCCGGGCGCCGGAGCTGGCCACCGGCCGTACGACGGCACACCGCCGCGGCCGTGGCCGTAGCACGCGCACCGCGCGCACCGCGCCCGCGGCCGACGTGCGACGCTGAAGTCGTTGCCGAACCGACCCTTCCGCACCCGAGGAACCCGAAGCCCATGAGCCCCGCCGATGGCGACCGTGACCCCCAGCGCATCCTGATCGTCGACGACGAGCCGGCGGTGCGCGAAGCACTCCAGCGCAGCCTCGCCTTCGAGGGGTACGCCACGGAGGTGGCCGTGGACGGCGCCGACGCCCTGGAGAAGGCCGCCGTCTACCGCCCCGACCTGGTGGTCCTCGACATCCAGATGCCCCGCATGGACGGTCTGACCACCGCCCGCCGCATCCGCGGGGCGGGCGACACGACCCCGATCCTGATGCTGACGGCCCGCGACACGGTGGGCGACCGGGTGACGGGACTGGACGCCGGGGCCGACGACTACCTGGTCAAGCCGTTCGAGCTGGACGAGCTGTTCGCACGGGTACGGGCCCTGCTGCGGCGCAGCTCCTACGCGGCGGCAGCCGTAGCGGCGGTCGAGGACGACGACGTACTCACCTTCGCCGACCTGCGCATGAACCTGGCGACGCGGGAGGTGACCCGGGGCGAGCGGCAGGTGGAGCTGACCCGGACCGAGTTCACCCTGCTGGAGATGTTCATGGCGCACCCGCGCCAGGTCCTCACCCGCGAGCAGATCCTGAAGGCCGTGTGGGGCTTCGACTTCGAGCCGTCGTCGAACTCCCTCGACGTGTACGTGATGTACCTGCGCCGCAAGACGGAGGCGGGCGGCGAGCCCCGCCTCGTGCACACCGTGCGCGGCGTCGGCTATGTCCTGCGGCAGGGCGGCGCGGAGTGAGCAGGTTCTTCCGCGGGTTCCGTGCGCTGCCGATCCGGTCCCGGCTGGCGCTGCTGGTGGCGGCGGCGGTGGCGTTCGCGGTGGCGGCGGTGTCGGTGACCTGCTGGTTCATTGTGCAGGGGAAGCTGTACGAGCAGGTGGAGGACGACCTCACCAAGGCGGCGATCGTGACGCGCGCCCAGGTGGAGAACGCCCTCAGCCGCTGCACGGACATCCCGTACGGCCCCCGCTTCTTCGCCAACTACTCCCAGGTGGTTACGGAGGACGGGACCGTCTGCCTGCTCGGCGGCGCGGTGTCCCCGGTGAAGGTGACCGACTCGGACACGGACACCATCGAGAACGGGAAGATCGGCGAACTCTACTTCCGCAACGGCACGACCGAGGACGGAGCGGACGTCCGCGTCCTGATCAGGCCGCTCGGCACCACGCCCACCAGTACGGGGGACCCCGGACCGAACATCGGCCTGATCGTGGCCGCACCCCTGAAGAGCACCCAGGAAACCCTCAAGGACCTCGCCCTCATCCTCCTCCTGGTCGGCGGCGTGGGAGTCATCGGCGCCGGGGCCGCCGGACTCGCGGTGGCGCGGGCGGGCCTGCGTCCCGTGGACAAGCTGACCGAGGCCGTCGAGCACGTGGCCAGGACCGAGGACCTGAACGTCCGCATCCCCGTGGAGGAGGAGTCGGAGGACGAGGTGGCCCGCCTGTCCCGTTCCTTCAACTCCATGACATCGGCCCTGGCCAGCTCCCGCGAACTGCAACAGCAGCTGATCGCGGACGCGGGCCACGAACTGCGCACCCCCCTGACCTCCCTGCGCACCAACATCGAGCTGCTGACCCGCAGCGAGGAGACCGGCCGCCCCCTGCCCGAGGCGGACCGCAAGGCACTGCTGGCCTCGGTGAAGGCGCAGATGACGGAACTGGCGGCGCTGATCGGCGACTTGCAGGAGCTGTCCCGTTCGGAGGGACAGCGCGGTGAGCGCGTCCAGGTGGTCTCGCTGGAGGAAACCGTCGAGGCCGCCCTGCGCCGCGCCCGCCTGCGCGGACAGGAACTGACCATCACGGCCGACCTGACGCCCTGGTACGTCCGCGCGGAACCGGCGGCCCTGGAGCGCGCCGTGGTCAACCTGCTCGACAACGCGGTGAAGTTCAGCCCCGGGGGCGGCACGATCGAGGTGCGGCTGGCCGAGGGCGTACTGACGGTGCGCGACCACGGTCCGGGTATCCCCACCGATGAACTCCCGTACGTCTTCGACCGTTTCTGGCGCTCCCCGAGTGCGCGTGCCCTGCCCGGCTCGGGCCTCGGTCTGTCGATCGTGGCCCGGACGGTCCAGCAGGCGGGGGGCAGGGTGACGCTGGGGACGGCCGAGGGCGGCGGGACGGTGGCGACGGTGCGGCTGCCCGGGGCGCCCACGCCGCCGCCGGAGGTGCCGTAACTCTCCCCGGCAACCTTTTCGCCGCTCGGTGGCGACTGCACGTCGACCCAACCCCCCGTACCGACGGACGAAACGGAGCCGACGACGCATGGACGCCCCCCATACCCCTGAGCGACCGCGAGCCCCCAGACTGACGGACGCGCAGGCCGCGGAGCAGGAGACCCGGGGACTGGTTGGGGGGCGGGGTGCCTACGGCTTCCTGAGGCGGCGGCGGAGTTCGAGCAGCTCCCGCAGACGGCCCCACGCCTCCTCGGCCCGGCTTCCGTCGCCCAGGCGGTAGTGCAGGGCGCGGCCCAGGCGCACAGGGGTGGGGCCGGTCGGCGGTGGGTCGCCGACGACCGTGAACGCCACGGGGACCGGCGCCGGTTCCAGCCGCGCGGGGACCGTCAGATCACGGCGGGCCGCACGCAGCGAGGTCAGCAGGGAGACCAAGCCGTACCCGGAGCCGAGTTCCGCGGCCAGGGTCTCGATCGCATCGAGGGGTACGTCCTCCTCGGCGCCGTATCCGAGGGCGAGCGCGATGTCCTCCTCGACCCCGGCCGGGGTGCGCAGCACGCGAAGGGTGGCTACGGCCGGCCGCTCGGGGTGCCCGACGGCGACCAGCCAGGTCGACCGGGGGGCTCGCGAGCGGGCGAGGTCCGTCAACTGGCGTGTGGACCAGGGCAGGTTGACCGGTTCGGCGGTGCTCCATCCGGCGGGCGGGCGCCCGGTGAGGTGCTGCCAGGCCGTCTCCAGGGACCGCCCGAGCACGAGGTCCGCCTCGGCCGGATGCCGGGTGCGCAGGGTCAGCAGGAGCTGGCGGTCGCCGGTATCGATGAAGGGCGCCGACTGCGCTGCCGCGCCGGTGGGCGTGAAGGCACCGTCCTTCCAGTGGAGCCGGGCGCCCGACAGGCCGTCGTAGAAACCGTGCTCGGGGTCCTGCACGACCCAGCGGTTGGGCAGGCCCCGCAGGGCAGTGCGGGTGGGCAGGGAGAGGCGGGTGGTGGGCGGGGTGACGATCTGGAGGGCGAGTTCGCCCTCGGCGGCGGTGCGCAGGGCGTCCGACAGCCAACTGGTCAGCGGGACGATAGGGCGGTCCTGCATCACCACGGCCGCACGCTCGGTGAGGACGTCCACGGCCGGGGTGGCGGAGGCGGGCACCGCGGAGACGTCGGGGGCGATCGGGACGACGTCGGTGGTGGCCGCTTCCGGGGGCCAGACCGTGCCGCCCAGGACGGTGGCCAGGCGTCCGGCGAAGGAACCGGCGAGCCGTCCCGCCTCGGGCGCCGCCGTGGAGGCGCGGGCCTCGGTCCACCACACCGGCCCGTCCGCCACGGGATGATCCAGCAGCCGTGCCGTCTCGCCGGGGACCTGGACCAGGACGGGCGCCTCGACCGAGACCAGCGGGCGTCCGCCGGGCGCGCACAACTGCACAACGGCGCCGTCGGCGAGGGTCCGTACCCCGATGTCGGGACCACCCGCGTACAGGCCCGCGAGCAGCGTGGGCAGGTCCGGCATCTTCGGAGTGAGGGCGATGACGTCCTTGGTCACGGGTTCTCTTCGTCCACTACGGCGGTCTGGATGAGCTGATGGGGGCGGCCCCGGCGGACCAGGGTGCCCCGCCCCGGTGGCTGCCGGGAGGCGTACAGGCCGGGGAAGAGCTGGCCCTCGCTGCGTTCCCCGGTCATCACGAGGGTCGTGGCTCCGGTCTCCCGCAGGCTGGTCAGGAAGGGTTCGAACAGCGCCCGCGCGGCGCCGGACATACGCCGTGCGACGACGAAGTGCAGGCCGATGTCCTGGGCGGAGGACAGGTACGGCAGGAAGGGCGCGAGCGGCTGCTGGCCGGCCGAGGTGAGGATCTCGTAGTCGTCGACGAGGATGACGATCCGCGGTCCGGTGAAGGACGGTTCACCCGTCCCCGGTGCGTCCGGGTCGGCGGTCTCGGGCAGGCGCTTCTCCAGCTCGGCCGCGATGCCGGAGGACAGCGCGGCGGCAAGCTTGGTGTTGTGCGCGTAGCCGCCGCGGTAGGGCTCGGGGACGACTCCGCGCAGGCCGCGGCGGGGGTCGTAGACGCCGAAGACCAGCTCCTTGTCCGTGTGCCGCGCGACGAGTCGGCGGGTGATCAGCTTCAGCAGGTTGGTCTTGCCGCACTCGTTGTCCCCGAGGACCAGCAGGTGCTGGTCGGCGCCGGTGAGGTCGAGGAGCACCGGCGCGAGGGCGTCCTGGTCGACGCCCAGGGGGATACGGGCCGGGTCGTCGTGCTCGGCGAGCGCGGTGACCGGCAGGCGGGCGGGGAGCACCCGTACGGGCGGGGCGACGTCCCCGTGCCAGGCGGCCCGGACCGTACGGACGGTGGCTTCGAGGGCCGCGCCGAGGTCGTCCTTGGCCGGCCGGCTGTCGATACGGGGCAGGGCGACCTGCGCGAACAGCTTGCCGTCGGTCAGCGCCCGGCCGGGCACGTCCGGGGTGAGCGTCTCGGAGAGCTTGCGGTCGACGGAGGAGTCCGCGGGGTCGTTCAGGCGCAGTTCGATCCGGGTGCCGAACATCGACTGGGCGGCGATCCGCACCTCGTTCCAGCGCAGCATGCCCGCGACGACATGGATGCCGTACCCGGCGCCCCGCTTGAGCAGGTCGGACACGGCGTCGTCGAGTTCGGCGAACTCGTCACGCAGGGCGCCGAATCCGTCCACGAGCAACACGATGTCGGTGGCGCCCAGTTCGGGCAGCCGCCCTTCGGCGCGCAGTCGGCGCAGCCGGTCGACGGAGTCGATGCCGTGCGCGCGGCACAGTTCCTCGCGCTGGGCGAGCATGGCGCGCACCTCGGCGACCGTGCGGGCCGCCCGCTCGTGGTCGGCGCGCCCGGCGATACCGCCGACGTGCGGCAGTCCGGCGAGTGCGGCGAGGCCGCCGCCGACCAGGTCGAGGCCGTACACGGCCACGTCGTACGGGGTGTGGGTGAGCGCCAGGGACAGGGCGAGGGTGCGCAGCAAGGTGGTCTTGCCGGACTGCGGTCCGCCGATCACCGCCAGATGGCCACCGGCGAGGGTCAGGTCAAGCTCCCAGGGCTGCTGGCGCTGGCGGGCGGGGTCGTCGAGGGTGCCGAGGGGTATCCGCAGCGGGCCGCCACGGTGCGCGAGGCGGAGTCCGCGCTGGTCGGCGGTGAGCGGACCGGCGGCCGTGTCCAGGGTGACCTCGGCGGGCAGCGGGGGCAGCCAGATCCGGCGCACCGGGGGTGCGGCGGTGGCGAGCTGGCGGACCATGTCCGACAGGACGGTGGGTCCGGTCTCCCGCCGGGCGGGCTCCTGCGCGGGGGCGGCTTCCCGCTTCGGGGTGTGGTAGGCCGGGTAGGGGCGGACGAGCGGTTCGTCCGGACGTGAGGCGGTAGGCCGGTGGTGGGCGCCGGAGACATATCCGGCCTTGAACCGCTCGTAGGTCGAGGTGTCGACCTTGAGGTAGCCGAAGCCGGGCAGCGGCGGCAGGTGGAAGGCGTCGGTGGTGTCGAGGACGGTGCGCGACTCGTCGGCGCTGAACGTGCGCAGGCCCAGGCGGTACGACAGATAGGTGTCCAGGCCCTTGAGCTTGCCGCCCTCGATGCGCTGGCTGGAGAGCAGCAGGTGCACGCCGATGGAGCGGCCGATACGGCCGATGGACAGGAAGAGGTCGATGAAGTCCGGCTTGGCGGTGATGAGTTCACCGAACTCGTCGATGACGACGAACAGGTGCGGGAGCGGTTCGAGGTCCGGCCGTTTCGTGGCGCGCAGTTCGGCGTAGTGGCCGATGTCGGCGATGTTCCCGGCGTCCTTGAGCACCTGTTGCCGTCGGGTGACCTCGCCGGCCAGGCTGGTGTGGACGCGCTCGACGAGCCCGGCCTGGTTCTCCAGGTTGGTGATCACCCCGGCCACGTGCGGGAGTTCGGTGAAGGGGGCGAAGGTGGCGCCGCCCTTGTAGTCGACCAGGACGAGGGACAGGTCCTCGGGAGAGTGGGTGGCGGCGAGCGCGAGCACGAGGGTGCGCAGCAGTTCGCTCTTGCCGGAGCCGGTGGCGCCGACGCACAGCCCGTGCGGGCCCATGCCGAGCTGTGCGGACTCCTTCAGGTCGAGCAGCACCGGCTCGTGCCGGTCGGTGACGCCGATGGGGACGCGCAGGAAGTCGCGTTCGTCGCGCGGCGCCCACAGCCTGTGGAGATCGAGTTCGGCCGGGTCCTCGATACCGAGCAGCGCCGGGAAGTCGACCGGCCCGGAGACCGGTGTGCCCTCGGCGGCGGACTCTGCGGACAGCCGCAGCGGGGCGAGCATCCGGGCGAGGCCCTCGGCGGTCGCGGCGCTCACCCGGTCGACGGTCCCCGTGGCGGCGCTCCCTGGGGCGGCCTTGCCCGTGGCGGTGCTCACGGGGTCGACCGTGCCCGTGGCGGCGGGACCGCGCAGGTCGTCCACGACGATCCGGTCGCCGTCGACGGTGATGCGCACGCTCACCTGGTCGGGCTCGTGAACCTGGCGCTCCAGCAGGTGCAGCACGGTCACACCCATGTCGGCCATGGCCACCGCCGAGTCCGGCAGCGGGAGTTCGGCCGCGGTGTCCCCGTGGGTGTCGCTGACGACGAGCATGCGGGAGGTCAGTCGCAGGGCGTCCGCGCCGCGTCCGGTGAGTCCCCGGCGCACCTCGGCGGCGTATCCGGCGCGCTGGCGCAGCTCGGCGGAGCAGAGCCGGGCCAGGCCGGACAGGTCCGGGGCGATCCGGCGGGCGGCTACCGGTCCGTCGAAGGTCCGGGGATCGAGGACGTGGGGCAGCCACTTCGCCCAGGCCCACTCCGGCTCGTCACCGGTGGCGAGGGCGAGGGCGACGTCGTCCGGGGCGTGCGTGACGGCGGTCTGGACGAGCAGGGCGCGGGCGACGCGCAGGACGTCCTGGCGTTCGCCGATGATGCTGACGTTCCCGGCCCGGTCCAGGGGGACGGTGAGCGGGAAGTCGGTGGCCGTGCCGAAGCGGCTCTGCAGGGCGCGGGCCTCGTTGAGCATGAACGGGTCGGGCGGGGTGAGGACGCCGCCCGTGCCGTTGTGGGCGATGGTCAGCTCCTGCGCGGGCACGTCTCCGGTGCCGGCCCGCACCCGCAGGAAGTCGGCGTCGGTACGGCGCCGCTCCCACAGCCGCGCGGGGTCCCGCAGGATGTCGTAGAGGGCCTCCGGGGGCGGGTTGAGCAGCCGGGACTCCTTGCGCCGCGCCCGCTCGGCCTCGCCGAGCTCTTCGCGCAGCTCCTCCAGGTACTCCAGATAGCGCTCCCGCTGGACGCGCCGCATGCGCTGAGCCTTGCCGCGCTGGGAGAGGAACAGGGCCACGGCGCCGAGCAGCGCGACGACCAGCACCATGGCGCCGATCGCGGCGAACCGGCTGTTGCGGATCACGGTCATCAGTACGACGGAACTGACGACACCGGCCATGGGCAGCAGCGCGGTGGCGGCGTTGCCGACCTTGCCCTCGGGGAGGTTGGGCGGAGCCTCGACGGTGCGGGGAGCGGCGGGGGCGAGGGGCAGGGTGGAGCGCGCGGGCCGGTGGACGATCTGCTGCGTCACCGGGCGCTCACCGCTCGCCGCATCGTTTCGGCGGCCAGACTCACGGCCGCCTCACGGGTGCTCCGGCCCAGCATCGCGGTGTGGATGGGCCCTCCTTGGGCGAGATGGCGGTCGTAGGGGATCGGGACGACCGGGACGCCGGGCTCGCGCAGATACGCGGCGGCGGCCTTCGGGTCGAGGGTGGTGTCCGGGGTGGCGGCGCTGAGGGCGACCACAGTGGCGGCGAGGGCGGAGTGCGGCAACTGAGCGAGCCAGTCCAGTACTTGGCGGGTACCCGCCACGCCCTCGGCGGTCATGGGGGCGACCACGACACGGGCGTGCGCGGTGTCCATCGCGGTCCGCGCCACGTCGCCGGGCAGGGTCTCGCAGTCCACGACCGTCACCGCGAAGTAGCGGCGCAGGGCGAGGGTCACGGTGCGGTAGGTGCGTACGTCCAGGGGCGGGCCGACCCGGCCGTTGCTCGCGGGGAGCAGCCAACCGCCGTCGGCGACGGGCACCAAGTAACCGGTCAAGTCCGTGAGTTGCATGGAGGGCGTGAGCATTCGGGCGAGATCCGCGCAGGACCAGCGCACGCTCTCGGCGCCCATCCGCACCGGCAGCGTGCCGAGCGCCGCGTCCGCCTCCAGGGTGAGCACCGGGTCGTGCCGGTAGTGGTTGAAGGTACGGCCGAGCAGCGCGGCGACCGTGGACTTGCCGACGCCGCCGCGGATCGAGGTGACGGCGATGACCCGGCCGGTGGTGACGGGCTGCTGCACCTCCTGGGCGAGGCGCGTCTGCTGGGCGACCTCCTGGGAGGCGGAGGCGGTGAGCCGACGCAGCGAGCCACCGGCCCGGCGGGTGACGGAGTCACCGTGCTGGGGGCGGCCGAGGGCTATGGCTATGCGGGGGTCAATGGTGGGGGTGGATTCGGGGGCGGGGGCTGGGGCTGGCGCCGGGGCCGGGACCGAGGTGGGGATGCGGGGGTCGGGGGTGGGGCGGGGGGTGGGGGTTGGGGACGGGGCCTGTGCCTGGGCGGGGGCCGTGTGGGGCTCCGGGGTGGCGGATTCCGGGACGGCGGGTGCCTTGGCGGGCGCCGGGGTGGGTTCCGGAGCGGCGGGCGCCGGGGTCGCGGGCACCTGGACGGCGGGCTCTGGAACGGCGGGTGCCGGCGCCCCGCCGGTCAGCTGGCGCAGCACGTCGCCCTGCCAGTCGTTCCCTCCCCCGGTCATGCCGCCCTCCCCTTCTACGCGAAGGTGCCCAGCAGCCGCCCGTACACCCCGAACACACCGATGACCAGCGGGAACAGGGCGATCACGGCCAACGACTCCAGCAGGTCGCCGGCCCGTCGCAGCCGCACCCGCACATGCTCGGCCGGTTCAAAGGTGAGCGCGACGACCGGAAGGGCGGCAAGGAGGCCGAGCACGGCGACAGGCCCGGTGGCGTCCACGGCACGCTCCGCCCAAACGACCACCAGCCGTACGGCGACGGCCGAGGCGGCGAGCAGCAGCACGACGACCTCGGCGGTGAGCGGGAAGGCGCGGGCGCGCAGGGCGAGGGTGAGGGCGATGACGGCGGCCAGTGAGACGGTCCACGCGGAGGGGTCGCGCAGCACGAGTACGCCCGAGGCCGCGGCGGAGGCCGCCAGGACGACGGTGGCGAGGGCCAGTCCTCGGTGGGTGGCCGCGAGGGCGGTGCCGACCTGGTACCGGCTGACCGAAGCGCCCCCGGTGCGGCGGTCGTCGAGCCCTGTCAGACCGGAGGCCATGAGGGCGAGCCGGGGAAGCAGCCCAAGGCCGACGACGGCGACGACAGCGAGCAGGGACCCGGCCCTGACCTGCTGCGCGCTCGTCTCGACCCCGCCTTGCAGGGCGAACCCGGCTTCCCAGAGGACAAGGAATCCGCCGAGTGTCGCGCCCCCGATCAGCGCCCCGCGCCCGACGGGGGTAAACCACCCAACGAGCAGCATGCTGAGGGTCGCGGCCCCCGCCACACCGGCCAGCCGCGCGGGCGCGCCCCAGTCGTAGGCGTCGGCGCAGGTCCAGGCGGCGAGCACGGACAGGGCGGCGGCGGTGGAGAGGAAGGTGGCGGCGAGGGCGTGGCGCCGGGCGCGGCCGAGGAGAACACCGGCGAGGGCGGAGAGGGGGGTTGCGGAGAGAAGCGCAGTCCCCACTGTGGCGAGTTCAAAGTGGCTTCGGGCGAGGAGCGCGGCGGCCACGGCCCACAGCACGGTGGCGGCACCGGCGACAATCCGCCGAGACGAGGGGCTCCATCGCCACGCCCGGAGGTCGAGGTCGTCGGCGACTTCATCGGTGACGTCGTGTACGACGGGCGCGGAGGGGGCGTCCTCGGCGCGCACCAGCCGCAGCACGGCGCCGTCGGATATACCGGCCGACTCCAGGGTGCTGTCGTGCGCGAGCGCGGAGCCGTCGGCGGTGACGAGGTGCCGCAGCTCGGGCCGCGCTCCGACCCGGTCGTCGAGCAGCCGCATGACCTCCGGCAACAGCACGCCCACGGGCTCCTGGGACGGCAGCACGAGGTCCACCCGGCGCCGCTCACCGACGAGAGTGACCCGGCTGAGCGCGGTACGGCTGCGCGCCGTCGGCGTACTCAAGGCCCCCGTGGAATTCACGCGTTCGAACCTATCACCGGGCACCGACACCGGTTCCGTGCCCGGAGGAGGGCACGGACGCCCCGTACGGGCTCTTCCCGATGACCCTGTTCTCCACGAACGACCACCCGACACATCCGGCACACACGATCGCGGCGACCACCACTCCCGCGAACACCTTCCCCAACCGCTCATCGAGCGACCTCCGCTGACGCTGGGCCCCGAAGAGGAGGGCATCACGGAGACGGCGTCGGCGGACGGAGACGGATTCGAGGAGTTGGTTGTCGTAGTCGTGGGCGGTCACGTGGGGAACTCGCCGAGCCAGGCACGGTTGAGCAACTCACTGGGGATGTAATCGGATTCGACTTCGATCGGGAATCCCGCGTCGTAGGCCAGGCAGGTTACAGCGAGCGGGCCAAGTGCGAGGTAGCCCTCAACGCTCTCTTCCCGTTCCTCTGTGGCAGTCCAGAAGTCCTTGTGGAGTTCCAGCGCCTCGACGAGCGCCCGATTGAAACCCTCGCGGTCCTTGCGAAGGAACATGTGGAACAGGTTGATCGGCTGGTAGAGGATCTTGTCCAAGAGATCCCGGTCAGCGATTCGCGCAACGTCCGGAGAGGAAAACTGAATTGCTGCCATCAGCTTCTCTCCGAGCCCCGGCCGCTCCAGCCAGTACGTCTGCAGGGAATCAATCCAGTAATAGACGTACTCGTCGTACTCCTTACCGGACTGACGGAGCAAGTCGAGCGGGATCTCGCACAGTTGGGTCATGCGGGCTTGCTCCCGGCAGACGATGGACAGCCAGAACGCGGTGAGCCAGTTGCCCGCGTTGATGTAGTACTGCGGACCGGTCGCCGGAATTGCTCGCAACTGGTCAGCGATGCGGCACTCAATGGTCCCACCGGTGCGGTTCGCCGCCCCAAAAGCTGCGGCGCTCACCTGCATCGCTGTCACGGTGGCCTCCCAGGTCCGGAGGTCTGACGCGTCCGGGTTGGATGCCAAGCGTGCGCACAGGTGGTCCATCGCCTGACCGAGCGCACCGTCGAACATGCGGGGCAAGCGTTCCAAAGTTGAGATGGTGTCGGCGAGGCCCTCGGCAAGGACCAGTGCGTACCCTTCGTCATCGGGCCCGGAGCTGCCGTGTCGAGTCACCCTCACTGCCACTGAATGCCCCCATTAACCGATGTCGAACTTGTGTACCTCGTAGCCATCGTACCTGGATCCATCGACCTTGCCCTTCACGAGTATGTAATCCACCTTCCCTTGTTTAAGGGCACGCATCAACTCATTAGCAAGTTTTGACTCACTGGGGATTTTTCGACCCCGCATACGCATGCGCTGAATGGTGTCTATGAAGTATTCAGACGAATTCGAATTGCTGGACGCTAGCAACGAATACTCGGTCGCAATGAACGAGCGAACGAAAGCTGCCGAGGCCTACGGCGAGGCGATCGCCGAGCATCAGGTAATTCCTGAGCTGTACCCGAACTCCACTAAGGAGACCTTGCACGGGCCGGCAAACGGTAACTTTCGCTTTGATCAGGTTTGGCGCCGCAAAGACGGCGGGTTTGTCGTCGTGGAGGCCAAGGCCACGACTGGCACGTCCCTAGGTAAACGTGACCTTCTTTCTACTGGTGGAGAGGGTGTATTGCCTCGATCAGGTGGCAC
>NZ_FLSP01000066.1 GCF_900091315.1 Streptomyces sp. DI166
TGCCAGGCCGCGTCCGGCCTAGTCCCACGACCCCCGAGCCCTAGGCAGCATCCCGATCTCCGCCAGATCCTCCGACGTGAGCCGCAGCTCCGCCGCCCCCGCGTTCTCCACCACCCACCGCTCCCGCTTCGCCCCCGGCACCGGCACCACGTGCCGCCCCCGGGACAGGACCCATGCCAGGGCCACCTGGGCCGGAGTGACCTCGGGGCCATGGCGTCGGGCGACGCGGCGCAGGCCCGCCACGATGGGCTGGTTCGCCGCCATCATCTCGGCCGTGAACCGGGGGTGGCGGGCGCGGACGTCGTCCGGTTCGAAGCCCTCGCCGGGGGTGAGGGTGCCGGTGAGGAAGCCGTTGCCCAGGGGCATCGCGGCCAGGAAGCCGATGCCGCGCGCCTCGCACCACGGGAGCAGCTCGTCCAGGGCCTCCGGCGACCACACCGACAGCTCCGCCTGCACCGCGCTCACCGGGAAGACCTGCTGGATCCGCCGAAGCTGCCGGAGCGTGCCGTCGTGCAGGCCCGCCCCCGACCGGCGTCCGCCGCGCGCCCCGACCGCGCACATGCCCAACGCCCGTACCTTGCCCGCCTGCACCAGCTCGGCCATCGCGCCCCAGGTCTCCTCGACCGGGACCTCGGGGTCGGAGCGGTGCAGCTGGTACAGGTCGATGACGTCCGTCTGGAGCCGCCGCAGCGAGGCGTCGCAGGCCCGTTTCACATACCCGGGGCGGCCGTTGGCGACGATGTGCTGCTCGCCGACCAGCAGTCCGACCTTGGTCGACACGAAGGCGTCCGACCGACGCTCCTTCAACACCCGCCCCAGCAACAGCTCGTTGGTGAACGGGCCGTACATGTCGGCGGTGTCCAGCAGCGTCGACCCCAGATCGAGCGCCCGGTGCACGGCCCTCAGCGACTCGTCACCGCGCTGCCGCGACGTGCTGTAGGCCCAGCTCATCGGCATGCACCCGAGTCCGACA
This sequence comes from Streptomyces sp. DI166, assembly GCF_900091315.1. Lineage (GTDB taxonomy): Bacteria > Actinomycetota > Actinomycetes > Streptomycetales > Streptomycetaceae > Streptomyces > Streptomyces fuscus. The sequence continues at coordinate 974 of NZ_FLSP01000066.1, forward strand.
GCCCCCACCGCGAGCGCCGCCGCGCCGATCGTCCTGCGCTCCACCTGGCCGTAACCCTCCCTCTTCCGGCACCCCAACCTAACCTCTGCTCTCCCGCGTACCTGACATAGCCTCCGGAGCATGACTGCTGACGTGTGGCTTCCCATCCCGCCGGACGAGATCGAGGGGCTCCCGGAGGGTCCGCAGTACCGTTTCTGGGACGGTGCCGAGGACTTCCCCGCCGACCCCGCCGACTGCGCCTTCTACGTCGTCCCCTACATGAAGCCGGCGGGCCTCGGACAGCGCCCGCTGGCGCACATGAGCAACGTCGAGGTCGTGCAGACCCTGTCCGCCGGCACCGACCACGTCGAGCCGGGCCTGAAGCACCTGCACCCCGGCGTCCGGCTCTGCAACGCCCGCGGTGTGCACGAGGCGAGCACCGCCGAACTCACCCTCACGCTGATCCTGGCCTCGCTGCGCGGCATCCCTGACTTCGTGCGCGCCCAGGACAAGGGGGAGTGGCTCGGCGGCTTCCGGCCCGCGCTCGCCGACAAGAGCGTCCTCATCGTCGGCTACGGCTCCATCGGCGCCGCGATCGAGGACCGGCTCGCGCCGTTCGAGCTCGCGCGGGTGGCGCGCGTCGCGCGCTCCGAGCGCACCACGGCGCGCGGTCCGGTGCACCCACTCACCCAACTTCCCGCCCTGTTGCCCGAGGCGGACGTCGTCGTGCTGTCCACACCGCTCACCGAGACCACCCGTCACCTGGTCGACGCGGGCTTCCTGGCCCGTATGAAGGACGGCGCCCTGCTGGTGAACGTGGCCCGCGGCCCGGTCGTCGACACCAAGGCCCTGCTCGCCGAGCTGGACACCGGCCGCATCACCGCCGCCCTCGACGTCACCGACCCCGAACCCCTGCCCCCCGCGCACCCGTTGTGGCACGCGCCCGGCGTCCTCATCAGCCCCCACGTGGGCGGACCCACGTCCGCGTTCATGCCCCGCGCCAAGCGGCTGCTGGCCGACCAGTTGCGCCGCTTCGTGAACCGGGAGCCGTTGCGCAACGTGATCCTTACGACGGGCGGTCCCACCGGCCCGTCGGGCAACGCAACAACGACGTAATCCGGTTCGGGTACCCTCCGCAATCCTCCGGACGCGGTCCGTGCCCGCATCCCCGCTGGTCGTCACGGAGCGTAGAGAACCTATGTCCCTGAGTGACGAGACTGGTGTATCGTCCCGACAGGGGCTGCGCCGCGCACCGTTCGGCGCCGGGGATGGACATTTCAGACTGTGAGGGGGGCGACGGGCGATGCACGGCCTATGGACCAACGATCCGACGCGGCGGGGCCGCCGGCGGCGACCCTGGCGCACTTCCGCGCGCAGACGAGGCCGCCACGGCAGCCACGGCCAGCACAGCCATCACCACCCTCACCGCAGGCACAGCGGCCGCCGCAGGAACACACACCCGGCCCGCCGGGACCCGCGGGACGCGGGGGCGGCCCGGACCGGGAGGGACCGGTGAGCTCGCCGCCTCCCACCACCCTCAACGGCGCGTTGCGGGTGCGTCCCACGTCGGGGGTGCTGCCCCGGCCGCCGTCCTCCGGCGCCGGGCGCGGCATGGTCCCCCAGCTCGTCCTGGCCGTGGTCTGCGCGGGATACGCCGTCGGTGCCGCGCTCGGCTGGGGTTCGGCACAACTCGCCCTGATCATGGGCGACTTCGGACTGAGCGCCGCCGCCGCGGTGGCCGCCGTGAGCTGCCTGCTGCACGCCCGCAGCCGCCGCGTCCGCTTTCGTCCCGCCTGGCTGCTGTTCGCCCTCTCCTCGCTGATGGCGTCCCTCGGCAACCTGGTCTGGGGATGGTACGAGGTCGTACTCGGGCGGCCCGTACCCAGTCCCAGCTACGCCGACCTGTTCTTCCTGTGCTTCGCCCCGCCCGCCATCGTGGGCCTGCTGGTGCTCGCCAAACGCCCGGTGACCAAGGCCGGTTGGGTCTGCCTGGGGCTGGACGCCTGGCTGATCGGCGGCTCCCTGCTCACCCTGTCCTGGAGCCTCGCCCTGGCCCAGACCGCGGCCCAGTCCGAGGCGACGAGCGTGTCGCACACCGCGCTCTCGCTGGCCTACCCGCTGCTGGACATCGCCCTGGTCAGCATGGTGCTCGCGCTGCACTTCCGGCGCTCGGCGGTCAACCGCACCGCGGTCAACACCGCCATCGGCGCGCTCGCGCTGACCGTGATGTGCGACGCCCTGTTCACCTCACCGCTGCTGCACAACAGCTACCGCTCCGGTCAACTCCTCGACGCGGGCTGGTTCGCCGGCTCCCTGCTGCTCGCCTACGCCCCCTGGGCCACGCCCCGGCACGGCGACCCCGAGCGGCCGGAGAGCGAGGGGTACACGCGCGTGGTGCACGAGCACGTGCCGGGGCAGCAGGGGCCGCGCGGCGGCGCCCACCACCACCCGCCCGCGCAGGGAGGTGATCACAGCCGCTACCCGGCGGCCCGCCCCATCGCCGGCTCACTGGCCGCGCTCACGCCCTATCTCGCGGCCGCCGTCTGCACGTTGGGGATCCTCTACAACGTCCTCAACGGCCGCAGCGTCGACCGCGTCGTGCTCCTCACCGGCGGCACCGTCGTGCTCGCCCTCGTGATGCGCCAGGGCATCATGCTGATCGACAACATCACCCTCACCCAGGAACTGGCCCAGAAGGAGAACCACTTCCGCTCCCTGGTGCAGGGCTCCAGCGACGTCATCATGATCGCCGCCCCGAACGGCATCCTGCGCTACGTCTCCCCGGCCGCCGCCGGTGTCTACGGCCGCTCCGCCGAGGAACTGGTGGGCACCGAACTGGCCAACCTCATCCACCCGGAGGACCTGGGCTGCGTGGTGCACGAGGTGCGTCGGTTCCTCGCCGCCAGCCCGGGCGAGGAACCGACCACCCGCATCGAGTGCCGCTTCCGCTCCGGGGACGGCGGCTGGCTGAACGTCGAGTCCACCGTCAACCGTCACCACGGTGGACTCATCTTCAACAGCCGCGACGTCACCGAACGCGTCCGCCTCCAGGCGCAGCTCCAGCACAACGCCGAGCACGACCCGCTCACCGACCTGCCCAACCGCGCCCTGTTCACCAAGCGCGTGCAGCAGGCCCTGTCCGGGCGCCGCGCCTCCGACCGCGGTGCCGCCCTGCGCGGCACCGCCGTCCTCTTCATCGACCTCGACGGCTTCAAGGCCGTCAACGACACGATCGGGCACCAGGCCGGGGACGAGCTGCTCGTCCAGGCCGCCCGGCGGCTCCAGGAGGCGGTGCGGCACGGCGACACCGCCTCCAGACTGGGCGGCGACGAGTTCGCCGCACTGATCGTCGGGGACGGCACCCGGGACCGCGCCGCACGGGAGCGCAACATCCTGGAGCTCGCCGACCGCCTGAGGGTCACGCTGTCGCAGCCGTACAGCATCGACGGCAACGATGTCCGGGTCGCCGCCTCCATCGGCGTCGCCTTCGCCGAGCCCGGCCTCGGCGCGGGTGAGCTGCTGCGCAACGCCGACCTGGCGATGTACCGCGCCAAGGCGGCCGGCAAGGGCCGGGTGGAGCTGTACAAGCCGCAGATGCAGCAGGACGTCGTACGCAAGGCCGAGCTGGCGACCCGGCTGCGGGCCGCGCTGCACGACGGCGAGTTCGTCCTGCTGCACCAGCCGGTGGTGTCCCTGGAGGACGGCCGGATCACCTCGGTCGCCGCCCAGGCGCGCTGGCGGTCCTCGCAGGGCGTGCTGTTCACGCCCGCCGAGTTCCTGCGGGTCTCCGAGGACAGCGACAGGACGGCCGAGCTGGGCCGCTGGATGCTCCAGGAGGCCGTGGAACTGGCCGCCGAGCGCACCGCCACCGGCGTCTCGGTACCGGTCTGCGTCCGGATGAGCGCACGCCGCCTGCTGGACCGCTCGATGCCGCTGGACTCCATCGAGGCCCTGCTCACCCGGCACGGGCTGCCCTCGGGCGGCCTGGTGATCGAGCTCTCCGACACCGACGTCCGTACGTCCCTGGACGAGCTGGAGCGCAGGCTGAGCGCGCTGCGGCGGCTCGGGGTGCGGATCGCGCTGGACGGCTTCGGCACCGGCTGCGGGGCGATCACCGCGCTGCGCAGGCTCCCCGTGGACATCCTCAAGCTCGACCGCGGTCTGGTGGACGGGGTCGTGGAGTCCGCGCGGCTGCACAAGATCACCAGCGGGCTGCTGCGGATCGCGGCCGATCTGGGGCTGCAGTCCGTGGCCGACGGGGTGGACCTGCCCGAGCAGGTGGTGGCGCTGCGCGCCATGGGCTGCACCCACGGGCAGGGCATGGCCTTCTCCGGTCCGCTGGACGAGTACCGCCTGCGCAGAGCGCTCGGATCCGGCCACTATCCGGTCCCGCACGGCCCCGTGGAGCCCGCGTTCGCGGGTGTCCGGGAGCCCCGTGGAGTGCCCGCCGTACTGGGCGGCGGCCGTTCACATAATGAGACTCCCGTCCCACCACCTTGACACACGGTGCGTGCCGGGGGGAGGGTCAGTGCCATGCGCACCCGAATTCTCGTACTTGGAAAGCGCGTCGGCTGACGCTGAGCCTTGACCGCTCAGCGACCCACTCCGGCGCGCTCCCCTCGCTTGCCTTACGGCACGAGGGGTTTTTTGTTGCACCAGCACCCGTCGTACACCGCACAAACTTCGCAAAAACCCTCAGCATCGAGAAGAGAATGCCGATGACCGAGCAGGCCACCGGGGCCCATCATCCGCAGCCGCGGCCCCGTTCCGGAGGACAGCAGTCCGCGCCCGAGCACGTCACGGGAGCGCAGTCCCTCATCCGCTCTCTTGAGGAGGTCGGCGCCGACACGGTATTCGGCATTCCCGGCGGTGCGATCCTCCCGGCGTACGACCCGCTGATGGACTCCACGAAGGTGCGGCACGTCCTGGTCCGGCACGAGCAGGGTGCGGGCCACGCGGCCACCGGATACGCGCAGGCCACCGGCAAGGTCGGTGTCTGCATGGCCACCTCCGGCCCCGGTGCCACCAACCTGGTCACCCCGATCGCCGACGCGCACATGGACTCCGTGCCGCTGGTCGCGATCACCGGCCAGGTCGCCTCCAAGGCGATCGGCACCGACGCCTTCCAGGAGGCGGACATCGTCGGCATCACCATGCCGATCACCAAGCACAACTTCCTGGTCACCAAGGCCGAGGACATCCCGCGGGTGATCGCGCAGGCGTTCCACATCGCCGCCACCGGCCGCCCCGGCCCGGTCCTGGTCGACATCGCCAAGGACGCCCTCCAGGCGCAGACCACCTTCTCCTGGCCGCCCACCATGGACCTGCCCGGCTACCGGCCCGTCACCAAGCCGCACGCCAAGCAGATCCGCGAGGCCGCCCGGCTGATCACCTCCGCCAGGCGCCCCGTCCTCTACGTCGGCGGCGGTGTGCTGAAGGCGTCCGCCACGGCCGAGCTGAAGGTCCTGGCCGAGCTGACCGGCGCCCCCGTCACCACCACCCTGATGGCGCTCGGCGCGTTCCCCGACAGCCACCCGCAGCACCTGGGCATGCCCGGTATGCACGGCTCGGTGGCCGCCGTCACCGCGCTGCAGAAGGCCGACCTGATCGTCGCCCTCGGCGCCCGCTTCGACGACCGCGTCACCGGCAAACTGGACAGCTTCGCCCCGTACGCCAAGATCGTCCACGCGGACATCGACCCGGCCGAGATCGGCAAGAACCGCGCCGCCGACGTGCCGATCGTGGGCGACGCCCGCGAGGTCATCGCCGATCTGATCCAGGCCGTGCAGAAGGAGCACAGCGAGGGTCACCAGGGCGAGTACGAGGCCTGGTGGAAGGACCTCAACCGCTGGCGCGAGACCTACCCGCTCGGCTACGACCAGCCCGAGGACGGCTCCCTGTCCCCGCAGCAGGTCATCCAGCGCATCGGCCAGCTCGCCCCCGAGGGCACGATCTTCGCGGCGGGCGTCGGCCAGCACCAGATGTGGGCCGCCCACTTCATCCAGTACGACAAGCCCGCCACCTGGCTGAACTCCGGCGGCGCCGGAACCATGGGCTACGCGGTCCCGGCCGCGATGGGCGCCAAGGCCGGCGCGCCGGACCAGACGGTCTGGGCGATCGACGGCGACGGCTGCTTCCAGATGACCAATCAGGAGCTGACCACCTGCGCCCTGAACAACATCCCGATCAAGGTCGCCGTCATCAACAACGGCGCCCTCGGGATGGTCCGCCAGTGGCAGACCCTGTTCTACAACCAGCGGTACTCCAACACCGTGCTGCACTCCGGCCCGGACGACGTCAACCCGCAGGCCCGCGGCACCCGCGTCCCCGACTTCGTGAAGCTGTCCGAGGCCATGGGCTGCTACGCGATCCGCTGCGAGGACCCCGCCGACCTCGACAAGGTGATCGAGGAGGCGAACTCCATCAACGACCGCCCCGTCGTCATCGACTTCGTCGTCCACGAGGACGCCATGGTGTGGCCGATGGTCGCCGCCGGCACCTCCAACGACGAGATCATGGCCGCCCGGGACGTCCGCCCCGACTTCGGCGACAACGAAGACGACTGAGCGAGAGAGACGTAGAAGATCATGTCCAAGCACACGCTCTCGGTCCTGGTGGAGAACACGCCCGGCATCCTGGCGCGGATCGCCGCCCTGTTCTCCCGCCGCGGCTTCAACATCGACTCGCTCGCGGTCGGTGTCACCGAGCACCCCGACATCTCCCGTATCACCATCGTGGTGAGCGTGGACGATCTGCCGCTGGAGCAGGTGACCAAGCAGCTCAACAAGCTCGTCAACGTGCTGAAGATCGTCGAGCTGGAACCCGGTTCGGCCGTTCAGCGCGAACTCGTTCTGGTGAAGGTGCGCGCCGACAACGAGACGCGCTCCCAGATCGTGGAGATCGTCCAGCTGTTCCGCGCCAAGACCGTGGACGTCTCGCCCGAGGCCGTGACGATCGAGGCCACCGGTTCCAGCGACAAGCTGGAGGCCATGCTGAAGATGCTGGAGCCCTTCGGCATCAAGGAACTGGTCCAGTCCGGCACGATCGCGATCGGCCGCGGCGCGCGTTCGATCACCGACCGGTCGCTGCGCGCCCTCGACCGTTCGGCATAACGACGGATCCGGGCGGCCGGGACACACCGGCCGCCCGTATACCGAGACCCTGAAACTTCACTTCCGCCCGCCGTCATACGGTGGGACGCAACACCTGCACCCAAGGAGAGAACCCAAAGTGGCCGAGCTGTTCTACGACGCCGACGCCGACCTGTCCATCATCCAGGGCCGCAAGGTCGCGGTCATCGGTTACGGCAGCCAGGGCCACGCCCACGCGCTGTCGCTCCGTGACTCGGGTGTCGACGTGCGCGTCGGTCTGCACGAGGGCTCCAAGTCCAAGGCGAAGGCCGAGGAGCAGGGCCTGCGCGTCGTGACGCCGTCCGAGGCCGCCGCCGAGGCCGACGTCATCATGATCCTGGTCCCGGACCCGATCCAGGCCCAGGTCTACGAGGAGCACATCGCCCCGAACCTCAACGACGGCGACGCCCTGTTCTTCGGCCACGGCTTCAACATCCGCTTCGGCTTCATCAAGCCCCCGGCCGGCGTCGACGTCTGCATGGTCGCCCCGAAGGGCCCGGGCCACCTGGTCCGCCGCCAGTACGAGGAGGGCCGCGGCGTTCCCTGCATCGCCGCCGTCGAGCAGGACGCCTCCGGCAACGCCTTCGCGCTCGCCCTGTCCTACGCCAAGGGCATCGGCGGCACCCGCGCCGGCGTCATCAAGACGACCTTCACCGAGGAGACCGAGACCGACCTGTTCGGTGAGCAGGCCGTCCTCTGCGGTGGCACCGCCGCCCTGGTCAAGGCCGGTTTCGAGACGCTGACCGAGGCCGGCTACCAGCCGGAGATCGCGTACTTCGAGTGCCTGCACGAGCTGAAGCTGATCGTGGACCTCATGTACGAGGGCGGCCTGGAGAAGATGCGCTGGTCGATCTCGGAGACCGCCGAGTGGGGCGACTACGTCACCGGCCCGCGGATCATCACCGACGCCACCAAGGCCGAGATGAAGAAGGTCCTCGCCGAGATCCAGGACGGCACCTTCGCGCAGGCGTGGATGGACGAGTACCACGGCGGTCTGAAGAAGTACAACGAGTACAAGAACGCGGACTCCGAGCACCTGCTGGAGACCACCGGCAAGGAGCTGCGCAAGCTCATGAGCTGGGTGAACGAGGAGGCGTAAGCCTCATGCGCAACAGGGCCGGAGCAGCCGCTCCGGCCCTGTTGTCCACCGCGTCCAACCACGGACGGGTGATCCTTACGAGGAGGCGTGAGACCGCCTCCGCCACGGCACTACACTGCCGTACTACATACGCGTCAGGCCCACAGCGTCGTGCGTCTTCCACGCGGCAAGCCCCCCTCCACCGCCTGCGGCCGTCGGGACGGCCGTCCGCATCGCACATGTGAGGACTCACGTGAGCTCGAAACCCGTCGTACTCATCGCTGAAGAGCTGTCGCCCGCGACTGTCGACGCGCTTGGCCCCGACTTCGAGATCCGCCACTGCAACGGCGCCGACCGGGCGGAACTGCTTCCGGCCATCGCCGACGTGGACGCGATCCTGATCCGTTCGGCCACCAAGGTCGACGCCGAGGCCATCGCAGCCGCCAACAGGCTGAAGGTCGTCGCGCGAGCCGGCGTCGGCCTGGACAACGTCGACGTCTCCGCCGCCACCAAGGCCGGCGTGATGGTCGTCAACGCCCCCACCTCCAACATCGTGACCGCCGCCGAGCTGGCCTGCGGTCTGATCCTCGCCACCGCCCGCAACATCCCGCAGGCCAACGCCGCGCTGAAGAACGGCGAATGGAAGCGGAGCAAGTACACGGGCGTAGAGCTGGCCGAGAAGACCCTCGGTGTCGTCGGCCTCGGCCGCATCGGCGCCCTGGTCGCCCAGCGCATGTCCGCCTTCGGCATGAAGGTCGTCGCCTACGACCCCTACATCCAGCCGGCCCGCGCCGCGCAGATGGGCGTCAAGGTGCTGTCCCTGGACGAGCTGCTGGAGGTCTCCGACTTCATCACCGTCCACCTGCCGAAGACCCCCGAGACGGTCGGCCTGATCGGCGACGAGGCACTGCGCAAGGTCAAGCCGAGCGTGCGCATCGTCAACGCCGCGCGCGGCGGGATCGTCGACGAGGAGGCGCTGTACTCCGCCCTCAAGGAGGGCCGGGTCGCCGGTGCCGGTCTCGACGTGTACGCCAAGGAGCCCTGCACGGACTCCCCGCTGTTCGAGTTCGACCAGGTCGTGTGCACCCCGCACCTCGGCGCCTCCACCGACGAGGCGCAGGAGAAGGCCGGTATCGCCGTCGCCCGCTCGGTGCGCCTCGCGCTCGCCGGTGAGCTGGTCCCGGACGCGGTCAACGTCCAGGGCGGTGTGATCGCCGAGGACGTCAAGCCGGGTCTGCCGCTCGCCGAGCGCCTGGGCCGGATCTTCACCGCGCTCGCCGGTGAGGTCGCGGTCCGCCTGGACGTCGAGGTCTACGGCGAGATCACCCAGCACGACGTGAAGGTGCTGGAGCTGTCCGCCCTCAAGGGTGTCTTCGAGGACGTCGTCGACGAGACGGTCTCCTACGTCAACGCCCCGCTGTTCGCGCAGGAGCGCGGCGTCGAGGTGCGGCTGACCACCAGCTCGGAGTCGGCCGACCACCGCAACGTCGTCACCGTGCGCGGCACGCTCGGCAACGGCGAGGAGGTCGCGGTCTCCGGCACGCTGGCCGGCCCCAAGCACCTGCAGAAGATCGTCGCGGTCGGCGAGTACGACGTCGACCTCGCACTCGCCGACCACATGGTGGTGCTGCGCTACGAGGACCGCCCCGGTGTCGTCGGCACCGTCGGCCGCGTCCTCGGCGAGGCGGGCATCAACATCGCCGGTATGCAGGTCGCCCGCGCGGCGGCCGGCGGCGAGGCCCTGGCCGTGCTGACCGTGGACGACACGGTCCCGGCGGCGGTGCTGGCCGAGCTGTCCGAGGAGATCGGGGCCACCTCGGCCCGCGCGGTCAACCTCGTCTGAGGTTCCGGTACGGACAGGACGCCGGACCGGCTGATCGCTCAGCCGGTCCGGCGTCCGTCGTTTCCGCACCCGGCTCACACGCCGGAGGGACTGAGCGCCTCCTCGTGCTCCTCCCGCACCCTGATCCGCCGCAGCGTCATGGCTCCCAGCACCGCCGCCGCGAACAGCAGCACCGCCCCCGCCACGGCCGCCGCCTGCATCCCCGCCGTGAACGCCTCCCGCGCCGCCGACGCCAGGGCCTCTCCCGTGCGCCCCGGCATCCCCTCGGCCACCGCCAGCGCACCGCCCAGCGTCTCGCGTGCCGGCTCCGGCGTGCCGTCCGGCAGATCGGCGCGGTAGACGGCCGTACCGATGGACCCCAGCGCGGCCATGCTCAGGGCGCCGCCGAACTCGGTTCCGGTCTCCATCAGCGAGGAGGCCGTGCCCGCCTGCTCCACCGGCGCCGCGCTCAGGGCGAGGTCGGTGAGCTGGGACATCACGGCGACGATCCCGCAGGCCAGCACGGCACACGCGGCCAGCAGCAGCCACATGTCGTGCGCGTCGGTCAGCGCCAGCAGCAGATAACCGGACGCGGCGATCGCGAAGCCCCCGGCGACCACATGGGCGCGCGCCACGCCCCGCTGCACCAGCCCGGCCGCGACCGGCGCCGCGGCCCCGATGGGCAGTGAGGGAAGCAGACTCCACAGCGCCGCCTCCAACGCGCTCTTGTCGAGCACGGACTGAAGGTACTGGGTGGTGAAGTACGCCGAGCCCATCATCCCGAAGGCGGAGACCAGGTTGAGCACGACCGCCGGGCCGAAGCCGGGGATCCGGAACAGGGCGGGCGGGATCAGCGGTGAGGCCGCGGTGCGCTGCCGGTGCACGAAGAGCGTCGCGAAGAGCAGACCGACGGTGACCGAGACGACGTGGCCGACGTTCCAGCCGTTGGCGGCGATCTCCTTCAGTCCGTAGATCACGGGCAGCACGGCGGCCATGGACAGCGGCACGCTCACCCAGTCGAAGCGGCCGGGCGCGGGGTTCCGGGACTCGGGCAGCAGGACCGGTCCGAGCAGCAGGAGCAGAACCATCGCGGGCAGGTTGACCAGGAAGACCGAGCCCCACCAGAAGTGCTCCACGAGCACCCCGCTCATCACCGAGCCGAGCGCGATCCCTGCGGTCATCACGCCGGACCACACCCCGATCGCCTTGGTGCGCTGCCCGGGGTCGGTGAACATCGTGCGCACCAGCGCCATCGTGCTCGGCATCAGGGTCGCGCCGCCGATGCCGAGCACCGCGCGGGCGGCGATCAGGGTCACGGCGCTGTCCGCGTACGCGGCCACCAGGGACGCGCCGCCGAAGGCCGCCGCGCCGAACAGCAGCAGCCGGCGCCGGCCGATCCGGTCGCCGAGCGAGCCCATCGTCATCAGCAGACCGGCCAGGACGAAGCCGTAGATGTCGAAGATCCACAGCTGCTGGGTGCTGCTCGGTTCCAGGTCGGCGCTGATCGCGGGGATCGCGAAGTAGAGGACCGAGACATCCATCGAGACCAGCAGCAGCGGCAGCATCAGCACGCCGAGGGCGGTCCATTCACGGCGTCCGGCGCGTGCGGTCGGTGCGGTGTTCATCGTCATGACGGTGAATGTACGCGCGTCTTAAACGAGTGTCTAGAACGTTTGTATAAGACGGCCGTATGGGACGGCTGTATGGGCGGGCGGTAGGGTGGCCCGCATGGGACACCGTGAGGATCTGCTCGAAGGCGCCAAGCGCTGCCTGCTGGCGAAGGGCTTCGCGCGGACGACCGCGCGCGACATCGTCAAGGAGTCGGGGACCAACCTGGCGTCGATCGGCTACCACTACGGCTCGAAGGACGCCCTGCTCGCCGAGGCCTACCTCGCCCTGGTCAGCGACCTCTCCGACGCCTTCGAGGGGCAGGGCGGCGGCATCACCTCCGCGCCGGGCTCGATCGAGCGGTTCCGGGAGGTGTGGTCGAACATCATCGGCACCATGCGGGAGCCCGGTTCGATGTGGCGGCTGAGCGTGGAGATCGTCGCGATGGGCGACCAACTGCCCGTGGTGCGCGACCACTTGGCGCAGCAGCAGCGCGACGCCGAACGGGCCCTGGTCGCCCTCTTCACGGGCGCCCCCGAGGCGGAGATCCCGGACAAGCGGCTGGACACCCTGGGCCGCTTCTACACCACCCTGATGACGGGCCTGATCGCCCAGTGGAACTTCGACCCCGAACGCGCCCCCGACGCCGACGCGCTCACCGAGGGGCTGAAGGAGCTCATCGAGGCGGCCAACGCCGCCTAGAGCCGCGCCCCCTTCAGCGCCATGTGCAGCAGCAGCCGGTCCTCCCCGTCGTCCAGGTCCAGGCCCGTCAGCTGCTCGACGCGGGAGAGGCGGTAGTACAAGGTCTGCCGGTGGATGCCGAGTTCGGCGGCGGTGCGCGCCGCCTGTCCGGCGCAGTCCAGGTAGACCTCGGCGGTGCGGGCCAGTTCGCGGTGGGCGGGGGAGAGCAGCGGGGTCACCGCCGGGTCCTGGGCCGCTTCGGACGGCAGCGCCGTGAGCAGGCGGTACGGGCCGATGCGGGCCCACTCCGCGACCGGCCCGAGGCGGGGCTCGGCCAGCACCGCGCGGGCCGCCGCCGACGCCTCCCGCCAGGCCTCCCCGAGTTCCGCGAGCCCGGTCCGCGCGGCGGAGATACCGGCACCCCCACCACCGCCCGCCCGCTCCAGCAGGCGCCCGGCCGCCGAGGTCGCCGGGGTCGGCGTCTGCGCGGACCGCAGCCGGATCAGCAGCGCCAGACAGTGGCCCGACGCGCCCCACGGCACCGTGCACAGAGCCGTCGCGCCCGGCACCGTGCGCACCGAGGGCGCGTCGTCCGGGTCGGCCGAGGGCCAGGGGGCCACGCAGACCACCGTGTGCAGGGAGTCGGCGCGGGTGCCGAGGGCGGTGCGCAGTTCGGCGATCGCCATGTCGCGCTGCCAGCCCCGTTCGGCGCTCAGCACGGCCCGCAGCTCCCGGCTGAGGTCGGCGCCGTGCTGGGCCTCGTCGGCGAGCAGGTCGCCGATGCGGACGGTGACGTCCATGGCGGCGGCGAGCTGGCGGTCGGTGGGGCCGGGCTCGCTGTCCAGGAGCCAGACGTAGCCGAGGACGACACCCCGATGGCGTACGGGCAGACAGATCCGGCCGCGGTAGACGCCTGCCTCCGGGGTCGGCGGGATGCGGACCGGCGCGGTCGCGCGGGTGATGCCGAAGCCCTCGAACCAGGAGCGGACGGCCGCCGTGGAGCGGCGGGTCAGGATCGAGCGGGTGCGCACCGGGTCCAGCGCGGAGGCGTCCAGCGCGTCCTCGCTGTCGTAGGCACCGAAGGCGATCAGCTCGAAGTCGCGGTTCTCCAGGGTCGCCGGGGCGCCCAGCAGCTGAGAGATCTCGTCGACCAGCTCCTGGTAGTCGGCCTTGTATTCGGGCGTCACGCGGGCATTCTCCCTCATTTCCCGAGGGGCCTCATACATCTGTATGAGATCTGCGGCACGGATGCGTGACAGCTGTCGATGGCCGACGATCGGAGAGATCCTTAGGTTTCACGGTGGTTCTCCGTGCTGTTTCCCATGCGTTGGGTTTCGGCCTGTTTCTGATGGTTTGTGGAGGTGCCCCGTGCTGGGTCCCGTGATTCTCGCCGCGTCGCGCAGCGACCGGATGCGACGTCTGGTCTCGGCGGCCCCGGTCACCAAGCAGGTCGTGGACCGCTTCATCCCGGGCGAGACCGTGGACGAGATCGTCCCGATCATCGAGGACCTCACGGCCAAGGGCCTGGAGCTGACCATGGACGTGGTCGGCGAGGACATCACCACCCCCGAGCAGGCCGAGGCCGCCCGCGACGCCTACCTGGAGCTGATCGACCGGCTCAAGGGCCTGGAGCTGGGCACCCGCGCGGAGATGTCCGTGAAGCTGTCGATGTTCGGCCAGGCGCTGCCCGGCGGCCACGAGCTGGCGCTCGCCAACGTCCGCCCGGTCGTGGAGGCCGCCGCCGAGATCGGCACCACGGTCACCCTCGACGCCGAGGACCACACCACCCTCGACTCGATGTTCGCCATCCACGAGGAGCTGCGGAAGGACTTCCCGCAGACCGGCTGCGTGATCCAGGCGTACCTGTTCCGCACCGAGGCCGACGCCCGCCGGCTCGCCGCGAACGGCAGCCGCGTCCGGATCGTCAAGGGCGCCTACAAGGAGCCCGCCGAGGTCGCGTACCAGGACAAAGCCGAGATCGACAAGGCGTACGTCCGGATCACGCGCATCCTCATGGAGGGCTCCGGGTACCCGATGATCGGGTCCCACGATCCGCGCCTGATCACCATCGCCCAGGAGCTGGCCCGGCGCGCCGGACGCAAGCTCGACGAATACGAGTTCCAGATGCTCTACGGCATCCGCACCGAGGAACACCTCCGCCTGGCCGCCGAGGGCCACCGCATGCGCGTCTACACCGCGTACGGCACCGACTGGTACGGCTACTTCATGCGCCGCCTCGCCGAGAAGCCGGCGAACCTGCGGTTCTTTGCCCGCTCGATGATCAGCAAGGGGTGATGCGCTGGATGAGCCACGGCTGTCGGTCTCCGAGAAGCTTCGGAAACCAACAGTCGTAGCCCTGCGGCCGGCTGAGCCGGACCCAGATCCGTGGAAAGGAGTTACGGATCTCGTGACTCCGCCCCCGAAGGGGCTTCTCACGGCTCGCTACAGCGAGTTCGTGACGGTCAAGCCCTGACCGCTGCTCACCATACGCAACGGCTTCGGCTCCCTAGGGCTGAAGCCAGGGAATCACTCGGAAGAGGTAACCCATGGACGCTGTGACCCAGGTCCCCACCCCCGTCAACGAGCCGGTGCACGGCTACGCCCCCGGCTCGCCCGAGCGTGCCCGGCTGGAGGCCAAGCTCAAGGAGCTGGCCGACAACCCGATCGACCTGCCCTGCACCATCGGCGGTGAGAAGCGGATGGGCGGTGGCGAGGTCTTCCAGGTCGTGCAGCCGCACAACCACAAGGCCGTGCTCGGCACCTACCGCAACGCCACCCAGCAGGACGCGCGGGACGCCATCGACGCGGCCCTCGCCGCCGCCCCGGCCTGGCGCGCGATGTCCTTCGACGACCGCGCCGCGATCATCCTTCGCGCCGCCGAACTGCTGGCCGGACCCTGGCGCGAGACCCTGGCCGCCTCCACCATGCTCGGCCAGTCCAAGACCGCCCAGCAGGCCGAGATCGACACCCCCTGCGAGCTGGTCGACTTCTGGCGCTTCAACGTCGCCTACGCCCGCCAGATCCTGGCCGAGCAGCCCCCGGCCAACTCGCCGGGCGTGTGGAACCGTCTGGACCACCGCCCGCTGGAGGGCTTCGTCTACGCGATCACGCCGTTCAACTTCACGGCCATCGCGGGCAACCTGCCCACCGCCCCCGCCCTCATGGGCAACGTCGTGGTGTGGAAGCCGTCCCCGACCCAGACCCACGCCGCCGTGCTGCTGATGCGGCTGCTGGAGGAGGCCGGTCTGCCCAAGGGCGTCATCAACCTGGTCACCGGCGACGGCATCGAGGTCTCCAAGGTCGCCCTGGAGCACCGCGACCTCGCGGGCATCCACTTCACCGGCTCCACCAAGACCTTCCAGTACCTGTGGAAGACGGTCGGCGCCAACATCGAGAAGTACCGCTCGTACCCGCGTCTGGTCGGCGAGACCGGCGGCAAGGACTTCGTCGTCGCCCACCCGAGCGCCGACCGCGCCGTGCTGAAGACCGCGCTGACCCGCGGTGCCTTCGAGTACCAGGGCCAGAAGTGCTCGGCGACCTCCCGCGCCTACATCCCGGCGTCCATCTGGAACTCCGGTTTCAAGGAGGAGTTCGCCTCCGAGGTCGACTACATCACCATGGGTGACGTCACCGACCTGTCGAACTTCATCGGCGCCGTCATCGACGAGCGTGCCTTCGCCAAGAACAAGGCCGCCATCGACCGCGCCAAGCAGGACCCGACCTGCACGATCGTCGCGGGCGGCTCCTACGACGACTCCGTCGGCTACTTCGTCCGCCCGACCGTCATCGAGTGCAGCGACCCGGAGAACGAGGTGTTCACCACCGAGTACTTCGGCCCGATCCTCGCCGTGCACGTCTACGAGGACGACAAGTACGACGAGATGCTGGAGCAGATGGAGTCGGTGTCGGACTACGCGCTGACCGGCTCGGTCATCGCGAACGACCGCGCCGCCGCCGCGTACACGATGGAGAAGCTGCGCTACGCGGCCGGCAACTTCTACATCAACGACAAGTCGACCGGTGCCGTCGTCGGCCAGCAGCCCTTCGGCGGCGGCCGGGCCTCCGGCACCAACGACAAGGCCGGTGCCCCGCAGAACCTGATGCGCTGGACGCTGACCCGCGCCATCAAGGAGACGCTGGTCCCGCCGACCGACTACACCTACCCGCACATGGGCTGACACCCCGTCGCACGTGACAGGGGCCGGGCGCACTGCCCGGCCCCTGTCCTGTCGTTCCCGGGGGGGCGCTAGCCCGGCATCTCCGTGCGCTCCCACCACTCGTACACCGGCAGTTTCCCCTCCGGGGTGTCCGCCCGGCGCGAGGTCGGCCGGAAGTGCTCATAGCCGTTGCGCAGCTCGATCTTCACATCCGGTCCCGGGCTCGGGGTCGGCACGATCCGCTCGGGCAGATCGTCCGGCCCGCCTTCGAGAAACACCTTCGCCGTGTCGTTCATGCCGATCACCGTTCCCCTCTCGCCCACGGTAGTCCCCGGCCGGGCCCGGGGATCAGTCGAGTGGCCGAGTCCCCGCGGTCGCCGACAGCACCGTTCGATACTGGGGTCATGACCACCTCCCACGTCCTGCGCATCGTCCACACCGCCGACCTCACCCCGGCCGAACTGAAGACCCTGCGCGCCCTGTTGGACGACGCCTTCGACGGGGACTTCGCGGACGAGGACTTCGAGCACTGCCTCGGCGGACTGCACGCCATCGCCTACGAGGAGGGCGGGCGGCCCGTCGCGCACGGGGCCGTGGTCATGCGGCGGGTGCGGCACGCCGGGCGCTGGCTGCGCGTCGGGTACGTGGAAGGCGTCGGCGTCCGCGCCGGCCTGCGGCGCGCCGGACTCGGCGGGCGGGTCATGGCGGAGCTGGAGCGGGTCGTGGCGCAGGCATACGACGCCGGGATGCTCTCCGCCAGCGACGAGGGGGCCGCGCTGTACGCGGCGCGGGGCTGGCAGGTGTGGCCGGGACGCGTCTGCGTGCTCGGTACCGAGGGCGTGGTGCGGCTGCCGGAGGAGGAGGGGAGCACCTTCGTGCTGCCCGGACCCGCCGGTCAGCCGGACGTGGAACAGGACGCGGACCTGGTCTTCGACTGGCGCGACGGCGACGTGCTGTAACCCACACGGCATCGGCAAAACAGCAGGTCAGCGCGGTGGGGTCAGGGTTGCCGTCTCAGATAGTAGGAAGTCCGACTAATTGTGGAGACAGAAGCGCGCCCCTCCCTTAACTTTGTAGGAGCCGAACGTCTCGCTCGATCAAGCGAATGGCGGATGAGAGCCGGGCCCCGTGCAGGCAACCCCTGCGGCACCGCTCCCCGCCCACCCGGCGTCTCGTAACCCCTCTTTGCACTCCAGGAATTCGAAGGAGTCGATTCCTCATGGCCGAGACGACCGTCCGCCGCGTCCGTCACCACTCCCGTACGAGCGAGTCCGACCGCAAGAACGCCGCCGCCGCGCTCCAGCGCGCCCTCGACCGCCGTGACAACGGCGGTTCCACCGGCCACTGAGCCGCGCCGCCGCCCGAATCGCCGGGAGCCGCACCCGCGCGGGGTGCGGCGCGGGGCTCGCCCCTCGCGTCGCGCCCCGACACCGGATGTCCGTATCGCGGACACGGCATGTCATCCCCTGGGACGAGGAGTAGGGTGCCGACATGTCTCGCAGCATCAATCTCGCAGTGATCCCGGGTGACGGCATCGGCCAGGAGGTCGTGGCCGAAGGTCTCAAGGTCCTCTCCGCCGTCCTTCCTCAGGATGTGAAGCTGGAGACCAAGGACTACGACTTCGGCGCCCGGCGCTACCACGCCACCGGTGAGACCCTCACCGACGCCGACCTCGACGCCCTCAAGCAGCACGACGCCATCCTGCTCGGCGCCATCGGCGACCCCAGCGTCCCCTCCGGCGTCCTGGAGCGCGGCTTCCTGCTGAAACTGCGCTTCGCCTTCGACCACCACGTCAACCTGCGTCCGTCGAAGCTCCTCCCGGGTGTCGCCACCCCGCTGGCCGGCGAGCCGTCGATCGACTTCGTGGTCGTCCGCGAGGGCACCGAGGGCCCGTACACCGGCAACGGCGGCACCATCCGCAAGGGCACCCCGCACGAGGTCGCCACCGAGGTCTCCGTCAACACCGCGTTCGGTGTCGAGCGGGTCGTCCGGGACGCCTTCGCCCGCGCCCAGGCCCGGCCGCGCAAGAAGCTGGCGCTGATCCACAAGAACAACGTGCTGACCTTCGCCGGACACCTGTGGACGAACATCTTCAACCAGGTGGCCGAGGAGTTCCCCGAGGTCACCACCGAGTACATGCACGTCGACGCGGCGACCATCTACCTGGTCACCCAGCCCGAGCGGTTCGACGTGATCGTCACCGACAACCTCTTCGGCGACATCATCACCGACCTCGCCGCCGCCGTCTCCGGCGGAATCGGCGTCGCCGCCAGCGGGAACATCAACCCCTCCGGCGAGTACCCCTCGATGTTCGAGCCGGTCCACGGTTCCGCGCCCGACATCGCCGGCCAGGGCAAGGCCGACCCCACCGCCACCGTCCTGTCCGTCGCCCTGCTGCTGCGTCACCTCGGCTACGACGCCGAGGCCACCCGGATCGAGGAGGCGGTCTCCGCCGACCTCGCCGAGCGCACCGGCAAGCCCGCCCGCTCCACGACGGAGATCGGCGACGCGCTCGCGGTACGCGTAGCCGGCTGACCCGGTCGCGCGCCAAAGCCGCCGGGTCCTGAACGCCCGGCGGCTTTCCCATGTCCGCCGCCGGGTGGGACCATCGAACCCTGGGCCGCATTCACGCCGTTTCTTCCGCGGTGCCCCGCGCGCGATAATCGAACGCGGAGCCGCGGAATGAGGGAATGCTCGGACGTCCTAGCACTGGCCACTGGCAGTACGGGCGTGAGCGCGGCCCGTCACGACAACCGGTGAAGGACACACTCATGACGACGCCCACGATCGAGCTCAAGCCCTCCGCCAGCCCCCTCGCCGACGCCGAGCGCGCGGCGATCCTGGCCAATCCGGGGTTCGGCCGCCACTTCACCGATCACATGGTGACCATCAAGTGGACCGAGGGCCGCGGCTGGCACGACGGTCAGCTCGTCCCGTACGCGCCGATCCCGCTCGACCCGGCCACCATGGTCCTGCACTACGCGCAGGAGATCTTCGAGGGCCTGAAGGCCTACCGTCAGCCCGACGGCTCGGTCGCCACCTTCCGCCCGGACAAGAACGCCAAGCGCTTCCAGGCCTCCGCCCGGCGCCTGGGCATGCCGGAGCTGCCGGTCGAGACCTTCATCGAGGCGTGCGACGCGCTGGTCAAGCAGGACCAGGCCTGGGTCCCGGCGCACGGCGGTGAGGAGTCCCTCTACCTGCGTCCGTTCATGATCGCCACCGAGGTCGGCCTCGGGGTGAAGCCAGCCAACGAGTACCTGTTCCTGGTCATCGCCTCCCCGGCCGGCGCCTACTTCCCGGGCGGTGTCAAGCCGGTCTCCATCTGGGTCTCCGAGGACCACGTCCGCGCGGTGCCCGGCGGCATGGGCGACGCCAAGACCGGCGGCAACTACGCCGCGTCGCTGCTCGCGCAGGCGGAGGCGGCGGCCGAGGGCTGTGCCCAGGTCTGCTACCTCGACGCGGTCGAGCGCAAGTGGGTCGAGGAACTCGGCGGTATGAACCTGTACTTCGTGTACGGCAACAAGATCGTCACCCCGCGGCTGACCGGCTCCATCCTGGAGGGTGTCACCCGCGACTCCCTGCTCTCCGTCGCCCGTGACCTCGGTTACGAGGCCGAGGAGGGCCGTATCTCCGTCGACCAGTGGCAGCGCGACTCGGAGAACGGCACCCTGACCGAGGTGTTCGCCTGCGGTACGGCCGCGGTGATCACCCCGGTCGGCACGGTCAAGCGCACCGGCGCCGAGTGGCAGCAGAGCGGCGGCGAGCCCGGCGAGGTCACGCTCCGGCTCCGTCAGGCCCTGCTCGACATCCAGCGGGGTACGGCCGAGGACAAGCACGGGTGGATGCACCCGCTGGGCTGAGGCACCCGGCGCCGAGGCGGGCGTCCGGGGGCTGCCGCCCCCGGGCCCCCGCTTCGGCCTAAACGGCCTCGTCCTCAAACGCCGGACGGGCTGAAATGTCCACCCCGGCCTCGGCGGTTCCCGGCGTGGACACCACGTACGCCAGACCGCCCACCACCCCCGACAGCACAAAGCTCACATCCACCCCGCCCGTCCACGCCACCAGCGGCCCCTCGTACGACGGCAGTGCCACCGCCAGCACGCCCACCGTCGCGCCCAGCGCCCAGGAGGCCGTGGCCGGGAGGTGCCAGCCGCCCCGGTACCAGTAGATCCCGCCCCGCGCGCGGCGGTTGAAGACCTGGAGGGCGTCCGCGTCGTAGATTCCGCCGCAGCGGGCGAAGCCGATGAGCGTGATGACCGCCCACGGCGTGCCGATCGCGGTGAGCAGCAGCACGAACGACGTCATCGCGTCCTGCGCGGTCGAGGCGTAATGGCCGACGAAGACGCAGACCGTGGCGACGACGGCGACCGTGTAGGTGGCCGTGGCGCGGGAGGCGCGCGGCAGGATGGCGTCCAGGTCCAGGCCCATGGAGTAGAGCATCAGACCGGCGTTGCCCACCGAGCCCGCGCTCGCCGCGAGCAGCAGCGGCACCAGGTACCAGCCGGGCGCCGCGTCCACCAGGGGACCGGCGTAGTCGAGGGCGGCGCGGGCCGCGTACGCCGTGAAGGTGCCGAAGAGCTGCGGCACGAGCAGGCCGAGGGCGAGACCCAGCCAGGTCGCGCGCAGAACCGTGCGGGAGGAGTGGCGGGCCGGGGAGATGTAGCGGGTGTAGTCGCCGAGCAGGGTGATGAAGGCGACCGGTCCGGACAGGCCCGCGGCCACGGCGGCCAGCAGCCAGGTCGGCCAGAACCCGTCGAGCAGGTAGCCGCCCGCGTCGGGGAGCGCGGACGTGGTGAAGTCCGGCGCGTAGGCGAGGACGCCGAGCACCAGCAGGGCCGTCATCCCGACCGCGAGGACGCGGGACATGGCGAGCAGCACGCGGTAGCCGTAGACCGCGCCCGCGACGGTCGCCGCGGCGAGCAGGCCGTAGACGGCGCCGTAGGAGAGGTCGTTGACGGGGAGGCCGAACAGGCGGTTCAGGACGCCGAGCATCACGTCGCCGCCGATCCACACGGTCAGGGCGGTGTAGCCGAGGGCGAGCAGCAGGCCGACCACCGACCCGACCAGCCGGCCGCGCACACCGAACTGGGCGCCCGACGACGTGGACAGGTTGGTCGCGGTGCGCAGGGAGATCAGGGCGAGCGGGGCGGTCAGGGCCGTGCCGACCGCGGTGCCGACCAGGATCGAGCTGACCGAGGCCCACCAGTCGAGGCCGAAGGACGGCGGCAGCCAGCCGAAGACGATCACACCGAGACAGAGGTTGGAGCCCAGCAGGATCGAGACGAGGTCACGGGGCCCGCTGGTGCGTTCCTCCTCGGGGATGGTGTCGACGCCGCGCTGTTCCCTGAGCATGACCGCTCTCCTTCGCCTCGCCTTGCGCAGTGCTTAGAACGCCACTCAATGTGAGTCACCGGAGAGTCATCGTCAAGGGTTTGTTTGGCGGTCAGACTGATTTAGAGTGACGTTCTAAGAGTGATCGGACGGCGGGGATCGAGGAGGGAACGACATGCGGCTCACGCCCACCGAGCGCGACCGGCTGCTGCTCTTCGGGGCCGCCGAGCTGGCCCGCGCCCGGCGCGCCCGCGGACTCAGGCTGAACGTGCCGGAGGCCACCGCGCTGATCGCGGACACCGTGTGCGAGGCCGCCCGCGACGGGCTCAGGCTCGCGGAGGCCATCGAGCGCGCCCGCGCGGTCCTCGGCCCCGACGACGTACTGCCGGGCGTCGCCGACGTGGTCACCGAGGTGCACGTCGAGGCCGTCTTCGACGACGGGTCCCGGCTCGCCGTGATCTCCGACCCGATCGGTGGCGGGGGACTGGGAGAGCAGGCGCCCGGCGCACTGCTGCCGGGACCCGAGCACGCCGAGCCCGAGGCGGAGGTGCGCCTGACGGTCACCAACACCGCGACCGTGCCCGTCTCCGTCACCTCCCACTTCCACTTCTTCGAGGCCAACCCGCGCCTCGACTTCGACCGCGAGCGCGCCTACGGCATGCGCCTGGCGGTGCCCGCAGGTTCCTCGGTGCGGTTCGGGCCGGGGGAGAGCCTTCAGGTCGGCCTGGTGCCGATCGGGGGTGCGCGGATCGCCATCGGGTTCGCCGGGCTGGTCGACGGGCCGCTGGATGCGCCGGGAGCCAGGGCCGAGGCCCTGCGCAGGGCCGCCGCCTGCGGATACCTGGGAATCCGGACCGAGGAGGTCGACCGATGAGCCGCCCCGGAGGGCACCCCGCAGAGGCCCGCCGCCTCACCCCGTACGAGTACGCCGCCACCCACGGCCCCCGCGCCGGGGACCGCGTCCGGCTCGGCGACTCGGGGCTCACCGTCCGCGTCGAGTCCGACTCCCAGCACTACGGCGACGAGTTCCTCGCCGGGTTCGGCAAGACCGCCCGCGACGGACTGCACCTGAAGGCCGCCGCCGTACGCGAGACCTGCGACGTCGTCATCAGCAACGTCGTCGTCATCGACGCCGTGCTGGGCATCCGCAAGGTCTCCATCGGCATCCGCGAGGGGCGGATCTGCGCCGTCGGGCGGGCCGGGAACCCGGACACGCTCGACGGGGTCGACGTCGTGGTCGGCACCGGCACCTCCATCGTGTCCGGAGAGGGGCTCATCGCCACCGCCGGTGCCGTGGACACCCATGTGCACCTGCTGTCGCCGCGCATCATGGAGGCGTCGCTCGCGTCCGGGGTGACCACGATCATCGGGCAGGAGTTCGGGCCCGTGTGGGGCGTCGGCGTCAACTCGCCCTGGGCGCTGGGCCACGCCTTCGGCGCCTTCGACGCCTGGCCGGTCAACATCGGCTTCCTGGGCCGGGGCTCGTCCTCCCACGACGCGCCCCTGGTCGAGGCGCTGGCCGAGGGCGGCGCCTGCGGATTCAAGGTGCACGAGGACATGGGCGCCCACACCCGCGCCCTGGACACCGCGCTGCGGGTCGCCGAGGAGTACGACGTCCAAGTCGCCCTGCACAGCGACGGACTGAACGAGTGCCTCTCCGTCGAGGACACCCTGCGCGTCCTGGAGGGCCGCACCATCCACGCCTTCCACATCGAGGGCTGCGGCGGCGGACACGTCCCCAATGTGCTGAAGATGGCGGGCGTCCCCAACGTCATCGGTTCCTCCACCAACCCCACCCTCCCCTTCGGGCGGGACGCGGTCGCCGAGCACTACGGCATGATCGTCTCCGTCCACGACCTGAAGACCGACCTGCCCGGCGACGCCGCCATGGCCCGCGACCGCATCCGCGCCGGGACCATGGGCGCCGAGGACGTGCTGCACGACCTGGGCGCCATCGGCATCACCTCCTCCGACGCGCAGGGCATGGGACGCGCGGGCGAGACCGTTCGCCGCACCTTCGCCATGGCCGGGAAGATGAAGGCCGAGTTCGGCGCCCCGGACGAGCACGACAACGAGCGCGTCCTGCGCTACCTGGCGAAGCTGACCATCAACCCGGCCATCGCCCACGGGCTCTCCCACGAGGTGGGCTCGCTGGAGGTCGGCAAGCTCGCCGACATCGTGCTGTGGCGCCCGGAGTACTTCGGCGCCAAACCGCAGCTTGTCCTCAAGGCCGGCTTCCCGGCCTACGGCGTGACCGGCGACCCGAACGCGGCCACCGACACCTGCGAACCCCTCGTCCTGGGCCCGCAGTTCGGCGCGTACGGCGCCACCCCCGCCGACCTCTCCGTCGCCTTCGTCGCGCAGGCCGCCCTGGACCGGGGCCACGACACCATGCCCACCCGGCGCCGCCGCGTCGCCGTACGCGGCACCCGCGGCATCGGACCGGCCGACCTGCGCCTGAACTCCCGTACCGGAGCCGTCGACGTGGACCGGCACACCGGCCTGGTGACCCTGGACGGAGAGCCCCTGCGCTCCGCACCGGCCGACTCCGTCTCCCTCAACCGCCTGTACTTCCTCTAGACAACTTCCTCTAGACAACTTCCTCCGGACACACGGGACTTTCGCCGATGACCTACCGCATGCCCCCCGAGTGGGCCCCGCACGAGCGCACCTGGATGGCCTGGCCGGGCCCCAACCCCACCTTCACCACCGACGAGGAGCTGGCCGAGGCCCGTACTGCCTGGGCCGCTGTCGCCCGCGCCGTGCGCCGCTTCGAGCCGGTGACCATGGTGCACGGGCCGGGCCAGGGCGACTCCGCGCGCGAACTGCTCGGCAGGGACATCGAGTTGGTGGAGCGCGAGCTGGACGACGCCTGGATGCGCGACATCGGCCCCACCTTTGTCACCGACGGCCGTGAACTGGCCGCCGTGGACTGGGTGTTCAACGGCTGGGGCGGCCAGGAGTGGGCCAACTGGGAGCACGACGCGAAGATCGCCCGCCATGTCGCGGACCTGGCCGGGGTGCCCGTGCACTCCTCCACGCTGGTCAACGAGGGCGGCGCGATCCACGTCGACGGCGAGGGCACGGTCCTGCTCACCGACACCGTTCAGCTCGGCACCGGCCGCAACCCCGGCTGGAGCAGGCAGCAGGTCGAGGCGGAGATCCACGCCAGGCTCGGCACCACCAAGGCGATCTGGCTCCCGTACGGCCTGGCCGGCGACTACGGCCGCTACGGCACCCAGGGCCACGTCGACATCGTCGCCGCCTTCGCCCGCCCCGGCACCGTCCTGGTCCACAGCCAGCGCGACCCGGCCCACCCGGACTACGTCCGCTGCCGC
Organism: Streptomyces sp. DI166; assembly: GCF_900091315.1. GTDB lineage: Bacteria > Actinomycetota > Actinomycetes > Streptomycetales > Streptomycetaceae > Streptomyces > Streptomyces fuscus. The sequence goes on from NZ_FLSP01000066.1 coordinate 26,098, forward strand.
CGGTACGTGGAGCTGCTGAGCGCCGCCACCGACGCCGAGGGCCGTGAGCTGGAGGTCATCGAGGTGCCCGCGCCCACCGTCCTGAAGGACGAGGACGGCGACTGGGTGGACTACTCCTACATCAACCACTACCTCTGCAACGGAGGCGTCGTGCTGTGCGCCTTCGACGACCCGCACGACGAGGTCGCGGCCGGCATCTTCCGGGAGCTGTTCCCCGACCGGACCGTCACCCTGGTCGACGCCCGTACCATCTTCGCTGGCGGTGGAGGCATCCACTGCATCACACAGCAGCAGCCGAGCATCTAGGAGCCGTCGGATGGCCGGTGTGCGCCGGAACGCGCCGCCGCGGGAGGACGTACTCGCCGCCGCCATGGCGATGATCGCCGAGCGCGGTCTGGAGAAGCTCACCATGGCGGCGCTCGGCCGCGAGGTCGGGATGAGCAGCGGCCATCTGCTGTACTACTTCGGCTCCAAGGACGAGCTGCTGCTGGAGACCCTGGAGTGGAGCGAAGGCCGGCTCGGCGCCGAACGCGGCCGCCTCCTCACCCGCACCGCCTCCGCCCGGGAACGGCTGGAAGCGTACGTCGACCTGTACGTCCCCGACGGTCACCGCGACCCGCACTGGACGCTCTGGCTGGAGGTCTGGAACCGCTCGCAGAACGCCGACGCCTCCGCCCGCGACCGGCAGGCCGCCATCGAGGGCGCCTGGCACCGCGACCTGGTCGCCCTGCTGGCCGAGGGCATCTCGCGCGGTGAGTTCCGCCCGGTCGACGCGGACCGGTACGCGGCCCGGCTCCGGGCCCTCCTCGACGGCTTCTCCATCCATGTGGCGATCGGCCTGCGCGGCGCGGACCGGGCGCACATTCTCGGCCACGTACGGGAGTTCATCGAGCAGACCCTCCTCGCGGACGACTGAGACCGCGCCCGGGTTGTACTCAATTCGGGGGATTGACGCCCCGATGCGGGGTGCGTTTGCCTTCGATGGAAGCCCCTCGGCGCGGGGCCGGGGGAGAAGCAGTCACACGGGGGAAACGTGTTGAGAACCATGCGTGGGGTGGCCGTCGCCGTGCTCGCGGGCGCGCTGGTGGCGGGGTCGACAACGTTGGCGGGGGCGGCACCGCGGCCGGGGCCCGAGCGGATCACACTGCGGTCGACGGGGGAGCAGATCGAGCGGGGGTCCGGCGGGCCGCGGCTCAGCGCCGACGGCCGCTACACCGCGTTCGTCACGAGCGACGCCGATGTGGTGCCCGGTGACACCAACGGGAACAGCGATGTGTTCGTGCGCGACCGGCGCACCGGGGCCGTGGAGCGGGTCAACGTCGCGTCGGACGGGACGCAGGCGGAGGGCGGCCGGGGCTCGCACGGGGTGCGGATCAGCGCCGACGGCCGCTATGTCGCCTTCATGTCGGACGCGACGAACCTCGTCCACTGGCCCGAACCGCCCAGCGGCGGTGTGGAGGACGTCTATGTCCACGACCGGCGCACCGGCCGCACGGAACGGGTCAGTGCGGGGGTCGGCGGCGGCACCGCCCTGACGTTCGACACCTTCGACATGTCCGCGGACGGCCGCTTCGTCGCCTTCGGCGCGCGGCGGATGGAGAGCGGGCAGAACAACCAGACCCTGGCGTACGTCGTCGACCGCCGCACCGGGGCGGTCGAGCGCGTCAGCGACCGCATCCCGGGTGACTGGTACGTCCCGTACGTCGCCCTGAGCGCCGACGGCAGCCGTCTGGCCTATGTGCAGCGGCATCCGCGCGGCGGGCGGCACGAGCTGTGGCACGCCGACCTGCGCACCGGTGAGCAGAAACTGGTGAACCAGGTCGGGGGCGAGCCCACCGACGGCAGCCCGGGCTACCCGACCCTCTCCGCGGACGGCCGGTACGTCGCCTACTCGTCCTTCGCCGAGGAGGTGGTCCCCGAGGCGCCGGACCACACCTGGGAGACCTACCTCTACGACAGCCGTACCGGCGGCACGCGGTGGATCACCCACGAGGGCCGGGGCGGGGTCGGCGCGGGTCTGCTCAGCCCCGACGGCCGGCTGATCGCGTACAGCGTCGAGACCGAGGCGGGCGACGAGGCGGTCGCGGAGAACGTCCATGTCCAGGATCTGCGGACGGGACGGACGAAGCTCGTCACCCGCACCCTGGCGGGCGGACCCCAGACCGAGGGGTCGGCGGTGCCCAGCGCGTTCGCCCGGGGCAGCGGGCTGCTCGCGGTCTACTCGTACGCGCCCGACCTCGTCCCCGGCGACACCAACGGCGTCGGCGACGGCTTCCTCTTCCGGCTCCGGTGACCGGGCGCCGGTGACCGGGCTCCGGTGACCAGGACGAGGTTCGCATACTGAGACAGCGGTGAGCACGCGGGGCGGACTGTGCCAGACTGCCCCCGTGCTCTCGTTCGCCATGATTATTGGCAGCAGGCGCGCCGGTCCGCAGTGACCGCCTTGTACGACCAGGTACGGGCGGCCATCGTCGTCCTCGACCCGCGCGCAGACCTCTCGCACCCGCGAGAGGTTTTTCGCATTTCTGGCCCACCTTCAGCCGGGAGAGCAGCGCGAGGGATCATTGGAGGACGGTGGAGCCGGTCATTCCGGTACAGACCGAGATCCATACATCAGGAGCCTTCACACCATGACGGAAACCAGCGAGCTGGACGACTCGTTCCACGTCTTCGACACCACCCTGCGCGACGGCGCCCAGCGCGAGGGCGTCAACCTCACGGTCGCGGACAAGCTGGCCATCGCACGGCACCTGGACGACTTCGGCGTGGGGTTCATCGAGGGTGGCTGGCCCGGCGCCAACCCGCGGGACACCGAGTTCTTCGCCCGCGCCCAGCAGGAGATCGACTTCAGGCACGCCCAGCTGGTCGCCTTCGGCGCCACCCGGCGCGCGGGCGCCAAGGCGGCGGACGACCCGCAGGTGAAGGCCCTGGTGGACTCCGGCGCCCCGGTGGTCACGCTGGTCGCCAAGTCGCACGACCGGCATGTGGAACTCGCGCTGCGCACGACCCTGGACGAGAACCTGGAGATGGTCCGGGACACGGTGTCCTTCCTCCGGGAGCAGGGCCGCCGGGTCTTCGTCGACTGCGAGCACTTCTTCGACGGCTACCGCGCCAACCCCGAGTACGCCAAGGCGGTCGTCCGGACCGCGTCGGAGGCGGGCGCCGACGTGGTGATCCTCTGCGACACCAACGGCGGCATGCTCCCGGCGCAGGTCCAGGCGGTCGTCTCGACGGTCCTGGCCGACACCGGCGCCCGGCTCGGCATCCACGCCCAGGACGACACCGGCTGCGCGGTCGCCAACACCCTCGCGGCGGTGGACGCGGGCGCGACCCACGTCCAGTGCACGGCCAACGGCTACGGCGAGCGGGTCGGCAACGCCAACCTGTTCCCGGTGGTGGCCGCCCTGGAGCTGAAGTACGGCAAGAAGGTGCTGCCCGAGGGCCACCTGCGCGAGATGACCCGCATCTCCCACGCCATCGCCGAGGTCGTCAACCTCACCCCCTCCACCCACCAGCCCTACGTCGGTGTCTCGGCCTTCGCGCACAAGGCGGGCCTGCACGCCTCCGCGATCAAGGTCGACCCGGACCTGTACCAGCACATCGACCCCGAGCAGGTCGGCAACACCATGCGCATGCTGGTCTCCGACATGGCGGGCCGCGCCTCGGTCGAGCTCAAGGGCAAGGAGCTCGGCATCGACCTCGGCGGCGACCGGGAAGTGGTCGGCCGCGTGGTCGAGCGGGTCAAGGAGCGCGAGCTGGCGGGCTACACCTACGAGGCGGCGGACGCGAGCTTCGAACTCCTGCTGCGCGCCGAGGTCGAGGGCGCGCCGCTGAAGTACTTCGACGTCGAGTCCTGGCGCGCCATCGTCGAGGACCGCCCCGACGGCAGCCACGCCAACGAGGCCACGGTCAAGCTCTTCGCCAAGGGCGAGCGCATCGTCGCCACCGCCGAGGGCAACGGCCCCGTCAACGCCCTCGACCGCGCGCTCCGGGTCGCCCTGGAGAAGATCTACCCCCAGCTCGCCAAGCTGGACCTCGTCGACTACAAGGTCCGCATCCTGGAGGGCGTCCACGGCACCCAGTCCACCACCCGGGTCCTGATCTCCACCTCCGACGGCACCGGCGAGTGGTCCACGGTGGGCGTGGCCGAGAACGTCATCGCCGCATCCTGGCAGGCCCTGGAGGACGCCTACACCTACGGCCTCCTGCGCGCGGGGGTGTCACCGGCGGAGTAGTCCGGCAGAGCCCGACAACCGACGGCGCCCGAGCGGTCACGGATCCGTACACGGGCGCCGTTTGCCTGCCTTCCCGAAATGTCTGACGTGGCGTCTTGACGGGGCTACGTGCCGTTAGTTAACTCACGGCGTGATCTAAGTCCTGAGTGAACCTTGAGAGTCGAGGGAAGGTCCATGCGAAGAACCGCCCTGCTCGTCTCCAGCGCTCTGCTCGCCGCCCTGACGCCGCTCACCGCGGCCGGCGCGGCCGAAGATCCCGCACCCGCCCCCGTCCCCATAGACCGCTTCGAGGGCGAAGTCCCCTTCGCCAAGCCGCCCGCCCACGGCATCTTCACCTGGGGCGGCGACAGCGACGATCCGCCCACGCTCCGGCTCGGCGCGCGCGAGGACGCTCCCGAGGGGGAGAAGGTCCTCTCCGGTACCTACGACATCAGCGGCTACGGCGGCTTCAGCCACGGCTACGCCTTCGACGAGCAGCCCCACAACTGGTCGGCGAGCAAAGGCATCCGCTTCTGGTGGGACGGCAGGAACAGCGGCGACAGGTTCCTCTTCGAGCTCAAGGACGGCGGCGCCAACGGCGAGGCGTCCGAGCTGTGGCAGGCCGCCTTCACCGACGACTTCACCGGCTGGAAGCAGATCGAGCTGCCCTTCACGGAGTTCGTGTACCGCACCGACTACCAGCCCGTCGGCGGCATCGACCAGGTCCTCGGCCTGACCGAGATGTGGGGCTACGCCGTCACCCTCCCCGTCGGCAAGCCCGGTGAATTCGCCATGGACGGCGTGGAGTTGTACGGCCGCGCCGATCCGGCGCTGCGCGCCTCCGTCACCACCGACGCCGCCGTCCACCCGGTGAAGGAGGGCGGCACCGCCACCGTGCGCGTCACCCTCTCCACCACCGGCGCCGTCCCCGTCGAGCAGCCCGTCACCGTCGCCTACGAGACCTCCGGCGGAACCGCCTCGGGCGGTGACTACGCGCCCGTGAAGGGCGAGTTCACCTTCCCCGCAGGCACCGCCTCCGGCACCACCCGCGCCATCCAGGTCCGCACCCTCAAGGACAAGAGCGCCGAACCCGCCGAGACGGTCCCGCTGAAGCTCACCGTCACCGGAGCCAAGGCGCCCGCCGAGGACCCGCAGATCGTCGTGAACGCCCACGGGCTGCCGTATCTGAACAGCAAGCTGCCCGTGCAGAAGCGCGTCGCCGACCTTCTCGGGCGGATGACACTGGAGGAGAAGGCCGGGCAGATGACCCAGGCCGAGCGCGGCGCGATGGGCAAGCCCGGTGACATCGCCGCCTACGACCTCGGCTCGCTGCTCTCCGGCGGCGGCTCGACCCCGACGCCCAACACCGCCGAGGCCTGGGCGAAGATGATCGACTCCTACCAGCTCAGGGCCCGGGCCACCCGCTTCCAGATCCCGCTGATCTACGGCGTGGACGCGGTGCACGGCCACAACAACCTGGTCGGCGCCACGGTCATGCCGCACAACATCGGCATCGGCGCCACCCGCGATCCCCGGCTCGCCCGGCGCACCGCCGAGGTCACCGCTGCCGAGGTCCGCGCCACCGGCGTCCCCTGGGACTTCGCACCCTGCCTCTGCGTCACCCGCGACGAACGCTGGGGCCGCTCCTACGAGGCCTTCGGCGAGGACCCGGCCCTGGTCGAGTCCATGGAGACGGTGATCCAGGGCCTCCAGGGCCGCCGCGACGGACGGGACCTGGACCGCGACGACAAGGTTCTGGCCACCGCCAAGCACTTCGTCGGTGACGGCGGCACCGAGTTCGGTTCCTCCACCACCGGCAGCTACACCATCGACCAGGGCATCACCAAGGTCACCCGCAAGCAGCTGGCGGCGGTGCACCTGTCCCCGTACCAGGAGGCCGTCGACCGCGGGGTCGGCAGCGTCATGCCCTCGTACTCCTCCCTCGACCTGATCGGGGACGGTCAGGGCCCGGTGAAGATGCACGCGCGCGGCGACATGATCAACGGCGTGCTCAAGGGCCGGATGGACTTCGACGGCTTCGTCATCAGCGACTGGAACGGCATCGACCAGATCCCCGGCGACTACGCCAGCGACGTGCGCACCTCGGTCAACGCCGGGGTCGACATGGTGATGGCGCCCTACTCCTACAAGGAGTTCCACTCCGCCCTGGTCGCCGAGGCGAACGCCGGGCGGATCAGCGAGCGGCGGATCGACGACGCCGTGTCCCGCATCCTCACGCAGAAGTTCAAGCTGGGGCTCTTCGAGCAGCCGTACGCCGACACGAGCGGCGCGCGGAAGATCGGTTCCGCGCAGCACCGGGCGGTGGCGCGCGAGGCGGTGGCCGAGTCGCAGGTGCTGCTGAAGAACTCCGGCGGCCTACTGCCGCTGAAGAAGTCGCAGAAGGTGTACGTCGCCGGGTCCAACGCCGACGACATCGGCAACCAGTCCGGCGGCTGGACCGTCACCTGGCAGGGCTCCTCCGGCGACATCACCCCCGGTACGACCGTCCTGGAGGCCATGAGGAAGAACACCTCGCGGCTGACGTACTCCAAGGACGCCTCCGCGCCGACCTCCGGTCACGACGTCGGCGTGGTCGTCGTCGGTGAGACGCCCTACGCCGAGGGCGTCGGCGATGTCGGCAACGGCCACGACCTGGAACTGTCGGCCGCCGATCAGGCAGCCGTGGACAAGGTGTGCGCCGCGATGAAGTGCGCGGTGCTGATCGTCTCCGGGCGCCCCCAGCTGATCGGGGACCGGCTCGCCGGCATCGACGCACTGGTCGCCTCCTGGCTGCCCGGCACCGAGGGCGACGGCGTCGCCGATGTCCTCTACGGCAAGCGGCCCTTCACCGGGCAGCTCCCGGTCACCTGGCCGAAGTCCGAGGCCCAGCTCCCGATCAACGTCGGGGACGCCTCGTACGACCCCCAGTTCCCCTACGGCTGGGGCCTGACCACGCTCACCAAGGTCCCGCACGGCGGCACGGCCACCCTCAGGGCCCTCGGTCCCGCCGCCGCGGCGGCCGAGCGGGCCGGGGCCGACGAGGCGGGCCGGGCCCTGGTGACCAAGGCACGGCTGATCGTCCAGCAGAAGCCGGTCACCGCGGCCCTGGCCAAGCCGTTCGCCGAGGCGGACCGGCTGCTGACCCAGGGCAGGTACGGAGCGGCCGTGGAGCGGCTGACGACCGCCTACCGGGAGGGCTGAACGGCCGTACGACTGCCGGGCCCGGCGGGATTGCCCCGCCGGGCCCGGCACGTTTGCCCGTTTCGTCGGGTAGCGTCGAAGTATGAGGACTCCGATGCTCCGGGGCCTTGTGCGCTGGGCCCTCGTCCCGGTCGTCGCCACGCTGGCGGCGCTGACCGCCGGTGCGCCCGGCGCGTCCGCGGCGGCGGACCTGTCGACGGTGGCGGAGGCGCTGCGCGAAAGCCCCGTCTACGTGGACCCCGCCGCCTCCGACCAGCTCTCGGCCTCGGACGCCGAGGCGCTCGCCGACAAGATCGAGGACGCCGACAAGCCGGTCTTCGTCGCCGTCCTCCCGGCCGACCAGCCCGAGGACGACCTGTTCCTCAAGCTCCGCACCGAGACCGGCATCACCGGCCTCTACGCGGTGCGCAGCGGTGACCGCTTCGGCGCCCGGGCCGACTCCTCGGTCATGAGCAGCCAGGGTGTGGAGAACCTGGTCGCCTCCGTCGAGGGCACCGACGACGTCAAGGCCCAGCTCAACGATTTCGTCGACGCGGCCCTGCGGAACGTCGGCGGCTCCGCACCCGCCTCCTGGGGCGGCACCGCCACCGACGACGGAGTCCCGGTCGCCGGGCTGGTCACCACCGGCGTGGTGCTCGCGGCGGGCGGCGCGGGCGCCTACGCCCTGGTGCGGCGCCGGCGCCTCCAGCACGAGGAGGAGCAGCGCGAGGCGCTGGAGAAGCTGCGCGTGGTGGTCGACGAGGACATCACCGCCTTCGGCGAGGAACTGGAGCGCCTGGACTTCCACCCCGGCGAGGCGGGCGCCGACGACGCGATGCGCACCGACTACGAACACGCCCTGGACTCCTACGAACAGGCCAAGCGCCTGATGGACGCGGCCACGAGACCCGAGGACGTCAAGGCCGTCACCCAGGCCCTGGACGACGGCCGCCACTTTCTCGCCGTGCTCGCCGCGCGCCGTGCGCACCGTCCGCTGCCCGAGCGCCGGCCGCCCTGCTTCTTCGACCCGCGGCACGGCCCGTCGGTTGAGGACGTCAGCTGGACCCCGGTGGGCGGCGCCACCCGTGAGGTGCCGGTGTGCGCGGCCGACAAGGCCCGCCTCGACGACGGACTGGACCCGATGATCCGCGAGGTCACCACCGACACCGGCGCCCGCCGACCGTACTGGGAGGCCGGACCCGCCTACGGTCCCTGGGCGGGCGGCTACTTCGGCGGCGGCATCCTGCCCGGCCTGCTCATCGGCACGATGCTCGGCAGCATGATGGCCTCCCCCGCCTACGCGGCGGACTACGGCGCGGGTTACGGCGACTTCGGCGGCGGCTACGAGGGCGGCGACGTCTCGGGCGCCGACTTCGCCTCCGACGACTTCACCGGAGGCTTCGGCGGCGGCTTCGACGGAGGGGGCTTCGGGGGCGGGGACTTCGGCGGAGGGTTCTGAGGAAGGACCCTCGCACCAGGAGCCGGGCGGGGATCGGGTACGGGCCCGGCGCGCGCGGCGCCGGGCCCGTCAGGTGCGAAGGGGTGCTCAGAGTCCGGCCGCCGCGGAGGCTATCTGCGCGGCGAAGGTGGACACCTCGGCGTAGACACCGGGGGCGTTGGCCCGGGCGCAGCCGATGCCCCAGCTGACGATGCCGACCTGGATCCACTGGTTGGAGGCGTCCCGGCGGAACATCGGACCACCGGAGTCGCCCTGGCAGGTGTCGACCCCGCCCGCGGTGTAACCGGCGCAGATCTCCTCACTGGGGATGAGGCCGCCGTAACCGCTGTACGAGCGGCACTGGGCGTCGCTGACGAAGGGCACGTTCGCCTTCAGCAGGTACCGCTGCTGGGAGCCGCCCTCGCGGTTGGCGCCCCAACCGGCCACGGTGAAGGTGCCGTTGTTGTACTGGGTGGTCGTGGCGATCTTCAGCGTGGGCAGGTTGACCGGCTGGGCGAGCTTGATCAGCGCCCAGTCCTTGCCGTCGCCGTTGTAGCCGGGGGCGCGGTAGACGTAGGTCGAGCGGACCGTGATCCGGCTGCTCGACTGGAGGTCCACGGTGCCGGCGGTGGCGGTGATGGAGGTATTGGGACCGGTACGGCCCACGCAGTGCGCGGCGGTCAGCACGATCTGCTGGGTGTAGAGCGCCCCGCCGCAGCCCATGGAGAGCCGGACCATGAACGGGAACTCACCCTGGGCGGCACGGGTGCCGCCGACGACGGGCGCGGGGGCTGCCTGCGCGGCGGACACGGGTTGAAGACTGAGGACGGCGAGCGCGGCCGTACCGGCCACGGCGCATCTCTTGAGCGCCTTGAGGAGAGACTTCAACGGGGTTGCCTTCCGTGGGGGGTTGATGGAGGCGTACCGGCGTGCCCCGATCATTGTCGCGAGCACGTCAATCCTGCTCGGATTATGGAAAGGCTGTGAGCGAGCGGCAAGGAGGCAATTCCGGCCAGGCCGCCCACCGGCGAAGAGGACGGAAACCGACCTGATTCGGCCGTACGGTCGTCTCATGACCTCCGACGAACCGCTCTTCTTCGCCTCGGTCGACGCCCTCGACGACTGGCTCGCCGCGCACCCGGCTCCGCATCCCGGGATCTGGGTGAAGGTCGCCAAGAAGGGCTCGGGCATCACGTCCGTCGGCCGGCTCGACGTCAACGACGTGGCGCTGTGCCACGGCTGGATCACCGGTCTGCGCAGGGCGCTGGACGAGTCGTACTTCCTGCAGCGGATCACCCCGCGCCGCCCCGGCAGCCTGTGGTCGATGGTCAATGTGCGGCGGGTGGCGGAACTGGCCGCCGAGGGGCGGATGCGCCCCGCCGGGCTCGCGGAGGTCGAGGCGGCCAAGGCCGACGGGCGGTGGGAGGCGGCGTACGAGTCGCAGCGCGACGCCGCCGTCCCGGCGGAACTGACGGCGGCGCTGGAGCGCAGTCCCGGGGCGCGGGCGGCCTTCGAGTCGCTCGGGAGGACCGGGCGGTACCAGCTCGTCCTCGGGCTGCTCCAGGCCCGTACCGCCAAGGCGCGCGCCGCCCGGCTCGACGCGGTTGTCGCCCGGCTGGAAGGGATGCGGACAGCCGAGCGCCCGCCCTCACCTACGGGGGAGTGAAGGGCGGGCGCGCTCAGGGGGCCGTGTTACGCGGCGTTGCGGATGGCCGAGATGTCGAAGTTCAGCTTGATCTTGTCCGAGACCAGGACGCCGCCCGTCTCCAGGGCCGCGTTCCAGGTCAGACCCCACTCGGAGCGCAGGATCTCCGCCTTGCCCTCGAAGCCGATGCGCTCGTTGCCGAACGGGTCCTTCGCGGCGCCGTTGAACTCCAGGTCGATGGTGACCGGCTTGGTGGTGCCGAGGATCGTCAGGTCACCGGTGATGCGGTAGTCGTCGCCGCCGAGGGCCTCCGCCTTGGTGGACCGGAAGGTCATCGTCGGGAACTCGTCCGTCCGGAAGAAGTCGGCGCTCTTCAGGTGGCCGTCACGGTCCGCGGACCCGGTGTCGATGCTGTCCATCTTCACGTCGATGGAGGCACTCGACTTCGCGGGGTCGGAGCCGTCCAGGCTGAGCGAGCCGGAGAAGTCCAGGAACTTGCCCTTGACGTTGGTCACCATGGCGTGGCGCGCCGTGAAACCGAGCGTGGAGTGGGCGGTGTCGATGGTGTACTCACCGGTCAGCGCGGCCAGGTCGGCGCTCACGGCGGCCGGGGTCTCGGTCTCAGCGGTGGTCTTGCGGCCGAAGATGCTCATCACGTTCTCCTTGGGGGACGGGTCTCGCTCACTGATGTTGAACGTTGAACTAACCAACACCCACGACGATAGACCTATTCCGTTTAGATTTCAACAACTCGATTTCGACAACCTCGGTGGAGCGTTCGCCGCCGCACGGCCGAGGGCATCACCAGGCATGCGCATGAATCGCCGTGCACTGCTCCTCGCCGCCGCCCTCGGCCTCGCCGCCGTCGGCGCGCGCCGCGCGGAGGACCCGTACGAGGTCCTCCGGCGCCGCTGGCTCGACCTCGCCCTGGGGACCGGCTACGACCCTGCCGCCGAGCCGTACGCCTCCCGGCTCGCCGAGACCGGTGCGCTCGCCCGGGGGTACCGGAGTTCGATGGCGCCCGCCCCGGCCTGGTTGTGGCCCGGCTACCCTTACGACCCGCCCTCCGGCATCACCCGCAGCTACAGCCGCCTGTGGACCATGACCCAGGCCTACCTCCAGCCCGGCACCGGTTCGACCGGGGACGAGGGACTGCGGGACGACATCGTCCGAGGGCTCGACCACCTGTCCGCCACCGTCTACAACCCCACCACCACCCGCTACGGCAACTGGTGGGAATGGCAGATCGGCAGCCCGCGCCTGCTGATGGACATCGCCCTCGCCCTGTACGACCACCTCACCGAGGACCGCCGGGCGGCGACCTGTGCCGCCGTCGACCACTTCGTGCCGGACTCCGTGCTGGCCGACTACTCCGGCACCTCCACCGGCGCCAACCGCGTCGACCTGTGCCGCTCGGTCGCCCTGCGCGGCATCCTCGGCCGGGAACCGGCCAGGATCATCCTTGCCCGGGACGCGCTCTCCCCGGTCTTCCCCCACGTGACGCAGGGGGACGGGCTCTACGCCGACGGCTCCTTCGTCCAGCACACCTGGGTCGCCTACTCGGGCACCTACGGCCAGGTCCTCCTCGACGGGCTCGGGCGGCTCTTCGCCCTGCTCGCCGGGTCGCCGTGGGAGGTCACCGACCCGAACCGGCAGATCGTCCTGGACAGCGTGGAGCACGCCTTCGCCCCGCTGATCCACGACGGGCTGATCATGGACAGCGTCAACGGGAGGGCCATCAGCCGCGGCCTCCTCAAGGGCGATCGGAGCATCCTGCGCGGCGACCACTTCCACGGCCAGGGCGTCATCGCCGCGATCGCGCTGCTCGCGGGCGGGGCGAGCGAGGCCGAGCGGGAGCGCTGGTACGGCAGGATCAAGGGCTGGATCGAGCGGGACACCGTCTCCCCGGTCCTGACGGCGCCGCAGTACCCGGTCGCCGACCTCGCCCGGCTGCACGCCGTCGCCGAGTCGGAGGTGCCCGCCGCACCCGAACCCGTCGGCCATCACCTCTTCGCCGCCATGGACCGCGCCGTTCACCGCCGCCCCGGCTTCGTCGCGAACATCGCCATGGCCAGCGACCGCATCGCGTACTACGAGTGCGGCAACGGCGAGAACCCGCGCGGCTGGCACACCGGCGCCGGAATGCTCACCTGGTGGGTGCCGGGCCAGGGCGGCCAGTACACCGACTGGTTCTGGCCGACCGTCGACTGGTACCGGCTCCCGGGCACCACGGTCTCCACCCGCCCGCTGCCCGACCGGGCCGGCGGCGAGTGGGGCGAGCCCAAACCCGACGCCCGCTGGGTCGGCGGGGTCACCGACGGCGAGTACGCGGCCATCGGCCAGCACCTGAAGGGGCTCGGCTCCACCCTGGTCGCCCACAAGTCGTGGTTCTGCGTCGACGACGCCGTCGTCTGCCTCGGCGCCGGCATCACCTGCGCCGACGGCGTCCCCGTCGAGACGGTCGTCGACAACCGGAACCTGGGGGAGGGCGGCGAGCAGGCCTTCGTCCGGGGCCGCGGCTGGGCCCACCTGGAAGGACACGGCGGCTGGCTGGTCCCCGACGGCGAGTTGCGCGTGCTGCGCGAGGACCGCACCGGAGCCTGGGCCGACATCAACACCGGCGGCGCCACCGAGCGGCGCACCCGGCGCTGGCAGACCCTCTGGCTGGACCACGGCACCGACCCCGAGGACGCGGCCTACCGGTACGTCCTGCTCCCCGGCGCCTTCCGCCGCGCCACCGCCGCCCGCGCCGCCGACCGGCACTGGCTGTCGGTCCTCGCCAACGACACCGGACGCCAGGCCGTCCACCTCCCCGCCCTCGGCCTGACCGCGGCGAACTTCTGGAGCCCCGGCACCGCGGGCCCGCTCACCGCCTCGGCACCCGCCAGTGCCCTGGTCCGCCGCGAGGGCCGTACCGCTACCCTCTCGGTGAGCGAGCCGCCCCGGACCGGAGCCCCGCTGGAGATCACCTGGGACCGGCCCGTGCGCTCGGTGATCCGCGCCGACGACACCGTCGAGGTGCTCGCCACAGGCCGCCGACTGCGCGTCCGTGTCACCCCGGGGAGGGCATGTGCGAGCCACCGCTGTGAGGTGACTCTCCACTGACGGCTTTGTACGACCCCCACAACCGGCACGCCCCCTGAGCAGTCGGAACGGCTGCATGGGGCGATGGTTCTGTTCAGTGGTACCAGGAAAACGGGCCGGAGACTGTACGGAGTCGACGGCCCGCTTTCCTTCGCGGGCTTCGTAAGGTCACTACATGACCGTTTTGGAAGAGACCACGGGTGAGCCCACGGACGCGCGCGGCCGGGTCGCCGAGCTGCACGAGATCCGTGCCCAGGCACTGGCCGGTCCCAGCGAGAAGGCGACCGCGGCGCAGCACGCCAAGGGCAAGCTGACCGCCCGGGAGCGGATCGAGCTGCTGCTCGACCCGGGCTCCTTCCGAGAGGTCGAACAGCTCCGCCGGCACCGTGCCCAGGGCTTCGGCCTGGAGGCCAAGAAGCCGTACACGGACGGTGTGATCACCGGCTGGGGCACGGTCGAGGGCCGTACGGTCTTCGTCTACGCGCACGACTTCCGGATCTTCGGCGGCGCGCTGGGCGAGGCCCATGCCACCAAGATCCACAAGATCATGGACATGGCCATCGCGGCCGGTGCCCCGCTGGTCTCCCTGAACGACGGCGCGGGCGCCCGTATCCAGGAGGGCGTCTCGGCGCTCGCCGGGTACGGCGGCATCTTCCAGCGCAACACCAAGGCCTCGGGTGTCATCCCGCAGATCTCGGTGATGCTCGGCCCGTGCGCGGGCGGCGCGGCCTACAGCCCGGCCCTGACGGACTTCGTGTTCATGGTCCGTGAGACCTCGCAGATGTTCATCACCGGCCCGGACGTGGTCAAGGCGGTCACCGGCGAGGAGATCACCCAGAACGGCCTGGGCGGCGCGGACGTGCACGCCGAGACCTCCGGTGTGTGCCACTTCGCGTACGACGACGAGGAGACGTGCATCGCCGAGGTGCGCTACCTGCTGTCGATGCTCCCGCAGAACAACCGCGAGAACCCGCCGCGGGTGGAGTCCACCGACGCCCCGGACCGCCGCGGCGACGTGCTCCTCGACCTCGTCCCGGCGGACGGCAACCGTCCCTACGACATGGCCAAGGTCATCGAGGAGATCGTCGACGACGGCGACTACCTGGAGGTCCACGAGCGCTGGGCGCGCAACATCATCTGCGCACTGGCCCGGCTCGACGGCCAGGTCGTCGGCATCGTGGCCAACCAGCCGCAGAGCCTGGCGGGCGTGCTGGACATCGAGGCGTCCGAGAAGGCGGCTCGCTTCGTCCAGATGTGCGACGCCTTCAACATCCCGATCGTCACCCTTTTGGACGTACCCGGCTTCCTGCCTGGTGTAGACCAGGAGCACGGTGGAATCATCCGCCACGGCGCGAAGCTGCTGTACGCCTACTGCAACGCGACCGTGCCCCGGATCTCGCTGATCCTGCGCAAGGCGTACGGAGGTGCGTACATCGTCATGGACAGCCAGTCCATCGGCGCCGACCTCACCTACGCCTGGCCCACCAACGAGATCGCCGTGATGGGCGCCGAAGGTGCCGCCAACGTCATCTTCCGGCGGCAGATCGCGGACGCCGAGGACCCCGAGGCCATGCGGGCCCGCATGGTCAAGGAGTACAAGTCCGAGCTGATGCACCCCTACTACGCCGCCGAGCGCGGCCTGGTGGACGACGTGATCGACCCGGCGGAGACCCGCGAGGTACTGATCCGCTCGCTGGCGATGCTCCAGTCGAAGCACGCCGACCTGCCGTCCCGCAAGCACGGCAACCCCCCGCAGTAACCCACCGGTTCCCCTGCGGAAACCTCTCTCACGGAGACTGACACCCATGAACGCTGACATCCGCGTCGAAAAGGGCCACGCCGAGCCCGAGGAAGTCGCCGCCATCACGGCCATCCTGCTGGCCCGCGCGGCGGCCCGCCCCGAGCCCGACGCCGCCCACCCCGGCCGGGCCAGGGCCGGCTGGCGCCGCCTGGAGCGCGAGTCCGGCTTCCGCGCGCCGCACAGCTGGCGCTGAGCGCCGCAACAAACCTGAGGGCCCCTCTCGTTCGGGAGGGGCCCTTTCGTGCGCCCAGAGGGCCGCAGAAGCCGTTCCCGGGCACAACAGAGCTGCCCCGGACGGTGAACATCCGTCCGGGGCAGCTCAGTTGACGCGGGGACCGGCTAGCGCAGCCGGGCCATCAGCGCGTGCTCGACCAGCGTGATGAGGGTCGACTTCGCGTCCGCCCGGTGCCGGGCGTCCGTGGTGATGATCGGGGTGTCGGGACCGATCTGCAGCGCCTCGCGCACCTCGTCCGGGCTGTACGGCTGATTGCCGTCGAAGCCGTTCAGGGCGATCACGAAGGGCAGACCGCTGTTCTCGAAGTAGTCGACAGCCGGGAAGCAGTCGGCGAGCCGCCGGGTGTCGACGAGAACGACCGCCCCGATCGCACCGCGCACGAGGTCGTCCCACATGAACCAGAAACGGTCCTGGCCGGGCGTACCGAACAGGTAGAGGATCAGGTCCTGGTCCAGGGTGATACGGCCGAAGTCCATGGCGACCGTGGTGGTCGTCTTGTCCCCGGTATGGGTGAGGTCGTCGATACCCGCCGAAGCAGACGTCATGACGGCCTCTGTGCGCAGCGGGTTGATCTCCGAGACGGCGCCGACGAACGTGGTCTTGCCCACGCCGAAGCCGCCCGCCACCACGATCTTCGCGGAGGTGGTGGAGCGGGAAGGACCGCCGCTAGAGCTTGCGAAGTCCACTGAGCACCCTTTCGAGCAGTGTCACGTCTGGCTGGCCGCCGGCGTTCTCGTCGCCGCCGGGCTGATGGATGGCGACCAGGCCCGCCTCCGCCAAGTCGGCGACGAGGATCCTGGCCACGCCGAGAGGAATGGTCAGCAGGGCCGAGATCTCGGCCACCGACTTGATCTCCCGGCAGAGGTTGCAGATCCGCTGATGCTCGGGCAGCTGGCCCTGCATCTGGTGCGGCTGCGCGGTGGTGTGCACCAGCGCCTCGATGGCGAGCTGGTACCGCGGCCTGGTGCGACCGCCCGTCATCGCGTACGGGCGCACCAGAGGGTTGTTCGACGCCCCGGCGGGCGACGGCTCGGGGGCACGTCGCTGCGGCTGCACCGGCTGGATGCGCGGGGACTGCGGCTGGTCGTACGGACCGGGACCCTGCGGACCCTGGGGCGCGTACGGCTGCCGATGACCCGGCGCGGAGGGGAAGTTGTACCGGTTCTGGGAACCGTCGTGCTGACCCTGGGCAGGGCCGTACGACCAATTGCCCGGATGTGAACCGTCTGGGGGTGTTGCCACTTTCTCTCCTCCTCCGACTGTGCCTGGCACCCATCATGTGGAGCCGCGTCCCGAAACCTTACGGCCACGGGACGCCAAAACGCACCGTCTCTTAGTTAGTTGAGAAGGCTGCCCTGGAGTTCCGCGCGCAGATCCGGGGTAAGGACCGTGCCCGCGCGGTCGACCAGAAGGGCCATCTCGTACCCAATGAGGCCGATGTCGGCCTCGGGGTGGGCGAGAACCGCGAGCGAGGAACCGTCGGAGATGGACATGATGAACAGGAATCCCCGCTCCATCTCCACAACCGTCTGGTTCACGCTGCCGCCCTCGAAGATGCGCGAGGCACCGGCGGTCAGCGAGGTCAGACCGGAGGCGACGGCCGCAAGCTGATCGGCGCGGTCGCGCGGGAAGCCTTCGGACATCGCCAGAAGGAGTCCGTCGGCGGAGACCACCACCGTGTGAGACACCCCAGGGGTGTTGTCCACGAAGTTGGTGATCAACCAGTTCAGGTTCTGTGCCGCCTGGCTCATCGGGCTCACACTAACGCTCCTGGTTGTAGGTGCTGTCAGGACCGAAGCCCTGGCCGTTCGTTTCACTTCCCGCACTGCGACCCCGCTGGACTCCCCGGCGCAGGTTGCTCAGCCTGCCCCGGACGTCCTCGGGAGCGCGGGAGACCTGGGGGCCGCCCTGGGGGGTGGCTGCGGCGGCTCCCTCGACCAGATTGGCCTTGGGTACCCGCCGAGGCAGACCGGAAGAGGTCACTCCGCCTGCCTTGGGCTTACGGAGCTGCGCCGCCTGCTGCCAGCGATCGTCGTTCGCCGAACGCCAGCCGGAGTCGGTGGGGTTCTCCGCGGGGGCCGGCGTCTCCTGCCGTACGGGCCTGGCGCCGTTCGCGCCGCTCGCGGTGGATCCGCGGCGGGGGAGCCCGGCGTCGGTCAGCTCGTGGGCGGCGGAGGGGGCCGGTCCCGGACGGTCGAAGCCTACGCGGTCCCGCTCATCCGTGTCAGCGGCCTGCACAGGTTCCGGTTCCGGAGAGTACTGGTCAGAGTAGCCGCCGCGGTAGTCGTCCTGCTGCGGCCAGTCGTCCTGCTGACGGCTCTCCTCGAAGGCCGGGTAGGACTCCTGGGCGGACGCGTGCCCGGCCCCGGGGGCCTCCTGAGCCGACTCCGGATAGCCCGGCTCGGGGTAGCCGCCGTTCGACGAGAAGGTGTCGTCCTGCGGCAGGCCGCCGTTCGGCGCGTAGTACTGCTCCTCGTACGCAGGCTGCTGAGGCTCCTCGTACGCCGTCTGCGGGTCGTACGCCTGCTGCTGCTCGGGGTAGCCGCCGTGGCCGTTCGACGCGGCGTTGTCGTAGCCCTGCTGCGCGCCGTACTCGTCGTACGCGCCCTCCTGGGAGCCTTCCAGAGCCGGCTGCGGGCCGTTCGTCTGGGCCTCCAGGGCCGCCCGGCGCTCTTCGCGCATCAGGGAGCGGCCCACGGGGTCCAGCTCGCGGATGTCGTCCGGGACGTCCGAGTAGCGGCTGTCGTCGAAGCCCAGCTCGGCGGCCGTGCGCATCGGCTGGCCGTTGAAGTTCTCACCCTGGAAGTTCTGCTCCGGGATGATCTGCGAGACGGTGAACTCGTCCTGTATCGGCGCCGCCTCGCCGCCACCGCCATGGGTGATGGCGTCGGGCAGCATGACCAGCGAGGTGGTACCGGCCTGCTCGCCCGAGGGGCGCAGCTGGACCCGGATGCCGTGCCGGTCGGACAGCCGGCCGACCACGAACAGACCCATGCGCTGCGAGATCGCGGCGTCCACGGTCGGCGGGTTGGCCAGCTTGTGGTTGATGTCCGCGAAGTCCTCGGCGGTCAGGCCGATGCCCTTGTCGTGGATCTCGATCATCACGCGGCCGTCGGGGAGACGGGTCGCGGTGACGCGGACCTTGGTCTGCGGGGAGGAGAACGTGGTGGCGTTCTCCAGCAGCTCGGCGAGCAGGTGCACGAGGTCGGTGACCGCGCGGCCGTGGATCTCGGCCTCCGGGACGCCGGACAGCTCGATGCGCTCGTACTGCTCCACCTCGGAGGAGGCGGCGCGCAGCACGTCGATGAGGGGGACCGGCTGGTCCCAGCGGCGGCCGGGCTCCTCGCCCGCGAGGACCAGGAGGTTCTCGCCGTTGCGGCGCATACGGGTCGCCAGGTGGTCCAGCTTGAAGAGGTTCTCCAGCTGGTCCGGGTCGGCCTCGTTGTTCTCCAGGTCGGTGATCAGGGTCAGCTGGCCCTCGATCAGCGACTGGTTGCGGCGCGAGAGGTTGGTGAAGATCGCGTTGATGTTGCCCCGCAGCAGGGCCTGCTCGGCGGCGAGCCGGACGGCCTCGCGGTGGACCTGGTCGAAGGCGCGGGCGACTTCGCCGATCTCGTCCGTGGAGGTGATCGGGATCGGGGCCACCCGGGTGTCGACCCGGCCCGGGTCGGTGCGGGAGAGCTGGTCGACCAGCATCGGCAGGCGCTGCTCGGCGATGCCGAAGGCGGCGTTGCGCAGCTGGCGCATCGAGCGGGACATCTGGCGGGCCACCATGCCGGCCAGGATGAACGCGGCGAGCAGGGCGACGACGACGGAGGCACCCACGATGAAGGTGTCCTGCTTGGCGTCCTCGGCGATCTCCTCGGCCAGGTCCACCGCGTTGTCGGCCATGTCCGACTCGATCTGGCGGTAGGCGCCGTACTTGAGCGTGTTCACCGCCCACCAGTTCTCGGCGGTGATGCCCTTGGCGGCGAGCCCCTGGCGCACGATCGGGTCGGTGGACTCCATGCTCGCGACGCCCCGCACCATCTGGACCGGGTCCTCCGGCGGCGGCACGTAGTCCGGGTTCTTGGCCTTGGCCTCCTTGGCCATGGCCGCGCCCTTGGCCTTGAGGTCCGCCTCGGCGGCCTGGAGCGTCTGCGTGTCGGCCTCGGTGCCGCCGCCGATGTACTCCTGGCGGGCGATGCCCTCCAGGTAGGCGTACGAGGACAGGGCGACCTTCTGGCTGGTGAAGCTGCCGGTGCCGGGGCCGGGCTTGACCAGCATGTGCATACCGATCGAGCGCTCCAGCGACAGGGCCGCCTTCGTCAGATGGATCGCGTAGACCGTACGGCCGTAGGAGGTGACGTTGCCGGTGCCGAGGCCCAGCTCGTTGGCGAACTCGGTCAGCGGATGGGCGACGTCGACGTAGCCCTCCTCGGTGTCCACACCGGGCAGCTTGGTCGTGTACGCGTCCTCGCGCAGCTTCGCCAGGTCGGGCTCGACGTCGCGGAACAGGCCCAGACGGCGCTCCAGGCCCGGCTTGCTCGGCGCGCTCTGCGCGGCCTCGTCGAAGGCGTCCCCGGCCTCGTCGGTCGCCTTGCGGGCGGCCTCGACGGTGGCCTTGTCCTTGTCGGTCTGGGAGTTGCCCTTCAGCAGCGGCGCGGCGGTGATGTCGCGCTCGTTGTAGAGGGCGTCCGCGTAGTTCAGGGCGGCCCGGACCAGGCGCGCGGTGTCCGCGGCGTCCTCGGCCTCCTGCCAGGTGTCGATCGAGCTCTTCACCTGGAAGCCGCCCATGACCAGGCCGACCAGCACGGGTATGAGCAGGATCGCGTTCAGCCGGGTCGGCACTCGCCAGTTGCGCGGGGAGAGACGGCCGCCGCTCGGAGCGGGCGCGGCCGTCGGCTCGGGTCCGGGCACAGGGGCGGGCGCCGCTCCGCGCGGCGGCGGGGTGAAGTTGCCCCGCGCCGACGGCTCGGGACCGTTCTTGCTTCGCCTCACTCGACCAACAACCTTCCGGCGGTCGGCACCTTCGGTGTGCCGCAGTGTCTCAGGCCCAGTACGTCATCGACTTGTGAGTACGTCTTTGACTATTGGGCAGTTCAGGCATTCCAGCACGTGGACCTGCGCAGTTCCAAACATGGGAATGCGATCTTTCCACGTGATGTAAGCCCCAGATAAAACGGTCATAAAGAGCGAGCCCCGCCAAAAGGCGGGGCCTTCGTGCGCACAGCGAGACCGGTTGACCGCGACGCGTGGCCGCCCCACTCGATTCCTCTGCCGAAACGTTATGAACACCGGAGCCGACCGTGTCAAAGGCCACAGCCGGCTCCGGGACTCCTACGGCAACTGCCGTACGCGATGGCTGAATTGCCCGCCTACCTGAGCCGTGCCATCAGAGCGTGCTCGACCAGCGTGATCAGCGCACTCTTGGCGTCGGAGCGGTGCCGGGCGTCCGTGGTGATGATGGGGGTGTCGGGCCCGATCTGCAGGGCCTCGCGCACCTCCTCGGGCGCGTACGGCTGGTGCCCGTCGAAGCCGTTGAGGGCCACGACGAACGGCAGTCCGCTGTTCTCGAAGTAGTCCACCGCCGGGAAGCAGTCCGCCAGACGCCGGGTGTCGACCAGGACCACGGCCCCGATCGCACCGCGCACCAGGTCGTCCCACATGAACCAGAAACGGTCCTGGCCGGGCGTACCGAACAGGTAGAGGATCAGGTCCTGGTCCAGGGTGATACGGCCGAAGTCCATGGCGACCGTGGTGGTCGTCTTGTCCCCGGTGTGGGTCAGGTCGTCGATGCCCGCGCTCGCGGACGTCATGACGGCTTCCGTGCGCAGCGGGTTGATCTCGGAGACGGCGCCGACGAACGTCGTCTTGCCGACGCCGAAGCCGCCCGCCACCACGATCTTCGCGGAGGTGGTCGCCCGGCCTCCGTCAGAGCTTGCGAAGTCCACTGAGCACCCTTTCGAGCAGCGTCACATCCGGAGCGCCGCCGTTGTTCTCGTCGCCACCCGGCTGGTGAATGGCGACCAGCCCGGCCTCCGCGAGGTCCGCGACGAGGATCCGGGCGACACCGAGAGGCATGGACAGCAGCGCCGACACCTCGGCTACCGACTTGACCTCTCGGCACAGATGGCAGATGCGCTGGTGCTCCGGGAGCAGCCCCATGAGCGCTGCCGGGTCGGCCGTCGTACTGATCAGGGCCTCGATGGCCAACTGGTAGCGCGGCCGGGTCCGGCCACCGGTCATCGCATAGGGACGGACCAGCGGCTGGTCGCCCTCATCCTCGTACGGCTCCGCGTACGGATCATGAGAGGCGTTGGGCGGGGTCATGAATCCTCCGGGCGGGACAGCAAGTGGGTCAGTCGTGCCGTCTGAACGGGGCCGGTGGGGGGACTTGTGTCGGCCTGACGGTGATTTGGTGAGGCGGGTGGATCCGAGGTGGGTCAGTGGAGCAGACTGCCTTGCAGCTCGGCACGGAGATCGGGCGTGAGCACCGCACCCGCCCGGTCCACCAGCAGCGCCATCTCGTAGCCGACGAGGCCGATGTCGCACTCCGGGTGCGCGAGTACGGCCAGTGACGAGCCGTCGGAGATGGACATGAGGAAGAGGAATCCCCCTCTCCATCTCCACCACGGTCTGTGCCACGTCGCCGCCCTCGAAGATCCGGGAGGCACCGGCCGTGAGCGAGGTCAGTCCGGACGCGACGGCCGCCAGCTGGTCGGCTCGGTCGCGCGGGAAACCCTCCGAGAGCGCCAGCAGAAGACCGTCGGCGGACACGACGACGGTGTGGGACACCCCGGGGGTGTTGTCCACGAAGTTGGTGATCAACCAGTTGAGATTCTGTGCCGCCTGGCTCATCTGGCTCAACTAACGCTCCTGCTGGTGAGTGGGGCTCGGGAAGCTGCCGGTCTGGCCGTTACCGGCCTGACGACCCTGCGCGATACCCCGACGGAGATTGGTCAGCCGCCCGCGCACGTCGTCAGGCGCACGCGAGACCTGCGGACCGGCTTGGTGCTGTTGCTGCTGAGCCGTGCCCGGGACGAGGTTCGCCCGGGGCACCCGCCGTGGCAGGCCGGAGGTGGTGACCCCGCCCGCGGCCGGCTGACGGACCCGCTCTGCCTGCCGGACGAGATCGTCGTTCGGCGAACTGCGCCAGCCGGTCGCGGCCGGACGCTGCGGAGCGGAAGCTTGCGGTGCCGGAGACTGCGGCTGGGCCGGAGCGGGCGCGGCACCGCCCTGCTGGCCCGGGCCCTGGCTCTGGCCCTGGTGCTGGCCCTGGTTCTGCTGGCCGCGGAACCAGTTGGTCTCCAGCGTGTCGTACAGCGGCGTCCGTCCGTCACCGGGACCGGTGGCCGGGGGCAGCGCCTCCGGCTCGGGCCGGCGGGCCGGAGGACGCGGCGGAGTGGCCGGACGCGGCGGGCTGTAGTCGGCCGGGCCGCCCACCTGGGGCCGCTCGAACTGACCCGTGCTCGCCGGGTCCTGCCGCGGCGGCAGGGGGTGCTGGCCGGTCGAGCCGTTGTCGTAGCCGTTCGGGGCCGGGAACTGACCCGTGGACTGGCTCGCGCCCGGACCGTAGAGGTCCTGGCGGGCGAACTGGCCCGTGTCCTGGCCCGTGTTCTGCGGCGCGCTCGGCCGCGGGAACTGGCCGGTGCTCTGCCCGGAGTCGTACGACGGGGCCGGGCGGCCGCCGTCGCGCGGGACCGCGGGCATCTCGGCCGTGGCGGCCGGGCCCTGACGGTCGTCGATCCGCGGCATCCGGGAGGTCTGCGCCGGGTCCTGCTCGTCGTGGCCGCGCGGGGCGTCCAGCGAGGCACGCGGCACCGACGGCTGGGCGTTCTCGTCGCTCCAGCTCGGGGTACGCGGCTGACCGGCACCCGTACCGGCGCCCGGCAGCTCGGCCCGCGGGCCGCGACGGGCCCCGGGAAGCTGCGGACGACGGCGGCGGCCGGCGTTGCCCTGCTCCGACTTGCCGCCCGCCTGCTGCTGCGGCGCGGGAGGCGTCGGGCGACCGCCGCCGAAGGCGTCCTGACCCTGGGACGCGGACGGGGCGGGACGGTTGTTGCCGAAGGCGTCCTGGCCCTGACCGGCACCGTTGCCCGGGGACTGCAGGCCCTGCGGCGCGGCGGGCGCCTGCCCGAAGGCGGACGCGGACTGCGGAGCCGGACGGCCCG
>NZ_FLSP01000067.1 GCF_900091315.1 Streptomyces sp. DI166
GTCCCGCCTTGCCGAGACTCTCGCTCAGGGCGGTTCGGGGGAGGGCGGGATGGCTGTTCAACGTGGACGGAATGCGGCTCGTCGTCGTGGGCGGGCGACAGGAGCGAAGCCGATCGTGCTCGGTGGTGGCGGGCTGCTGATCGTGCTGGTGGTGTTCTGGTCGGAGGTGTGGCCGTACGTCGCCGGGAGCGTGGTCCTCGGCGGTATCGGAGCCGTGGGCTGGTGGCTGTGGCGCACCGACCGGAGGGTGCGTGCCCGGGATCGCCGTTGGCGCCAGGACGAGGCGGTGAAGGCCGGTCGGCGGACCCTGGTCGAGGTGGATGCGATGACGGGCACCGAGTTCGAGGAGTTGGTTGCCGGCTTGTGCCGCAGGGACGGGTGTACGGAGGTCCGGCGGGTGGGTGGTTCGCACGACAACGGTGCCGATGTCGTCGGTCGTCTGCCGGATGGCCGGACGTTTGTGATCCAGTGCAAGCGGTACGCGCCCAGCAGCACCATCGCCAGCCGTGAGCTGCGCGATCTGCTGGGTGCCAAGGTCCACTTCCAGGCCGACGTGGCGGTGTTCGTGACGACCACCAGGTTCAGCCGTCCCTCCGAGAGGTTCGCCGTGGAGCACGGCATTCTCGCCGTGCACCGCGATCACCTCGGCTTGTGGAACAACGGAGCGTCCCTGCTGGCGCTGAGCCGTGTGAACGGTCGCGGTCAGGGGGACTCCCGTCACCGGGCGCGCTGGAAGCAGGCCTACGGGAAGTGACCGGCGCCCCAAAGCCGTTCAGCGGTCAGTGGGTGCTCGTGTCGTACAGTCTCCACGCCGGGTACCGCAGGGCGGGACCGCACTCTTCGCCGTTCTCCACGAGCCGACGGCGGTGCAGCATCAGGCGCAGGTGGCGCGCTTCGTCAGCGCCTTCGTCCGGCCCGCGGTCGAGCAGGACGGCCTGTGTACGGTCAGCGTCCTGGGTTCGTACCAGGACATCGACGGGGTGGCCGTGGACACTCTCGCCGACCGCTGCTGTTGTTCCCGGCTGCGTGGACATGACCTTGTAGAGGCGCTGCAGCAGGTCGTCTCCTGCTAGGGCTTCGATGCGAGACCCGGTCGTGGTGGCGGCGTTCAGGAGCTCGCCGGCGACACCACCCCATCTGCGCCACAGGTGCATGTCGCCGACCACAATGAGGTGGCTGCGGGCGCGGGTGATGGCGACGTTCCAGAGGTTGAGCTGGCGGTGGACCCAGCCAATCGCGCTGTCGTGCATGCCTTGACCGGCGACGAGGGAGAAGACCATGACGTCGCGCTCACCGCCCTGGAAGGTGTGCACGGTGCCCACGCGCACGCGTTGCCGGTCGTATTGCCTCAGTTGCGCGCGGAGTTCGTCGGCTTGAGGCGCGAAAGGGGTTACCACGCCGATCGTGGCTTCGTCGGGGAGTCCCTCCAGCAGGGCGCGTACAAAACTGTCCACCTGCCGGACCTCGTCGTGGTTCACCCAGGAGCCGCCGTACGGGGGCCGGGCGGCTCGTCCGGGAACGTGGGACCAGAAGATCGGTGGCTTGCGCAGGGATGGGCGGTCCCGGGTGTCGGTGAGGACCGTCAGCCCTTGGTCGTAGAAGAGTTCGTTGGACACGGCGGCGATGTCCGGGTGGCAGCGGAAGTGTTCGTCGAGGAGCAGGGTGCCTCCCGCGGAGCGCTCGGCGGCGTGGAATGCGGAGTGGCGGCGGTGGGCGAGCCGGTTCTTCTCCAGCCAGCCGGAGCGCAGGCCGGCCTTGCGGCGGATCAGAGCTTCGCGTTCGGGGCTGACCTTGACGATGTGCGGGAGCTGCATGGCATCCCCGATGACCAGGGCCCGCCGCGCCCGGAACAGCAGTGGAAGCACGTGCGGAATGGCGCACTGGCTGGCTTCGTCGATGACGACCAGGTCGAACAGGGCGGGACCGAGCGGGAAGCGCCGAGCGGAAAGGCTGGTGACCGCCCAGCCGGGTGCGGCAGGGAGCACTTCACGCATGGCGGCCCAGTCGGTGCGGTTGCTGTCTCTGGCGCTCAGAAGATCGCGAATGCGCCGTCGGCCGGTCCACGCGTTGCTTCGTACGGTGCTTTCCAGCAGGATGCGCGAGGCGTTCTGCACGCCCGCTTCAGCAGCGTCGACCTTCGTAGCCAGCGCGGTGTCATCGACACGGGAGACCTGTGCGTATCCGTTGCGCCAGGCCACTTCCGCAGCAGCGAAGTCGGCCAGAGCGAGGCAGCCTTCTGCCCGGTCCCCTTCGAAGGCCTTGAGACCGATCTTGCTCAGGAAGCGGCCGCGCCGCCAAGTGCCGAAGAACCGGGCGTGGGCCAGACGCCGCGCCCGGACCTCCACCTGATCAAGGCTACTTACCTGTTCAATGACCGCGTTCAGTTCGGTTACGGACCGGCCGAGTTGGGCGGCGTGCTCCTCACGCAGCCGGCCGGCTTGAAGCAGGTTCTTCTCGGTCATGGCGACCTGGGCGAGATCCTGCTGGACACGCGCGAAATGGCCGCGGGCGATGTCGACGTCCATGGCGGCCGTGGCCACGTTGGGAACGGGTTCCGGCGCGGTGCGCAGGGTGTCCAGGCCTTTGGCCTCGGCTTCGACGTAGTTCCCGGTCTTGGCCCTGGCCGAGCCGGTGCGTATGACACTGCCGGGTACGAGCGTGTCGCAACGGCGCCAGACCTCGTCCACCGCCTCGTTGTTGTTGGAGGCCACGAGAACGGTCTGGTCGCTCGTCACCGCTGTGGCGACGAGGTTGGCCACCAGCTGGCTCTTTCCGGTGCCCGGCGGTCCCGTGGCGACGGTCAGCCGTTGCGTCATGGCCGAGTGCAGTACGGCGGCTTGGGCCTTGTTGCAGGGCAGTGGTGTGACCAGGCGCGTCGGCTCTGGTTCCGACAGGGTCAGTGCGCGGCTGCGTTCGGCCGGATCGGGCGAGAGAGCGGCGAGCGCCGTCGCCTGGATGCGGTCCGTCTGCTCCGCGATACCGGCGAAGTCGTCCAGGAGCTTCTTCGTGTAGGCGGTGTCGGGCAGAGCCGTGAAGAGCACGGCGGCGTTGCGCGCGCCGTCGCCGGGCGTGTGAATGTCGATGTGGTCGGCCAGCTGATCGGGCAGGAGTTCCTGGACGCAGGGAATCTCGAACTCCTCCCGGAGGAGCTTGCTCGCTTCCACCGCCATGCGGTCGTGCTGGCCCCGATGCCAGGTCGGCTGGAAGGTGTCTGCGAACTGGGCGGCCTCCTCGTCACCCAGCCAGTTTCGCGCCAGCTGAGGGTGCGGCTGGACGGGACCGTACGGCTTGAGCCGTACCCGGCCCTCTTCGGACACGACCTCCACGCGGCGGGTCAGCAAGGGCGCGAACTTCGGGTGCCGCCAGGGGCCGCCTCCTCGTGGCCCGGTCAGGACCACGGCCGGGTAACCGGCCCACAATTCGGCCTCCTGCTCGACGGCCGACTCGATCAGCGCGTCTGCCTCTGCCGGGACGGGGATGCAGCCGTCGTCATCGACATCGCCGGAGAGAAGCCGCTCCGTGCCGGAGAGGCAGACGTACGAAGTGTCGTGGTCGCCGACGGACATCAGCGGTGTCTCGGTCTCGTCGGACAGCACGCACTCGCGGTAGTAGTCCAGGAGACGGTGCCACGTTGGCTGAGACGAGGCGGATTTGCGAGTAGGGGCCCCGGCCTGCGGTTCGGACGAAGCGGTGGGGCGACGGGTGAGAGGGGTGAGCAGCGGAGCCGCGCCGAACGGGCAGTCGGCGATGACGATACGGTCGTCGACGCCGTGCGCGAACTTGACCGGCACCTGGCGGGCACCCTGGGCTCGCATGCGTCGGTTGACGTAGTGGAAGAGGTCCTCCACCGACACGTCGCCCTTGCCGTCCTTGCCCACCCTGCCGGTGCGCAGGGCTTCGATGACCTCAGCGGTGAAGGCGGACGGCTGCACCTCGCCGGTACTGGCCGCGTCGGCGTACGAGTCCTCACCGGCCCGTGACGACGACAGCACGTACACGCCGCGGCTGGTGAGCAGAGGCCGCTCCTGCTCGGCGGACTTCGCTACGGAATCCGGCTGCCGGTCGGAGGTGCGCAGGCCCACGGCGAAGCCGCCGCTGCGGCAACAGTCGATCAGCACCACCTTCTGCGGGGCCCAGCACTGCTCCAGCTGCTCGTTGACGAACCCCGCGCTCACGCCCGTTTCAGCGATCCGGTCGAAGTCGGTGTCGGTGGCGATGAAGTGGAACTCCCCGCCGTCCCGCACGAGTCGCGCACCGTGTCCGGACACGTAGACCAGGGCCAGTTCATCTTGCTCGCAGGCGTCCAGGAACTCGCTGACGGCCTCCTGCATGTCGGCGGCGGTCAAATTCTCCCGGGACGTGACGGAGACGAACCCGCCGATGTTGCGGTGCCTGAGAACCTGCTCCATGCCCCAGACGTCGGCCCGTGTGGAGGGCAGCGGAGGGAAGCGGCTGTCGTCGTAGTGCTCAATGCCGATCAGCAGGGCGCGGCGCTTGACGAGCCGGGTCACTCGCCGTCACCTTCCGGTCCGTAGGACGGGGCTTCACCCACCTTGTCCAAAAATTCGCGGACGACTCGCTCCTGAGCAGCGTCCGGGCGGCCTGTGATAGAGACGGAATGTCCGTCGTAGGTGACCTCGACCTTGCGGTGACGGTCCTTGGCGCACCATTCCTTGATCGCGGTGATCAGGACTTGCGAAGCGGGCCGGGCGACCGCGGTTGCCGTGGCTGCCCACAGCGCCACCTCGCCGACGCCGACGCCCTTGTGGCCCGGTTGGAGGGCCGCGTCGTCTTCGGTGAAGCCGGCGACCACGCCCTCTGTTCCGTGCAGGGCCGCAAACAGATCGCGCGTGAGGCGTTCCTGCCGCAGCGCGTCCCCGCCGGCAGCCACCACGAGCTGCCACCGGCGTCCCCCGTCCTGCATGCACCGCTCCTCGTCATCACGTCATCACGTGGGATGACTTTGGCATGAAGGTGCCCCCGGAAACAGCTCGCCGGGGACGCGCAGGGGCACCATTCAGCCAGCCGTGACTTCAGTGTTGCCGACGCGGCGTAACGGGCCCGTCCCAGTCGTCCTGGCGGCTGACAGCTCTCCACCTCGATCGCAGAGCGTGTGCGGGCGGGTGGAGGAGTACACCACCCGAGTACCGCCCGTTCCGCAGCGACATCGTCGGAGCGTCGATATGGGACAACGTGATTCCTGCTGTGGCGTGCCGCATTAGCACGGTGTGTTATCGCGTCCTGCTCTTCGGCTGTCTGTTGAGGGCGATTCTGTCGGCCACAGCCAGTAAATACGCACAGGTGTTCATTTGTGACTCCTCCCGCCTGTGTTTATCGAACAAGGCGCACCCCAGCCCTCATCTCGCCTGAGTGTTAACCGAGTCGACATGAGGCGCTAGTTGTTGCGTTCGCCGACTGTGCGTTACGCGCGGCCATGCCTTCCGGCGAGGCTCCTCCCTGGAAGAGCAGTGGCTGGTTGGATCCCGTCACCGCGCATTCCGCGGCGTCCCCGCGTGGTAGAAACCTGAGGCGTTGTTCCCACGCTCTGACCCCTGCCACCCGCCCAGTTGACCTCGGACGTTAGGAGCCCTCGGCTGTGCCACCCACTTTGTACCGTGACACCAATTACACGATCAGGCATCTGATCGAGAGCATCGAAGGCGGCCGTATCGGACTCCCCGACATCCAACGCCCGTTCGTCTGGTCTGCGGCGAAGGCCCGCGATCTCTTCGACTCGATGTACCGGGGCTACCCCATCGGTACGCTGATGTTCTGGGAGACCGGTGCTGAGGTGGGGACGCGACAGATCGGAACTGAAACAGGCGATCGAACGCCCCAGTTGTTAGTTGTCGATGGGCAGCAGCGGCTCACCGCCCTGTTCGCTGTCCTCACCGGGCGCAAGATCGTCACTAAGTCTTTCGACGAGATCAACGTTCGTATCGCGTTTCACCCCGAGGACCAGGCGTTCGAGGTCACGGACGCGGCGATCGAGCGTAACCCTCACTTCATTCCGGACATCACCGCGCTCTGGGTACAAGGCGGTTACAAGCCCACCGTCCGGCAGTTCTTCCACCGACTCGAACAGGCCAGCGGACAGCCGTTGTCGAACGCTGTCAAGGATGAGCTCGAAGAACGCATCGACAGGGTCCGTGACCTGCACGAGTTCCACTTCCAGGTTGTGGAGTTGGGAGCTTCGGCCGACGAGGAGCAGGTGGCGGACATCTTCGTGCGCATCAACTCCGAAGGCGTGAAGCTCAATCAGTCCGACTTCATCCTCACCCTGATGTCAGTGCATTGGGAGAAGGGGCGCCGCCAGCTCGAAGACTTCAGCCGCAGCGCGGTGATCGCGGGGCTCCCCGGTCCCAGCCCTCGGAATGCCTTTCTGGATCCCAGCCCGGATCAACTGCTGCGCGTAGCCGTCGCTGTCGCCTTCCGGCGCGCCCGGCTGCAGCACGTCTACAGCGTCCTGCGAGGTAAGGATCTCGAAACCGGCAAGGTCACCGCCGCTCGACGGCAGGAGCAGTTCGATCGGCTCGCCCAAGCACACACGAAGGTCCTGGACCTGACCAGCTGGCACGAGTTCTTCCAGTGCGTCACGGCGGCCGGCTTCCGCAGCCGCAAGATGATCACCTCCGACAACGCCCTGCTGTACAGCTACACGATCTGGCTGATCGGACGCCATGACTTCGGGCTGACGGCCGATGAACTCCGTCCCGTGATCGGACGGTGGTTCTTCATGGCGCACACCACTGGCCGGTACTCCAACTCACCTGAGTCGCAGATGGAGTTCGACCTGGGGCGCATTGGCAGTCTGCCGCCAGGCGACGGCCGCGCCTTCACCGCGGAACTTGACCGGATCATCGCAGCGAACTTCACCGGTGACTACTGGGACATCTCCCTCCCGAACCGGTTGGACACCTCCTCGTCGCGTTCACCGGTGCTGTTCGCCTACCAGGCGGCGCTCAACATCCTCGACGCCGAAATGCTCTTCGGCGACCAACGAATCCGTGATCTGTTGGACCCCTCAGTCAAGCCCGCCAAGGCTGTCGACCGGGACAACCTGTTCCACCGCAAGGTGCTCGCCGGACTCGGTATCACCGACCGGCGCCAAGTCAATGCCATCGCCAACATGGCCTACGTGACATGGCCGGCAGATGAGCCGTCCAACACCGACGCACCACAGGACTACTGGCCGAGGATCACGGACGCGATGGACCCGGCGGTGCTTGAGCGGCAGGTGCGGTGGCACGCCCTCCCGGTCGGCTGGGAGCAGCTCGACTATCCCACCTTCCTGGAACGGCGGCGCCAGCTCATCGCCAAGGTCGTGCGGGAAGCGTTCGAAACCCTTACGGGGGAACGTCCCGCGTACATCCCGACCACCCCGGCCGACATGATCGCCGCCGGCGAGTCCCAGGGCACCGAGTTCAAGGCCAGCGCCCGCTGGAACGTGCACACTCGGCAGGCCGACAAGTCCCTGCGGCACAACATCGTCAAGGCCGTCTGCGGCTTCCTGAACGGCGAGGGTGGAAACCTGTTTATCGGCGTCGCCGATGACGGGACTGTCCTCGGCATCGAGGACGACCTCACCACTCTGGAGCCGCAAGCCGGCGTCGACGGGTACGAGCTCTTCGTACGCCAACTCCTCGACAGCAGCCTCTCGACCCCGACGGCGACCACCGTCCGTGTACGCTTCCCCGAAATTTCCGGCACGGTCGTCTGCCAGATCAGCGTCGCCGCGGCCGGTAGGCCGGTGTTCGCCAAGCCCGCCAAGGGTGGCAACGGCCTAACCGACTTCTGGGTCCGGGTCGGCAATGCCACCAAGCAACTCCACGGCGATAACCTCCTGCGCTACCAGGAGGAGCACTGGGGATGAACGTCCTTATGGCCAGCCCGATCCGCCTTCCCGGCGTCTTCGGCGTGCTTGAACACACAATGGCCCGCGCTCTGCGGGAGCGGAGCACACGCAGCAGCCGCAGACTGTCGGTCTGGCGCAACTGGAGCTGACGGACGCAGAAGGGCCGCAGGTGCGCACGCGACCCCAGGAGGCAAGTGGCAGGCGGCTCGTCCTGCCGCACCCCCTCCGGCCCAGGCCGGAGGGGGTGTCCTGTCTGCGGATAGACCATCTTCGATAGGCTGCGGAGCGCTCCGACTGCCGGAGTTCTACCGCCGCCGCCGAAGATCAGCTCGCGTGAGCCTTCCCGCGTATCGGACGTGGCCGCGGGCCGTGATCCGAATGGGGTGGGGATGTCCAGGCACCGGCTGTCCAAGAGGGGCCGTTACATCGCGTGGGCCACGACCGGTGTCGTCGTGGTCGCCGGAGCCGGGATCGCGGCGCAGACCTCCATGGCCGCCACGAGCTGGCCCGCGCAGAAGACGTACACGGGACGAGCGTTCGACACCTGCACGGCGCCCTCGCTCGCCGCGATGAAGGCGTGGAAGACCGGCTTCTACGGTGCGGCGGCGGTGTACATCGGCGGCAGGAATCGCGGCTGCGCGCAGCCCAACCTCACCGCGTCCTGGGTGAAGTCGGTCAACGCCGCGGGCTGGAAGCTGATCCCGCTCTACGTCGGCGCCCAGCCGCCCTGCCAGGCCAGCAGGAACCCGGAGCGGTTCACCGCGTCAACGGCGGCTTCTCTCGGGGCGAGCAACGCCAAGGACGCTGTCGCCAAGGCCTCGGCCCTCGGCTTCAAGCCCGGCAGCCCCATCTACCTCAACATGGAGTCGTACGACATCACGAACAAGGCGTGCAACGACGCCACGTTGAAGTACGTGCGCTCCTTCACCAAGACCCTGCGGGCGAAGACGTACCGCGCCGGTCTCTACGGCTTCAGCAGCTCCAGTGCCAAGGCCATCGCCACCGCCAAGGACCGGACCGACCTGCCGGGCAACCTCTGGTACGCGCTGTGGGACAAGAAGAACACCACCACCGCCGACTGGCCCTGGGACCCCAAGCTGTACACGAATCACAGCCGCGCCCACCAGTACATGGTCAACAGCAAGGAGACCCGCGGCGGCCACACCATCACCGTCGACCGAAACGCCTGGGACGCTCCGGTGGCACTCATCGGTTAACGACTGGGTCGGCGGCCGCTGCGCGGCTCGGTCCCCTCCCCGCCCAACGACCGTTCCCGCACCCGCCCCACGTGCTCCGTCAACACTTCCCGCGCCTCCGGCGTCAACGTCCGCAGCACTACCAGCGCCGTGATCACCACGTCGCACAGTTCCGCCTGTACGTCCTCCCACGTGTGGGAGGAACCCTTGCGAGGGTTCTGGCCCGTCGCTCCGATCACCGCCTCCGCGACCTCGCCGACCTCCTCCGAGAGTTTGAGGATGCGGAGGAGGAGGGCCTCGGGGCCGTCGAGGGGGCGGTGGGTGTCGAGCCAGGTCCAGAGGTGCTCGATGTCGGTCCAGAGGTCGGGGGTGGGGGACAGGGCGGGGTGGTCAGTCATGCGCAGAGACTCGCACGCGCCACTGACACGGCCCCCTACCGGGCCATCGACTCCTCGAACAGGGCCCCCTGCTCGCCCTCCTTCTCCTCCCGTACCCGCTTGTTGCGCAGGCCCACCACCACCGCCGTGCCCGCCGCCGTGGCCGCCAGGGCCGCCGGGACCATCCAGCCCCGGTCGAAGATGTGGCCCAGGGCGTGGTCCAGGGAGAGGCGGCCCGGGCCCGTGATCGCCAGGCCCGTTGCCGCCAGGCCCAGTGTTGCCGCGTACTCGTAGCCGCCCTCGGCGTTGAAGAAGCCGTTGGGGGCGTGGACCGCGGCGGCGCCTGCCATCGCGCCCGCGGCTGCCGCGCCCGCCGCCGGGGTCGCCAGGCCCAGCGCCAGGAGCGTGCCGCCGCCCGCCTCCGCCAGGCCCGCCATGCGGGCGTTCGCCTGGCCGGGGCTGTAGCCCACCGACTCCATGAACTGGCCCGTGCCCTCGATGCCCCCACCGCCGAACCAGCCCAGCAGCTTCTGCGCCCCGTGCGCCGCGAGCACCCCGCCGGCGCCCAGTCGGAGGAGGAGCAGGCCCAGGTCCCGTCGGTCGTATGCGCTCACGTTCACTCCTGTGACAGATGTGGCGGACGGAAGGTCTTGTTCCTCACCGTCGCATCGGCCTCGCCCACACGGCCCGTCCTGGATGGCGTTCGGGTGGCGTTCGGGTGGCGGGCGCCCCGGCGCGGTGTGAGCCTGCCGTCATGACGATTCAGCCCAAGAACCTCAGCGACCCGGTCGTCCGGGACTTCGTGACCGCCCTCAACCAGCACGACCGGGACACGTTCAGGTCCCTGCTCACCCCGGACGCCACCATGGCCGACGACGGCACCGACCGTGACCTCGACGACTGGATCGACCGGGAGATCTTCGAGTCCAACGGGCACATGGAGGTCGACAAGGAGTCCGACGGCGGGCACGCCCTCCTCGCCCGGTACCGCAACGACACCTGGGGCGAGATGCGTACCCGGTGGCGCTTCGATGTCGACGACAGCGGGAAGATCCGGCGGTTCGAGACCGGGCAGGCCTAGGGGCTGTCCGGCGGATCATGTGACTGTCGGATTGATCGCACGTTGTTCTCAGCATGGGGCGGGGTGATCTGACGAATGTCGAGTGGGTCCGGCTGGAGCCGCACCTGCCGGCGTCGGGACAGCGTGGCGGCCGGTGGAACGATCACCGCAGAGTTATCAACGGGATCCTGTTCCGGGTCCGAACGGGCATACCGTGGCGGGACCTTCCCGAGCGTTTCGGTAGCTGGAAGACCGTCTATGAACGCCATCGGCGCTGGTCGGCGGACGGCACGTGGGACTGGATCCTGCGTGCCGTCCAGGCCGACGCTGACCTTTCGGGCCGGATCGACTGGAGCATGGTCAGCGTCGACTCGACGTCCTGCCGTGCACACCAGCACGCTGCCGGCGCCCGCAAGAAGAAGCCACGCGTCCCGAAAAAAGGACGACGCCCCGGCATCACCACCCCGACGAAGGACTGGGACGGTCCCGGGGCGGCCTGACCTGCAAGATCCACCTCGCTGGTGAGGGCGGATGCCGGCCCTTGGCCTTCCTGCTCACGCCCGGCCAGTGGGGCGACGCGCCGCAGATGATCGAGGTCCTCGAACGCGTCCGCGTTCCCCGACCACAGGGTGGACGGCCACGCACCCGACCGGACCACCTCGGTGGCGACAAGGCATACAGCTCACGCCGCAACCGCCGCTACCTGCGAAGACGCCAGATCAAACACACCATCCCCGAGCCGAAGGACCAGCGGGCCAACCGCAAACGGCGCGGCAGCAAGGGCGGCCGGCCCACCGGCTTCGACAGCGAGATCTATAAACGCCGCAACGAAGTCGAGCGCACGATCAACCGGCTCAAGAACTCAAGAGCCGTCGCCACCCGCTACGACAAGCGGGCCTATGTCTTCCACGGCACCGTCACCACCGCAGCGATCCGCTTATGGCTTCGGCCGTGATCCGCCGACACCCTTCAGACGCCTGAGGGATCGGCGTGGTCCGGGTTTCGGCGGAACGGCAGCAGCTGGCTGAGGGCAATGAGGAGAAGCCCAGCGAACAGGAGGGCGTTTCCGCCGAAGAAGCGGACCTCCCAGGAAACGCTCGGCAAGATTCGAAAGTAGAAGAGGCTCTGCAGAAGGGGGGACGCGCCCGTGAGCAGGGCGCCGAGGCCGTGGAGCTGGGGCCTGGTGACATGGCGACGCGCCGTAGGCAGGATCCACCCTGTCCGGAGCGTCACGATTCCCAATGCGATCGCCAGCAGCCCCAAGAACGCGCCCGTTCCTACCACCCATGCCATGGTGCCGCTCCGCTCCGACCGTTAAGAGGCCAGGAACGCGAGTTACGCCCGGCCCGAAGATGCCCCCATTGTCGCTGGACCTAGTGGTGCCTGACCATGCCGACGCCAGGCAATCTCCGCGCTTCTCCACTGCCGTATATGCGCTGACTGCTCAAGATCCGCCGGACAGGCCCTAGACGCCGCTCGCCGAAGGCCCTTGCCTTGAAGTGCGCTTCAATTTCTAGCCTTCCGGGCCATGGAGACCAATTTCAGAGCATTGGGTCATAGCGGCATTCGCGTCAGCGCGCTCGGGCTCGGGTGTTGGGCCATCGGTGGCGAGTTCAGCACCCCCGACGGGCAGCCCCTCGGGTGGGGGCGCGTCGACGACGAGGAGTCCGTACGGGCCGTGCGGCGCGCCCTCGATCTGGGGGTCACCTTCTTCGACACCGCCGACACCTATGGCGCCGGGCACAGTGAGCGGGTGCTGGGGCGGGCGCTCGGCGCTCGGCGGGGCGAGGTCGTCGTCGCCACCAAGTGGGGGAACGTCTTTGACGAACGCAGCCGAGTTCTTCTCGGAAGCGACGACTCCCTCGACCATGCCCGGCGTGCGCTCACCGGTTCGCTGCGGCGGCTCGGGACCGATTACATCGACCTCTATCAGTTTCACGTGTCCGACGCCGACCCTGGTCGTGGCGCCGAACTCCGGGATCTCTGCGAGGAGTTCGTGCGGGAAGGGCTTGTGCGGGCGTACGCCTGGAGCACGGACGATCCCGGCCGCGCCGCCGTCTTCGGCGCGGGCGCGCACTGTGCGGCCGTACAGCATCGGCTGAACGTGCTTCAGGACGCGCCCGAGATGCTCGCGCTGTGTGAGGGAGAGGGGCTGGCCAGCGTCAATCGGAGTCCGCTTGCCATGGGGTTGTTGGCCGGGAAGCGGGGTGCGGGGGAGGCGTTGGAGGCCGGGGACATTCGTAGTGCGCCGCCTGCCTGGCTGGAGGGGTTCTCGGCGGGTGGGGCCGCCGATCCCGAGTGGCTGAAGCGGGTCCACGCCGTCCGGGACGTACTCACCAGCGGCGGGCGTACGCTCGCGCAGGGTGCCCTCGCCTGGATCTGGGGGCGCAGTGCGCTCACCGTGCCGATTCCCGGGTTCCGTACCGTCGCCCAGGTCGAGGAGAACGCGGGGGCCATCGGCAAGGGGCCGCTCACCCCGGCCCAGCTGAAGGAGATCGACGGCATCCTCGGGCGGTAGGCCCACAGCGCCGAACGTCGTACGGCAGCCGCCCACGGCACGGTGTGTACCCCGCGGTCCCGCGCGAGGTCCACCCCCAACCCGTGCCGTGGAGCGGCTGCCGTCTCCCCCCTCGGTATGGCTCAGTGGAAGCCCTCCACTCCAACTGTGAAGTTCTTGTGGAGGAGAGTTGAGCATATGACTTTGACCGGCCGCAATGGAGCGGACGGTCAAATTCCGGATGTGTAAATCGGTGAGGGCGGGATCGAACGCCCCTTAGCCGCGGCCGAACGCCGCCTAGCCGCGGCCGAACGCCGCCTAGCCCCGGCCCACGTACGGCATCGTCGTCGCCAGTACCGTCGCGAACTGCACGTTCGCCTCCAGCGGCAGTTCCGCCATGTGCCGCACCGTGCGTGCCACGTCCGCCACGTCCATCGCCGGCTCCGGCGCCATCTCGCCGTTCGCCTGGAGCGCGCCGGTCTGCATACGGGCCGTCATGTCGGTGGCCGCGTTGCCGATGTCGATCTGGCCCACCGCGATGTTGTACGGGCGGCCGTCCAGGGAGAGGGACTTCGTCAGACCGGTGAGGGCGTGCTTGGTCGCCGTGTACGCGACCGAGTGCGGGCGGGGGGTGTGCGCCGAGATCGAGCCGTTGTTGATGATGCGGCCGCCCTGCGGGGTCTGCTCCTTCATGTGGCGGTACGCCGTCTGCGCGCACAGGAACGCCCCGTTGAGGTTGGTGTCCACCACGTGCCGCCACGCCTCGTACGGCAGATCCTCCACCGGCACCCCGCCCGGGCCGAACGTACCGGCGTTGTTGAACAGCAGGTCCACCCGCCCGAACCGGTCCACCGTCGCCGTGAACAACGCGGCCACGTCCTCCGGCCGCGACACGTCCGCGCGTACGGCGAGAAAGTCGCCCTCCGGCACCAGCGCCGCCGTCTCCTCCAGCTTCTCGGTGCGGCGGCCGGCCAGCGCCACCGACCAGCCCGCGCGCAGCAGTTCCTCGGCCACCGCGCGTCCGATTCCGGAGCCCGCGCCGGTCACCACGGCCACCCTCGGCCTGTCCGTTCGCTTCGTGTTCATGGGTCCGGAGGGTACGGGAGGGTCCGCCATCCGAAACTCATTCATCCGCCATATGGGTGTTGTGTACGCGCCAATCGAGAGTCGTCCGCGGCCGGTGCAATCCCTGATGCGTTCATTTCGTCAGGGGAGGACCGGATGCCACTCGACGCCCACGTCTCACGCCACACTGCCGAACTGCGAGCCGCGGCCGCCCACTTGGGCCGCCGCCGGTTCCTCACCGTCACCGCTGCCGCCGCCGCGCTCGCCTTCGCGGTGCACCTGCCCACGGCCGGTGCCGCGGGCGCCGCCGAACTGGACGCCGCGCGCATCGGCGACGACCCCTTCACCCTCGGCGTCGCCTCCGGCGACCCGCAGCCCGACTCGGTCCTGCTGTGGACCCGGCTGGCCCCGGAGCCCTTCGCACCCGACGGCGGACTGCCCGACGAGCGCGTCACCGTGTACTGGGAACTGGCCCACGACCCCGAGTTCCGACGCGTCGTCAGACGCGGTGACACGCTCGCGCACCCCGAGTTCCGGCACACCGTGCACGTCGAGGTGGGCGAGCTCGACGCCGGCCGCGTGTACTACTACCGCTTCCGGGCAGGCACCTGGATCTCCGGGACCGGCCGGACACGCACCGCCCCCGCACCCGGCGACATGGTCTCCCGGATGAAACTGGCCGCCGTCTCCTGCCAGGCGTACCACGACGGCTACTTCACTCCGTACGCGCACCTCGCCGACGACGACAGTGTCGAGGTTGTCTTCCACCTTGGTGACTATCTGTACGAGTACGCCGTCAGCCCCGTCGGCGGAGCCCGGAACTACACCGACCGCGCCCTGCCCTCCGTCTTCAACCGGGAGACCCTCACCCTGGAGGACTACCGCCTGCGGTACGCCCTCTACAAGACCGACCCCGATCTGCGCGCCGCGCACGCCGCGCACCCCTTCGTCGTCACCTGGGACGACCACGAGACCGAGAACAACTACGCGGGCGGCACCCCGGAGGACAGCGTGCCGCCGGAGGAGTTCCTGCTGCGGCGCGCCTCCGCCTACCGCGCCTACTGGGAGCACCTGCCGCTGCGGCCGCTCCAGCTTCCGCAGGGGCCCGACATGCGGCTCTACCGGCGGCTGCACTGGGGGCGGCTGGCCCAGTTCGACGTGCTCGACACCCGGCAGTACCGCAGCGACCAGGCCCAGGGCGACGGCGCCAAGGTGCCCGGGCCCGAGGTCGACGACCCGGCGCGCACCATGACCGGCGAGACGCAGGAGCGGTGGCTGCTCGACGGGTGGCGGGCCTCGCGGGCCGTCTGGAACGTCCTCCCGCAGCAGGTCGTCTTCTCGCAGCGCAAATTCGACCTGACGGAGCCGTCCCGGGTCTCCATGGACGCGTGGGACGGCTACCGGGCCGCGCGTCGCCGGGTGCTGGACGGCGCGGAGGCCGCCGGCGTCACCAACCTGATGGTGCTCACCGGGGACGTCCACGTGGGGTACGCCTTCGACATCAAGGACGACTTCGACGACCCGTCCTCGCGGGTGCGCGGCACCGAGATCGTGGCGACCTCGATCGCCAGCGGGCGGGACGGCGCGGAGCGGCCCGCCAACTGGGCCACGTACCTGGCCGCCAACCCGCACCTGCGGTTCTACGACGGGCGGCGCGGCTATGTGACCGTCACGCTCGACGAGTCGCTGGCGCGGGCGGACTTCCGGACGGTGCCGTACGTGACCGCGCCGGGGGCGCCGGTCAGTACGGCCGCGTCCTTCGTGACGGAGGTGGGGGAGCCGGGGTTGAAGCCCGCCTGAGCGCGCTCGCGGCTTCCGCCTGCTCGCCCTATTCCCCCGGGTACCGCACGCCGATCCGGTCCCGGATCGCGTCCAGCGTGCGCATCACCGCGAGGGTGCCGTCCAGGGGGACCAGCGGGGACTCCGTCTCGCCCGCCCGCAGCGCGCGCATCACCTCGATGGCCTCGTGGCGCATGCTGGTGCGGGGGCCGTCGGCGGAGTCGGCGAGGAACTTCTCCGGGTCGCGTCCGTCGCGGTGGAGGACGAAGTGGTCCGGGAAGAAGAAGCCGTGCGGGATGTCGATACGGCCCTGGGAGCCGGTCACCGAGGCCGCCGTCGCCGTGCCGCCGACGATGGAGCAGTGCACCGAAGCGAGAGCGCCGCTCTCCCAGGAGAGCACCGCACCTGTCTGGAGATCGACGCCCTCGTCGGAGAGCGCTGCTCTCGCCGTGATGTCCGAGGGCTCACCGAGCAGCAACTGCGCGAACGACACCGGGTAGACGCCGAGATCGAGCAGCGCGCCCCCGCCCTGCGCGGGGTCGCGCAGCCGGTGCGAGGCCGGGAAGGGACCGGCGATCCCGAAGTCCGCCGACACACTGCGCACCTCGCCGATCGCCCCGTCGTCCACCAGCGCCTTCAGCCTGCGGACCATCGGGTTGCAGTACATCCACATTGCCTCCATCAGGAAGCGCCCGCGATCCCGTGCCAGGGCGACCAGTTCCTCCGCCTCGCGCAGGTTCAGTGTGAACGGCTTCTCGCACAGCACGTTCCGCCCGGCCTCCAGGCACAGGCCCGCCGCCGCGCGGTGCGCCGAGTGCGGGGTGGCGACGTAGACGACATCGATGTCCTCGTCCGCCGCCAGCGACTCCCAGTCGCCGTAGGCCCGGCCGATCCCGAACCGCTCCGCGAAGGCGTCCGCCGACGCCTGCGAGCGCGAGGCCACCGCGACCACCTCGGCGTCCGGCAGGTCCACCAGATCCGCCGCGAACGTGGCCGCGATTCCCCCGGTCGCCAGGATCCCCCAGCGCACCCTCTGCTCCACCATCCTCGAACCCCACCCTTGCTTTACTGACCCTCGGCACTGTGTTCGAGCTGAGAGCATAGGTGGCGGATCGCGAAAAGAGGGAGGGCACATGCCCGAGAGCGGGGCGTGCGAGGCATCCGCATCGAACGGCGAGACAAGCACGGCCAAGGGGGCGCGGGCGGCCGCACCGAGCAGCGCGGGCGGTGCCGTACGGCGGACATCGCTGCTGGTCACCTTTATCCTCGGCGGGCTGACCGCCACGCCCCCGCTGGCGATGGACATGTACCTCCCGGCCCTCCCGCAGGTCACCGGGGCCCTCGGTGCGCCCGCCGCGACCGTCCAGCTCACCCTCACCACCTGCCTGGCCGGAATGGCGCTCGGGCAGTTGGTGGTCGGCCCGATGAGCGACCGCTGGGGGCGCAGGCGTCCCCTTCTCATCGGGCTCGCCGTGTACGTCCTCGCCACCGCGCTGTGCGCGCTCGCGCCCACGGTGGAGTTCCTGGTCGCCTTCCGGCTGGCCCAGGGGCTCGCGGGCGCCGCCGGGATCGTCATCGCGCGGGCCGTCGTACGCGACCTCTACGACGGCGTGGCGATGGCCCGCTTCTTCTCCACCCTCATGCTGATCTCCGGCGTCGCGCCGATCGTGGCGCCGCTCATCGGCGGGCAGATCCTGCGGGTGACGGACTGGCGGGGCGTGTTCGTCGTGCTGACCGTCGTGGGCGCGCTGCTGGCCGTACTGGTGTGGGCGCGGCTGCCCGAGACCCTCGACCCGGCCGATCGGCACCAGGGCGGCGGGCGCGAGGCGCTGCGCTCGATGCGCGGGCTGCTCGCCGACCGTGTCTTCGCCGGGTACATGCTGACCGGCGGGTTCGCCTTCGCGGCGCTGTTCGCGTACATCTCGGCCTCGCCGTTCGTGGTGCAGGAGATCTACGGCGCCTCCCCGCAGACGTTCAGCCTGCTGTTCGGGCTGAACTCCGTCGGGCTGGTGATCGTGGGTCAGATCAACGGCAAGGTGCTGGTCGGCCGGGTGAGCCTGGACGCCGTACTGGCCACGGGGCTCGGCGTGGTGCTGCTGGCGGCGGTCGGGCTGCTGCTGATGGCGGCCGGGGTGTTCGGC
Organism: Streptomyces sp. DI166; assembly: GCF_900091315.1. Lineage (GTDB taxonomy): Bacteria > Actinomycetota > Actinomycetes > Streptomycetales > Streptomycetaceae > Streptomyces > Streptomyces fuscus. The sequence goes on from NZ_FLSP01000067.1 coordinate 17,971, forward strand.
GAGGTGGGTCTGGTGCCGGTGGCGGCGGCGCTGTTCGTGCTGATGTCCGCCATGGGTGTGACCATGCCCAACACGCAGACCCTCGCGCTGCTGCGCACCAAGCGGGCCGCAGGCAGCGCCTCCGCGCTGCTCGGTACGACGTCCTTCCTGGTCGGCGCGGTGGCGTCGCCGCTGGTGGGGGTGGCCGGTGAGGACACCGCCGTGCCGATGGCCGTCGTCCAACTGGTGGCCGCACTGGTGGCGGTGGGCTGCTTCGTGGGAATGTGCCGTCCCTGGAGCAGGCGGTCCGGCGTGGAGGGATCCGGCGTGGAGGGAGCGGAGAGCTGAGCGCACCGAAACTGCGCGCCGGCACACCGGAGCGGGCGGGTCTGGACCCCGGGGAACTCGGGCACCTGGTCCGCGAGGTGCACGACCTGACCGCGGGCGAACGGCCCTGGGCGGCGGGCGCGGTGGTGATCGCCGGACGCGGCCCCTGCGTGGCCGTGGAGGAGGCGGCGGGCTGGGCGGTCCGCTACGCCTCGTACGACCCGGAGACGGACAGGGGAGTGGAACTCCCGCCCTCGGCGCGGGTCCCGATGACCGTGGGCACCGCTTTCGACCTGGCCTCCGTGACGAAGCTGTTCACCGCCGTGGCCGCGGTGCAGCAGATCGAGCGCGGGACGCTCGGGGTGGACGCGGAGGTCGGGGCGTACCTGCCGGACTTCCGGGGCGCGGCGCGGTACGGGGTGACGGTACGGCAGCTGCTGACGCACACCTCGGGGCTGCGGCCCGAACTCCCGCTGTACGACTGCGCGGACGACGAGGAACGGCTGGCGCGACTGCGGGCGGAGGTGCCGATCGGGGTGCCGGGCACGTACTGCTACTCCGACCTCAACATGCTGCTCCTCCAGCACGTCCTGGAGCGCATCACCGGGCGCGGCCTGGACACCCTGATCCACGACGGGATCACCCGCCCCCTCGGCATGACCTCCACCCACTTCGGCCCGTGCCCCGGCGCGGCGGCCACGGAGGACCAGCGGCGGCCGTGGGCCAAGGCGGACCGGGGGATGCTGCGGGGCGTCGTCCACGACGAGAACGCCTGGGCGCTCGGCGGCGTGGCGGGCCACGCGGGCCTGTTCTCCACCGCCCGCGACCTGGCGATCTTCTGCCGGACCCTGCTGTCCGGCGGCTCCTACGGCCCCGCGCGCATCCTGGGCCCCGACTTCGTGGAACTCCTCCTCGACCCCCCGGGCCTGGGCTTCGCCCTGGACCAGGAGTGGTTCATGGGGGAACTGGCGGGACGGGGAGCCGCGGGCCACACGGGCTTCACCGGCACGATGCTGCTCCTGGACCGGGCGACGGACACGTTCCTGGTCCTGCTGGCGACCACGGTGCACCCGAGGCGCAGGCCGGCCGACAACCGGCCGCGTGCGGCAGCGGCGACTCGCGTGGCACGGGCCGTGCGGGAGAGGTGACACGGGGGACGACGGGGGGCGGGGCGTGGAGAGGCGGGGCGCCGGCCGTCGCGTCGCGTACCCGTGCCGCGCGCACCGCCGCGTACCGGCTCGCCAGCCCCGTCAGTTCGACCGGCGGGCCGGAATAGAATCGCCGGGTGAACGACCCCGGGGCCTCGGCCGAGACATTGCGTACCGCTCTTGACGGGCTGCTGGACGGGCTTCCGGCTCGGCAGGCCGGGGCCGCGGTGGAGCGGCTGATCGCCAACTACCGTGGGGCCACGCCCACCGACGCGCCCATCCTCCGGGACCGTGCCGATGTCGCCGCCTACGCCGCGTACCGGATGCCCGCCACCTTCGAGGCGGTGCGGGCCGCGCTGGAGGCGCTCGCGGAAGCCGCCCCCGAGTGGGTGCCGGGCAGTCACGTCGATGTCGGCGGCGGTACCGGCGCCGCGACCTGGGCCGTCGGCGCCACCTGGCCCGGCCCGCGCCCCGTCACCGTGCTCGACTGGGCCGAGCCCGCGCTCGCCCTCGGGCGGGAGATCGCCGCCGCCAGCCCCGACCTGCGGGACGTCCGTTGGCAGCGCTCTCGTATCGGATCGGCGCTCTCCATCGAGAGCACTGATCTCGTCACCGTTTCCTACGTGCTCAACGAGCTCCCCGAGACCGACCGCGCCACCCTCGTCGACACCGCCGCCTCCGTCGCGCAGGCCGTCGTCATCGTCGAGCCCGGCACCCCCGACGGATACACCCGGATCATCGAGGCCCGGGAACGGCTCGTCGCCGCCGGTTTCCGGATCGCCGCCCCCTGCCCCCACAGCGCCGCCTGCCCCATCGTCCCCGGCGCCGACTGGTGCCACTTCTCGGCGCGGGTCAGCCGCTCCTCCCTGCACCGCCAGGTCAAGGGCGGCTCCCTCGCCTACGAGGACGAGAAGTTCGCCTACGTCGCCGCCGTACGCTTCCCGGTCACCCCCGCCCCCGCCCGGATCGTCCGCAAACCGCAGATCCGCAAGGGTCAGGTCCTCCTCGACCTCTGCGAGACCGGGACCGGGGCCGGGACCGGGACCGGGACCGAGGCCAAACCCGCTCTCGCCCGCACCACCGTCACCAAGCGCCACGGCGACCTCTACAAGTCCGCCCGCGACGCCGACTGGGGCGATCCCTGGCCCCCGGCCGACTAGAGACCCCGCTGACGAGACGCACCGTCTTGTCGGCTGCTAAATTCGGACCCATGGCCAAGAACGTCGCCCCCGACTCCACCCGCCGCAGCGAGAAGTCGCGCCGCGCCATCTACGACGCCGCCCTCGCCCTCGTCGGGGAGGTCGGGTATCCGAAGACGACCATCGAGGGGATCGCCGCCCGGGCCGGAGTCGGCAAGCAGACGATCTACCGCTGGTGGTCGTCCAAGGCCGAGGTGCTGATGGAGGCCTTCCTCGACCTCGGGGAGCAGGCCGGGGGCGAGTCGTACGCCATTCCCGACACCGGCGACCTCGCCGCCGACCTCAAGGCCGTCCTCCGCGCCACCGTCGACGAACTGAAGGACCCCCGCTTCGAGGTACCCTCGCGCGCCCTCGCCGCCGAAGGTGTCGTCAACGAGGAGCTGGGCCGGAAATTCGTCGAGAAACTGCTCGAACCCTCGCTCCAGCTCTACGTCGCCCGCCTGCGCTCCGCCCAGCAGGCCGGAGACGTACGCCCCGAGATCGACCCCCGCATCGCCCTCGAACTGTTCGTCTCCCCGCTCGCCCAGCGCTGGCTGCAGTACTCCGGGCCCATCTCCTACGAGTACACCGACACCCTCGTCGACTACGCCCTGTACGGACTCGCGCCCCGCTGAGTGAGGCACCGCACACCATAAATCGTGGCAAAGCATGTGATGACGGTTGATCCCCGCCTCGTCCCACCTACCCCTGTTGTCTGCTACGGCCCCCCGGAGCGCACGATGGTGGGACGATAAGGCATGCTGTTCCGCACGACAGCGAGGCGAGGGGATAGATGAGCGCGGAGTTCGGCGACCGGAGTCTGACGGGCAAACTCTCGCGGTGGCTGCGCCGCCGCCCCGAGCAGGCCGCCGACGACGGCGGCCGAGAGGTCCTGCTGCTCGCCGCCGCCTCCGCCGGACTGCCGCTCGCCCCCGCCGCTCACCCGGCCCCCGGCTACGGCTGCTCCTGCGACCGCGTCGGCTGTCCCACCCCCGGCCGGCACCCGGTGTCGTTCGCCTGGCAGACGCAGTCCACCACCGACCGCGCCCAGATCGAGCGCTGGGCCCGCCACCAGCCGCAGGCCAACTTCATTACCGCCACCGGCATGACCCACGACGTGCTCGACGTCCCCCTCGACGCCGGCCGCGAGGCCCTCGACCGCCTCCTCGAAGCGGGCGTCGAGGTCGGCCCGGTCGCCGAGAGCGACGACGGCCGCATGCTCTTCTTCACCCTCACCCGCGGCACCCCCGAGGACGAGGACGAGTGGTGGCCCTGCGAGCTGGACTGCCACCCCGAGACCATGGACGAGCACCCGGGCCTGCGCTGGCACTGCCGCGGCTCCTACGTCCTCGTACCGCCCGCCCGGCTCCCCGGCGACGACCAGGGCGTGCGCTGGGTACGCGGCCCCGAGCATCCGCTGCCGGACCCGCTCAGCCTGCTGGAGGTCCTCACCGACGCCGGCGCCCGGCACGTCGGCCAGGACAGCGACGACCACGCCCACACCGCCTGGCCCACCCGGCGCTGACCCGGCGGCGCTACTCGCCCTTCGCGCCGGTCAGACCCTCGATCCGGCCCAGCACCGACACCGTGTCCGTGCCCCTCATCGGGTCGAGCGCCACCTCGTTGGAGACGAACTCCATCGTCAGCGACTGCTTGATCTCGCCCTTCGTGAGCGCCCGCACGTTCTTGTTCGGGGTCGGCACCGAGGTGCCCGGGGCGGCCGTCTGCTTCTGGAAGTGACGCGTGGTGAAGAACACCAGCGCCCCGCCGTCCGCCGTGCGCAGCGCCAGCGGCTGGTAGTCGCCCGCGGTGAGCGGCTCGTCGATGTACTGCGTGACCAGGCCCGGCCGTTCGGCGCTCTGCTCGCGCTTCTCGCGCCAGCCGGTGGTGTGGCTGCCGTCCGCGAAGGACCGCCCGCCGTCCTTGAGGTAGTCCGTGTAGCGCTTGCTCAAGTCCTGTGGCGGTATGGCCAGTTCGGCGGTGTTGGGGTCCACCGCCTCGGCCCAGCCGTCCGTGTCCTTCTTGAACTCCGGCAGATCGTCCGGCGCCACCAGCGTCAGGTACGCGACCTCCCACGGCGCGTCCAGCGCGTCCCGGGTGAACACCAGCAGCCAGCGGGAGTCACCGCCGCGGTTGCCCTTGGCGTTCGCCAGGAACCAGCGCGGCCAGCCCGGCTTCTTCGGGATCGTGAACTCGGCGTCGGTGAACTCCAGGGGCGAGTGCGCGGAGTTGCCGTTCGGGTTGTTCGCCCGGCCCGCCTTCAGCCGTGCCTCGTCGATGTCCCCGAGCGCGCCGGTGACATGGTCGGCGTCCAGGGAGCTGTCGTACGCCTTGTCGGCCGCGTTGTAGGCGGTCGTGAACTCCTTGAGGGCCTCGGCGGCCTCCGCCCGGGTGGCCGCGGGGATCATCTCGTTCTCCCCGTGGACCACCACGCACCCGCTCGCCGTCAACGACAAAGCGGTCACGGAGGCCGCTACCAGCATCCTCCGGTCAAGACTGCTCAGCCTGCGAGGGCCGCGATCCGTGCTCATCGGGTTGCTCCACCTTCCCCTTCCCGGAGGCGAACCCTACCGGGGCGAGGAACAGCGCGAGTGTCGGGACCAGGTACAGCAGCCACACCGTGACCTGGAGAACGGTCGGATCGGGCTGGAAGTTGAACACGCCCTTCAGCAGGGTGCCGTACCAACTGTCCGGCGGAATCGTCCCGGTGATGTCGAAGGCCTTGTTCGTCAGACCCGGCAGCCAGTCGGCCTCCTGCAGATCGTGGAAGCCGTACGCCAGCACGCCCGCCGCGACCACGACCAGCATGCCGCCGGTCCAGGTGAAGAACTTCGCCAGGTTGATCCGCAGCGCGCCCCGGTAGAACAGCCAGCCCATCAGCACCGCGGTGGCCAGGCCGAGGAGCGCGCCGATCACCGGGTCCGAGGAGCCGTCGCCGGCCGCGCGTACCGACGTCCACACGAACAGCGCCGTCTCCAGGCCCTCCCGGCCGACCGCCAGGAACGCCGTGGCGACGAGCGCGCCGGTGCCGATCTCCAGGGCGGCGTCCAGCTTGCCGTGCAGTTCGGCCTTCAGGTGCCGGGCGGTGCGGCGCATCCAGAACACCATCCACGTCACCAGGCCGACCGCCAGGATGGACAGGGTGCCGCCGAGCGCCTCCTGCGCCTCGAACGTCAGCTCCTGGGAGCCGAATTCGAGGGCGCAGCCGAAGCCCAGGGCGAGCGCCACCGCGATGGCGATACCGGTCCACACCGGCTTCAGCGCGTCCCTGCGGCCGGTCTTGACCAGGTAGGCGACGAGGATGCAGACGACGAGGCTGGCCTCCAGGCCCTCGCGCAGGCCGATCAGATAGTTCGCGAACACGGTCCTACGCCTTTCCCTCGAACAGCGCCCGGCCCCACCAGTCGTCCTTGTCGCGGACGCCGGGCGGGATGGCGTAGATCGCCGAACCCACGTGCTGGATGTACTCGTTGAGCGCGTCGGTGGCCAGGCTGCGCTGGATGGGGATGAAGCCCCGGCGTACGTCCTTCTGGTACGCGAGGAAGAACAGGCCCGCGTCCAGGCGGCCGAGCCCGTCGGTGCCGTCGGTGAAGGAGTAGCCGCGGCGCAGGATCGTCGCCCCGTCGTTGGAGTCGGGGTGCGCGAGCCGGACGTGCGCGTCGGGCTTCATCGCCTTCAGGAACGGCTCGTCGCGCTCCTTGGCCTTGCCGACCGGGGCGCCCTCGCCCTTGTCGCGGCCGAAGATGTCCTCCTGCTCCTGGAGCGAGGTGCGGTCCCAGGTCTCGATGTGCATGCGGATGCGGCGGGCGACCAGGTAGGAGCCGTCGACCATCCAGTCGGGCCCGTCCTTCTCGCCGACCCAGACGAACTTCTGAAGCCGGTCCGTCTCGGTGCCCGCGATGTTGCGGGTGCCGTCCTTGAAGCCCATGAGGTTGCGCGGGGTCTGCTCCTCCGGGGTGGTGGAGGAGGTCTTGCCGAAGCCGAGCTGCGACCAGCGGATGACGACCTTGCCGAAGCCGATGCGGGCCAGGTTGCGGATGGCGTGCACCGCGACCTGCGGGTCGTCCGCGCACGCCTGGACGCACAGGTCGCCGCCGCTGCGATTGCGGTCGAGGTTGTCGCCCGCGAACTTCGGCAGGTCGACCAGGGCTTCGGGGCGGGCGTCGGCGAGGCCGAACTTCTCGAACAGGGACGGGCCGAAGCCGATGGTCAGGGTCAGCCGCGAGGGCTTCAGGCCCAGCGCCTCGCCGGTGTCGTCCGGCGGGGCCTCGGGCAGCCCGCCGAACCCGCCCTCGCCGACCGCCTTTCCGGCGGTCATCCGGCGGGCGGCGGCCGTCCACTCCTTCAGCATCGCCACGAACTCGGCGCGGTCCTCGGTCTGCACGTCGAACGAGGCGAAGTGCAGCCGGTCCTGCACGGGGGTGGCGATACCGGCCTGGTGGGCGCCGTGGAAGGGCACGGCGCCGCCCGGCGCGGGCGCGTCCTCGCCGTTGCGGGCCACGGCGACGGCACCGCCGGCCGCGGCGGCACCGAGCGCGAGCCCGGCGCCGCCCCAGCCGAGCAGGGCGCGGCGGGAGGGGGATTCGGAGGTCATGGGGTGCCCCCTACTTGGTGACGACGGCGGCGGCGAGCTTGGAGAGCGGCTCGGCGAGCGCGTTGACCGCGTCGGACAGCTCCTTGCGGTCGGCGGCGCCGACCTTGTCGTAGGAGGTGAACTCGTAGGAGTCCTTGTCCGCGCGGTACTTGTCGAGGAGCGCGTCCAGGGCCGCGAACTGCTTGTCCAGTTCGGTGGTCAGGGCGGCGTCGTTCTCCTGGGCGACCGGCTTGAGCAGCTCGTAGGACTTCTCGGCGCCCTCGACGTTGGCCTTGAAGTCGACCAGGTCGGTGTGCGAGTAGCGCTCCTCCTCACCGGTGACCTTGCCGGTGGCGACCTCGTCGAGGAGTTCCTTGGCGCCGTTGGCCATGGAGGTCGGGGTGATCTCGGCCTTGCCGACCCGGTTCTGCCAGTCCTTCAGGTCCGTGATCAGCCGGTCGGCGAGCTTCTTGTCCTCCCCGGTGATCTTCTTGTCCTTCCAGAGGGACTTCTCCAGCCGGTGCCAGCCGGTCCACTCCTGGTCGCCCTCCAGGCCGTCCTCGCGGAGGTCGACCTTCGGGTCGATGTCACCGAAGGACTCGGCGACCGGCTCGGTGCGCTCCCAGCCGATGCGGGAGGGCGCATACGCCTTCTTCGCGGCCTCGACGTCCCCGTCCTTGACCGCCTTCGCGAAGGCCTCGGCGAGCGGCAGGGTCTCGTCGGCCTGCGCCTGCGCGTACTGGCGGTAGGCGGCGACGGCCTTGTCCAGCCGCGGGTCGCGCTTGGTGGCGCCCTTGCCGGTGGCCTTGACGGACTGCCGGATGCCGTCGCCCTTCATGCCGGGCTTGCAGGCGATCTGGTAGTCGCCGGGCTTCACCTCGGCGGTGACGCGCTGCTTGGTGCCGGGGCCTATGTTCTCCCGCTCGGTGACGACCCGGTCGTCGGGGAAGAGGATGTAGACCTCGGTGACCTTGGAGCCCTTGTTCTCGATCGCCAGCTCGACGTGCCCGGCCGGGAACTCCTTGGTGGAGACCTCGCACTTGTCGTCGGTCGCGGTGACCTGGACGACTCCGTCGCCGTCGCCGCCCTTCTCGGTGCAGCCCGTCACGGCGGTGAGGGCTGCCGCTACGGCGGTGGCGGCGAGGGCGGAGAGTCTGGCGGGGCGCATGAGGGCTCCTGTGAGTGACCGGATGGTTACCCTCACGTAAAGTGAGGCTTACCTAACGTACTGGGCGTGACTCAAAAGCAGTGTCTTGATTTGGTCAAGTACAGCCATGGGCACGCCAAAGGGGAGTCAAAGATTCCTGCGAGGTGTGACGAGGATCCCGTCCGTTCGCGGGTGCGGAAGCACTTCCACGGGCTGGTCGTACACCTCGGACAGCAGGTCCTCGGAGAAGACCTCCTCGGGCGGCCCGTCGGCGGCGACCCGGCCGCCGCGCAGGACCGCCACCCGGTGCGCGTAGGCGGCGGCCAGGTTGAGGTCGTGCAGGACGACCACGACGGCGTCCCCGGCCGCCGCGCGCTCCCGGCACAGCCGCAGCACCAGTTCCTGGTGCCGCAGGTCGAGGGCGGCGGTGGGCTCGTCGAGGAGCAGCAGCGGGGCGCGTTGCGCGAGAACCCGGGCGAGCGCGACGCGGGCGCGTTCGCCGCCGCTGAGCGCGGAGAAGGGGCGGGCCGCGAACGCCTCCACCTCGGTCCGCCGCATCGCCTCGGCGACCGCCGTGTCGTCGTCCTCCAGGCCGAGCGCGGCCCAGGGTGCCCGTCCCATCCGTACGACCTCCTCCACCGGGAAGGGAAAGCTCAGCGCGGACGACTGCGGCAGCACCGCGCGGCGCAGGGCGAGTTCGGGGGCGGACCAGTCCGGCGCGGGGCACCCGTGAATCCGTACGGCACCGTCCGCGGGCGCGATGTCCGCGGCGAGGGCGCCTAGCAGGGTGGACTTTCCGGCCCCGTTGGGCCCGACCAGCGCGAGCACTTCACCCGCGCGGACGGAGACATCGACACCGTGCAGGACGTGCCGGGCGCCGAGCCGGACGTGAAGTGCTTCGGCTTCGGCGAGGGTGTCGCCGGGGGAGGTGGGGGGTGGGGGAGTGGGGCGGGAGCGGAGCAGTCGCACGGGAGGACCTTCCGGAACGGGGGAGAGGGGACTTGACGGACGCCAGGGGCGCGGGGAACTGCGCGACCCGCCCCCACCGGCGCCGCGGACGACACACAACCGCTACGCCCACCCCCCGTGCCGCCGCCGAGTCCGCCTCAGCAGCCAGAAGAAGAACGGACTCCCCACCAGCGCCGTCAGCACCCCCAGCGGCAACTCCGCCGGCGAGGCCACCGTGCGGGCCGCCAGATCCGCCGCCAGCAGCACCACCGCCCCCAGCAACGCGCTCGCCGGCACCAGGAACCGGTGCCCCGGCCCCACCGCCATCCGCAGCAGATGCGGGACGACCAGGCCGACGAAGCTGATGATCCCGGAGACGCTCACCGCCGCCGCCGTGAGCAGGGCGATGACGAACACCAGCGTGATCCTGAGCCGTTCGACATCCACCCCCAGATGCCGCGCCGGGCGCTCGCCCAGTGCCAGCAGGTCCAGGCGGCGGGCGTGCAGCGGGGCCACGACCAGCCCCACCGCGGCACAGGGCAGCACCGCCAGCACCTTCGGCCAGGTCGCCTGCGACAGCGAACCGAGCTGCCAGAAAGTGATCTGCTGGATCGCCGCCGCGTCCGCGAAGAACAGGAACAGTCCGATCACCGCCCCCGCGAAGGCGTTCACCGCGATACCGGTGAGGATCAGCGTCACGACCTCCGTGCGGCCCCCGGAGCGGGACATGACGTAGACGAGGAACACGGTCGCGAGGCCCGCCACGAACGCCGCCACCGACACCGTCCAGGTGCCGAGGAAGTCGAGCCCCAGCGCGATCGACGCCACCGCTCCCACCGCCGCGCCCGAGGAGATCCCGATGACACCGGGCTCGGCGAGCGGGTTGCCGAACACGCCCTGCATCAGCGCGCCCGCACAGCCCAGGGAGGCCCCGATCAGCAGCGCGAGGACGATGCGCGGGAACCGCACGTTCCACAGCACCGACTCGGCGACCCGGTCCAACTCCGTTCCGCCCAGCCCGATCCGGTGCTGCACCGAGGCGAGCACATCGCCGACCGGCACCGGATAGGCGCCGATCCCGGCGGCGACCGGCACCAGCACGAGCAGGGCCACGACGAGTCCCGCGGTCACCAGCCAGGCGGCCGTACGCGGCCCGCGGCCCGGCGCGCGGGTGGCCTCGGGGGCGGGTGCCGCCTTCTCCAGTACGCTCACGCGGCACCGCCCTCGTAGAGCTGCTCGACGACGGAGGCCAGCACCTGGTCGGTGCGCGGGCCGTAGTTGAGCAGCACGCCGTCCTCGACGGAGACGATCCGGCGGTCCATCCCGGCCGGGGTCTGCGCGATTCCGGGGATCTTCACCAGCCCGTCGACGCCGCCGACCGAGTCAAGTCCCTTGCTCATCACCAGGATCGCGTCCGGGGCCGCCTTCACCAGCGCCTCGCTGGTGATCGCCGTGAAGTCCTTCGTCAGCCCCGACGCGGCGCCCGCGTCGATCCCGCCGGCCGCCTCGATCAGGGAGGTCGCCCCGGACGCCGTGCCGCCGATGAGGTACACCGAGGCCGAGCCGCGCAGGTAGAGGAAGGCCACCCGGGGCCGGTCGCCGGAACGCGGAACATCCTTGCGCACGGCGGCGATGCGCCGCTCGGAGCGCGCCGTCAGCCGCTCTCCCGCGTCCGGTACGCCGAGCGCCTCCGCGACCGCCCCGATACGGATGCCGACGTCGTCGAGGTCCTGCGCCGGGCCGACGACGAGGACCGGCACGCCCGCGGCCCGGATCTGCGCCATCGCTTCCTCGGGACCGCTGGTGGTCTCGGCGATCACCAGGTCCGGACGGAGCGAGAGCACGCCCTCGGCGGAGACGTCGTGGCCGCGGGTGACCAGGGGCAGCTCCTTCGCCTGCTCGAAGGTGGCGGTGACATCGCGGGCGACGACCCGCTCGCCCAGCCCGAGCGTGAAGACGATCTCGCTGAGGCTGCCGGACAGCGGCACGATCCGCTCGGCCCGACTGACCGTCAGCCGCTTGCCGTCGGCGGAGTCGACGGTGACCGGCAGCTTCGGGGCGGGTGCCGGGGAGAGGGGGTTCCACCCGGTCGGCGGCCCGCTCCGGGGCCTTGTCCGCCGCCGCCGAGGTGCCCTGGCAGGCGGTCGCGGTGGTCAGGGCGAGCGCCGCGAGGAGCGCTCCCGCCAGTCGTGTGCGCAGACGTCGCACGGTCGGCCCTTCCTCTCCGCGCCCGTCTGACGTGCGCTTTTTTCCTGTGAGTGAGCTGTGTTCGGGGTCCGGTCTGTTCACCGGACCCGCTGTAGCTTAGGTTAGCCTTACCTCACCTGGCCAGAAGTCATCGGGTTCTGGCCGGATCTCGCTGTCCCTGGAGGTCACCCATGTCCCCACCCCTGTCGAGGCGCCTGTGCGGCCTGTTCGCCGCGCTGTGTCTGGCCGTCACCGGGGCGCTGCTCCCGGCCGCCGAGGCACACGCCGCGAGCCGTCCCGTGCAGGGCGGACGGCTGGACTGGGGCATCAAGTCGTCCTTCCAGACCTATGTCACCGGCCCGGTCGCGAAAGGCAGTTACTCGCTGACCGGCGGCGCGGCCACGGTCGGCGGCTCCGGCTTCCGGTTCCACTCGGCCACCGGCACCTACGACGGCGCCACCGGCACCTTCACGGCGTCCTTCTCCGGCGGGGTCCGCTTCCTCGGCCACCGCGCAGACTCGGGGACCCATCAGCTCGACCTCACCATCAGCCGCCCTACCGTCCGCGTCTCCGGGTCCTCCGGAACCCTGTACGTGGACATCACCAGCAAGGCGAAGGACACCGGGACGGTCACGACGTCCAGCCAAGTGCCCTTCGCCGCCCTCTCCCTGGGCGGCATCAACATGCGCGGCGACGGCGACCGGGTCGTCCTCAACAACCTCCCGGCCACCCTCACCGCCCAGGGCGCCCAGTCCTTCGCCGGGTACTACACGGCGGGGACCGCGCTCGACCCGGTGAGCCTGTCGGCGGACGTGCAGCCCAAGGCGGTGACGAAGTCGCCCACGCCGTCCGCTTCCAAGTCCCCCGGGAAGAAGCGGACTCCGGACGCCGCCATCAAGGACGGTGCCGTCGACTGGGGCGTGCGCCGCACCTTCCGGGAGTACGTCACCGGCGACATCGCCCGAGGACAGTGGACGCTCTCCTCCGGCGCCCAGGACGGCGGCGCGCTGTTCCGCTTCCCCGAGGGCGAAGGGACGTACAAGAAAGGCGAGTTGACCGCCCGCTTCAAGGGCGCCGTCCGCTTCACCGGCCAACAGGGCCTCGATCTGCGGCTCGACGACCTCCGGGTCACCGTCGAGAGCGGCAAAGGCACCCTCTACGCCGATGTGAAGAGCCCCGAATTCACCGGCGAGAAGGTCCCGTTGGTCACTTTCCCCGCGGAGAAGCCGAAGGCCGGGAAGGGCCTGGTGCGCCTCACCGAGGCACCCGCGAAGCTCACCGCGCGCGGCGCCGAGGCATTCGGCGGGATGTACCAGGCGGGCGCCGAGATGGACCCGGTCTCCCTGGCCGTCGCCACCACCGCGAGCGCCGAACTGCCCGCCCTGCCCGACCTCGGCAGCGATATCGAGGCGAGCGAGTCGCCCACGCCCAGCGCCTCACCCGAGCCCTCCACCGAGCCCGTCGCGAGCGCCACGGACGACGACGAGGGCGGCGCCTCCGCCGCGCTGCCCCTCGGCCTCACCGCGGGCGGACTGGCCCTGGTGGCCGCCGCCACCGCGCTGATCGTCCGCCGCCGACGCGCGAACTGACCCACACCCACCCCCGAAGGAGACCCCCGACCATGCCCAGCAGAGCGCAGCGCCGTCCCCTCGCCCTCGCTGCCGCCGTCGCCACGGCGGCCGCCCTCGGCGCCACCGCCCTCGCCGCCACCACCGCCTCGGCCGCCGAAGTCCCGCTCAGCGGCTACGAGTTGACCTGGGGCATCAAGCAGTCGTACCGCACGTACGTCACCGGCTTCGCGGCCGGCAGCTTCACCCCCGCCGACGGGGCCTCGCAGGCCGCGGACAACGGCGCGTTCACCTTCGTCGACGGCACCGGCACCTACGACTCCACCGCGCACACCATGGACCTGGCCTTCCAGGGCAGCCTGAAGATCACCTCCACCGCGCACCGCTTCGAGTTCACCCTCTCCGACGTACGGTTCGACAGCGCCGCCGCCGAGATCACCGCCGATGTGACCAGGGACGGCACGACCACCCAGGACGTGCCGCTCGCCGATGTGACCGTCACGCGCTCCATGGCGGACATGGCGACCACGCTCACCGAGGAGGCGGCAACCGTCTTCGGCAGCGCGAGCTACGCCGGGGCGGCGGGGGACCCGCTGACCGTCGTGCAGAAGAAGGAGTCGCAGACCCCGACCCCGACCCCCACGTCCACGCAGACCGAGACGGCATCCCCCGAGCCCACGGCCACGCCGTCCGCGACCCCGAGCACCACCCCGAGCGCCACGCCGTCGGCGTCCGCCACCACGAGCCCGTCCCCCTCCGCCGAGCCCTCCACGGAACCTTCCCCCGCCCCCGCCGCCGGTGACATCGTCGACGGCACCCTCGGCTGGGGCGTGAAGCAGTCCTTCCGCACGTACGTCGTCAACGGCGTCGCCAAGGGGACGATCACCACGTCCGACGGGGCTTCGCAGGCCGCGAACAACGGGGCGTTCACCTTCGTCGACGCGACCGGGACGTACGACACCGACAACGACACCCTCAGCGCGGCCTTCAAGGGCGCGGTCACCTTCAAGGGCCACGAGGAGAACGGCGGCGAGTACGGCCTCGACCTGACCCTGTCCGGCCTGGAGGTCAGCCTTGACGGCGGCTCCGGCGAACTCACCGCCGACGTCACCAGCCTCGGCAAGACCAGCAAGGACGTGGTCCTGGCCGAACTCGACGCCAAGACGGACGACTTGAAGGCCAAGGACGACGTCATCACCCTCGACGACGTCAAGGCCACCCTCACCGCGGCGGGCGGGGAGGCGTTCGGCGGCTTCTACTCCGCCGGGGCCGAACTCGACCCGGTGGACGTACGGGTGGCGCTGAGCGAGGACGCGGACCTGCCGGGCGGCGGCGGTGACGACGACGGCCAGGGCACCACCGGCGGGAGCGGCACCACGGGCGGGGTGACCGGCGGTACCGGTTCCACCACGGGCGGCGTGACCGGCGGCCTCGCCGCCACCGGCTCCGACGTCCCGGCCGCGGCCCTCGGCACAGCGGCGGCACTGACCGTCGCGACGGGCGCCGGCGTGGTACTCGCGATGCGCAGGAGGCGTACGCAGGCGTAGGACCGGGGTGAGGCATATGACCCCCGCATACGGGGGTCTCGCCGGACAAGCGGTGTTTCAATACCCCCGTGACTGACTACGACGTGCTCCGGGTCTTCTGCGGACCGCGCGGAGGATACGGCAATGAGCTGGGCGTCGTCCGGGACGGCCGGGTGCTGCCGGAGCCGGACGAGCGGCAGGCGTTCGCGGCGAAGCTGGGGTTCAGCGAGACGGTGTTCGTGGACGACCCCGAGCGCGGTGTCGTCGACATCTACACGCCCAGCGTGCGGCTGCCGTTCGCCGGTTACCCCTGTGTCGGCGCGGCCTGGCTGCTGGACGTGCCCGAGCTGGTCACCCCGGCCGGAGTGGTCGGCGCCCGGCAGGACGGGGAGTTCTGCTGGATCGAGGCACGCGCGGAGTGGGCACCGCCGCGGACGCTGCGGCAGTACGCGACGGCCGCCGAGGTCGACGAACTGCCCGTGCCGCCGCCGGGGGAGTGGATCTACGCCTGGGCGTGGGAGGACGAGGCCGCTGGCCGGATCCGCGCCCGGGGCTTCCCCGGCCGGGGCGACGGCATCGAGGAGGACGAGGCCACGGGCGCGGCGGCGATCCTGCTGACGGACCGGCTGGGCCGCGCCCTGAACATCACCCAGGGCACGGGCTCCCAGCTGCTGACGGCACCGCAGCCCGGGGGCTGGGTGGAACTCGGGGGACGGGTCTACCTGGAGCGCTGAGCGCAGGACCGGAGCGCTGAGCACACATGAGGGCAACGCTCACGCCGACAGCGGGAACTCCTCGCCCAGCGCCCGGAACACGGCCGTGTTGAGCGCGAACGCCTTCTTGCACTCGCCCACGATCCGCTGCTTCTCCAGCTCGTCCGCCCGCACCCCGTCCAGGAGTTCGCGGTAGGCGCGCTTGAAGGCGGCCGGGTTGGTGATGCCCTCGAAGACGTAGAAGCGGACGCCGTCGCCCTTCTTCTCGAAGCCCCAGGTCTTCTCCGCGCGGTCGCGGATGATCTGGCCGCCGGAGAGGTCGCCGAGGTAGCGGGTGTAGTGGTGGGCGATGTAGCCCGCGGGCCAGGTCTCGGCGCACTCCCGGACCCGGTCGGCGTAGGCACGGGTGGCCGGGAGCGCGGTCACGCCCGCCCGCCAGCGCGGGCCGCGCAGATGCGCCAGGTCCCGCTCCAGGGCCGCCAGGCGGTACAGCTCCGGCCGGACGAACGGCCCGGCCACCGGGTCCGCCGCCAGCCGCTCGGCGTGGCTCTCCAGTGCCTCGTAGACGAACCACAGCTGCTCGGTGTAGCGCGCGTAGGCGTCGACGCCGAGGCGACCGCCGAGCAGGTCGCTCATGAAGGTGGAGGTCTCCGCCTCCACGTGCTGCTCGTGGGAGGCGGTGCGGATGACGGTCGAGAAGGAGTCCATGCCGACCATCCTCTAAGGTGAGGCTTACCTAAGTCAATAGGTTTGCCGACGCGCTGTCGGTAAAAAGCGTACTGAAAAAGGCCCGCCCCGGCAGTGGGGCGGGCCTGCGGGTTCAGGGCTACGGCAGGGTCAGGATGTCCGCGCCGGTCTCCGTGACCACCAGCGTGTGCTCGAACTGCGCCGTGCGCTTGCGGTCCTTGGTCACGACCGTCCAGCCGTCGTCCCACATGTCGTACTCGTGGGTGCCCAGCGTCAGCATCGGCTCGATCGTGAAGGTCATCCCCGGCTGGATCACCGTCGTGGCGTGCGGGCTGTCGTAGTGCGGGATGATCAGCCCCGAGTGGAACGAGGAGTTGATGCCGTGGCCGGTGAAGTCCCGGACCACGCCGTACCCGAAGCGCTTGGCGTACGACTCGATGACCCGCCCGATGACATTGATCTGGCGGCCCGGCTTGACCGCCTTGATCGCCCGGTTCAGGGACTCCCGGGTGCGCTCCACCAGCAGGCGGCTCTCCTCGTCGACGTCGCCGACCAGGTAGGTGGCGTTGTTGTCGCCGTGCACACCGCCGATGTACGCGGTGACGTCGAGGTTGACGATGTCGCCGTCGCGCAGCACCGTGGAGTCCGGGATGCCGTGGCAGATGACCTCGTTGACGCTGGTGCACAGCGACTTGGGGAAGCCGCGGTAGCCGAGCGTGGAGGGGTAGGCGCCGTGGTCGCACATGTACTCGTGCGCCACCTTGTCCAGTTCGTCCGTGGTCACCCCGGGCGCGATCAGCTTGGCCGCCTCGGCCATCGCCCGCGCGGCGATCCGGCCGGCGATCCGCATCGCCTCGATCGTCTCGGGGGTCTGCACCTCGGGACCCGTGTACGGGGTCGGCGCGGGCTTGCCGACGTACTCGGGACGCCGGATGTTTCCGGGCACGGAACGGGTGGGAGACAGCTCCCCTGGTACGAGCAGCGACTGGCCAGACATGCCAGCGAGTCTAACGAGCCGCCGTGGGGGAACATGTCGGTGGCGAGAGGAGCGGGACATGGCCCTGTTCAAGAAGCGCACGGCGGGCAAGCCGGGCGAGTGGTACTACTGCCTGGAGCACAAGAAGGTCGAGGAGGGGCCGGACTGCCCCGGCAAGGACCGGTTCGGTCCGTACGCCTCCCGCGCGGAGGCCGAGCACGCGATGGAGACCGCCCGCGAGCGCAACCTCCAGTGGGAGAACGACCCCAAGTGGCACGACGCTCCGCAGGCCGCCGACGACGACTGATCAGGCCTTGGTGGCCGCCGCCTCGCGCTGGGCGCGCACGCTCCTGGCGTGCTCGCTGGTGCGGGCGTCGTACGTCATCAGCTTCGGCAGGCACAGGGCCAGCAGCCCGATCGCGCCGACGCTCAGCAGACCGCCCGACCACACCGACGCCCGTACGCCCCACCAGGCGGCGAAGCCGCCCGCCCGGACCTGGCCGAGGGTCGGTCCGACGGAGTACGACAGCAGCTCGATCCCGGCGAGGCGGCCGCGCAGCTCGTCCGGGATCGTCTGGTTCCACATGATCCCGCGGTAGATACCGCTGACCATGTCGCAGCCGCCCGCGACGGTCAGGAACAGCAGCACCAGCCAGACATTGCCGACCATGCCCGCGGCCGCGATCGCGACGCCCCACAGCGCCGCCGCCAGCACCACCATCCGGCCGTGCCGGTGCACCCGCCCGGTCCAGCCACTGCTCAGGCTCACCAGCAGCGAGCCGAAGGGCAGCGCCGCGTACATCAGCCCCAGCGACCACTCGGCGTCCAACTCGTCGGCCAGGAACGGCAGCAGTGCCAGCGGCATCGCCAGGAACATCGCCGCGAGGTCGATGGCGTAGGTGCCGAGCAGCTCCTTGCGGTTCCAGGCGTACCGGGCGCCCTCCCAGATGCCCTTGAGCGACGGCTTCGCGGCCTCGTGCGAGGCGGGGGAGGGGGCCAGCGGGAGGATCAGCACCACCGAGAGGACGAAGGTCAGCAGATCGGCGGCGTACGCCCAGCCGAGCCCCGCGTACGCCACGACCACGCCCGCCACCGCCGGACCGGCGACGCCGCCGACCGTCCAGCGCAGGGAGTTGAGCGAGGCGGCGGCCGGCAGGTGCTCGTGCTTCACGATCCGCGGCCACAGCGAGTCCAGCGCGGGCCGCTGCACCGACACCAGCGCCGAGGACAGCGCGGCGACGACGTACAGCGGCCATACGGCGGGCTCCGGCATCAGCGCGTTCACCAGCAGCGCGGCACTGAGTACCCCCTGCCCCGCCTCGGTCCACAGGATCAGCCCGCGCTTGTCCAGCGCGTCGGCGAGCGCCCCGCCGTACAGCCCGAAGACGATCAGCGGGACCAGCTCCACGGCCCCGATCGCGCCGACGGCCGCCGCGGACCCCGTCAGCTCCTTGATCTGGACGGGAAGCGCGACGAACGTCAGGAAACTGCCGAAGTTGGAGACCAGCCCCGACAGCCACAACCGCCGGAACTCGGCGGACGCACGCCAGGGGGTGAGATCGGGAAGCAAGGAGGCCACAGCAGGTCATCGTCGGTACGGACGGGAGACCGGGGCAACTGTTTTTCGGCGGGGCCGCTCACCACCGCGTCGGCGGCGGGGCCGTCAGATGGTCCGCCAGCGCCGACAGGCGGTCCCGCCAGCGGCGCGGGGACCGGGGCGAGGGCAGGCAGTTCTCGCCCGCCGCCGCGCTCACCAGATGCTGGACCGTGTCCAGGTCCAGGTCCGTCGTCTCCGGGACCGGGAGGGCCTCGTGGGACATCGTCACCAGGTCGCCCTCGGCGGGGCCCAGGGAGAGGACCGTGGCCCCGGAGCGGCGGGCGTCGTGGATGTGTTCCAGGAGGGTGTCGTCCGGGGCGCCCGGGGCCACGACCAGCAGGGTCTCGCCCCGCCGGGCGGCCGCCAGCCGGCCCAGGCCCACCGCCAGGTGCGCCGGGTCCGTCGGGCGCGGGGCGTGGCGTACCAGGGTGGGCGTCAGTTCCGGCGTCCCCGACCACGCCGCCTCGTCCACCAGGTGGGCCGCCAGATGCCACGGCTCGTGGGCCGGGGTCCCCACCAGCAGCAGGCCCCCGCCGTGGGAGACCACCGAGCCCCGCAGCACCCCGGCGAACCTCCGCGTGGCCCCCAACCACTCGGTTCCGGCGAGTACTTCACGCAGCAGCGCGACCCGTACGGCATCCATGGGCCCGCATCCTGCCGCACCGGCCGGAGCGGCACGGCCGGTTCCGGTGGAATTCGCCCGACCTGGGCAATCGGGGCCCCGCGCCGCACCCGTAAAGTCGGGCCATGACCTCTACCGACAGTGCTGCACAGAAGGCCCCCGCCAAGGACCCCTGGGACCTGCCCGACGTCTCCGGGCTGGTCGTGGGCGTGCTCGGCGGGACCGGGCCGCAGGGCAAGGGACTGGCCTACCGGCTCGCCAAGGCCGGCCAGAAGGTGATCATCGGCTCGCGCGCCGCCGACCGCGCGCAGGCCGCCGCCGAGGAGATCGGCCACGGCGTCGAGGGCGCCGACAACGCCGAGTGCGCCCGCCGCAGCGACATCGTGATCGTCGCCGTGCCGTGGGACGGCCACAGCAAGACGCTGGAGTCCCTGCGCGAGGAACTCGCCGGGAGGCTCGTCGTCGACTGCGTCAACCCGCTCGGCTTCGACAAGCAGGGCGCCTACGCCCTCAAGCCCGAGGAGGGCAGCGCCGCCCAGCAGGCCGCCGCCCTGCTCCCGGACTCCCGGGTCACCGCCGCCTTCCACCACCTGTCGGCCGTGCTGCTCCAGGACCCGGAGATCGACGAGATCGACACCGACGTCATGGTCCTCGGCGAGGCCCGCGCCGACGTCGAGACCGTCCAGGCCCTGGCGAGCCGCATCCCCGGCATGCGCGGCATCTTCGCCGGCCGGCTGCGCAACGCCCACCAGGTCGAGTCCCTGGTCGCCAACCTGATCTCCGTCAACCGGCGCTACAAGGCGCACGCGGGACTCCGCATCACGGACGTATGAGGGGATGGGGGACACTGGAGGGCGTCGTACCGCAGTGTCCCCCGACAGGAGCCGCACACCATGCCCCGCCTCGCCCTCTACGCCCTGCTCGTCTGCGTCCTCGCCGTCGTCGCGGCCGTCGTCTCCTTCGTGCAGGGCAGCTGGCTCGGGATCGTCTGGGTCCTGCTGGGCGGTCTGTCGTCCAACATGTGGTGGTACTACGTCAAGCGCGACAAGGCCCGCCGCCAGTCCGTCACGGGCTGACCGAGCAGACCTCGCTCCCGCCCCGCCAGAAGCGGAAGAGGTCGTAGCCGCAGTACGTGTCGAACTCGTCCACCCCGAGCCCGCGCAGGATCGCGTCCACCAGGTCGAAGAACGCCGCGTTCACGCCCGGCAGCCACAGCAGCGCGAACACCAGCAGCAGGCCGAACGGCGCGATCGGCTCCACCTGGCGGCGGACGCCGTGCGACAGCCACGGCTCGATCACGCCGTAGCCGTCCAGGCCCGGCACCGGCAGGAAGTTCAGGATCGTCGCCGTGACCTGGAGCAGCGCCAGGAAGGCGAGCGCGAACCGGAAGTCGGCCGGCACGCCGTCCAGCGCGTCCAGCCAGAACGGCGCCGTGCACACCGCCGCGAACAGCAGGTTCGTCAGCGGGCCCGCCGCCGAGATCAGGCTGTGCTTCCACCGCCCCCGGATCCGCCCGCGCTCGATGAACACCGCACCGCCCGGCAGACCGATCCCGCCCATGATCACGAACAGCACCGGGAGCACGATGCTGAGCAGCGCGTGCGTGTACTTCAGCGGGTTCAGCGTGAGGTAGCCCTTCGCGCCGACCGTGATGTCCCCGCTGTGCAGGGCGGTACGGGCGTGCGCGTACTCGTGCAGGCACAGCGAGACGATCCAGGCCGCCGTCACGAACAGGAACACGGCGACACCGGGCTGCTCGGCGAACCCGGTCCAGGTGGCCCAGCCCGTCACCGCCGTGACGGCCAGGATGCCGGCGAAGACCGGGCTCATCCTCCGGTCGCCGGGGCGGGCGTCGGTGACGGTCATGCTGCTCCCTGGGCTGCTCGGCGCGCGGTGCTGGGGCCCGACGGTACCGGGCGCAACGGGAAAACGTCTCGCGGTCGGACGCCGGTTCCGGAGAAGGTGGGGACATGGGGAAGTGGAAGGTGTTCTACGAGGACTGGCAGATGGAGTGCTGCGGCACTCCCTTCGCGGTGGGCGACGAGGTGAGCTGGCCGCTGCTGCTGATCGAATCCGGCGACTGGGACGACGAGGTCTCCAAGGTCGTCGGCGAGGTCGCGCAGGTCAACGGCGTACGGGTGCTGAACGACGACTCGGGGCTCACGGTCGCCCTGCACGAGGACTCCGTCGACCAGGTCGCGCCGGAGGACCTGGGCGAGGAGAAGCCCGGCGACCGGATCCGCCTGGTCGGACTGCTCTCCGTGGAACGCCACGGCGCCCAGTGGCCGGACGTCACCGGCCGGGTGGCGGACATCCACCTGGTCAGCCAGGAGTACGCCGAGACCGACCCCGCCTCCCGCACCTGGGAGCCGGTACCGGGCACCCGCACCCTGCGCCCCGTCGAGGCCTGCCCCAAGTGGTTCACCGAGGCCGAACCGCACACGCAGGGCCGCCACGTCCGGGAGGCCGGGGTACTGGTCACCCTGGAGGTCCCGGACCACTGACCGCCGCCCGACCCGGCCCGTGCACACAGCCCCGTGCACACAGCAGAGACAATGGACCCCGTGCGCTATCGCATCCTCGGCACCACTCAGGCCCTCCGTCCCGACGGCACCCCCCTACCGGTCGGCGGGGCACGCCTGCGCGCCCTGCTGAGCGCCCTCGCGCTGCGGGGCGGCCGGGCCGTGCCCGTGCAGTTCCTGGTCGACGAGGTGTGGGGTGCCGACCCGCCCGCCGACGCACCCGGCGCCCTCCAGGCACTGGTCGGACGGCTGCGCCGGGGACTCGGCGCCGACGCGGTCGAATCCGTGGACGGCGGATACCGGCTCGCCGCCCGCCCCGACGACATCGACCTGCACCGCTTCGACCGGCTCACCGCCGACGGACTGCGCGCCCTCGCCGACGGCGACCCCGCCAAGGCGGCCGGCGTCCTCGACGACGCCCTCGCCCTGTGGCACGGCCCCGCCCTCGCCGACCTCCCCGACCGCACCGCCGAGGCGGCCCGCTGGGAGACCCGGCGCCTGGACGCGCTGCGCGCCCGGCACACCGCCGCCCTCGCCCTCGGCCAGGCCGAGCAGGCGCTGCCGGAACTGACCGCCCTGTGCGACAGCCACCCCCTGGACGAACCACTCCAGGCACTGCGTCTGCGCGCCCTGCGCGACCTCGGCCGCCCCGCCGAGGCCCTGGCCGCCTACGACGACGTACGACGACTGCTCGCCGAGCAGCTCGGCTCCGATCCCGGGCCCGAACTGCGGGAGCTGCACGCCGAGTTGCTGAAACCGGCCGAGCGGGCCCCGCTCGGCAACCTGCGGGCCCGGCTGACCTCCTTCGTCGGCCGGGAGGCCGACATCGAGGCCATCCGCGCCGACCTCGGCAGGGCCCGGCTCGTCACCCTGCTCGGCCCCGGCGGCGCCGGGAAGACCCGGCTGTCCCAGGAGGCCGCCGAAACCCTCCGGGACGCCGCCCGCGACGGCATCTGGCTGGCCGAACTCGCCCCCGTCGACGACCCCGCCGCCGTCCCCGAGGCCGTCCTCACCGCCGTCGGCGCCCGCGAGACCGTCCTCTACGGCGCGGGCGCCGAGGAGTTCCGCAGCGTCACCGACCGCCACGACGACCCCGTCGAACGGCTCGTGGAGCACTGCGCCCGGCGCCGCCTGCTGCTCGTCCTCGACAACTGCGAGCACGTCGTCGACGCCGCCGCCCGGCTCGCCGAGCACCTGCTGGCCCGCTGCCCGGGCCTGACGGTCCTCGCCACCAGCCGCGAACCCCTCGGCGTACCCGGCGAGGTGCTGCGCCCGGTCGAGCCACTGCTTGAGCCCTACGCCCTCCAGTTGTTCGCCGACCGAGGAGCCGCCGCCCGCCCCGGCTTCCGCGTCGACGACGACCCCGCGGCCTGCGCCGAGATCTGCCGCCGCCTCGACGGACTGCCCCTGGCCATCGAACTCGCCGCCGCCCGGCTGCGGATGCTCACCCCCCGTCAGATCGCCGACCGGCTCGACGACCGCTTCCGGCTGCTGACCTCCGGCAGCCGCACCGTGCTGCCCCGCCAGCAGACCCTGCGCGCCGTCGTCGACTGGTCCTGGGACCTGCTTGACGAGGACGAACGCGAGGTCCTCGGCCGCCTCTCGGTGTTCTCCGGCGGCTGCGACCTGCCCGCCGCGGAAGCCGTCTGCGGTCCCGCCGCCCTCGACGCGCTCGGCTCCCTGGTCGACAAGTCCCTGGTGGTGGCCGCCCCTTCGGGCGACGGCATGATGCGCTACCGGCTCCTGGAGACCGTCGCCGAGTACGCGGGCGAGCGCCTGGACGAGTCCGGGCAGCGCGCCGAGGTCGAGCGCGCGCACCTGACGTACTACCGCGAACTCGCCCGCCTCACCGACCCGTTGCTGCGCGGACCGGACCAACTGCGGGCCGTGGAAAGGCTCCAGCGGGAGTACGAGAACCTGCGCACCGCGCTCCGCCACGCCGTCGCCGAGCGCGACGAGCAGGAGGCGCTGACCCTGGCCCTGTCGCTGGCCTGGTACTGGCAGATGCGCGACCTCAGGATCGAGGCCCGCAACTGGTGCGCGGAGGTGATGCGGCTCGGCCCCGACCCCTTCGCCGCCCCGGCCGAGCCCGCCCGGCCGGTGTGGCAGAAGGTCACCGCGGAGCCGCCGCCGTACACCGGGGAGGTGCTCGCGGAGGCGCGGCGCGGTGTCCATCTGGCCCATCTCGCCTGCATGGACACCGAGTTGGACGCCTGGCAGAACGACGCCGCGCAGCAGAAGCTGCGCACCATCGCCGAGACCTACCCGCCGGGCCTGCCGCAGTCCTGCCGCAGCCCCGGCCTGGTCGCCGTGTTCGCGGTCATGCTCACCGGGGACATGGACGCGGTCGCCGGCATGCTCGACGCCTGCGTGGAGACCAGCCGCACCACCCCCGGCTACGAGTGGGAACTGGCCGCCACCCTCCAGATGCGCGCCAACCTCCTCGCCCACCGCCCCGGCCGCGGCGAGGACGCGGCCCGCGACGCCGACGAGTCCCTCGCCCTCTACGAGCGCCTCGGCGACTCCTGGGGCCGCGCCGAGGCCCTGTCGGCACGCGCGGAGGCCCGGGAGCGCCGCGGCGCCTACGCCGAGGCCGCCGTCGACTACCGGGCCGCCCTGGAACTCGCCCGCCACCTCGGCGCCCGCGCCCAGGAGGCCGTACTCACCGCCCGGCTGGCCGGTGCCCTGCTGGAGGGCGGCCAGGGGGAGGAGGGCGAACGCCTGCTGCGGCAGGTCCTCGCCGAAGTGGAGGGCGGACACAACGAGGCCATGCCGTTCAGCCGGGTCATCCTGGCCGGCTGGCTCAGCATCACCGACCGCATCCCCGAGGCCCGCGAGCAGATCCGGATGCTGCGGGAGAACTTCGGGCCCGCCCAGTTCCATGTCTTCGACGCCTTCATCCTCAGCGGGGAGGCCTGGATGGACGCCGCCGAGGGCCTGTACGAGGAGGCGCTGGAGAAACTGCGGCGCGCCCTGACGCAGTCGGACAACGACGTGGCGCGGGCCATGGCCCCCCATCTGGTCTCCAGTTGCCTGGTCATCGCGGCGCTCGCGCTGTCCGGCTGCCGCCCCCTGGACGGGGCCCGCTGCCTGGGGGCCGCCGAGGCGCTGCTGCCACCCGGACACCCGCTCTCCAGGCTGGAGCGCGAGTGCCGGTCCAGGGCCGTCGCGACGGTGCGCGCCGCCCTCGACCAGGAGGCGTACGAAACCGCGTACGCGGAGGGCGGCGGACTCTCCGCGAAGGAGGCCGCCGCCCTGGTGTGAACCGTCGCGCGGGTCAGGTCTTGGTGCGGAACTTGTGGACGGCGATCGGCGCCATGACCGCCGTGAGCGCCACCGACCAGCCGAGGGTCAGCCACAGGTCGTGGGCGACCGGTCCGCCGTTCATCAGACCGCGGGAGGCGTCGGCGAGTGCCGACAGCGGGTTGTAGTCGGTGAAGTTCTGCAGCCAGCCCGGCATCGAGTCCGTCGGTGCGAAGATCGACGAGCCGAACTGGAGCGGCATCAGCACCAGGAAGCCCATCGCCTGCACGGACTGCACGCTCTTCATCGTCACGCCGAGGGTGAGGAAGACCCACATCAGCGACGAGCCGAAGGCCACGGCCAGGGCGACGGCGGCCAGCAGACCGCCCCAGTTGGTGACGTCGAAGCCGACCAGCAGGGCCACCACGAACATCACGCCGGTGGCCAGCAGCATGCGCAGCAGCTCCACCGCAATCTTGGCGAACAGCACCGAGCCGCGGCCGATGGGCAGCGACCGGAAGCGGTCCATGACACCGGAGTTGAAGTCCTGGTTGAAGCCCGTGCCCACGCCCTGGGCCATGGTCATGCCCATCATGGCGAGCATGCCGGGCACCAGGTACTGCACATAGGCGTCCTGTCCGCCGCCCAGCGCCTGTCCGATCGAGCCGCCGAAGACGTACACGAACAGCAGGGTGAAGACGATCGGGAAGAGCACGGCGTCGGCCATCGACTCCGGGTCCTGCCGGATCCACAGCAGATTGCGCCGCAGGAGCGCGCCGGTGTGCCGCAGGTGGCCGCGCAGCGGGATACGGGCGTCGGCGGTGGTGATCGTGGGGGCGCTCATACGGCGACCTCCTCGCGTGCGTCGGTGGGCTCGGCGTCCTGCGGGGTACTGGCGCGGTGGCCGGTGAGGGACAGGAACACCTCGTCCAGGCTGGGCAGTTCGGTGGAGACGGAGGCGAGGGTGACCCCCTGGGCGGTCACCGCGGCGACCACGGCGGTGAGCTGCTCGTCGCTGAGGATCGGCACCAGCAGCGCGCCGCGCTCGACGTCCACGGTGGTGGTGGCCAGCCCGGTGATGCCGAGTCCGTCGAGGTGGGCGGCGAGCGGGCGCAGCCGCAGCGGATCGGCCGGCTTCACCCGCAGCGTCCGGCCGCCGACCTTCGCCTTCAGCTCGTCGATACCGCCCTTGGCGATGACCTTGCCGCGGTCCACGACGGTCAGTTCGGAGGCGAGCTGCTCGGCTTCCTCCATGTACTGCGTGGTCAGTAGCACGGTGACCCCGTCCCCGACCATCGCCTTGACCTCGTCCCACACCTCGTTGCGGGTGCGCGGGTCCAGGCCGGTGGTGGGCTCGTCGAGGAAGAGCACCGAGGGGCGCCCGATCATCGAGGCGGCGAGGTCGAGGCGGCGGCGCATACCGCCGGAGTAGGTGCCCGCGGGCCGCTTCGCCGCGTCGGTCAGCGAGAACCGCTCCAGCAGCTCGTCCGCGCGGGCCCGGGCGGCCTTGCGGGGCAGGTCCAGCAGCCGCCCGATGAGGTACAGGTTCTCCCAGCCCGGGAGCTTCTCGTCCACGGAGGCGTACTGCCCGGTCAGTCCGATCACCCGGCGCAACTGCCGGGGCTGGCTCACCACGTCGTACCCCGCCACGGTGGCCTGTCCGGCGGTGGGCGGGAGCAGCGTCGACAGAATCCGTACGAGGGTGGTCTTCCCGGCCCCGTTGGGTCCGAGCACCCCCATCACGGACCCCTCCCGCACCTCCAGGTCCACGCCGTCCAGCGCCTTGGTCTCGCCGTAGTGCTTGACCAGCCCCCGCACAACCACGGCGCTCCCCGCGCCACTGGGCTTCATGTCGATTCGCGTCATGGGAAGGACAGTGCCAGCCCCCACCGACAGACCACCGACAGCGGACCTACAGCCGCCGACACCTCACCGACAGGTCCTACGACGCGCTGTCGTCGACCTTCACCCGCGCCGCCACCGGCAGATGGTCGCTCCCGGTCTCCGGCAGCGTCCACGAGGTGACCGGCTCGACGCCCTTCACCAGGATCTGGTCGATGCGCGCGGCCGGGAACGAGGCCGGCCAGCTGAACCCGAAGCCGTTGCCCGCCGCGCCCTGCGTGGAGCGCATCTGGGAGGTGACGGCGTTCAGCGCGCGGTCGTTCATGGTGCCGTTCAGATCGCCGAGCAGCACACTGCGCGGCAGCCGCTCGTCGGCGATGGCCTCGCCGAGGGCGTCCGCGCTCTTGTCCCGCTGCCGGGCGGTGAACCCGGCCTCGATCTTCACCCGCACCGAGGGCAGATGGGCGACGTACACCGCGACGTCCCCGGACGGCGTGGCCACCGCGGCCCGCATCGCCCGCGTCCAGCCCAGCTCCAGGTCGACCGACTTCACCCCGCTCAGCGGGTACTTGCTCCACAGCCCGACCGTGCCCTGCACCGAGTGGTACTTGTACGTCGAGGCCAGCGCCTTCTCGTACACCGGCACCGCCGTCGCGGTCAGTTCCTCAAGCGCCAGCACGTCCGCCCCGGACGCGGCCACGTCCCGGGCGGTGCCCTCGGGGTCGGGGTTGTCGGCGTTGACGTTGTGCGTGGCGACGGTGAGGTCGCCGCCCGCCGCGGTCTTGTCGGAGAGCAGCCCGCCGAAGAGGTTCAGCCACACCGCCACCGGCAGCACCGCCGCGATCAGCGCGGTCGCCGACCGGCGCACCAGACCCACCACGAGCACCAGCGGGACGAACAGACCGAGCCACGGCAGGAACGTCTCGGTGAGACTGCCGAGGTTTCCGATCCGGTTGGGGATGTGCGCGTGCAACACCATGACCAGTGCGAGGGCCACCGCGAAGGCGCCGGTGACGATGCCCCGGCGCCATGTCCCGCGCTCGCGCCATCCGGCCAGCCACCGTCCCAGCAGGCGCCGGAACCGGTTCCGCCGGTGCTCGGACCCCGAGCTGCCGTTGTCCGTCTCCGTCATGTACGCCTGCTGCGCCATACCGTCGCCTCACTGCCTGCCGTGCACACCATCGTCCCCCGCGGTTACGACCCTAGGGGATGATCGGTTCTGTTCCGCCGTCCCATGACGGCCGTACGGGCACGAGGACGTACAAGTCGGCTTCACGAGTTCCGGTTCCCGATGGCGAAAGCGCGCTCTGTGACGAAACGCGCACATCCCCTACTCGGCAGGAGAACTGACGGGCGGTGAGCCGGCCGGCCGCAGACCTTCCAGCAGCGTGTCCACGATCCGCTCCGAGAGGCCGTCCGGTAGATCGGCGTCCGGGCGCATCACCGCACGCACCAGCATCGGGCCCACGAACAGGTCGTTGAGCAGCTCCACGTCGACGTCCGCGCGCAGTTCGCCGTTGCGCTGGCCGCGCCGCAGCACCTCGATGCCGAGCCGGCGCCGGGGTGCCACGACGAGCTTGTTGTACGCCTCCCAGATCCTCGGGCTGGACTTCATCTGGGCGTGCACGCTGTGCAGGATCACCGAGGAACGGCTGACCAGACCGCGCTGCCTGAGGGTCTCCAGCAGGGCGACGAGGTCGTCGCGCATGGAGGTGCCGGGCAGTTCCTCGTCGGGCGGCTCGGCGGCCCGTACGACGTCGACGAACAGCTCCTCCTTGCCGCGCCAGCGACGGTAGATCGCGGCCTTGCCGACCCCGGCGGTCCGGGCGATCCGCTCGATGGACAGCTCCGCGAGCGGCACACCGTCCTCCAGGAGCTTCATCACGCCCTCGATGATGGCCCGCTCCACGGCCTCGCTCCGGGGTCGGCCGCGCGCGGGGGCGTCGGTCTTGGGCTTGTCAGCGAGGCTCACCTGTATGCGTCCCTTCCGTGTACCGGGGGATTCTCCCCTACGGGCGCTGCTGGGTACGCCCCGGCAGGAACAGGCCCACGACCACCGCGCCGATCACCGCGACCGCGGCACCGCACAGCGCCGTCACATGCATGGCGTGCAGGAAGGACTCGTTGGCGCGGGCGACCAGCGGACCGCCGTCGGGGCCGAGGCGGGCCGCCACGGCGAGGGTGGACTCGATCGACTCGCCCGCGGTGTGCCGCAGGGCCGGCGGTACCGCGCCCAGGTCGCCCTCGATGGACGAGCGGTACGCCGTGGACAGCACCGAGCCGAGCACCGCGATGCCGAGGGCGCCGCCGACCTGCCGGAAGGTGTTGCTGAGCGCGGAGGCCGAACCGGCCTTCTCGCGCGGCAGGGCCTGCATGATGACCACGCTGACCGGGGTCATGATGTGCGCCATGCCGGTGCCCATGAGGAAGAAGATCACCTCAAGGATCCAGATCGGGGTGTCCTCGTCCAGCGTGGCGAAGGCGGCCAGCATCGCGGCGATGAGCGCCATACCGGCGGTGGTCGTCGCGCGGTTGCCGAAGCGGTCCACCAGCAGCCGGGCGCGCGGCGCGAAGACCAGTTGG
Organism: Streptomyces sp. DI166; assembly: GCF_900091315.1. Lineage (GTDB taxonomy): Bacteria > Actinomycetota > Actinomycetes > Streptomycetales > Streptomycetaceae > Streptomyces > Streptomyces fuscus. The sequence continues at coordinate 47,337 of NZ_FLSP01000067.1, forward strand.
GCGACGGCGAGCGGCAGCAACAGCAGACCGGTCTCCAGCGGCGAGTAGCCGCGCACGCTCTGGGTGTAGAAGACGGAGAAGAAGGTCACGCCCATCAGCGCGAAGAAGACCAGCGCGATCGCGGCGATGGCCGAGGAGAAGACCTTGTCGCGGAAGTAGGTGACATCGATCGACGGATGGTCGCTGCGCTTCTCGAACACCACGAAGGCGACCAGGACGGCCAGTCCGGCGCCGGTCGTGGCCAGCACGGTGGCGTCCGTGAAGTCGGCCAGCTCGCCGCCCCGGATGATGCCGTAGACCAGCAGGACCAGGCCGACGACGGACAGGGCCACGCCGATCGGGTCGATCCGGCCGGGGTTCGGGTCGCGGGAGTCGGGGACCAGCCAGATCATCAGGGCCACGGCGACCACCACGATCGGCACGTTGACCAGGAAGACCGAGCCCCACCAGAAGTGGTCCAGCAGGACGCCGCCGGTGATCGGTCCGATGGCGATGGCGAGGCCGACACCACCGGCCCAGATGCCGATGGCCTTGGGCTGTTCGTCCCGCTCGAAGACGTTCATCAGGACGGCGAGGGTGGCGGGCATCACGAAGGCGGCGCCGAGACCCATGACCGCGCGGAAGCCGATCAGCTCGGCCGGTGACCCGGCGAAGGCGGCGAGCGCGGAGCCGATGCCGAACACGACGAGCCCGCCGAGCAGCACCCGCTTGCGGCCGAGCCGGTCACCGAGCAGTCCGGCGCTGAACAGCAGGCCCGCGAAGACCAGGGTGTAGGCGTTGATCGCCCATTCCAGCTCGCTCTGGCTGGCGCCCAGGCCGGTCGGGGCCGGGGTGGAGATGGTCTTGACGGCGACGTTCAGGATCGAGTTGTCGAGCACGATGATCAGCAGGCTCAACATGAGGACGCCGAGGATGGCCCAGCGGCGCCGATGCACCGCTTCGGGTATCCGGGGGACGGCGGGAGCAGGAGCAGTCATGGCTCCCACCGTAGGCCCATTACGATACGGACCGGTACCGTAATGTATTTCTTTTACCCCGCTCGACGGATTCCACCGCCGCTTCCCGGTGCAGGCCCCTCTTCGGGGCACCAGCCGCACATGGCTCAGCACCACCATCACCGCCACAGCCAAACAGGTCGAAGCCCTCGTGAACCCGGCGATCAGCGCGTGTCGATGCAGAAGGGATGCCCAGCGGGATCGGTGAGGACCCGCGCCCTGTCCCCATGCGGCTGATGATCCGGCTTGCCCGCACCCAGCTCCAGCAGCCGGGCCTCGGCCTCGTCCAGGCTCTCCACGACCTTGAAGCAGATGTGAAGCTGCTGGAGAACGATCTGACCAGGCCAACTCGGAGCCCGGTAGTCCTCGACCCGCTGGAAGCCGATGAAGAGCCCGTCCTCACGGTTGAGACCGGCGAACTCGGCGTCCGACTTCGGGTGTGGCTCAAAGCCGGTGGCCTGCTGATAGAACGCCGCCAGAGCCAGCGGATCAGGGCAATCCAGCGTTATCGCGACCAGTTCCATCTGCAGGGGCATGAGACCTCCGAGCCGATCAGTGGACTTCCAAGCACGCCATAGAGGCGGCTGCCTACAGTTAAGCGGGACGAGGAGAGCGCGTTCGTTCCACTCAACCGTAAGTACAGCTGGTCAGGGCCTTGAACCGTTCCGGGCTCCGTAGACTCGGCATCGGCACGACCGAGACGCTGCGTAAGTGGGTGTAGCGGGAGCAGATCGACGCCGGCACCCGGCCGGGCACGACGACGGATGAGTCGGCGGAACTGAAGCGGCTGAAGAAGGAGAACGCTGAGCTGAAGAGGGCGAACGACATCCTCAAGGCAGCAGCGTCTTTCTTCGCGGCCGAGCTCGACCGGCCACACACACGCTCGTAGCGTTCATCGACGAGCACAAGGGCCGCTTCGGCGGCGTCGAGCCAATCTGCCGGGTCCTCACCGACCACGACTGCAAGATCGCTCCCTCCACCTACTACGCCCACCGCAAACGCCAGGCCGCCCCCGCGACCCGCACCGTCCGCGACACCGAACTGAAGCCCCTGATCAAGGAGGCGTACGACACCAACTACCGTGTCTGTGGTGCCAGAGAGATCTGGCGCCACCTGAACCGACAAGGCCATTTCGTGGCCCGCTGCACCGTCGAACGCCTCATGCGCGAACTCGGCACCACCGGCGCCGTCCGCGGCAAGAAGGTGATCACCATGGCCCCCGACCCCACCGCACCCAGGGCACCGGACCTGGTCGACCGCGGGCTCGTCGCCGACGCACCGAACCGCTGCTGGGTCGCAGACTTCACCCACGTGGCGACCTGGACCGGCGTCGTCTACGTCGCCTTCGTCGTGGACACCTTCTCGCGCCGCATAGTCGGCTGGTCGGCCGCCACCACGAAGGAGACCGGCTCGTCCTGGACGCGCTGGAGATGGCCTTGTGGCAACGCGACCGCGACCAACGCACCCACGTTCGAGGCGAGTTGATACATCACTCGGACGCCGGGTTGCAG
>NZ_FLSP01000068.1 GCF_900091315.1 Streptomyces sp. DI166
CCCGGACCGGCGACGTGGGCGCGTACGTACTGGCCGAGCTAGCCTTCGGCCCGGAAGCGGAACCCCGGGGCGCCAACTTGAGTACGCGTACTCAGGCGCCCCGGACCCGCCGGGCCGCAGGCTGGAGGCATGCTGTGGTCCGACCCGGAGGATGAGCCTCCACAGGAAATCCGCGACATGCAGAAGATGCTGCGGAGGCTCGGCATTCTGATGGCGCTGGCCATGGTGGTGGCGATGATCCTGACCGGGCTGCGGTGAGCGCGGCGATACGCTGATCCCCATGACCGATCAGCCGCGCCGCCGCCTCGTGTTGGCCTCCCAGTCCCCCGCCCGACTGAACCTCCTGCGCCAGGCGGGACTGGATCCGGAGGTCATCGTCAGCGGCGTGGACGAGGACGCCGTCACCGCCCCACCCCGCCGAGCTGGCGCTCGCACTGGCCGAGGCGAAGGCCTCCGTCGTCGCGGCGAAGCCGGGGGTCAAGGGCGCGCTGGTGATCGGCTGCGACTCGGTCCTCGAACTCGACGGCGAAGCGCTCGGCAAGCCCGCGGACGCCGAGGAGGCCACGGCCCGCTGGAAGTCGATGCGCGGCCGCGCGGGCACGCTCCAGACCGGCCACTGCGTCTGGGACACGGTCACCGGCCGCTACGCCTCGGCGACGGCGTCCACGGTGGTCCGCTTCGGCGACCCGACGGACGCCGAGATCGCCGCGTACGTGGCCTCCGGCGAGCCCCTGTACGTAGCCGGCGCCTTCACCTTGGACGGCCGCTCGGCCCCCTTCATCGAGGGCATCGACGGCGACCACGGCAACGTCATCGGCATCAGCCTCCCGATGCTCCGCCGCCTACTGTCCCAACTGCACGTCTCCATCACAGACCTGTGGACCACCCCTTAGGGGCGCGAGGAACTGCGCGAACAACCCCCACCACCCGCACCCGAAGAGCCGACCGATGGCCCCCAAGGGGCGCGGGGAACTGCGCGCCCAGCCCCCACCCACCCGCACCCGACGAACAACCCCTCGGGGTCGAAGGGGCGAAGCCCCTGGAGTACGGGACGGGTAGGGGCGGCGGGGGCGAGCAACACACCCCCACGACGCCGCACCCGAAAGACCCCCTACGCCGGAGCCGCCCCGTCCGCCGGATCAGGTCCGGGCTCCGGGGCCGGGGCCGGGGCCGGGACGGAGTCCGTAGGTGACGGCTGGGCGTCATACGTCATCAGCAACAGCACAATCAGCCCCAGCACCGTCACCATGAACACAAACGCCCCAACCCCCACCAGCCCCCAAGCGAACGCGCCCAGCAGCCCGTGCACCACCGCCGCACTGATCAGCAGCACCCGCCCCACCCCCGCCGCCGGCCGGTCCCGCAGAGCCACCAGCAGAGCCACCAGCGCACACAGACCGAAGTAGAGCCCGAACACAACCCCGCCGACCTTCGACGAGATCGCCATCATGTCGGAGTCCAGCCCCGCCAGGGACATGTCCTGCCGGTCCACCACCACGCCCAGGAACCACTGGACCGCGGCGATACCCAGTGCCTCGGCGAAGAGGACTATCGCGACCACCCATGCCACCGGTCTGCGCACCACCGGCCCCCACCCACTTCCGAGCGCTCCAGCGCCGTCCTAGCAGGACTGCGGTTACTCCAAGTACGTTCGAGACATCGCGAACGCTACTAACGGGTAAACCTCGGGACAAGGGTTCTGGGAGGGGCAAAGAATCGTTGGGCCATTCGTAGGGACTCCACAAAGAAACAGAGTGGCCCGCAGCACCTGATGACAGAGACCTTGACCACAGCGGACGGCTAGGGTTTCCAGGAGGAGTCCTGCGTACCGCGGTGCGACAAGGGATTTCGCGGGTCGAGCGAGCCTCGAATCACGCTCCGTGTGGGCAAGCTCACCATTGGGGACGGGTCGAAGTGCCGTGTCGGCAGTCCCTAAACTCGGCTTGTTTCAAGGAGGGAGCCTCAATCGTGCGCAAGGTGCTCATCGCCAACCGTGGCGAAATCGCTGTCCGCGTGGCCCGGGCCTGTCGGGACGCGGGTATCGCGAGCGTGGCCGTATACGCCGACCCGGACCGGGACGCTCTGCATGTCCGCGCCGCGGATGAGGCGTTCGCCCTGGGCGGTGACACCCCGGCCACCAGCTACCTGGACATGGAGAAGGTCCTCAAGGCGGCGCGCGAGTCGGGGGCGGACGCCATCCACCCCGGCTACGGCTTCCTCTCGGAGAACGCCGAGTTCGCCCAGGCGGTTCTCGACGCGGGCCTGATCTGGATCGGCCCCCCGCCGCAGGCCATCCGCGACCTCGGTGACAAGGTCGCCGCCCGGCACATCGCCCAGCGCGCCGGCGCCCCGCTGGTCGCCGGCACCCCGGACCCGGTCTCCGGCGCCGACGAGGTCGTCGCCTTCGCCCAGGAGCACGGCCTGCCGATCGCCATCAAGGCCGCCTTCGGCGGCGGCGGCCGCGGCCTGAAGGTCGCCCGCACCCTCGAAGAGGTCCCCGAGCTGTACGACTCGGCGGTCCGCGAGGCCGTCGCCGCGTTCGGCCGCGGCGAGTGCTTCGTCGAGCGCTACCTGGACAAGCCCCGCCACGTGGAGACCCAGTGCCTGGCCGACAGCCACGGCAACGTGGTCGTCGTCTCCACCCGTGACTGCTCCCTCCAGCGCCGCCACCAGAAGCTGGTCGAGGAGGCCCCGGCGCCGTTCCTGTCCGAGGAGCAGAACGCCGAGCTGTACCGCGCCTCCAAGGCCATCCTGAAGGAGGCCGGCTACGTCGGCGCCGGCACCGTCGAGTTCCTCGTCGGCCTGGACGGGACGATCTCCTTCCTGGAGGTCAACACCCGCCTCCAGGTCGAGCACCCGGTCACCGAAGAGGTCACCGGCATCGACCTGGTCCGCGAGATGTTCCGCATCGCCGACGGCGAGGAACTCGGCTACGACGACCCGCAGGTGCGCGGCCACTCCTTCGAGTTCCGCATCAACGGCGAGGACCCGGGCCGCAACTTCCTCCCGGCCCCCGGCACCGTCACCACCTTCAACGCCCCCTCCGGCCCCGGTGTCCGCCTGGACGCGGGCGTGGAGTCCGGCAGCGTGATCGGCCCGGCCTGGGACTCCCTGCTGGCCAAGCTGATCGTCACCGGCGCCACCCGCCGGCAGGCCCTTCAGCGTGCCGCGCGCGCCCTGGAGGAGTTCCAGGTCGAGGGCATGGCCACCGCCATCCCGTTCCACCGCGCGGTCGTCAAGGACCCGGCGTTCGCCCCCGAACTCACCGGCAGCCAGGACCCGTTCACGGTCCACACCCGCTGGATCGAGACCGAGTTCGTCAACGAGATCAAGCCCTTCGCCGCGCCCGCCGACACGGACACGGACGAGGAGCCGGGCCGCGAGACGGTCGTCGTCGAGGTCGGCGGCAAGCGCCTGGAGGTCTCGCTGCCGTCCTCGCTCGGCATGTCGCTGGCCCGTACCGGGCTCGCCGCGGGCGCCAAGCCCAAGCGCCGCGCCGCCAAGAAGTCCGGCCCCGTCGCCTCCGGCGACACCCTCGCCTCCCCCATGCAGGGCACCATCGTCAAGGTGGCCGTGGAGGAGGGCCAGGAGGTCAAGGAGGGCGACCTGGTCGTCGTCCTGGAGGCCATGAAGATGGAGCAGCCGCTCAACGCCCACAAGTCCGGCACCGTCAAGGGCCTGTCCGCCGAGGTCGGCGCGTCCGTGACCTCCGGCGCGGCGATCTGCGAGATCAAGGACTGACGGGTACGCCCGCATCGATTCGCCCGGTGGACTGGAGCCCCAGTCCACCGGGCGTTTCGCTGTCCGGGCGGTGGCATCCTGAAGACAGGGCCGGGCGCGGAGGAGAGCAGGTGGAGGCGATGGCGGGCACCGACTCGCACGGGGGCGCACGGACCGCGGCACCGCGGGCCGCTTCCCGCGTCATGCGCGCCGACGCCCGCCGCAACCACGAGCGGCTGCTCGCCGAGGCCCGCGCCGCCTTCGCCGAGCACGGCACGGAGGCGTCACTGGAGGACGTCGCCCGCCGGGCCGGGGTCGGCATCGGCACCCTGTACCGCCATTTCCCCAACCGGCACGCCCTGTTGAGCGCGGTCTTCGAGGACGCGGTGAGCGAGCTGCTGGACCGGGCCCGGGAGTTGCGTGCCGCCCCGGAGCCCTGCGCGGCCCTGGTGACCTGGCTGCGCGAGATGGTGCGGCACGCGAGCGAGTACCGGGGCCTGTCCCGGGCGCTGATGGCGGCGACCCAGGACGATTCGTCGGCGCTGGCCCGGTGCAGCGACCCCATCAGACAGGCAGGGACCGAACTGCTGAGCCGGGCCCAGCGGGCGGGCACGGTCCGCGAGGACGTGGCGATCGGGGACCTGCTCCAGCTGACCCACGCCATCGCGCTGGCGGCGGAGGCGACTCCCGGGGACGAGGAACTGGCGGACAGGCTGCTGATGCTGACCCTGCGGGGTCTGAAGCGAGCCTGACCGGGCCGTACTTACCGGCCCCGCGGATCGGCGGCCCAAGCCCTACCGGCGCCGCAGATCGGCGACCCGGGCCCGCTCGGACCCCGGAACCGGCTCGCCCAGCACGGTCGAGCGCAGTCCGCCCGGAGCCGCCCGCCTAGGGCCCGGCACGGACCTCGTCCGCCGCGCCGGGACGTCGTCACCCCCCTGGTTGCCGTTCGCCCCGGCCACGGCGATCTGCACCCCCTGATCGGCAAGGGCCTGCAGCTCGGTCTGGGCGCGGTCGTCATGGGACGGCGGCTCGTCGGTCACCAGACGGGTGATCACATCCGTGGGCACGGTCTGGAACATGGTGTCCGTGCCGAGCTTGGTGTGGTCGGCGAGGACGACGACCTCGGCGGCCGCCTGCACCAGGGCCCGGTCGACGGATGCCGAGAGCATGTTGGACGTGGACAGTCCGCGCTCGGCGGTCAGACCGCTGCCGGAGAGGAAGGCCCGGGAGACCCGCAGCCCCTGGAGGGACTGCTCGGCGCCGGAGCCGACCAGGGCGTAGTTGGAACCGCGCAGAGTGCCGCCGGTCATCACGACTTCCACCCGGTTCGCGTGGGCCAGCGCCTGGGCCACCAGCAGGGAGTTGGTGACGACGGTCAGCCCGGGGACCCGGGCCAGCCGGCGGGCCAGCTCCTGCGTGGTCGTACCGGCCCCGACCACGATGGCCTCGCCCTCTTCGACGAAGTTCGCGGCGAGGTCGGCGATGGCCGTCTTCTCGGCGGTCGCGAGATGTGACTTCTGCGGAAAGCCGGACTCCCGCGTGAACCCGCCCGGCAATACCGCACCGCCATGCCGGCGGTCGAGGAGTCCTTCTGCCTCCAGCGCGCGCACGTCCCGCCGTACGGTCACTTCGGAGGTCTGGACGACGCGGGCGAGCTCACGGAGCGACACGGCCCCGTTCGCTCGCACCATTTCGAGGATCAATTGGCGACGTTCTGCAGCGAACACGAAACTGACAGTAACCCCAACGACCGTCTGCTTTCAGCAGTTTGCGCCGAATAGCAGAAGTTGTTCGCACAGCACACCAGGAAGTGGTATAGGGCTTAAACCTGGCACCCATTCCGCACGTGCGCTCGACAACTCCCCGTGACCAGCGGGGAGTCGGGCCGGATCGTCAGACCTCGCTGCCGGCCTTGCGGTTGTGGAGCTGCCGGGCGACCTCCGCGATCGACCCCGAAAGAGACGGGTACACGGTGAACGCGTTCGCGATCTGTTCGACCGTCAGATTGTTGTCGACGGCGATCGAGATCGGATGGATCAGTTCCGAGGCGCGCGGGGCGACCACGACACCGCCGACGACGATGCCGGTGCCGGGGCGGCAGAAGATCTTCACGAAGCCGTCCCGGATGCCCTGCATCTTCGCGCGCGGGTTGCGCAGCAGGGGCAGCTTGACGACCCGGGCGTCGATCTTGCCCGCCTCGACGTCGGCCTGGGTGTAGCCGACGGTGGCGATCTCGGGGTCGGTGAAGACGTTCGAGGAGACCGTCTTCAGGTTCAGCGGGGCCACCGCGTCACCGAGGAAGTGGTACATGGCGATACGTCCCTGCATCGCCGCCACCGAGGCGAGCGCGAAGACACCGGTGACGTCACCGGCCGCGTACACGCCGGGCGCCGTGGTCCGGGAGACCCGGTCGGTCCAGATGTGCCCGGAGTCGCGGAGCCTGACCCCGGCCTCCTCCAGGCCCAGGCCCGCGCTGTTGGGGATGGCGCCGACCGCCATCAGGCAGTGGGTGCCGCTGATGACCCGGCCGTCGGCGAGGGTGACCTCGACCCGGTCGCCGACCCGCTTGGCGGCTGCGGCACGGGAGCGGGCCATCACGTTCATCCCGCGGCGGCGGAAGACGTCCTCCAGCACGGCGGCGGCGTCCGGGTCCTCACCGGGCAGCACGCGGTCGCGGGAGGAGACGAGGGTGACCCGGGAGCCGAGCGCCTGGTAGGCACCGGCGAACTCGGCGCCGGTGACACCGGAACCGACCACGATCAGCTCTTCGGGCAGCTCGGTGAGGTCGTAGACCTGGGTCCAGTTGAGGATGCGCTCGCCGTCGGGCTGGGCGTCGGGCAGCTCGCGCGGGTGACCGCCGGTGGCGATGAGCACGGCGTCGGCGACGAGGGTCTCCTCGCTGCCGTCGGCGGCGGTGACGATCACCTTGCGGGAGCCGTCGAGGGCCTGCATGCCGTCGAGCCGGCCGCGGCCGCGCATGACCCGGGCGCCCGCACGGGTGACGGAGGCGGTGATGTCGTGCGACTGGGCGAGCGCGAGGCGCTTGACCCGTCGGTTCACCTTGCCGAGGTCCACGCCGACCACACGGGCGGCCTGCTCCAGCGGCGGGGTGTCGTCGGCGACGATGATGCCGAGCTCTTCGTAGGACGAGTCGAAGGTGGTCATCACCTCAGCGGTGGCGATGAGGGTCTTCGACGGCACGCAGTCGGTGAGCACCGACGCGCCGCCGAGGCCGTCGCTGTCGACGACGGTCACCTCCGCGCCGAGCTGCGCGGCGACCAGCGCCGCTTCGTATCCGCCGGGTCCGCCACCGATGATCACGATCCGAGTCACGTACTCCATTGTCCCGCACGTGACCCCGTGCTACGTTCCGGGGCCCGCCCCGAGACCCCACCGTTACGGGAGAGGCGGCTGTTGCGCCCTGCCGTACCCTCGGTGCATGTCGCTCTACGCCGCCTACGCCACCAACCTCGACGCGCGGCTGATGACCCGCCGCGCCCCGCACTCGCCGCTGCGTGCCACCGGCTGGCTGAACGGGTGGCGGCTGACCTTCGGGGGCGAGCAGATGGGCTGGGAGGGCGCCCTGGCCACGATCGTCGAGGACCCCGCCTCCCAGGTCTTCGTCGCGCTCTACGACCTCGCTCCCATGGACGAGGAGTCGCTGGACCGCTGGGAGGGCGTCGGCCTCGGCATCTACCGCCGGGCGCGGGTGCGCGCGGTGACCCTGGACGGCGAGGAGTCGGCGTGGGTGTACGTCCTCGACGGCTACGAGGGCGGCCTGCCGTCGGCCCGGTACCTCGGCGAGATCGCCGACGCGGCGGAGTCCGCGGGCGCGCCGCACGACTATGTGATGGAGCTGCGCAAGCGCCCGTGCTGAGCGGGACCGGACCGTCCGCTTCCCGCCTTTCGTCGGAAACAACAAGACAACGATCCCCATCCCGTGGGCTCTGTCATCTACGCGCGTAGGCAATCACCGGCTACCCTCGTCGGCGTGAACGCATCTCTTCTTCCGGACGACATCCAGGGCGACCCGTACGCCGCCGCTGACGCCGCCGCCGCTCGCCTGCGCGAACTGACGGGGGCCGAGACCCACGACGTCGCCCTAGTGATGGGCTCCGGCTGGGCACCGGCCGTGGACGCCCTCGGCGAGCCCGAGGCCGAGTTCCAGGTCACCGAGCTGCCCGGTTTCCCGCCGCCCGCGGTCGAGGGCCACGGCGGCAAGATCCGCTCGTACAAGATCGGCGACAAGCGGGCGCTGGTCTTCCTCGGGCGCACCCACTACTACGAGGGCCGTGGCGTGGCCGCGGTCGCGCACGGCGTGCGTACGGCGGTGGCGGCGGGCGCCAAGACGGTCGTCCTGACCAACGGCTGCGGCGGTCTGCGCGAGGGCATGCGCCCCGGGCAGCCGGTGCTGATCAGCGACCACATCAACCTCACGGCGACCTCGCCGATCGTGGGCGCGAACTTCGTCGACCTCACGGACCTGTACTCGCCGCGGCTGCGGGCGCTGTGCAAGGAGATCGACGACACGCTGGAGGAGGGGGTGTACGCCCAGTTCCCCGGCCCGCACTACGAGACTCCCGCCGAGATCCGCATGGCCCGCGTGATCGGCGCGGACCTCGTCGGCATGTCGACGGTCCTGGAGGCCATCGCGGCGCGCGAGGCGGGGGCCGAGGTCCTCGGTATCTCCCTGGTCACCAACCTCGCCGCGGGTATGACGGGCGAGCCGCTGAACCACGAGGAGGTCCTCCAGGCGGGCCGCGACAGCGCGACCCGGATGGGCGCACTGCTGACGCAGGTACTGGGCCGCCTGTAGCCGACCCCGGACTTCTTCCGCCCCCGCCGCCCCTACCCGTCCCGTCCTGAAAGGGCTTCGCCCCTTCCACCCCGAGGGGTTGTTCGTCGGGTGCGGGCGGGTGGGGGTTGTTCGCGCAGTTCCCCGCGCCCCTTCATAGCCTGTCCGGCGCTTGAGGACGAGGCCGTTCAGGCCGATGGGGGTCCAGGGGGCGGAGCCCCCTGGACGGGGTCGAAGGGGCGGCAGCCCCTGGGGACGGGAACGGGAAGGGGCGGCGGGGGCGAGAAAAGCAACCGCCGAGACAACACCGCACACACGAGAGGGACCGACGTGCACGACGATCTCATCGCCAGGGCCAAGGCATGGCTCGCCGAGGACCCCGACGCGGACACCCGCGCCGAACTCGCCGACCTCATCGAAGCCAAGGACCACGCGGAGCTCACCGCACGCTTCTCCGGCACCCTCCAGTTCGGCACCGCCGGCCTGCGCGGCGAACTCGGCGCCGGCCCCATGCGCATGAACCGCGCCGTCGTCATCCGCGCCGCCGCCGGCCTGGCCGCGTACCTGAAGAAGCAGGGCCAGGAAGGCGGCCTCGTCGTCATCGGCTACGACGCCCGCCACAAGTCCCACGACTTCGCCCAGGACACCGCCGCCGTGATGACCGGCGCCGGCCTGCGCGCGGCGGTACTCCCCCGCCCGCTCCCCACCCCCGTCCTCGCCTACGCCATAAGGCACCTCGGCGCGGTCGCCGGCGTGGAGGTCACCGCCAGCCACAACCCGCCCCGCGACAACGGCTACAAGGTCTACCTCGGCGACGGCTCTCAGATCGTGCCCCCCGCCGACGCGGAGATCGCCGCCGAGATCGCCGCCGTCGGCTCCCTCACGGACGTCCCCCGCCCCACCGAGGGCTGGGAAACCCTGGACGACTCCGTCCTCGACGCCTACCTCGCCCGCACGGACGCCGTACTCGCCGAGGGCTCCCCGCGCACCGCCCGCACGGTGTACACGGCCATGCACGGCGTCGGCAAGGACGTCCTCCTCGCCGCCTTCGCCCGCGCGGGCTTCCCGGCCCCGGCCCTGGTCGCCGAGCAGGCCGACCCGGACCCGGAGTTCCCGACCGTCGCCTTCCCCAACCCGGAAGAGCCCGGCGCGATGGACCTCGCCTTCGCCAAGGCGCGCGAGACCGACCCTGACCTCGTCATCGCCAACGACCCCGACGCCGACCGCTGCGCCGTGGCCGTGAAGGACGGCGGCGAGTGGCGGATGCTGCGCGGCGACGAGGTCGGCGCGCTGCTCGCCGCGCACCTGGTGCGGCGCGGCGCGACCGGCACGTTCGCCGAGTCGATCGTCTCCTCCTCCCTGCTCGGCCGGATCGCGGAGGCGGCGAAGCTGCCGTACGAGGAGACGCTGACCGGCTTCAAGTGGATCGCCCGCGTGGAGGGCCTGCGCTACGGCTACGAGGAGGCCCTCGGCTACTGCGTCGACCCCGACGGCGTACGCGACAAGGACGGCATCACCGCCGCCCTCCTCATCACCGAACTGGCCTCCGAGCTGAAGGAGCAGGGCCGCACCCTGCTCGACCTCCTCGACGACCTCGCCGTGGAGCACGGGCTGCACGCCACCGACCAGCTCTCGGTGCGGGTGGAGGACCTCTCGGTCATCGCCGACGCCATGCGCCGCCTGCGCGAACAGCCGCCGACGGAACTGGCGGGCCTGGCCATCACCCGCGCCGAGGACCTCACCAAGGGCACGGACAAGCTCCCGCCCACGGACGGCCTGCGCTACACCCTGGACGGCGCCCGCGTCATCGTCCGCCCGAGCGGCACGGAGCCCAAGCTGAAGTGCTACCTGGAGGTCGTGGTCCCGGTCGCGGACCACGACGCCCTCCCGGCGGCCCGCACGAAGGCCACGGAGCTGCTGACGGCGATCAAGCGGGACCTCTCGACCGCGGCGGGCATCTGACAACCACGCCGTGACTGAAAGCTGATGGGGTGCCCCCGAGCGGGAACACCCCATCAGCTTTCAGTGGGCGAGGCAGGGGCACTGGGCCGGCATGTGGCAGATCCGAGCCAGCGACACGCCGAGCCGCAGACGCAAGGTGCGCCCGAACCCGCCCGGCACGCGCCCGAACCCGCCCATCACGCGGCCAAGCCCGCCGAAGCGGCCCTCCGCCAAGCCCGACCGACCCTCCGGCCCCGGTGGTCGGGGGCACCCATCAGCTTTGAGTTGCTGCGCCGGAGGCGCTGAGCCGCGGCGATTGGCAGACCCGGGCCACCAACACGCCGAAACGCAGTCACACAGTGCGCCCGAACCCGCCCATCAGCGCGACCGAACCCGCCGGACCGCCCTCCGCCGAAGACCAACCCCCGCCGAAGACCGACCCCCGCCGAAGACCGCCCTCCGCCACCGGACACCAACCGGCGGCCCGCCCGGCACTCGGGCCCCGGCTCCCGCCCGCCGCGCCCGGCACTCGGGCCCCCGGCCCACGAGACCCCGCCCCAGCCACAGCCCCGCCCCCAAGCAGGCGCCGGCCACGGCTCACCGCCCGCCCACCGTCACAAATTCACCCGGGCCAGCACCAGAACCGCCACCCAGCCCACAGCCAGCACCGCCGCCCACGGCCACAGCACCCGCCCGCGCTCACGTTCCTCGCTCTCGCCCGTGGGCCGCAGAGACGGGTCCTCGATCAGCGTCGTCAGCTGTGCCGCCAGCCGGTCGTACGGGTGGACCAGCCCGCGCCTGCGCTGGAGCCGCTTCCAGCCGGGTGCCGAGACCGCCCAGGACTCGCCGCCGCGCCGGCGCAGCTTCAGTTCCAGGGACTGGTGACGGGCCGAGAGGAGTTGGTCCCAGGGGATGTGGGTGACCTTGGTCAGGCCGTTGATCCACAGGCCTGAGCGGTCCGCCGTGATGCGCCACGCCAGCTTCACCGGCACCCGGGCCGCGCCCCATACGCCGATCAGGCCCACCAGGACCTGCTCCCAGAGCGCGTTGCCGGGGTCCGTGAAGGAGCGCCACCCGATCCAGACACCCCACTGCACGAGGATCAGCGTGGCCAGCGCGTCCAGCCATCCCGCCCGCCAGCGCAGTACGGGCTGTACGGGCACCGCCACCTCGGGCAGGGCCTCCTCGCTCGGCAGGACGGTCAGTGGCCGTACGGGGCCGTCCGACCGCTCCACCAGGGGCGCCTCCTCCCCGGGCTCCTCGTCCGCGCTGACCAGCACCACTTCGGCCCCGTCGTACGGCACCCCGTAGAGCACGGCCTCGCGCAGCGGACCCGGCGCGTCGTTGTCGAGCATTTCCAGGAGCGCGGCCTCGTCGTCGTCCTCGTCGGACTCGTCCCCGTCGGGCTCCTCCTCGGGGTCCACCTCACCCACCGACACCGCGAACAACGGCCGCTCCGCACGCACGTCGTCCGCCGCGAAGACCTCCGTCCGCGCCTGCGTCCCCTCGCGCACCAGCACCCGCAGCACGGGAACCGGCGCGGCGAGCAGACGCCGGGCCCGTATCCGCCCCAGCGCACCCGACACGACGATCGACAGCCCCAGCCCCGCCAGCAGGAAACCGACCGCCGGAGCGGTCCCGTCGGAGGTCAGGCCCGTCAGCGTGCCGCCGGCCGCCATCGCGACGAGCCCCCAGCCCACGAGGAATCTCCCCCGCCGCAGCGGGACCCCCGCCCCCGGCGCCGGCGCCACCGCACCCCCGGCGGCCTCCATCGCGTACGCCTTCTGCCTCCGCCGCGCCCGCAACCGCACCTCGGCGAGCACCAGCGACGCCACGGCGACGACCCCGGTCGCCACCAGCGTCGGCCACTCGATCCCCTCCACGGCGACCACCGCGGCCACGAGCGCCGGTGCCGACACCCGCACCAGCTCCGGCCGCAGCAGCACCCACAGGACCTGGAGGGGCAGCAGGGCGGCCAGGTACGGCTCCAGCCCGATGTAGCCCAGCGCGACGGCGGTGCCGCACAGGGTGAGTGTGACTACCTCGTCACGGACCCCGACAAGACGCGGCAGCAGCCACCGCGGCGGCAGTGCCGAGACCCAGCGCCGGGTCTGCTCCCCGTTCCAGGCGGGGCATCCTTCGGGTACGGCGGACTCGGCCAGCGGCCGAGGTACGGTCGGCGGAACAAGATCAGTACTCATCGTCTGCCAGACGGCGGTAGGGCGCTCACGGTTGCCTCAGCCCATCGCCAGCAGCACCACGAGCAGCACCGCCCCGGCCACCATCGGCGCGATCAGCTCGTACGCCCAGCGCACCGTGGCCTCGCCCTGCGCGGACTGCTCCTTCTCCCGCGCCTCCAGCAGTTCCCGCAGTTCGTCCATCACCTTGTCGGTCTCGGCCCGCGCGGGCTCGTTCGGGTCGACGTCACCGAGGCCGCCGCCGAGGCCGCCGCCCAGGCCGCCGAACCCGCCGAAGCCGAGTCCGCCGCCCCGGCCGCTCCGGCCACCGCCCTTGCGCTCGGCCTCGGCCCGCGCCTGCCGTCGCGCGGCCCTCTTGCGGGCCCGCAGCGACACCGGAATGGCCCACAGCTGGAACTTCCCCCCGGACTTCGCGACGACCTCATTGGAGTAACCGGAGCGCAGGGAGGCGACCTCGCCCCACGGCAGCACGATCAGCCGGAGCGGGTTGCGCACGCGCAGCCGGTCCTCGTTGGCGAAGACGGCGGGGCGGAGGGTGAAGGCGACCACCAGAGGCACGACGAGGATCAGCGTGGCCAGGGACAGCCAGGGCGTGCGCCCGTCCCCGTGGATCAGCGCGTCGATGCCCAGCCAGCCCACGAGGCCCAGCAGCAGGACGCCGCCGGTGATGCCCATGGGTGAGCGGTACACCCGGTCCCTGGTGGGTGGAACCGGCGCTGATGAGGGGTGTCCCGGGGTCGTCATGGCCCCGATTGTGCACGACGCCCCGGGCAGCGCTCATTCGCGGTGCCGACTCCGAAGATGAGCGCCCGGGGGTGTACAGCCGCTACGCGCGTAGATATGCTCGTCTGGTGACCATGCCCACCAATGCACCCACCGCAGCGATCCTCTCGGACGTCACCTCCTCCGACAGCACGCTGCGCCGCTTCCTCCACGGGCTGCCCGGCGTCGACGCGGTCGGCCTGGAGGCGCGCGCCGCCTCCCTCGGCACCCGTTCCATCAAGACGACCGCCAAGGCGTACGCCATCGACCTCGCGATCTCGATGGTCGACCTGACGACGCTGGAAGGCGCGGACACCCCGGGCAAGGTCCGGGCGCTCGGCGCCAAGGCGGTCCTCCCCGACCCGACCGACCGCACCACGCCCACCACCGCCGCGGTCTGCGTCTACCCCGACATGGTGGCCGTCGCCAAGGAGGCCGTCGCCGGTTCCGGTGTGAAGGTCGCCTCCGTCGCCACCGCGTTCCCGGCGGGCCGCGCCGCGCTGGAGGTGAAGCTGGCCGACGTCCGTGACGCCGTCGCCGCGGGCGCCGACGAGATCGACATGGTCATCGACCGTGGCGCGTTCCTCGCGGGCAAGTACCTCAAGGTCTACGACGAGATCGTCGCCGTGAAGGAGGCCTGCGGCACGAGCGCGCGTCTGAAGGTCATCTTCGAGACGGGCGAGCTGTCGACGTACGACAACATCCGCCGGGCCAGCTGGCTCGGCATGCTGGCGGGCGCCGACTTCATCAAGACCTCCACCGGCAAGGTCGCCGTCAACGCCACCCCCGCCAACACCCTGCTCATGCTGGAGGCGGTGCGCGACTTCCGCGCCCAGACCGGTGTGCAGGTCGGCGTGAAGCCCGCGGGCGGCATCCGTACGAGCAAGGACGCCATCAAGTTCCTGGTGCTCGTCAACGAGACCGCCGGCCCCGACTGGCTGGACAACCACTGGTTCCGCTTCGGCGCCTCCTCCCTCCTGAACGACCTGCTGATGCAGCGGCAGAAGCTGGCCACCGGCCGCTACTCCGGTCCCGACTACGTGACGGTGGACTGATCACCATGGCATCCGTATTCGAATACGCCCCGGCGCCCGAGTCCCGTTCGGTCGTCGACATCGCCCCGTCCCACGGCCTGTTCATCGACGGCGAGTTCGTCGAGGCCGCCGACGGCAAGGTCTTCAAGACCGTCTCCCCGAGCACCGAGGAGGTGCTCTCCGAGGTCGCCCAGGCCGGTGAGGCGGACGTCGACCGGGCCGTGCAGGCGGCCCGCAAGGCGTTCGAGAAGTGGTCGGCGCTGCCCGGTGCCGAGCGCGCCAAGTACCTCTTCCGCATCGCCCGGATCATCCAGGAGCGCAGCCGTGAGCTGGCGGTCCTGGAGACCCTGGACAACGGCAAGCCGATCAAGGAGACCCGCGACGCCGACCTGCCGCTGGTCGCCGCGCACTTCTTCTACTACGCGGGCTGGGCCGACAAGCTCGACCACGCCGGTTTCGGCGCGAACCCGCGTCCGCTGGGCGTGGCCGGCCAGGTCATCCCGTGGAACTTCCCGCTGCTGATGCTGGCGTGGAAGATCGCCCCGGCGCTGGCCACCGGCAACACCGTGGTCCTCAAGCCCGCCGAGACGACCCCGCTGTCGGCGCTGTTCTTCGCGGACATCTGCCGCCAGGCGGGCCTTCCCAAGGGCGTCGTCAACATCCTTCCCGGCTACGGCGACACGGGCGCCGCCCTGGTCGCGCACTCGGACGTGAACAAGGTGGCCTTCACCGGCTCCACCGCGGTCGGCAAGCAGATCGCGCGGACGGTCGCGGGCACCCGCAAGAAGCTCACCCTGGAACTGGGCGGCAAGGGCGCCAACATCGTCTTCGACGACGCCCCGATCGACCAGGCCGTTGAGGGCATCGTCAACGGCATCTTCTTCAACCAGGGCCAGGTCTGCTGCGCGGGCAGCCGCCTGCTGGTCCAGGAGTCGATCCAGGACGAGCTGCTGGACTCCCTCAAGCGCCGCCTGTCGACGCTGCGGCTCGGCGACCCGCTGGACAAGAACACCGACATCGGCGCGATCAACTCCGAGGAGCAGCTGGCCCGGATCACCTCGCTGGTGGAGAAGGGCGAGGCGGAGGGCGGCGAGCGCTGGTCGCCGGCCTGCGAACTGCCCGAGAGCGGCTACTGGTTCGCCCCGACGCTGTTCACCAACGTCACCCAGGCGCACACCATCGCCCGCGACGAGATCTTCGGCCCGGTGCTGTCGGTGCTGACCTTCCGTACCCCGGACGAGGCGGTCGCCAAGGCCAACAACAGCCAGTACGGCCTGTCCGCGGGCATCTGGACGGAGAAGGGCTCCCGCATCCTGGCCGTCGCGAGCAAGCTGCGCGCGGGCGTGATCTGGTCCAACACGTTCAACAAGTTCGACCCGACCTCGCCGTTCGGCGGCTACAAGGAGTCGGGCTTCGGCCGCGAGGGCGGCCGCCACGGCCTGGAGGCGTACCTCGATGTCTGATGCCACCCGACTTTCCGTCTTCAAGACCTACAAGCTGTACGTCGGGGGCAAGTTCCCCCGTTCCGAGAGCGGCCGGGTGTACGAAGTGACCGACTCCAAGGGCAACTGGCTGGCCAACGCGCCGCTCTCGTCCCGCAAGGACGCCCGTGACGCGGTGGTCGCCGCGCGCAAGGCGTTCGGCGGCTGGTCGGGGGCGACGGCGTACAACCGCGGCCAGGTGCTGTACCGGGTCGCGGAGATGCTGGAGGGCCGCCGCGAGCAGTTCGTGCGCGAGGTGGCCGACGCCGAGGGCCTGTCGAAGTCGAAGGCGGCGGCCCAGGTGGACGCGGCGATCGACCGCTGGGTCTGGTACGCGGGCTGGACCGACAAGATCGCCCAGGTCGTGGGCGGCGGAAACCCGGTCGCCGGGCCGTACTTCAACCTCTCCTCCCCCGAACCGACGGGTGTGGTGGTCGTGCTGGCCCCGCAGGAGTCGTCGTTCCTGGGCCTGGTCTCGGTGCTCGCCCCGGTGATCGCCACCGGCAACACCGCGGTCGTGATCGCCGGCGAGAAGTCCCCGCTCCCGGCCCTGTCCCTGGCCGAGGTGCTGGCCACCTCCGACGTGCCCGGCGGCGTGGTCAACGTCCTGTCGGGGCGTACGGCGGAGATCGCCACCCCGCTGGCCGCGCACCAGGACGTCAACGCGATCGACCTCGCGGGCGCCGACGAGGAGCTGGCCAAGGAGCTGGAGATCGCGGCGGCGGACAACCTCAAGCGCGTTCTCCGTCCACAGCCTGTGGATTACTCGGCGACTCCGGGCATCGACCGCATGACGGCGTTCCTGGAGACCAAGACGGTCTGGCACCCCACGGGGTCACTGGGCGCGTCCGGCTCCGCCTACTAGGAGCCCCGAGAACCGGAGAGCCGCGCCTCCCCTCCGTCCGGGGGAGACGCGGCTCTCTGCTGCATCCGATGCTGTGCCCGATCCTGTGCCCGATCGGCCGGTCAGCCGCCGAGCAGGTCGGTGGCCTGGCCGAGGACCGGGATGTTTCCGATCGACTGCGCCTGGGCGACCGGCGCGGTGAGCATCCGGGAGGTCAGCGGCTGGAAGTCGGCGAGCTGGGTGCCCACGCCGTTGTCGAGGGGGTCGACGCCCGTACCGGCCAGCGGGTTGGGCTTCAGGCCCGCGACCGGGCCGGTGACGTAGCCGACGGTGCCGGTGAGGGCCGTCAGGCCCGCCTGCGGGTCGATCTGGCCGAGGTTGGTGGGCCGGGTGCGGACCACCTGGTCCATGACCGGGCCGGCGTCCGCCGCGGCGGCCAGCGGCGCGGCGACGCCCAGGGCGGCACCGGCGGTCGTGAGGACGGCCAGGGCTCGCCGGGCGGTGGGGTGGGGGGAGGACGCATGTCCGGCCATCGGTTCTGCCACCTTCTGACGCAGCGGGTAATCAGGTCGACACGAAGGGTAGTTGAGGTGTGACGCAGGCATCAAAGCCGACCCGCGGAGTCGAGGAACAGCAGGTATGTACGTCATATTGGTGTTCCGTGAGCTCCCATCCGCCCTTCCCCGCCCGAGTCGTGCTGCTCTGCGGCCCCTCCGGCTCCGGCAAGTCCCTCATCGCGGCCCGCTCCGGCCTTCCGGTGCTGCGGCTCGACGACTTCTACAAGGAGGGCGACGACCCGACGCTGCCCCTGGTCCTCGGGAGTTCCGACATCGACTGGGACCACCCCGAGTCCTGGGACGCGGACAAGGCCGTCGCCGCCATCGAGGCGCTGTGCCGCACGGGCCGTACGACGGTCCCGGTCTACGACATCTCCCTGAGCGCCCGTACCGGCGAGGCGCCCGTGGACATCGGGAGCACCCCGCTGTTCATCGCCGAGGGCATCTTCGCGGCGGAGATCGTCACCCGCTGCCGGGAACTGGGCCTGCTGGCGGACGCGCTGTGCCTGAGCCGCGGCCCGGTGACCACGTTCCGCCGCCGCTTCCTCCGCGACCTGAAGGAGGGCCGCAAGTCGGTTCCGTTCCTGGTGCGCCGCGGCTGGCGGCTGATGCGGGCCGAGCGGTCGATCGTGGCCCGTCAGACGGCGCTGGGCGCCCACGCCTGCGACCGCGACGAGGCGCTGGCCCGGCTGGCCGACGCCGCAGCCGGTCGCGCCGTACGGACGACGACGCCCGCGTAGGCGTCCGGGCGCACAAAAGAAACGGGACTGGACGGACCCCCCGGCCCTCCAGTCCCGCTCCCTTTGGTGCTCCCCCGTATTCCCCCGTGGTGCTCTCCCCCGTGAGTCCCCCCCAAGGTCCCCCCGTGAGCATCCCCCCGGTTACTGCTCCCCCGTGTTGTGCTTCCCCCCGAACCTTCAGGCGACCAGTTCGCCGAAGGCGTCCTCCTCGTCACGGCCGAAGCTGAGGACCTCGTCCTCGCGCAGCCGACGGAGCGACCGCCAGATGCTCGACTTCACCGTGCCGACACTGATGTCGAGGATGTCCGCGATCTCCGGGTCGGTACGGCCCTCGTAGTAGCGCAGGACCAGCATCGTCCGCTGGAGTTCGGGCAGCCGGGCCAGCGCCTGCCACAGGACCGCGCGCAGCTCGGTGCCACGCATCGCGTCCGTGTCGCCGGGCGTCTCCGGCAGCTCCTCGGTCGGGTACTCGTTCAGCTTGCGGCGGCGCCACGCGCTGATGTGCAGGTTGGTCATGGTGCGGCGGAGGTATCCGCCGACGGCCGCCTTGTCACTGATGCGGTCCCAGGCCTTGTACGTCGAGAACAGCGCGCTCTGCAGCAGGTCCTCGGCCTCGAACCGGTCACCGGTGAGGTGGTAGGCGGTGGCGTACAGGGAGGCGCGGCGCTCCTGGACGTAGGCGGTGAACTCCGCCTCCGACAGCGAACGACGCTCCCCCGAGTCCTCCCTGTACGCGCTTCCCCCGTGTGCTTCCCCCGTGAAACCGTCAACCACCGTCATGTACGCGGTGTGCTGACGTCCGGCGCCGCGAGCGCACCCCCGCCCGCTCACAGCACCGGACTTCTCCGAGCCCCGGCCCCCGTTCACGTCGTGCAGACGCGTGACAACTGCGCTGGAGCTTGCACTGTGCAGCGTGTTCATCTCGCGCCCCCCGTCGTGGACTTCCGGTGTTCGGCTTGCTTCCTTGCCTGTGCCGAAAAGCTTGCCCCCGCACCTTCATCGCCGTGTCCGCCGACTGTCACAGACCTGTCACAGGGGTCGGTCGCGCATGACGCACCCTCGTCGCGCAGGGCGTCCCACGCGGTCGCACCATGACGTCCCGCCCGGTCGCGCATGACGTACCGCTCGGTCACGCAGCGCAGCCGTGGGGTGATGTACCTGTCCAGGTGTCGAAACCCCGACCCCCATGGGCCAGAATGACCCCCGTGCCTTCCCTGTTGCTGATCGAGGACGACGACGCCATCCGCACGGCCCTGGAGCTTTCGCTCACCCGCCAGGGTCACCGGGTAGCCACGGCTGCCACCGGTGAGGACGGCCTGAAGCTGCTGCGCGAACAGCGGCCGGACCTGATCGTGCTGGATGTGATGCTGCCCGGCATCGACGGCTTCGAGGTGTGCCGTCGTATCCGGCGCACCGACCAGTTGCCGATCATCCTGCTCACCGCGCGCAGCGACGACATCGACGTGGTGGTCGGACTGGAGTCCGGCGCCGACGACTACGTCGTCAAGCCGGTGCAGGGCCGGGTGCTGGACGCCCGGATCCGTGCCGTGCTGCGGCGCGGCGAACGGGAGTCCAACGACGCGGCGACCTTCGGCAGCCTGGTCATCGACCGCGCCGCCATGACGGTCACCAAGAACGGCGAGGACCTCCAGCTCACGCCGACCGAGCTGCGGCTGCTGCTGGAGCTGAGCCGGCGGCCCGGACAGGCGCTGTCGAGGCAGCAGTTGCTGCGGCTGGTGTGGGAGCACGACTACCTCGGTGACTCGCGGCTGGTGGACGCCTGTGTCCAGCGGCTGCGCGCCAAGGTCGAGGACGTGCCCTCCTCCCCGACCCTGATCCGTACGGTCCGTGGTGTCGGCTACCGGCTGGACGCGCCTCAGTGACAGACGCGCAAGGGGGGTTCCGCGGCTGGTTCGCGGGGCGCAAGGGAGTTTGGTCACGGCTGCGCTTCACCAGCCTGCGGCTGCGGCTTGTGGTCGTCTTCGGGCTGGTGGCGCTCACCGCCGCGGTGTCCGCGTCCGGAATCGCGTACTGGCTCAACCGCGAGGCGGTGCTCACCCGCGCCCAGGACGCGGTGCTGCGGGACTTCCAGCAGGAGATGCAGAACCGCGCCGGGGTACTGCCGGAGCGGCCCACCCAGTTCGAACTGCAGCGTGCCGCCGACCAGATGGCCAGCGGCAGCCAGCGCTTCAGTGTGCTGCTGGTCGCCGAGAACCCCGACGGCCGTACGGTCTCGGGCAGTTCGGGCGGTCTGAGCGGCTTCACCCTGGGTGACGTGCCGAAGTCGCTGCGGGACGCGGTGGCGGAGAAGCAGGAGGTCAACTCCTCCAACAAGTACGCCTACCACCTGTACTGGCAGCGGACGGTCGAGGACGACACGCCCTATCTCGTGGCCGGGACCCGGGTGATCGGCGGCGGGCCGACCGGGTACATGCTCAAGTCCCTTGAGCCGGAGGCCAAGGACCTCAACTCGCTGGCCTGGTCGCTGGGGATCGCCACCGGTCTGGCGCTGATCGGCTCGGCACTGCTCGCGCAGGCCGCCGCGACGACCGTACTGAAGCCCGTGCACCGCCTCGGTGTCGCCGCCCGGCGGCTCGGCGAGGGCAAGCTGGACACCCGGCTGCGGGTCTCCGGCACCGATGAACTGGCCGACCTCTCGCGCACGTTCAACAACGCCGCCGAGGCGCTGGAGAAACGGGTCGCGGACATGGCCGCGCGGGACGAGGCGTCCCGGCGGTTCGTCGCCGACATGAGCCATGAGCTGCGTACCCCGCTCACCGCCATCACCGCCGTCACCGAGGTGCTGGAGGAGGAGCTGGAGGCGGAGACCGGGTCCATGGACCCGATGATCGAGCCCGCCGTCCGGCTGGTGGTCAGCGAGACCCGGCGGCTGAACGACCTGGTCGAGAACCTCATGGAGGTCACCCGCTTCGACGCGGGCACCGCCCGGCTGGTCCTGGACGACGTGGACATCGCCGACCAGATCACCGCCTGCATCGACGCCCGCGCCTGGCTGGACGCCGTCGATCTGGACGCCGAGCGGGGCATCCACGCCCGGCTCGACCCGCGCCGCCTGGACGTCGTCCTCGCCAACCTCATCGGCAACGCGCTCAAGCACGGCGGCTCCCCGGTGCGGGTGTCGGTGCGCGTGGAGGACGAGGAACTCGTCATCGCGGTACGCGACCACGGGCCCGGTATCCCCGAGGACGTCCTGCCGCACGTCTTCGACCGCTTCTACAAGGCCAGCGCCTCCCGCCCGCGCTCCGAGGGCAGCGGCCTGGGCCTGTCCATCGCCCTGGAGAACGCCCATATCCACGGCGGTGAGATCACCGCCGCCAACTCCCCGGAGGGCGGCGCGGTGTTCACGCTCCGGCTGCCCCGCGACGCCTCCTCGCTGACCGGGGACGCGGAGGAGAACAAGGGCGACGGCAAGGGCAAGGACGAGAAGGGCGAGGCGTGATGAACGTACGCCGACTGCTGGCGCTGCCGCTGCTCGCCGGGCTGCTCACCGGCTGCGGCATCCGGGCCACCGAGGTGCCGACCGACTTCGGGCCGGCGCCGTCCCGGGTGCACTGCACCCACGCCGGGGCGGACATCACCACCCAGGCGTCCCGGGGCGTGCCCGTCCAGGTGTTCCTCCTGTGCCGCTCGTCCCTGGTGGCCGTGGACCGCACGGTACGGGTCCCGGAGAACGCCCCCGACTCCCAGCGGCGGGTCCTGGTCGCCCAGGGCCTCCTGGACGAGCTGCGGGCCAATCCCACGGGACCGGAGCAGGAGGCGGGCTACACCAGCGAGGTCCGCGGCAGTCTCGCGGTGAAGGGTCCGCGCCCCGGCGACCCCGAGGACACCCTCCGGCTGAGCACCCCGCCCGACGCCCTCGGCCCGGTGGCCCTGGCCCAGATCGTGTGCACCTTCTCCGACTCGGCGACCTCCGAGGGCGACGGCTCGGTCATCCTGGGCGGCCCGGACGACGAGGAGGTGCGGCGGTACGAGTGCACGGAGGAGGTACGGGCCCGGCCGGGCACCGAGACGCCCCCGTCGTCCGGTGTGAAGGGCGCCTGAGCCCCCCACCGGCCACCGGCCGGAACACAACCCCCCAGCGGTCACCGGAACCAACCGCAACAGATCCCGCGTCTAGCCCAGCGTGCAGCGTCAAGGCTCCATCGGCGACGCCAACGCCGATCCCCGCATCCGTGTGACAGTCGGCGGCCTCCTGGCCGCCTACCTCGCGTTCGTCGCCTGGTTCACGCTGCGGCCCCTGGACGTGCCCTGGGTGATGCCCCCCAACCTGCGCCCGTTCGCCGGTATCGAGGCGGACTTCGCCCTGGGCTGGCAGGTGGGTGTACGGCGGATCGCCGAGGGGCTCGCCCTGCTGGCGCCGCTGGGCGTTCTGCTGCCCGCGGCGCACGGCCGGATCACCGTGTCCCCGCTGGGCTCACTGATCCGTACCGTCGCGGCGGGCGCGCTGATCTCCCTGGGTATCGAACTGTTCCAGACCGGGGTGCCCGGCCAGGTCGTGGACGTCGACTCGCTGATGCTGAACACGCTCGGCGTGGCCCTCGCGCACACCGCGGTGGTACCGGCGACGCGCCACTGGCTCCGCCGCAGGTTCGAGCGGGAGCACGGGACGTCGGCCCTGAAGGAGGAGGCTCCTCAGGGTAGGACCCCGACGATTCCCAGGGTCGGGATCGCACCGTAGAGCGACGCTTTGCCCGCTTCGTCTCCGTAGCGTGGAGGTCAGATGAGGCAGCCGGAAGAGGCCGCCTGCGACCACCGCTCGTGAAGGAGCCCACAATGTCCCGTCTCGCCCGCCCCACCCACGGCCGCATGATCGGCGGAGTGTGCGCCGCGCTGGCGCGACGCTTCGGGACGTCCGCGACCACGATGCGGGTGCTGTTCCTGCTGTCCTGTCTGCTGCCGGGTCCGCAGTTCCTGATCTACATAGCGCTGTGGATCTTCCTGCCCTCCGAGGGCAAGGCGGCCCGCACCGCCTGGTAACCGTGTCGAGGAAACGCCCAAGGGGCGCACCCCGGGTTCAAGGGGTGCGCCCCACCGGTGTGCGTGGGGGGTCAGCCGAGCGGCAGGCCGTTCACACCCGTGCCGGCGCCGCCGCCGGGCAGCACCTTGCCGACCGGGAGGCCGCCGAGGAGCGCCGCGGCCGGCGCGGTGGGGCCGTCGGCGAGCACCTTCTGGGCGACCGGCTGTGCGGCGGCCACGCCCGCGCCGACCGCGCTCTGTCCCTGGGCCAGCGCCTCACCGGCACCCGGCAGCGCCTTGGAGACGTTCTCCGTGGGCAGCGTGCGGGTCACCGTGTCCAGGGCCGCACCGGCGTCCGGCACGGCCGGGGCGGCGTTCGCGGCGCCGGCACCGGCGGCGGCGAAGGCGGCACCGAGGGCGGCGACACCGAGGGTCTTGGCAGCAGACTGCTTCATAGAATGCGTCCTCGAAATGGGATGACGGGGATGTGAGCGGTCCAAGACCGTAAACATGCCGAGCCGCCCGCCGCAAACATCGAAATGCGGACGGATTGTGAACGCCCGCCCGCATTTCGCGTCGCCGATATCCCCGGATCAGCCCTCTTCGGCGGTAGAACCGCTGGTGGAGGCCGTCTGCTGGAATAGCCACTCGGATTTCAGTTCGGCGTAGCCGGGCTTGATCACGTCATTGATCATGGCGAGTCGTTCATCGAAAGGAATGAACGCTGATTTCATCGCATTGACGGAGAACCACTGCATGTCGTCGAGCGTGTAACCGAATGCGTCGACAAGGTGCTCGAATTCCCGGCTCATGCTGGTGTGGGACATCAGCCGGTTGTCGGTGTTCACCGTGGCCCGGAAGTGCAGCCGCCGCAGCAGGCCGATGGGGTGTTCGGCGTAGGAGGCGGCGGCGCCGGTCTGGAGGTTGGAGCTGGGGCACATCTCCAGGGGGATGCGCTTGTCGCGGACGTAGGAGGCGAGCCGGCCGAGGTGGACGGTGCCGTCGTCCTTGACCTCGATGTCGTCGATGATGCGCACCCCGTGGCCGAGCCGGTCGGCGCCGCACCACTGCAGGGCCTGCCAGATGGACGGCAGGCCGAACGCCTCACCGGCGTGGATGGTGAAGTGGTTGTTCTCGCGCTTGAGGTACTCGAAGGCGTCCAGGTGCCGGGTGGGCGGGTAGCCGGCCTCGGCGCCGGCGATGTCGAAGCCGACGACGCCGAGATCGCGGTAGCGGTTGGCGAGTTCGGCGATCTCCAGGGCGCGGGCGGCGTGCCGCATGGCGGTCAGCAGGGCGCCGACGCGGATGCGGTGGCCGCTTTCCCGGGCGAGCCGTTCGCCCTCGCGGAAGCCCTCGTTGACGGCCTCGACGACCTCTTCGAGGCTGAGCCCGCCGTCGAGGTGCTGTTCGGGGGCGTAGCGGACCTCGGCGTAGACGACGCCGTCCTCGGCGAGGTCCTGGGCACACTCCCGGGCGACGCGGACCAGGGCGTCGCGGGTCTGCATCACGCCGACGGTGTGCGAGAAGGTCTCCAGGTAGCGTTCCAGCGAGCCGGAGTCGGCGGCCTCGTGGAACCAGACGCCGAGCTTGTCGGGGTCGGTCTCGGGGAGCTGGGTGTAGCCGCTGTCGCGGGCGAGTTCGACGACGGTGCCGGGGCGCAGGCCGCCGTCGAG
This sequence comes from Streptomyces sp. DI166, assembly GCF_900091315.1. GTDB lineage: Bacteria > Actinomycetota > Actinomycetes > Streptomycetales > Streptomycetaceae > Streptomyces > Streptomyces fuscus. The sequence goes on from NZ_FLSP01000068.1 coordinate 24,726, forward strand.
GTGGTCGTGCAGCAGAACCTTGGGCGCCCGGCGGATCTGGTCCGGTGTCGGGGTGTTCGCGATGGTCTGGCTCGTCATTTTCGCACTCTAACGCCTACGCGCGTAGATCGCCCGGTGGCGGTTTCCGCCGATATTGAACGGTGACCAGCCGGAGAGGTGGCGTACACCCGTGCTTCTGACACTGTTCTGTCATGGCGCAACAAGCGACGCCGGTTCGTACGGCCCGGCTGGGGAGAGGGTTCGGCACGGAACCGGCGACGGTCTGTGGGGTGGTCCTGCTGCTGCCCGGAGGTGACGAGACGTCGCAGCGGCGTCCGGCCACGGTGCTGGGAACGGCGCCGGTGCGCGCGCTGGGCCGCCGGCTGGCCCGCGCGGCGAAGGCGGACGGGCTGGCCGCGCACCTCGTGCACTACCGGTGGCGGGGCTGGAACGGCTCCGAGGAGAACCAGGCGCGGGACGCGGACTGGGCGGTTCAGGAGGCGGTACGGCGCTACGGCGACGTTCCGGTCTGCCTCGCCGGGTTCGACATGGGCGGCCGTGCCGCACTCCGGGCGGGCGGCCACGAGGCGGTCAACTCCGTGCTGGCGATAGCCCCTTGGCTGCCGGAGGAGGACCGCTCGGTCCCGCCGGAACCGGTGAAGCAGCTCGTGGGCCGCCGTGTGCTGATCGTCCACGGCACCAACGACCGCCGCACGGACCCGGAGTTGTCCTTCCGTCTGGCGGCCCGGGCCAAGAAGTCCAACCGGGACGTCTGCCGCTTCGAGGTCCACTCCGACGGGCACGGCCTGCACCAACACCGCGACGAGGTACTGGCGTTGGCGGAGGACTTCGTGATGGGGGCGCTGTTCGGACGGCACTTCTCCCGGCCCGTGGAGGACGCCTTCGCGGCGCCGCCGCCGCTGGGGCTGCGGATGCCGCTGGCCTCCGGGTTCGGACGCAGGCGCTGAGCGCTCAGCCCGGCAGCAGGTTCCCCCGCTTCGAGAGCAGGAACTTCTTGAAGGCGGCCACCGGGGGTGTGTCCGGGTGGCCGTCGAGCCAGGCGACGCCGATCTCGCGGACCGCGCGCGGGGCGGTGACCGTCAGTTCCACAACTCCGGGGCGGGGTACGGCGGGTGGGGGCAGCAGGGCCACGCCCAGGCCGGCCGCCACCAGGCCGCGCAGGGTTTCCGCCTCCTCGCCCTCGAAGGCGACGCGGGGCTTGAAGCCCGCCTCGCGGCACAGGGCGTCGGTGATGCGGCGCAGGCCGTAGCCCGGTTCCAGGGTGACGAAGGTTTCCTCGGCGGCCTCGGCCAGGCGGATGCGGCGGCGGCCCGAGAGACGGTGGTCGGCGGGGACGACCAGGCGCAGCTTCTGCTCGTCCAGACGGCGCGCGACCAGGTCGGGGGCGTCCGGGACCGGGGAGGTCAGGCACAGGTCCAGCTCGCCCGCGCGCAGGCCCTCCAGCATCGCCTCGCCGTAGTTCTGGACCAGGCTGAAGCGGACCCGGGGGTGGTCGGCACGGAAGGCGCTGATGAGGCCGGGGACCGTCTCCCAGCCCATGGTGTGCAGAAAGCCGAAGGCGACCTTGCCGGTGGCCGGGTCGGCGTCCGCGCGGACCTCGTCGGCGGCCCGCTCGACCTCGGCGAGGGCACGTTCGACGGAGGTGAGGAACGTGCGGCCCGCCGGGGTGAGCGACACCGTACGGCCGCGGCGGGCGAACAGGTCGACGCCCAGGTCCTGTTCGAGGCGGACCATGGCCCGCGAGAGGGTCGACTGGGGTACCTGCATCTCCCGCGCGGCGCGCGTGACGTGCTCGGTGCGGGCCACCCCGGCGAAGTAGGCGAGCCTCGGCGCCAGCAACATCGCCATGTCTTCTGTGTCACTGGACGGTGACAGCCGCGCCCGTGAACTCTGCTGATGCTCCATGGGAACGATTATGGCGATTCCATGCATTGGACGGATGAGCCCGGCCGTCCCTACGGTCGAAGCATGACTCCCGCCAGTACCGGGGCGTCCACCACCGTGGACGCCACCACGACCGTTCCCGCCGCCTCCGCCGCCGACTCCCGCCTGACCCCGGGTGGCCCCGGCTACCGCCGGATGAGCTTCGCCCTGTTCCTGGCCGGGGTCGCGACCTTCGCGCTGCTGTACTCCACCCAGGCCCTGCTGCCGCTGATCTCCGGCGACTTCGGGGTGACGGCGGGCGAGGCGAGCTGGACGGTGGCGGCGGCGACCGGTGGTCTGGCACTGTTCGTGCTCCCGATGAGCGCGCTGTCGGAGCGGTTCGGCCGCCGTACGGTGATGACCGCGTCGCTCGCGGTCGCGGTCACCCTCGGCATGCTGGTCCCCTTCGCGCCGAACCTGACCGCGCTGGTCGCGCTCCGGGCGGTGCAGGGCGCGGCGCTGGCCGGACTGCCCGCGTCGGCGACGGCGTACCTGGCCGAGGAGGTCCGCCCGAAGGCGCTGGTCACCGCGATCGGTCTGTTCGTGGCGGGCAACAGCGTGGGCGGCATGAGCGGCCGGGTGATCACCGGCTGGGTCGCGCAGGAGTGGGGCTGGCGGGTCGCCGTCGGCGTGATCGGCGCGCTGGCCGTGGCGTGCGCGGTGGCCTTCCGGCTGCTGCTGCCCGCGCCGCAGCACTTCACGGCGGGCTCGCTGAAGCCGCGGGTGCTGCTCGACACGGTCCGCGACCACCTCGCCGACCCGCTGCTGCGCCGCCTGTACGCGATCGGCGCGCTGTTCATGACGGTGTTCGGCGGTGTCTACACGGTGATCGGCTACCGCCTGACCGAGGCCCCGTTCGGGCTGCCGCAGGGCATCGTGGGCTCGATCTTCCTGGTCTACCTGGTGGGCACGGTCTCCGCTTCGACGGCGGGCCGCCTGGTGGGCCGCCTCGGGCGCCGGGGCGCGCTGTACGCGGCGGGCGGTACGACGGCGGCGGGGCTGCTGCTGTCGCTGGCGCCCTCGCTGCCGCTGGTGTTGCTGGGGCTGGTGCTGATCACCGCCGGTTTCTTCGCGGGCCACGCGGTGGCGTCCTCGGCGGTCGGCAAGACCGCGACGCGGGGCCGGGCGCAGGCGGCGGCGCTGTACCAGTCGGCGTACTACATCGGCTCCAGCGCGGGCAGCACGGTGGGCGCGCTGGCGTTCCACTCGGGCGGCTGGGCCGGCACCGTGGGCGTGGGCCTGCTGGCGGTGCTGGGCGTCGTGACGATCACGGTGCTGGGTACCCGGGCGGCCCGGCTGCAGCGCCGCGCGCTGGCCACGGCCGCCTGAGCCACCGCTCGGCACCCGCTCCCACCTGCGCCTTCGTCCACTCGGCACGCCATTGTCAGTGGGCTGCGGTAGCTTCCGAAGTGTCCGACGCGATGAGACGTGGGACACAGGGACGGCCACAGGGGTGGGTGGACGATGAGCGACACGGCGACCACGACGGATCTCGACGCCACACTGGAGCGGCACCGGGTGGAGCTGACCGGGTACTGCTACCGCATGCTCGGCTCCTCCTTCGAGGCCGAGGACGCGGTGCAGGACACCCTGGTCCGCGCCTGGCGCAGCTACGACAAGTTCGAGGGCCGCTCCAGCGTCCGCTCCTGGCTGTACCGCATCGCCACCAATGTGTGCCTGGACATGCTGAGCGCGGGCAACAAGCGGGCCCGCCCGATGGACCTGACCGAGTCCACCCCGCTCGCCCAGGCCGCCCTCTCCCCCCGCCCCGACCACACCTGGCTGGAGCCCATGCCGGACGCCCGGGTGCTGCCGACGGTGGAGGACCCCGCGGAGGCCGCCGTGGCCAAGGAGTCCGTGCGGCTCGCCTTCATGGCCGCGCTCCAGCAGCTGCCGCCCAAGCAGCGGGCGGTGCTGATCCTGCGCGAGGTGCTGGCCTGGAAGGCGAGCGAGGTCGCCGAACTGCTGGGCACCTCGGTGGCCTCGGTGAACAGCGCCCTCCAGCGCGCCCGCGCCACGCTCTCCGAGCAGCGGCAGGCGGGCGAGGCGGCGGCCGTGTCGGACCCGCTGGACGAGGAGCAGCAGAAGCTGCTCGACCGCTATGTCGCCGCCTTCGAGGGCTACGACATGACGGCGCTGACGGCGCTGCTGCACGAGGACGCCATCATGACGATGCCGCCGTTCGACCTGTGGCTGACCGGCCCGGCGGACATCACCGGCTTCATGACCACGCTCGGCGCCTCCTGCGCCAATTCCCGGCTGCTGCCCGTCCAGGCCAACGGCCTGCCCGGGTTCGCCCACTACAAGCCGGACCCGGACACCGGCGGCTACACCGCGTGGGCCGTGCAGGTGCTGGAGACCTCACAAGGCCGGATCACCGGGTTCCACTGCTTCCTCGACACCAAGCGCTGGTTCCCGCTGTTCGGCCTGCCCCTCAACCTCGAAGCGGAGCCCGACCAGGCCCAGTAGCGCCCCCAGCGCCGGATCGGGATCACGCAGCCGTATCCGCCCGCCCGCGCGCACCGCGGCGAGCTGGAGCCGGGCCAGCAGATCGACGGTGCCGAGGCCCGGCGGCCCGAGCCCTCCGACATCGCACACCACGACGCCGGCGGCGGACCTTTGCAGCAGCGCGCGCACGTCGTCGCACAGCCGCGTCAGGGTGTCCTGGGTGACGGGGCCGGCCGGCACGAGTACAACGGGTGTCATGGCGTCCACGACCGGTAGACCACGTGGGCGCACGGAACTCATCGCGGGTCCGCCGAGGATCACAGTGACCTGGGGCCGGCCTGCCCCGGCGAGAGGGGCTCAGCTCAGCGGGAAGATGCCGGTGTCGAGGACCAGCTTGAACGGCTCGGGCAGGTCCAGCTTCTCGCCGTACTCCACCGAGGCGAGCACGCGGTACGTTCCGTTCCGCGGTTCCCCGTAGAGCGTCGCCGTGGGGCGCCCTGACTGCCAGGGGTCCAGCAGCAGGTAGAGCGGTACTCCCGCGACGGCGTAGCCGTGGGCCTTCTTGATGCGGTCGTGGTTCGCGTTGCTCTTGGACGTGATCTCGACGACGAGTTCGGCTTCACCCGCGGGCACGCGCGTGCCGCGCCGCAGGGCGGCCCTCGGCACCACACACAGGTCGGGGATGAACAGGCCGCCCGTCTCCGGGCAGGCGAGGCCGAGCGTCTGGTAGACGCCCCAGTCGTCCGGAATCGCTTTGTACAGGAGGCGCTGCACCAACTCAGCGGTGTCGTTGTGCTCTTCGGACGGCGGTGGCGACACGGTGACGATCCCTTCGATGATCTCCACCTTGCTGCCCTCGGGAGCGTCCGTCTCCTCCCAGACACGGACGATCTCGTCCCAGTCCGTGCCCTGCGGGACGCCGGGCTCGGCGGCGAGTGCGCTCATGGCGGTCTCCTTCTCGGTCGTCACCGATCCCAGCATGCCCAACGGGACCGGTGGCGGTCCACCGATCCCGTTCACCCGAAAGAGAAAACCCCTGGTCAGGCGATACGTTCCAGCACCACCGGCGACGCCGTGAACCCGGTGCCGGGGGCCGCGATGTCGTAGGCGTTGGCGACCGCCTGGAGGGCGTAGTCGAAGCGTTCCGGGGTGTCGGTGTGGAGGGTGAGCAGGGGCTGGCCCTCCTTGACCGTGTCGCCGGGCTTGGCGTGCAGTTCGATGCCGGCGCCGGCCTGGACCGGGTCCTCCTTGCGGGCGCGGCCGGCGCCCAGGCGCCAGGCGCCGACGCCGATGTCGTAGGCGTCGAGGCGGGTCAGGACGCCGGAGGCGGGGGCGGTGACCACGTGCTGCTCGCGGGCGACGGGCAGTTCGGCGTCCGGGTCGCCGCCCTGTGCGGCGATCATGCGGCGCCAGACGTCCATGGCGGAGCCGTCGGCGAGGGCCTTGGCCGGGTCGGCGTCGGGCAGGCCTGCCGCGTCCAGCATTTCGCGGGCGAGCGCGATGGTCAGTTCGACGACGTCCGAGGGGCCGCCGCCCGCGAGGACCTCCACCGACTCGCGGACCTCAAGGGCGTTGCCCGCGGTGAGGCCGAGGGGGGTGGACATGTCGGTGAGCAGGGCGACCGTCTTCACGCCGTGGTCGGTGCCGAGGCCCACCATCGTCGAGGCCAGCTCGCGGGCGTCCTCGATGGTCTTCATGAAGGCGCCGGTGCCGACCTTGACGTCCAGGACCAGCGAGCCGGTGCCCTCGGCGATCTTCTTCGACATGATCGAGGAGGCGATCAGCGGGATCGCCTCGACGGTGCCGGTGACGTCGCGCAGGGCGTACAGCTTCTTGTCGGCGGGGGCGAGGCCGTCGCCCGCCGCGCAGATCACGGCGCCGGTGGTGTCCAGGACGTGCAGCATCTCCTCGTTCGACAGCAGCGCGCGCCAGCCGGGGATGGACTCCAGCTTGTCCAGGGTGCCGCCGGTGTGGCCGAGACCGCGGCCGGAGAGCTGCGGGACGGCCGCGCCGCAGGCGGCGACCAGCGGGGCCAGCGGGAGGGTGATCTTGTCGCCGACGCCGCCGGTGGAGTGCTTGTCCGCGGTCGGGCGGGAGAGCGAGGAGAAGTCCATGCGCTCACCGCTGGCGATCATCGCGGCGGTCCAGCGGGCGATCTCCCGGCGGTTCATGCCGTTGAGCAGGATCGCCATGGCGAGCGACGACATCTGCTCGTCGGCGACCTCGCCGCGGGTGTAGGCGTCGATCACCCAGTCGATCTGCTCGTCGCTCAGCTCTCCGCGGTCCCGCTTGGTGCGGATGACGGAGATGGCATCCATGGCCATGACTTTCCTTCCGACGTTCTCAAGAAAGTGCGCGGCCCCTCTGAAAGCGGTTCAGAGGGGCCGCACGGGAGTTACTTGGCGAGATGGTCCGGGCCGAACGCCTGGGGCAGCATCTCCGAGAGGGGGAGGATCCCCGCCGGGGTCTCCAGCAGCAGGTCCGGGCCGCCGAACTCGTACAGCAGCTGTCGGCAGCGGCCGCACGGGACGAGGATCTCGCCCCGGCCGTCCACGCAGGTGAAGTGCGTGAGCCGGCCGCCCCCGGTGCGCTGCAGCTCGGAGACCAGCCCGCACTCGGCGCACAGGCCCAGCCCGTAGGAGGCGTTCTCCACGTTGCAGCCGGAGACGGTGCGGCCGTCGTCGACCAGGGCGGCCACCCCGACCGGATAGCCCGAGTAGGGGGCGTAGGCGTGGCGCATGGCCTCCCGCGCCACCTCCCGCAGGGCCGTCCAGTCGACCGGCTGGGTCACTTGCCCTGGCCCTTCCGGTAGGGTAGACCGTCCGCCTTCGGCATCCGCAGGCGCTGCGCCGACAGGGCGAGGACGATCAGGGTGATGACGTACGGCGTGGCGGAGACGACCTGGTTCGGGACCTCGTTGGTGCCCGCGTACCAGGCGAACACCAGGGCGCCGATGACCGCGGTGATCGTGGAGGAGGCGTACTTCTTCCGGATCACCAGCCAGATCGCGCCGATGATCAGCAGCAGCGCGCCGAGCAGCAGCAGGGCGTGGACGTTCTCCGAGCCGCCGCGCAGGTTGAGGCTGTCGGTGTAGCCGAACAGACCGGCGCCGAGGGCGAGGCCGCCCGGCATCCAGTTGCCGAAGATCATCGCCGCGAGGCCGATGTAACCGCGGCCCGAGACCTGGCCCTCCAGATAGAAGGGGTTGGCCACGATGGAGAGGAAGACACCACCGAGACCGGCCAGGCCACCGGAGATCACGACCGCCAGGTACTTGTACTTGTAGACGTTCACACCGAGGGACTCGGCCGCGACCGGGTTCTCACCGCAGGAGCGCAGCCGCAGGCCGAAGGCCGTACGCCACAGGATCCACCAGGTGGCGGGGATCAGCGCGATCGCGATCAGGGTCAGCCAGGAGACGTCGGTGACCAGGCCGCCGACCAGGCCGGCGATGTCCGAGACGAAGAACCAGCCCTCGTTGTTGAGGTCCCGGAGCCAGTCGGACAGTCCCGGCACCGTGAAGTTGCCGAGCGAGTCGACCGCCGGGGACTGCTTGGCGGAGCCGCCCGGCTCGCCCTCGAAGGCGAGCGGGGCGAGGTAGCGGGTGATGCCCAGGGCGAGGATGTTGATCGCCACACCGGAGACGATGTGGTTGACGTTGAAGGTGATGGTCGCGATCGCGTGCAGGATGCCGCCGATGCAGCCACCGAGGATGCCGACCGCGACACCGGTCCACGGGCCCCACTGGAAACCGGCCCAGGCGCCGAACCAGGTGCCGAGGATCATCATGCCTTCGAGGCCGATGTTGACGACACCTGCCCGCTCGGCCCACAGACCGCCGAGACCGGCGAGGCCGATCGGCACGGCGAGTTCGAGCGCGGTGGACATCTGGCTGACGTTGGTGATGCCGTCCGCGCCGGTGATGATGCGGACGATGGAGGTCAGCGCCAGGGCTCCGGCGATGACCAGCAGCAGGACGGGCCACGACAGGCGGCGGCCGGTCGGCGCCGCGGGCTGGAGCGTCGGCTGGTTGACGTCGACCGCTGAGGTCTGAGGAGCGGTCATCGGCCCGCCACCTCCTTCGAAGTGTTGTTGTCGGCGCCGAGGACGTGTCCGGCGGCGAGTTCCGCGCCGACCCGGCGCTGCTGGCGGCGCAGGCCCCACTCACGGACGGCCTCGTAGGAGACGACCACCGAGAGCACGATCAGGCCCTGCATGATGACCGCGATCTCCTTGTCGTAGTCGTGGAAGTCCAGCTCGGGCGAGGCCTTGTCGAGCCAGGCCCACAGCAGGGCGGCGAAGGCGATGCCGACGGGGCTGTTGCGGCCGAGCAGCGCGATGCCGATGCCGAGGAAGCCGATGCCGGTCGGGAAGTTCAGGCTGAAGGTGTGGGTGTCGCCCATCAGGATCGGCAGACCGGCCAGGCCCGCGATCGCACCGGAGATCAGCATGGCGGTCAGCACCATGCGCTTGGGGTCGACACCGCTGGCCGCGGCGGCGGACTCCGAGGCACCGGAGGCACGCAGGTCGAAGCCGAAGCGGGTGCGGTTGAGCACGATCCAGTAGCCGATGCCGAGCAGCACCGCGAGCAGGACCAGGCCGTAGATCTCGCCGGCGTCACCCATGTCGAAGCCGGGGATCCAGCCGGACTCGTGCATCACGCCGGTGGTGTTGTTGTTGCCGACCTTCACACCGAAGACGTCGGGCAGCCACAGGTAGGCGATGACGGAGGTGGCGATCGCGTTGAGCATGATCGTCGCGACCACCTCGCTGACCCCGCGGGTGACCTTGAGGACACCGGCGATACCGGCCCAGAAGGCACCGGTGCACAGGGCGGTCAGCAGCAGCAGCGGGACCTGGAGGGCGGCCGGGAGGTTCGCGTGCGCGCCGACGATGGCGGTCATCATGGCGGCGAGCTGGTACTGGCCGTCGACACCGATGTTGAACAGGTTCATCCGGAAGCCGATGGCGACCGCCAGGGCGGCGATGTAGTACATCGACGCCTGGTTGATGATCAGCACCTGGACGTCGGAGTAGGTGGCCTGCTCGAACATCAGGGTGTACGGCTCGACCGGGTTCTTGCCCGAGGCGATGAGCACGATCGAGCTCAGCGCGAAGGCCACGGCGAGCGCGATGACCGGGCCGGCCACCGCGAGGAGCACGCGCTCCTTGTCGAACTTCTTCATCAGCGGGCCTCGTCTTCCGGAGCCTCGGGAGACTTGCGGATCTCGGGGGTGTCTGCGCCGGGCTCGGCGTTCTCGGGGTGTTCCAGGTGGCCGGTGGCGGCACCGGTCATGGCCGAGCCGAGCTCCTCCGGGGTGACGGTGGCCGGGTCGGCGTCCGCGACCAGCTTGCCGTTGTAGATCACCCGGAGCGTGTCGGACAGGCCGATCAGCTCGTCGAGGTCCGCGGAGATCAGCAGGACGGCCAGGCCCTCGCGGCGGGCCTCGCGGATGTGGTCCCAGATCGCGGCCTGCGCGCCGACGTCGACACCGCGGGTGGGGTGCGCGGCGATCAGGAAGCGCGGCTTGTGGCTCATCTCGCGGCCGACGATCAGCTTCTGCTGGTTACCGCCGGACAGGGAGGCCGCGGTGACGTCGATGCCGGGGGTACGGACGTCGTACTCCGCGACGATCCGGCGGGTGTCCTCCTGGGCGGCCTTGGGGTCCAGCCATACGCCCTTGGCGTTGGGCTTCTCGGTGACGTGGCCGAGGATGCGGTTCTCCCAGAGGGGCGCGTCCAGGAGCAGACCGTGCCGGTGGCGGTCCTCGGGGATGTAGCCGATGCCGTGCTCGCGGCGCTTGCGGGTGGCCCAGGCGGTGATCTCGTCGTCGGCCAGCTTGATGGTGCCGGAGTCGGCGTTCCTGAGGCCGATGAGGGCGTCCACCAGCTCGGTCTGGCCGTTGCCCTCGACACCGGCGATGCCGAGGATCTCGCCCTCGTGGATGGTGAAGCTGATGTCGTCCAGCAGGGCCTTGCCGCCGGGGGCCGCCAGGCGCAGCTTGTCGACGGTGATGACCGGGCGGTCGGTGACCGTGGACTCCGCCGTCTCCGGGGTGGGCAGCTCGCTGCCGACCATCATCTCGGCGAGCTGACGCGGCGTCGTCTGGGAGGGGACGGCGGTGCCGACGGTGGTGCCGCGGCGGATGACGGTGATCTCGTCGGCGACGGAGAGCACCTCGCCCAGCTTGTGGGAGATGAAGATGACCGACAGGCCCTCGGCCTTCAGGTCGCGCAGGTTGTCGAAGAGCGCCTCGACCTCCTGCGGGACCAGGACGGCCGTCGGCTCGTCGAGGATGAGGGTGGTGGCGCCGCGGTAGAGGACCTTGAGGATCTCCACGCGCTGGCGGGCGGCGACGCCCAGCTCCTCCATGAGGCGGTCGGGCTCCACGCCCAGGCCGTAGCGGTCGGAGAGTTCCTTGATCTTGCGGCGGGCCTTGGCGCCGATGCCGTAGAGCTTCTCGCTGCCGAGGACCACGTTCTCCAGGACCGTGAGGTTGTCGGCGAGCATGAAGTGCTGGTGGACCATGCCGATGCCACGGGCGATGGCGTCGGCCGGGGACGAGAAGGTGACCTGCCGGCCCTCGACCGCGATGGTGCCCTCGTCCGGCTTCTGCATGCCGTAGAGGATCTTCATCAGGGTCGACTTGCCGGCGCCGTTCTCGCCGACGAGGGCGTGGACGGTGCCCTTGCGGACGGTGAGGTGGATGTCGTGGTTGGCCACGACGCCCGGGAATCGCTTCGTGATCCCGGCGAGCTCGACGGCGGTCACCTGACCGTTGACCGCCGCGCCGGCCGGAGGGCTGCTGGACGCTTTGATGGCGCACTCTCCTGGGGACGGGGGTCGTCTACGCGCGTAGCGCCCCTACGGCATACAAAGGGGTGACGCATCGCTGACAACGGGGTACGAGGAGTCTTCCTCCCCGTACCCCGCCCAGCTACGTGACCCCGCGGTTACACGCTGCTCAGGGTGTTGCTAATCAGCTGCTCTTGACCTTGATCTCGCCGTTGATGATCTTCTCCTTGGCCGTCTCGATGGCTTCCTGGAGCTCGGCGTTGTCCGCGAACTTCGGGTTGGAGTTCGACAGGCCCACCTCGCCGGTCTTCAGATCGCCTCGAACGATACCGGTCTCGGGCTTCCCGTCCTCGACCGACTTCGCCAGGTTGTACACCGCCTTGGCGACGTCCTTCATCGCCGAGGTGAGGATCGAGTCCTTGTACTTGGCGAGAGCTTCCTGCTTGTACTGGTCGGAGTCGACACCAATGGCCCACACCTTGTTGGCGGCGGCGGCCTCGATGACGCCCTGGCCGGAGAGGCCGGCGGCCGCGTAGACGACGTCCGCCTTCTTCTCGATCTGGCCCTCGGCGGCCGACTTGCCCTTGTCGGGGCTGGAGAAGCCGCCCTCCTCCGCGGTCTGCGTGAGGTACTGGGAGAGGACCTTGACCTTGGGGTTGGTGTCCTTGACGCCCTGCTCGAAGCCCGCCTGGAACTTGTGGATCAGCGGGATGTCCACGCCGCCGACGAAGCCGACGGTGTTGGTCTTGGTGCTCTTGGCGGCGGCGACACCGGCGAGGTAGGACGCCTCCTCCTCGGAGAAGACCAGGTCGGCGACGTTCTTCGCCTCGACGGTGGAGTCGTCGACGATGCCGAAGGTGGTGTCCGGGAACTTCTCCGCGGCGCCCTTCACGGCGGTGGCGTAGGCGTAGCCGACACCCACGACCGGGTTGTAGCCCTGCTTGGCCAGCGACACCAGCCGCTGCTCCTTGTCGGCGTCCGTCTCGCCCTCGGTGGGCTCCACGTCGGCCGTGGTGTAGCCGAACTCCTTCTTCGCCTGCTCCAGGCCCGCGAACGCGGCGTCGTTGAAGGACTGGTCGCCCTTGCCGCCGACGTCGTACGCGATGGCCAGGCCCTTGTCGCCGCCCTTGGAGTCCGACTTGCTGGACTCGGTGGAGGTGCCGCCGCAGGCGGAGAGGGCGAGGGCCAGAGAGGCGGTCGCTGCGCCTGCGACCGTGATCCGGGAAATCCGGCGCATGTGAAGTGCTCCTAGTGGTACAAGCGCCGGACGGTGGTGTGCTCGGTTGCTTCACAGCATCGGCGCTGATGGCTTCGCCGCAGAGTAACGCGCGTAGACCTGCCTGAAAACCCCTTCTGTCCACCTCGTTATCCGGCCGTGCCCTGTGCCGGGCGGCGCTTGACGGAGGGTCACTGGGGGGCGTCGGGGAGTGGTGGGGGTGTGTTTCTTCGCCCCCGCCGCCCCTACCCGTCCCGTCCCCAGGGGCTCCGCCCCTTCGACCCCGGGGGCGTTGTGTGTCGGGTGCGGGCCGGTAGGGGTTGGTCGCGCAGTTCCCCGCGCCCCTAAAGGCCGGTGGGGGCTGCTCTCGCGGTTCCCTGCGGGCCGCAGCCGGAGAAGAAGCAGCGGCTGGATGTCCCACCCAGGGGCGCGGGGAACTGCGCGAACAACCCCCACCCACCCGCACACGAAGAACAAACGGCCGGCCCCACCCCCCAGGGGCGCGGGGAACTGCGCGACCGGCCCCCACCGGCGTGCGCCCGAAGAACAAGTGAAGCGGGCGGCGCCCTGAGGGGTGCCGCCCGCCTTGGTGGGGAGTTACCGGTGGTGGATCACTCCGTGTTGACCTTGATGTCGCCGGCGATGATCTTCTCCTTGGCCTCGGCCACCGCGTCCGTCAGGCCCTCGATCTCGGCCATCTTCGGGTTGCTCTCGGCCAGGCCGACGCCGTTGACCTTGAGGTCGAAGGTCTGGACGCCGGTCAGCGGCTTGCCGTCGTGGACGGACTCGGCGAGGGCGAAGACCGCGCCGCCGACGTCCTTGAGGGCGGAGGTGAGGATGAAGTCCTTGTACGCCGCCAGGGCTTCCTGCTGGTACTGGTCGGAGTCGACACCGATCGCCCAGACCTTGGCCTTGGCCGCGGCCTCGATCACACCCTGGCCGGAGAGACCGGCCGCCTGGTAGATGACGTCCGCGCCCTTCTCGATCTGGCCCTCGGCGGCGGCCTTGCCCTTGTCGGGGCTGGAGAAGCCACCCTCCTCGGCCGTCTGGGTCAGGTACTGGCTGATGACCTTGACCTTGGGGTCGGTGTCCTTGACGCCCTGCTCGTAGCCGGCCTGGAACTTGTGGATCAGCGGGATGTCCACGCCGCCCACGAAGCCGACGGTGTCCGACTTGGTGGCCTTGGCCGCGGCGACGCCCGCCAGGTAGGACGCCTGCTCCTCGGCGAAGACCAGGGAGGCCACGTTGTCGCCCTCGACGACGGAGTCGACGATGCCGAAGGTGGTGTCCGGGTACTTCGGGGCCACGGCCTCCATGGCGGGACCGTAGGCGAAGCCGACGCCGATCACCGGGTTGTAGCCCTGCTTGGCGAGGGAGGCCAGACGCTGCTCCTTGTCGGCGTCCGTCTCACCCTCGGTCGGCTCGATGTCGGCGGTCTTGTAGCCGAACTTCTCCTGGGCCTTCTGCAGACCCGCGTACGCGGCGTCGTTGAAGGACTGGTCGCCCTTGCCGCCGATGTCGTACGCGATGGCGAGGCCCTTGGTCTCCTTGCTGCCGTCGCTGCCGCTGTCCTTGTCGCTGCTGGTACCCCCGCACGCCGTGGCGGCGAGCGCGATCGACGCGACCCCCACCGCGATCCGGGTCAGTCTGGATGTCCGACGCATCGTGAAGTTCCCCATTCTCCAAAAGCCCCGCAGTGGGTGCCTGAGTTCGGCGCACATTAACGCGCGTAGACACTCCTGGGAACGGGGTATCGCGTGGCCGTTATCCATTCGTGCCGATGGCCGGTTACGTCCCGGTGAACCACCGGATCGAATGGTGCGTTCCAGGACATCGGCGCGCAGGTGTGAGCGCCATGGGGTCAGACTCTCCCGAGGGTGTGGGGGCCGCAACCGGAACGCACCGCGAGGGGGAACGGGCCTCGCTCAGAGGTCGATCAGTGCCGCCGCCGTGAACAGCTCCACGCCCACCTTGATCGCGTGCTCGTCCACGTCGAAGTCGCCCTGGTGCAGATCACGGACGGTGCGCTCACCGGGCGTGCGCACGCCGAGGCGGGCCATGGCACCGGGCACGTGCTCCAGGTACCAGGAGAAGTCCTCGCCGCCGAGGCTCTGCTGGGTGCCCTCGACGGAGTCGGCGCCGCGGCGGGCGATCATGGCGTCCCGCAGCAGCTCGGTGATCTCGGGGTCGTTGACCACCGGCGGCACCCCGCGGACGTAGTTGATCTCGGACTTGGCGCGGTGCAGATTGGCGACCTCGTCGATGGCGGCGACCACAATGTCGGGCGCCTGCCGCCAGGCCTCCAGGTCCAGGCAGCGCACGGTCCCGGACAGCTCGGCGTGCTGCGGGATGACGTTCGGCGCGTGCCCGGACTCGATGCGGCCCCAGGTCACGGCGAGCCCCGCGCGGGTGTCCACCCGGCGCCCGACCAGCGCGGGCACGTCGGTGACCACCCGGGCGACGGCGGTGACCAGGTCGGTGGTCAGGTGGGGGCGCGCGGTGTGGCCGCCGGGGCCGTCCAGCGCGATCTCCAGCCGGTCGCAGGCGGAGGTGATGGCGCCCTCGCGGATACCGATCTTCCCGGCGTCCACCCGCGGGTCGCAGTGCACGGCGACGATCCGGCCCACGCCCTCCAGCACCCCGCACTCGATGGAGTCGGCGGCGCCGCCGGGCAGCACCTCCTCGGCGGGCTGGAAGATCAGCCGCACCGGCCGCGGCAGCAGCCCCCTGCGGTGCAGGTCGGCGAGGACGAGCCCGGCGCCGAGCACCACGGTGGTGTGCACGTCGTGGCCGCAGGCGTGCGCCCGGTCGGGGACCGTGGAGCGGTAGGGGCACTCGGTCTTGGCGTCCGGGATGGGCAGGGCGTCGATGTCGGCGCGCAGGGCGAGCGCGGGCAGCCCGTCGTCCCAGTTGCCGATGTCACAGACGAGCCCGGTCCCGACGGCGAGCACGCGCGGCGCGAGACCGGCCCGCTCCAGGCGCTCCTTGATCGCGGCGGTGGTTCGGAACTCCTGGTTGCCCAGCTCGGGGTGCATGTGCAAGTCGCGGCGGAACGCGACGAGTTCGGCGCGCAGCGATTCGGGCAGCGTGCCCGGGAGCAGCGCTTCCCCGGCGTCCCCCGCGGTTTCGGCCTCGGACTCTACGGACATCAATTGGTTCACCCTCTGAAGGGTAGGACGCCCGGGTGGCCAACTGACCCTCGATCAACAAAAGTTCAGCCCGTTAGGGGAAGAAAATCTGGCCGCCAGACGCATAGGTGTGGGTTGGGACGGGTAAACTCCCTCACTTTTCGAGCGAGTCGATCAAGTCACCCGTCCGCTCTCCTACCAACCCATACCACGCCGCGGACAGCCGCGTCGGTTCTGTTCATCTGTCGGAACCCGGAGTCGAGGCGTCCGCGAGCGTCGCTGTGGTCTCCAGGGCGCGCAGGAGGCGGGCGAGGTCGGCCGGGGCGGCGGCCAGCCGGACGGGGGTGCCGTCGTCGTCGAACTCGGCGACGTGCCAGCTCCGGGGCACGCTGTCGCCGTCGTACTCCTGTGGCCTGCGCACCCGGATGAGGGTGAGCCGCCGGGCCGGGACGGTCCGCGCGCCGTACCGGTCGGGGCCGGGGGTGACGGCGGGCGGCCCGTCGCCGCCGAGGGCGATGTGGGTGCCGAAGCCGTCGGGGTTGTAGTCGGTGGACTCCAGGAAGCGGGCGCGCACGAAGACCTCGCCGCGCTCGTCCGGGACGGTGACCTCACCGGGGAGGCGGACGCGGGTGGCGCGCCAGGCCAGGGCGGTCAGGGCGAGCGTGGCGGTGGTGCCCGCGAGGCCCCAGGTGACGGCGGTGGAGGAGTCGAGCAGGTCGGTGGGGTGCCGGTACACGAGGGGCAGGAGCCATACGGCGGTCGCGGCGAGTACGGCCGCGTAGGGCAGGGCGGAGGGGAGGACCTCTCCGTCGGGCAGCCTCCGCCAGCGCAGACGCGTCACCGTCTGGGCCGCCGGGTAGCCCGCGAGGAGGGCGAGCACCGCCGCGACCACGGCCAGGTCGCCGGGCGGGGAGACGTGCTCACGCCAGACGTGGCGGCTTCCGGAGACCTCCATCACATCGCCGCGCCAGACGGTGAGTGTCACCTGGTCCCCGGCCTGGAACTCCTGCGCGGCGTCCTCCGACACGGAGAGCGCGTCCATCGGTCGGTCGTCGGCGAAGTAGAGCCTTCCGCCCTTCTTCGGTCCCTGGTCCACGGTCGCCTCGATCACGGCCGGGACCGTGGTCAGGCACTCGCGCCGGTCCTCGGCGGGGGCCGACGCCGTGCACGGTACGGCCGACTCCCAGGCCCGCGTGGTGTCGTCGGCCCGCGGTACGGACCAGGCGGCCGCGCCCGCGCACACCAGCAGCAGGACGCACAGGACCGGCGGCCAGGGCGAGCCGCGGCCCGCGGTGCGCTGGGAGACGAGGACGACCCGGTCCGAGCGGGGGGTGCCGTGGCGGCGGTGCAGGGCGCGCAGGGACTCCAGGGCGTCCTCGAAGTACGCGTCGTCGCTGCCCCATCCCGTGGGCTGGGGCAGCTGCCAGGCGCGCCGGTCGCGCACGGCGACGAGGATCTGCCGGGACTCCTGCCCCCTGGGCCACCGCTTGATCCGTACGCGCAGATCGGTGACGTCCGCCCAGGACACGGTGCGGCGCCGGGTGTGGATGCCGTGGGCGTCGGCGCGGACCTCGCCGGTGGCGGGGCGCAGGGCGGCCAGTGCGGTGCCGAGGCAGAGCACGCCGGCGGCGAGGAGCGGGGCCGGACCGCCGCCCCCGGCCAGGGCCAGGGCGGTGAGCAGGGCGCCGGTCGCGGCGACGGCCACGACGGCCCACAGACCGCGCCGGAAGCGGGACCGGAAGACGAGTTCGCGCACACCGTTCATGCCGCAATCCTGTCGTGTTCAGGACCACGGGGGATGTGCGGTGTCCGGCAGTTTTCCGGTGGGTGAAACTGCCGAACCACCCCGCGGGGCGCCACTAGGCTCCGCCCCGTGACCGACTCGACCACGGACCCGTACTTCGTACAGGCCACCAGCGCGTCGTACGACGCGATGGCCGACCCCTACACCGAGCGCCACCCCGACGGCCTCGGCAGCCGCCCCCTGGAGCGGGCCCTGCTCACGGCCTTCGCGGAGGAGGTGCGCGGGCACTCCAAGGCCCCGGTGGGCGACCTGGGCAGCGGCCCCGGGTATGTGACCGCGCGCCTGCACGAGCTGGGCGTGCCGGTGTTCGGGGTGGACGTCTCGCCGCGCATGGTCGCGCTGGCCCGCGAGGCCCATCCGCATCTGCGGTTCCACGTCGGCACGATGACCGCGCTGGACCTGCCGGACGCGACGCTGGGCGGCATCACCGCCCTGTACTCGGTCATTCACATCCCGACCGAGCGGCTGACCGCCGTGTTCCGGGAGTTCCGCCGGGTGCTGGTGCCGGGCGGGCACGTCCTGCTGTCGTTCCAGTTCCCGGGCGGGGAGAGCGACACGCTGCTCCATCTGACGGAGCGCTTCG
This sequence comes from Streptomyces sp. DI166, assembly GCF_900091315.1. Taxonomy (GTDB): domain Bacteria; phylum Actinomycetota; class Actinomycetes; order Streptomycetales; family Streptomycetaceae; genus Streptomyces; species Streptomyces fuscus. Next base: position 42,624 of record NZ_FLSP01000068.1, read on the forward strand.
GCAAGGACATCTCGCTCAGCTACTACCTGCGCACCCCGGAGACGGTCGCGGCCCATCTGCGCGAGGCGGGCCTGGAGGTGCGGTCGCGGACGGTGCGGGAGCCGGTGGAGGAGGAGAAGTACACGCGGGCGTATGTGCTGGCCCGCAGGCCGGAGTGAGCGGTGGGGCCCGGCGACAGCGTTGTCACCGGGCCCCGTGGACGGTCGGTCAGGCGGTGTGCAGGGTCAGGCCGTAGCGGGACAGGATCTCGTTGACCGGCTGGAACCAGGTCTGGCCGCCGGTGGAGCAGTTGCCCCAGCCACCGGAGGTGACGCCCTGGGCCTGGTCGCCGCTGATGAAGGAGCCGCCGGAGTCACCGGGCTCGGCGCAGACGCTGGTCTTGGTCATCTGGTGGACGGCGCCCTGGGCGTAGTTGACGGTCTCGTTCCTGGCCAGGACCGTGCCGCAGTGCCAGTGGGTCGTGGAGCCGGAGCGGCAGATGGAGGTCCCCACCGGGGCCTCCGCGGACCCCCGGACCAGGCGGTCCGGGACCGTGCCCCAGCCGAGGACCACCGGGACGGTCCACCAGCCGCTGTGGATGCTCACGTAGGCGTAGTCGTTGCCGGGGAACGAGGAGCCCTGGAAGGTGCCCATGGCCGAGCCGTCCCAGCCGCGCACCGCCGCCCCGGCCTGTGCGCAGTGCCCGGCGGTGACGAAGCCGCCGTGCACGGAGAAGCCTATGGAGCAGCGGACGTTGCCCGTGTAGTACGGGTCGCCGCCGACGGTGCCGGCCGCGTAGGTGCGCGGCGCCTGGGGGGTGTACGCCACCTCGACGGGGCCGGTGCGCCGGGCGCGGTCGACGAAGGCCCGTACGGCGGAGGCGTTCCGCTCGCCGCGCACGACCGTGACGACCACGCTGTTGGCCTCGGGGTCGACGTGCCAGCCGGCCACTCCGGACGGTGCGGAGAGCGCGTTCAGCCGGGTGGTGACCCGGTCCAGGGCGGCGGCGCTGTGCCGCACGAGCCGGGTGTCGGCGCCGAGGGCCCGTACCTCGTCGGCCTTGGCGCGGTCGGTGAGGGCGACCACGAGTCTGCCGGTGGACGGTTCGAACCAGGAGCCGCCGTAGGCACGCCCGGCCGCAGACCGAGCGGCCTGCTCGGTGTCGAGGGCGGCGCGTTCGGCGCGCAGCCGCTCCTTCGCCTGGGCCTCGGTCAGGCCGAGGTCGCGGCTCATGGCGTCGAGGAGACCGGGCGAGACCGAGGTCTCGGCGGCTTCGGGGGCGGGGGCGGCGTTCGCGGTGCTCGCCTGTGCGGTGCCGAGTCCGGTGGCGAGGAGCAGGGCCGCGAGGGCTGCTCTCAGGGTGACGGTGCGTCTCATGGGACCTCCTGGCGGGTTGTGGGGAGCTGGGAGGGGTGAGAGCGCTCTCAGAGCGCACTCGCTCGCACCGTAGAACCCCTGCCTTGGCAGGTCCATACCAAATTCAAGCCGTCCCTCGAACGGGTGATAGCAGGGCGGGTCAGGCCAGGTTCACCGCAAGCCTGCGGACGCCCTTCGCCGAGCCCGTGACACCGGAGAGGAAGCCGTGGGCGCGCGGCGAGGCGTGGGAGGTGAGCCAGGCCGGGTCGATGTCGCAGACCGCCACCCGTACGTCCGTCCCGGCCAGGGCCAGGGGAAGGGTGTGGACGACCGTGGAGGGGAAGCTGAGCACCTCGCTGCCGATCGGGCCGCGGCGGGCGATCAGCTCCAGCGGGAGGTCCGGGCGGACGACCTCCAGTCCCGTCTCGACGGCCAGCCGGTGGAGCTTGTCGGCGCTCTCCCGGCGGTGCGCGAAGTAACGCGTGGCCCCGTGCGCCTCCGCCAGGAAGCGGACCGCCTCCAGATAGCGGGCGCCGTCGACCACACCGGTCTCCACCAGGGAGGTGCCGACCATGTCGGCGCTCCTGGTGATACGGGGCGGGCCGAAGCGGGACCGGGTCCAGGCGAAGGTGTTCGCGGTCACCTCCAGGCCCGGCAGGGTCTCCTGCATCGGCATCGACGAGAAGACCTCGACCCTGCGGCCCCGGCCCGGGGTGAGCCTGCGGCGGGCCGCCGAGGACGCCGGGGCCAGCACCAGGTCCCGGGGTGCCGTACGGCCGCCTTTGCGGTGCCAGCGCACCAGGCGCTCACCGCGGGCCAGTTGGGCGACGAACTCCATGGTCGCCGTGCCGTCGTCCACCACCACCAGGTCCCGGGCCGGGGTGATGGCCAGCAGGAGCTGGACGTAGCGGGAGAAAGGGTCCCCGAGGACCACCCGGGGAGCCCGGCGGAGCATCCCCGCCAGGCCCGCCACGGTCCGGAACGGCGCGCCCGCGCCGCCCCGCGCCTCCTCCCAGCGGACCTCGTGCCCCTCCTCGCGGGCCAGCTCCGCCGTCCGGCGCAGCTGGCCGCGGGTCATCGGGTCGACCGGAGAGAGGACCACCAGGGTGAGCCCCGCGCCGAGCGTGTGCTCGTGCGCGTGCGCCCACTCCAGCACGTTCAGCAGCTGTACCGGACTCTCGACGAAGGCGAGGGTGCGGGTGCCGGCCTTCTCGGCGCGGGGGTTCATCTGCGTACGACCGTCCCGTAGTAGGAGAATCGAAGGAGGGGTGAATGGGATCAGATACTGCCGGATACCGTCGGATACTCTCAGATCCGATCAAACAGGGTCAGACCGACACGGGTTCCCCGGCCGCCTTGGAGTTCTCCGTCTCGACGTTCCCCGCCTCGACGTTCCCCGCCTCGGCGTTCTCCGCCTCGACGACGACGCCCTGGACGCGGCGCAGCTTCCTCATCGGGCCCAGTTCGGACTCGTAGACCTTCTTGATGCCGTCGCCGAGGGAGGCCTCGATGGTGCGGATGTCGCGCACCAGGCGGGTCAGGCCCTGCGGCTCGACCGAGGCGGCCTGGTCCGAGCCCCACATGGCACGGTCGAGGGTGATGTGCCGCTCGACGAAGGCGGCGCCGAGCGCGACCGCGGCAAGGGTCGTCTGCAGGCCGGTCTCGTGGCCGGAGTAGCCGATGGGGACGTTCGGGTACTCGTCCTGGAGGGTGTTGATGACCCGGAGGTTGAGCTCCTCCGCCTTCGCCGGGTACGTCGAGGTGGCGTGGCAGAGCAGGATGTTGTCCGAGCCCAGCACCTCCACCGCGTGGCGGATCTGACGCGGGGTCGACATACCGGTGGAGAGGATGACGGTGCGGCCGGTGGCGCGCAGGGCGCGCAGCAGCTCGTCGTCGGTGAGCGAGGCGGAGGCCACCTTGTGGGCCGGGACGTCGAACTTCTCCAGGAAGGCGACGGACTCCACGTCCCAGGGGGAGGCGAACCAGTCGATCCCCTTCTCCTTGCAGTACTCGTCGATCCGGCGGTACTCCGTCTCGCCGAACTCCACGCGGTGGCGGTAGTCGATGTAGGTCATGCGGCCCCAGGGGGTGTCGCGCTCGATGTCCCACTGGTCGCGCGGGGTGCAGATCTCCGGGGTGCGCTTCTGGAACTTGACGGCGTCGCAGCCGGCCTCGGCGGCGGCGTCGATCAGCTTGAAGGCGTTCTCCAGCTCGCCGTTGTGGTTGATGCCGATCTCGCCGCAGATGTAGACGGGCTGACCGGGACCGGCCAGGCGGGAGGGGCCGAACGGGCGGAGTCGGGAGTTGCTCATGGCGGGAGGTGTCCTTACTTGGTGAGGGAATCGAGGGAGGGGCCGAGGATCCAGCCGGCGATCTCCCGGATCGCGCCGTCGCCACCCGGGACGGTGGTGACCGCGCGGGCGGCGCCGCGTACGACGTCGTGGGCGCTCGCGACCGCCACGGGCCAGCCGACGAGGGCGAAGCAGGGGAGGTCGTTGACGTCGTTGCCGACGTAGAGCACGCGCTCCGGCGCGATGCCCTGCTCCTCGCACCACTGCTTGAGGGCGAGGTCCTTGCGGTCGACGCCGTGCAGGACCGGGATTCTCAGCTTCCGGGCCCGGGCGGCGACCACCGGGTTCTGTTCCGTGGAGAGGATCAGCATCCGCAGGCCCGCCTGGCGCAGGGCCGCGATGCCGAGGCCGTCGCCGCGGTGCACGGAGACGAACTCCCGTCCGTCGGCGTCGATCAGCACCCGGTCGTCGGTCTGGGTGCCGTCGAAGTCGAGGACGACGGCGTCGATGTCCTCGGGGGTCGGCAGCGCGCCGGGGCGGCCCGCGTCGAACAGGGGCGCGAGGGCGCGGGCCCGGGCGAGGTCGTGCGGGTCGTCGATCTCCAGGACGCGGGCGGGGTCGGTGCGGACCAGTTCGGTGCGGCCGAAGAAGCGGTGTTGGTGGATGCGGAAGCCGGCCGCGTCCATGGCGTAGGCGGTGCCGGTCTCCAGGTAGTCCTGGGGGCGGTCCTGGCGGCGCGGGCGGAAGGACTTGTCGTGGTTGACGCCGACGCCGCCCTCTTCGGACTCGTCGGCGTCACGCCAGACGAAGCCGTGGAAGGGGGCCACGGTGACCGCGGTGTCGGCGCCGTTCTCCACCACGGCCGCTGTGACGGCGTCGATGTCCTCGCGGGTCACGAAGGGGCTGGTGCACTGCACGAGCAGCACCACGTCCACCTCGGTCCGGTGCCGTTCCTCGTGGCTGTCCAGGGCGTGCAGCACGGCGGCCTCGGAGGTGGCGGTGTCCCCGGCGATGGCGGCGGGCCGCAGCACGACCTCGGCGCCGGCGTGCCGGGCGGCGGCGGCGATGGCCTGGTCGTCGGTGGAGACCACGACATCGGTCACCAGCCGCCCGGCCCGGCACTCCCGCACCGCCCGAGCGACCAACGGCACACCGCCGACGGGGGCGAGGTTCTTCGCGGGCACGCCCTTGGAACCACCACGGGCGGGGATGACGGCGAGCACACGGCGCGCGCGGGCGGACGAGTCGGGCATGGGGTGCGCTCCTGGTGCGGGGTGGGGGGCGGTGTTC
>NZ_FLSP01000069.1 GCF_900091315.1 Streptomyces sp. DI166
TCCCGCAGCCCAGGCCCCCGGCGCGGCACCGCCCGCACCGGCGGCGCCCGCCGCCCCCGGCGCCAGCGGTTCCTCCGCGTCCAGCAGCCCCACCGCGTGCCGCCCCAGCTGTGCGACCAGTGTGCTCGGCAGCCACGGGTCGCGGGAGCGGCCGTCGGAGACCGTGTCGTCGGCGCCGGTGCGCTCCAGGATGTGGGCCAGCGGCGGGCGGGAGGCCGGGTCCTTGCGCAGGCACTCGCGGACCAGGTCGGCGATGCCCTCCGGGACGCCGTCCAGGTCCGGTTCCTCCTGGGCGATGCGGAACATCTGCGCGTGCACACCGCTGCCGCCCGCGCCGAAGGGAAGGCGGCCGGTGGCGGCGTAGGCCAGGACGGAGCCGAGGCAGAAGACGTCGCAGGCGGGCGTGATGCGGTCGCCGCGCACCTGCTCGGGCGCCATGAAGCCCGGCGAGCCGACGAGCGCGCCGGTTCGGGTCAGACCGGACTCGGCGATCGTCTCCAGCGCCCGCGCTATGCCGAAGTCGATGACGCGCGGCCCGTCGATGGTGACCAGGATGTTGGACGGCTTGAGGTCGCGGTGGACGATCCCGGCGGCGTGGATGTCGGTGAGCGCGTGTGCGAGCCCCGCAGCGAGGATCCGTACCGACCGCTCCGGCAGCGCCCCGTGATCGTGCCCGACGACCTGCTGGAGGCTCGGTCCGGCGACGTACCCGGTGGCCACCCACGGCACCTCGGCCTCGGTGTCCGCGTCGAGCACCGGCGCGGTCCACAGACCGCCCACCCGGCGCGCGGAGTTCACCTCCTGCCGGAACCGCGCCCGGAACTCCTCCTGCGCGGCCAGTTCCGCCCGTACCAGCTTCACCGCGACCGTGCGCCCGCGCTCCGACCGGGCGAGATACACCTGCCCCATCCCGCCGGCCCCGAGCCGGGCCAGCAGCCGATAGGCGCCGATCCGCTGCGGGTCTCCCGGTCCCAGCTGATCCATGACGGGCCCTCCCCCATACCGCGCCGCCCCCTGCGACGGATCCACGATAGTGCGGGCATACGGGGAGGTCAGTGCGGGCGGGTCTACGGTTCCGTAACAGCCCGCGCCGGTACGAGTACGCCCGGCGTTGTCGACAACCTGTCGCGGAAAGTCCCGTCCCGCAGACAGGACGCCGATATCGCTTCCGCATCGCGGACATTTACCCTCGGCCGCATGACCCCTCAGCCCAATCCCGAGGTCGGCGCCGCCGTGAAGGCCGCGGACCGCGCGCATGTCTTCCACTCCTGGTCCGCGCAGGAGCTCATCGACCCGCTCGCCGTCGCCGGCGCCGAGGGGTCGTACTTCTGGGACTACGACGGCAACCGCTACCTGGACTTCACCAGCGGCCTCGTCTACACCAACATCGGCTACCAGCACCCCAAGGTCGTCGCGGCGATCCAGGAGCAGGCGGCGAGGATGACGACGTTCGCGCCCGCGTTCGCCGTGGAGGCGCGCTCGGAGGCGGCCCGGCTGATCGCCGAGCGCACCCCCGGCGACCTGGACAAGATCTTCTTCACCAACGGCGGCGCGGACGCCGTCGAGCACGCGGTGCGCATGGCCCGGCTGCACACGGGCCGCCCCAAGGTGCTCTCCGCGTACCGCTCGTACCACGGCGGCACCCAGCAGGCCGTGAACATCACCGGCGACCCGCGCCGCTGGCCCTCCGACAGCGCGAGCGCCGGAGTGGTGCACTTCTGGGCGCCGTACCTGTACCGCTCCCGCTTCTACGCCGAGACCGAGGAGCAGGAGTGCGCGCGGGCGCTGGAACACCTGGAGACGACGATCGCCTTCGAGGGGCCGTCGACCGTCGCCGCGATCATCCTGGAGACCATCCCCGGCACCGCCGGGATCATGGTGCCGCCGCCGGGCTACCTGGCCGGTGTGCGTGAGATATGCGACAAGTACGGCATCGTCTTCGTCCTGGACGAGGTGATGGCCGGGTTCGGGCGGACCGGTGAGTGGTTCGCCGCCGACCACTTCGACGTCGTCCCGGACCTGATGACCTTCGCCAAGGGCGTGAACTCCGGCTATGTGCCGCTCGGCGGTGTGGCGATCTCCCCGGCGATCGCGGAGACCTTCGGCAAGCGCGCCTACCCCGGCGGTCTGACCTACTCCGGGCACCCGCTGGCCTGCGCCGCCGCCGTCGCGACGATCAACGTCATGGCGGAGGAGGGCGTCGTGGAGAACGCGGCCCGCCTGGGCACCACCGTCGTCGAGCCCGCGCTGCGCGAGCTGGCCGAGCGGCACCCGAGCGTCGGCGAGGTGCGCGGCGTGGGCATGTTCTGGGCGCTGGACCTGGTCAAGGACAGGGAGACCCGCGAGCCGCTGGTGCCGTACAACGCGGCCGGTGAGGCCAACGCCCCGATGGCCGCCTTCGCCGCCGCCGCGAAGAAGCACGGCATCTGGCCGTTCGTGAACATGAACCGCACGCACGTGGTCCCGCCGTGCAACGTCTCCGAGTCCGAACTGAAGGAGGGCCTGGCAGCCCTGGACGCGGCTCTTTCGGTGGCGGACGAGTACACAAAGTAGCCGTCAAGAGCCGTTGTTGTGGCGGCTGATGTGGTCGGTGTCACCCGGGAGCCGGGCCGTGGGGCGAACGCGTAAGGTGGCGTGCTCGTAGAAGTACGTGTACGCCACCCCGCGACGAGGAGACCCTCCGCCCATGCCCGGCTCCACCGGCAACGGTGCAGTGACCCGCAGCACCCTGCGCCAGCAGATCGCGGACGCGCTGCGGGACGAGGTGCTGGCCGGACGGCTCCAGCCGGGGCAGGCGTTCACGGTCAAGGAGATAGCCGAGCAGTACGGCGTCTCCGCCACCCCGGTGCGCGAGGCGCTGGTCGACCTGTCCGCGCAGGGGCTGCTGGAGGCGGACCAGCACCGGGGCTTCAAGGTCCGTACGTACTCCTTCGAGGACTACCGGGGCATCGTCGAGGCCCGCGCCCTGGTGATCGACGGCATGTTCGACGCCCTCGCCGAGGGCCGCCACGCGCACGCCGACCCCGACGACCCCCGTACCGCCGCCGCGCTGGCCGGGGTCCGGCGGCGCGGCGAGGAGGCGCAGCGCGCCGCCAACGCCGGCGACCTGACCGTCCTCATCGGCTACGACCTGCGCTTCTGGCGCGAACTCGGGGCCCTGTTCGGCAACCCCTATCTCGCCGACTTCCTGCACCGGCTGCGCGTGCAGTCCTGGGTGTGCGCGGTGCAGCACCTGCGGCTGCTGACCGAGCTGCGCGGGCAGCTGTGGGCGGGCCACACCGAGCTGGTGGACGCGCTCGCCCGCCGCGATGTGAAGGCGGCCCGGGTGATCGTCGCCGAGTACAACGCGCACTGGTTGTCCCTGATCGGGCGACTCGCGTCCTGAGGGCCGGGGTAAGGGATATGCACCGTCCCGGCCCACGACCGGTACTGGAGGGTTCCCCACCGGGCCGCACCGATTACCCTTCCCTGACCATGGCGCTACGCCCCGCTACGCGAGGAGTCCTCTTTTGGCCTGTGACCTGTGGCTGGTACCGCTCGTCGACGTGTTGTGCCACACGCCCGACAACCCGTTCGCCGAGGAACTCGCGCAATACAACAAGGTGCTCGCCGAGTCCGGGCTGCCGCCGGTGCCGGTGTACCAGTACATGCCGGGCCTGACCGGCGAGGTCGCCCCGGTGGCCGGGTTCGACTACGACGCGCTGCACTTTCTGCGCCGGGCCTACCTGCTCCAGGTGTGCCAGTTGCCGGTGACCCCGGTGGACGAACTGGGCGGGGACTACGAGCAGCTGCTGGAGATGTTCGAGGCCACGGCCCAGCAGTCGCACCTGGTCTGGCACTACGACCACGCGGGCGCCTATGTCCCGGTGGACTTCCCGCACCCGCTCTCCAGCGACGAACTCCTCGCCGGGGGCGGCCCCTTGGGCTCCTCGCAGACCCTGCTGAGGGAGCTGGAGTTCGTGGCCCCGTCGATCGGCATCGACCCGGCGAACCCTCCGGAGGCGCCGCAACCGCCGTCGGCGCCCACGGAGTTGGAGGAGCCCGCCCTGCCCGCTCCGTACGACCCCAGCCCCTTCGCCCGCGAACGCCATGTCTGGCTGGGCCTGCACGCGGCGGCGACCCGGAGTCTGGCGCAGGGGTCGATGATCGTCTTCAGCTGATGAGGCGTCAGGAGCCGCTCAGCTGGGAGAGACCCTTCTGGAGGTCCTCGATGTTCATCACGGGGGTGAGCTCGACCTTCGCGCGCAGCTCCTCGAAGAACGGCTCGGCGGTGGGCGGCAGTTGGGAGCTGTCCTGGAGGTCGAACACCATCCAGCAGGTGCGCTGCCCGCCCTCGGGGCCGAAGTACGCCGCCTCCGGCTTGAGCTTCTCCAGGACCCCCTTCATGATCTCGGGCAGGCGCCCACTGCGGATGGCCTCATTGCCCTTGTCGGTGTCGACGGTCACCTTCATCATCGTGCGCATCCGGCTCACCCTCGCCTTCTCCCCACCCATCACCCTGCTTCAGGATATGCCCCATTTGTACGGTTCCGCAGAACGGAGTTGAGTGGCCGGTCCAGGGTGGCTACGGGGCCGTGACCTGGGTGTACGCCGCGTTGACCATCTTCTGGGCCAGCTCGACGTCGTCCATGTCGACAAGCGCGCGGAACCAGAGTTGGTGCTCGCCGTCGTCGCGGTGGTCGGGGATGAAGAGGATCAGCTCGTACTCGCCCTTCTTGGTGTCGCGCTCCAGGTAGCGGCCGTCGCCGGTGGGGGTGCGCCGCCAGGTCCGGGCGTCGCTGCCCGACCACCGGGTGCGGAATGACTCGGTCACCGAGGGCGGGCAGGATTCCCTCCCGCACGGCAGGTCCGCCATGTCCAACAGCGGCGGATCATTGCCGTTCGCGCTGCACCGCGCGGTCCGATCGCCGTTCTCCGACGGCTTGTCCCCCTCGCTGCAGGTGAAGTCGGGGGCCAGCCTGACCGGCACCTTCAGCCGCTCGAAGGTGTGGATGTCCGAGTGCTCCTCGCCCCTCCAGACGGCGCCGCGCAGCGACTGCTCCGGCACTCTCCGGTACGCGGCGATCGGCAACGGGTCGGGCAGCTTCGCGGGCGGGATGTCGGCGAGGGCGCGGGGGTCGGTGCCGACGTCCGTGCCCGGGGCCGACGCCCGGCGCAGGGCGTCCCGGGCGAGGAGGACGGCCACCTCGTACACGCGCGCGGGTTCGGCGTACTGCTCGCTGTACTCCACCCACAGGACCGCGTTCCCGGTGCGCACGGTGACCAGGGCCTTCGGCTCCTTGTGCCGGCCGTCGGACTTCATCAGCACCCTCGCCTCGTCGCCAAGACCGGAGAGCGGGTTGTCGTCGGCCACCCCGACCTCGTCGAAGTACTGCCGAGCCATATCGGTGCCGCTGCCGTCCTTCCAGTTCGACCACCACAGAGCTTTGGTGATCGTCAAGCGCCGGTCCGGCCGGAACGGCGAGCGCTCGTCCAGGCCGCAGGAGATCCGGTCCTCCTTCTTCACCGGGTCGGCGAAGAGCTGCCGAAGGTGGGCCGGACCGACCAGCGCGCAGGGCTCCGGCAGCTCTTCGCGCGGGTACTTGAAGTCAGGGATCATCAACACCGCCGCCAGGCCGGTGGCGAGGAAGACCAGGAGCGGTCCAAAGCCCACCAGGTCGGCCAGCGGCGGCCGTACGTCCTCCTCGCGTGCCGGGTCGGGGTTGCTGGTGCCGTCCTCGGCCACCCCTTTCCCCTCGGCGAGCCGGTTGCGCAACTCGATGTGGCGGAAGCGGTACAGGCCCCCGGACTGTCTCAGCACTCCCCTGCGGTGGGCGTCGCGCAGGAAGGCCATCACGTGCCACGGCAGGGCACCTGTGCAGACGAGATACAGCCGGGCGACCGCGAGCCGTCCCGCCGCCGACACCGACCAGCGGCACACCGCCCAGGCCAACAGCAGCAGACCCAGGGCAATCACCCAGTCGCCCCAGGTCACCGAGGAACGGTCCGAGATGCGCAGCCAGAAGGCCAGCGCGACGACGACCACGATCAGCGCTGTCTCGGAGAAGAGACGGCGCAGTGGCTGCCGGGCCGGGGTGAAGGGGCCGAGCACGAGCTGGGTACGGCGGTCCGCACGCAGGAGTTCCGCCGGCTCGGGGGCGTCGGCCGGATCGGCGAGACGGTTGAACAGGTCGATGAGCCGGCTGAGCACGACCGACGGGATCACGATGGCGACCACGACAGTGGCTCTGAGCGCCACGTCGTTCTGCTTCAGGAGCACCAGCGCACCGATCACGAGGACCACGAGCGGCGCGATCAGCATCAGCAGGCGCAACTCCGAACGCAGGGCCCGCAGATCGGCCCGCCCCGGCCAGTGCAGCCGCCGCGGCGCGTCCACCGGTGTGTCCAGGCGCCAGTCCAGCAGCGCCGCCGCGCACCCCAGCACCAGCACCACCACCCACGGCGGCACCGGCACCCACTCCCGCCACCACGGATGGTCGTAGTCCGTCACGCCGACCGCGAGCGCGGCGATCACCATGGCCAGCCCCGTGCCCACCCACCGCACCGAGCGCGGTACGACCTCGCCCAGGCGCCACCACGCGATGTCCTGCTCGCCGGTGCGGCGCAGGTGCGCGGCGAGGTAGCCCGTCCAGGCGCGGGCCTGCTCGCCAGTCCAGCCCGCGCGGCCGGTGTCCTCGTAGGCGGCGGAGAGGAAGGCGTCGTACAAGTGGCGTTCGAGGGTGGAGCGATCGCGGAAGCGTTCGTCCTCGATCAGTTCGGTCGGGTCGGCGCGGGTGCCGGTGTAGACGAAGCGGGCGAGGCTGACCATGAGGGGGGTGCTCAGGACCGCGCGCAGGGAGGCGACCTCCGGTGCCCGGTCCTCGGCATCGGCCAGGCGGGCCAGGACCGGGGTCCACTTGGTGGCGGTGTGCTCGGGGCCGGTGGGGCGGGCGGTGCGCGGGAGGTAGGCCTCCAGGTCGGTGACGGTGAGGGGTTCGAGCTGGACGACCGCGGCGGCGGGCAGCACGGTGTCGGTGTCCTCGACAGCCGCCTCGTACTCCTCGACACGGCAGGTCAGGACCAGACGGGCGGGTTCGTTCAGGGTGCGGCGCAGTCGGGTGAGGGCCTTGGGGCGGGCGGGCTCGGGGAGTTCGTCGAGGCCGTCGAGGACGGGCAGGAGGCGGCCCGAGGTGAGCAGGTCGTGGGCGAGCTGGGGGGTGCGCAGGACCGTGGGGTGCAGGGCGGCCAGGCGGCGGGCCGCCCAGTGCCAGGGGTCCTCCTCGGCGGAGTTCCAGGAAGCGATGGGCAGCAGCACCGGGACCGGGGCGGCGGGTTCGCGGGACTTCAGCAGGTCGCGGGCAAGCCGTAGGACCAGTGCCGACTTGCCCGCACCGGGGGCGCCGAGGATCACCAGGCGCCCGCTGGGGACGCGGGCGTAGAAGGCCGCGATGCCGTCGTAGTCGCCTTCCAGGTCGAGCGGTTGGGCCGTTCCGTCGGCCGCCGTGATCGGGGTGCGCAGGATGTTGGCGCGGTGGTCGCTCAGGTGGGGTCCGGCGGCCGACCAGCGGACCGGGATGGGCGCCGGGTCGTTGACGTGGAGCTGTTTCTCGTCGCGGGCGTACTCGTCGGCCAGCACCGTCGCCAAGGAGTCCGCCGCCGCGTCCAGTTGGGCGGGCGCGAGTCTTCGGCGCGGCGCGAACCGTTCCCGCATCCGTGCGGTGAGCCCCGCGAGGGTGGCGACCCACCACAGCGAGCCCACGACCACCAGCCCCGCGCCCGCCAGGGCGAAGACGCGGCGGGAGCCCGGCGACAGCGTCTCCTCGCCCGTCCGCAGCGACGTCATGACGAAGATCAGCAGGCCCAGCAGGACCAGTGACGCGGCCGTGCGCAGTGGTGTCCGACGGCGGCCGGTGGGCTGTTCCTCGGGGCGGGGGCTGTCGAAGTGGACGGGACCGCTGATGTTCTGCGCTATGACGACGGGCGCGTCGTACTTCCCCCCGGAGATCTCGGGCATCGGCGACGGGGTCCTACTGGCCGAAGGTCATCGGGCCGTTGATGTCGCGCGCGATGATGACCGGGCCGTTGAACTCGCCGCCGCTGATCTCGTTGCGGTGCTCACCGGAGTCGGCCGTGGCGCGGTGCCACTGCTCCGCCCGCCCCCGCCACTCCTCCAGGGCCCGCGCGAACGCCGGGTCCTGCTCGGCCCTCAGCACCAGGACGTTGGCCAGTTCACGGGCGCGGGCGGTGTCGTCCGTGTGCTCGCCGAGCGCGGACAGTTCCTCCTCGCCCGTGGGCGCCGCGTCCGGTGGGCGGCGGCGGAGCAGGGCGCCCAGGGATGCCCAGAGCTGCTGCCCCGCCGCTCCGGCGGTGCCCGACGCCAGTGCCGTCAACAGTTCCGGTGCGATGTCCACGCCCCACCCCTCCCCCGAGGTCGTGCGTCGAGAGTAGGGCAACAACGACTGTTCCGGGCAGAGTTCGGAAGGGGGCGCCCCCGGTGCGGGGACGCCCCTTTCGCTGTGTCCGGCTTCTACAGGAACGTGTCCGGCTTCTACAGGAACGTGTCCGGCTCCTACAGGAACGAGTTGATCTCGATCGTCTCGTCCCGGCCCGGGCCCACTCCGATCGCGGAGATCGGGGCGCCGGACATCTCCTCCAGCGCCTTGACGTACGCCTGGGCGTTCTTCGGCAGGTCGGAGAACGACTTGGCCTTCGAGATGTCCTCGGACCAGCCGGGCAGCATCTCGTAGACCGGCTTGGCGTGGTGGAAGTCGGACTGCGAGTAGGGCAGTTCCTCGACCCGCTTGCCGTCGATCTCGTAGGCGACGCAGACCGGGATCTGCTCCCAGCCGGTGAGCACGTCGAGCTTGGTGAGGAAGAAGTCGGTGAGGCCGTTCACGCGGGTGGCGTAGCGGGCGATCACCGCGTCGAACCAGCCGCAGCGGCGGTCACGGCCGGTGGTGACGCCCCGCTCGCCGCCGATGCGGCGCAGCGCCTCGCCGTCCTCGTCGAACAGCTCGGTCGGGAACGGGCCGGCGCCGACGCGGGTCGTGTACGCCTTCAGGATGCCGATGACCCGGCTGATCTTCGTCGGGCCCACGCCCGCGCCCGTGCAGGCGCCGCCCGCGGTCGGGTTGGAGGAGGTGACGAAGGGGTACGTGCCGTGGTCGATGTCAAGCAGGGTGCCCTGGCCGCCCTCGAAGAGCACGACCTTGTCGTCCTCCAGGGCCTGGTTGAGGATCAGCACCGTGTCGGCGACGTACGGCTTGATCTGCTCGGCGTAGTGCAGCAGCTCCTCGACGACCTGGTCGACGGCGATCGCGCGACGGTTGTAGAGCTTGGTGAGCAGCTGGTTCTTGACGTCGAGGGCCGCCTCGACCTTCTGGGTCAGGATCGACTCGTCGTACAGGTCCTGGACACGGATGCCGACGCGGTTGATCTTGTCCGCGTAGGTCGGGCCGATGCCGCGGCCGGTGGTGCCGATCTTCCGCTTACCGAGGAAGCGTTCCGTCACCTTGTCGACGGTGACGTTGTACGGCGTGATGATGTGGGCGTTGCCGCTGATCAGGAGCTTGGACGTGTCGACGCCTCGCTCGTTCAGACCGCTCAGCTCGGAGAGCAGGACCGACGGGTCGACGACGACGCCGTTGCCGATGACCGGGGTGCACCCCGGGGAGAGGATTCCGGAAGGGAGCAGGTGCAGGGCGTACTTCTGATCGCCCACGACCACCGTGTGGCCGGCGTTGTTGCCGCCCTGGTAGCGCACCACATAATCGACCGAGCCACCGAGCAGGTCGGTCGCCTTTCCCTTGCCTTCGTCACCCCACTGAGCACCGAGCAGCACAAGTGCGGGCACGCGCGTACACCCCTTCCGGGCGGGGCATGTCCAAGGTCAGGGGTGTACACCGCACCTGTGCGGGTGGTACACCGGCGACCTTCGTTGGCCGCAAACCGTCGGACCGGATGCCCCGGAATAGACGAAGCCCCTGGCGCAATAGCGCAAGGGGCTCTTGCACAAAGATGCTACCCGAGGAAGCGAGGCATGGCCGAGGTGGCGACTTCCGCGACGTCCGAACAGCTGCTGGTGGTCATCGACCCGGTCGCCCGGCATACGGACGGAGAGTCCGTGCGGATCGCGAAAGACGTGCTCAGCGCGGGTGCCGCGACGAAGGTGTGCCTGCCGGAGGGGCCGGAGGAATTCGCCCGCGCACTCACCCGAAGGGGCTCACGGCGCCCGGTCGTGGTCGGCGACGACCGGGCCCTGGTGCGCGCGGTGTCCCTGCTGCACCGGCGCCGGGAGCTGGCCGGATGCGCGCTGTCGGTGGTCCCGGTGGGCGCCGCGCTGACGCTGGCCGGGGCGCTGGGGCTGCCCACGGGCGCGGTGGCGGCGGCGCGGGCGGTCCTGGACGGCGTGGAGCACCGGGTGGACGTACTCGTCGACGACAGCGACGGAGTGGTGCTGGGCGCGCTGCGCATCCCGGCGCTGCCGTCCACGGTCCGCCCCGAGCCCGCGGAGGCCCGGCCCTGGCTGCGCACGTACCAGTCCCTGTTCCGCACCCTGGCCCCGGCGCGCCCCGCTCCCGCTCCCACGGGCCCGGCCCCGACCCGGCTGCGGGTCGAGGTGGACGGCATGACGCTGATCGACCTGGACCAGCAGGTGGAGAACGTCTCGGTGACCCCGGACGGCTCCGGTACGGCGTCGGTGGAGGTCCGCCCCGCCGCGGACGAGCCGCCCCTGCTGGCCCGGGGCCACCGCATCACGGTCTCCGGCCCGGACTTCCGCTACCGGGCCGACGCCCTGGAGGCGGGCCCGGTGCGCAGACGTACGTGGACGGTGTGGGAGGGGGCGCTGGGGTTGGTGCTGCCGGGCAAGTGAGCCCCGCCCGGGCTCAGACCGACACCCGCAGCCCTTCCATCCCCCGGATCACGAAGTTGGGCTTCCGATTCGGCTCCTCGGCCAGGGACAGGGCCGGGGCCCGGTCCAGCAGGGCCTTCATCGACGCGCCCAGCTCGATGCGGGCCAGCGGGGCGCCGAGGCAGTAGTGGATGCCCGCGCTGAAGGAGATGTGCGGGTTCTCGGGGCGGGAGAGGACCAGCCGCTCCGGGGTGTCGAAGACCTCCGGGTCGTGGTTGGCGGAGCCGAAGAGCATGGCGATCTCCGCGCCCCGGGGGATCGTCGTACCGGCGACCTCGATGTCGTCCAGGACCCAGCGCTCGAAGAGCTGGAGCGGGGTGTCGTAGCGCATCAGCTCCTCCACCGCGGAGGGGACCAGGGAGTGGTCGGCGCGCAGGGCGGCGAGCTGGTCGGGGTTGCGGAAGAGGGCGTACCAGCCGTTGACCGTGGAGTTCACCGTCGCCTCGTGGCCCGCGTTCAGCAGGAGCACGCAGGTGGAGATCATCTCCTGCTCGGTGAGCCGGTCGCCCTCGTCGTGCGCCGCGATCAGGCCGGAGATCAGGTCCTCCCCGGGCGCCTTGCGCCGCTCGGCGATCAGCTCGCGCAGGTACTCGGTGAACTCCACCGACGCCTGTACCGCCCGCCGCGCGGTCTCCTCGGAGGGGTTCAGCTCGTACATCCCGCAGATGTCCGCCGACCAGGGCCGCAGCGGGGCCCGGTCCGCCTCCGGGATACCCAGCATCTCGGCGATCACCGCGACCGGCAGCGGCTCGGCGACGTCGGTGAGCAGGTCGCCGCCGCCCGCCTCGACCAGCCGGTCCGCCAGCTCACCGGCCAGCCGCTCGACGTACGGCCGCAGCTGCTCCACGGTGCGCGGGGTGAACGCCTTCGACACCAGGCGCCGGATCCGGGTGTGGTCCGGGGGCTCCAGGTCGAGCATCCCGTGGTCGTTGAGGGTGTGGAACGGCTCGTGCTCGGGCGGCGGGGCCGTCCGGCCGAACTCCTCGTGGGTGAAGCGGTGCTGGTACGTCCGCCCCAGGCGCCGGTCGCGCAGCAGCGCCGAGACGTCGGCGTGGTGCGGGACCAGCCACTGGTTCGTCGGCTCGAAGTAGTGCACGCGCCCCTGGGCGCGCAGCTCGGCGTAGGCGGGGTAGGGGTCGGCGAGAAACGCCGCGTCCCACGGATCGAAGGCTCCCATGAACGGACGCTAGCCCGCCGCACCCCCTGCTGACCAGAGGAGACGTCCCCCTACTGACCAGCGGAGAAGTCGGGGATCGTGACCGTTCCGTCCGCCGCCAGCGGGAAGGAGGGGTTGTGGGCGACCTCCCAGACGTGCCCGTCGGGGTCGGTGAAGGCGCCCGAGTAGAAGCCGATCTCGTTCGTGACGGCGGGCTTGGTGACCGTTCCCCCGGCCCGCTCCGCCGCCGCCAGCAGCTCGTCCACCTCCGCGTCGGAACGGACGTTGTGCGCGAGGACGATCCCGCCGAAGCCGTCCACCGCCGGACCCGGGTCCACGCCGCTGTCCCGGGCCAGCCTCACCCGGTCCCACAGCACCAGCCCCAGGCCCCCGGCCTGGAAGAACACCGTTTCCTGGACCTCCTGCCCGCGCCAGCCGAGGGCCTCGTAGAAGCTCTTGGCACGGGCCAGGTCGGTGACGCCCAGCGTGATCAGGGTGATGCGCTGCTCCATGCGCCCACGCTACTGAAGCGCCCTCAGCCCGGCGTCACCAGACGCGCCTCGTACGCGAACACCGCCGCCTGCGTGCGGTCCCTGAGCCCCAGCTTCACCAGGATCCGGCTGACGTGGGTCTTGATCGTCGACTCGGCCACCACCAGCCGCTCGGCGATCTCCGCGTTGGACAGGCCCTGCGCGATCAGCACCAGCACCTCCGTCTCCCGCTCGGTGAGGTCGCCGTAGGCCGCGTGGGCGCCGGAGAAGGCGCGCGGCTGCTCGGTGAGCTTGGAGAACTCGGTGATCAGCCGGCGGGTGACCGAGGGCGCCAGCAGCGCCTCGCCGGAGGCCACCACCCGGACCCCGTCCGCCAGTTGACGGGCCGAGGCGTCCTTCAGCAGGAAGCCGGAGGCACCGGCGCGCAGCGCCTGGTAGACGTACTCGTCCAGGTCGAACGTGGTCAGCACCAGCACCCGCGCGGTGCCGTCGGCGGCCACGATCTCGCGGGTCGCCTCGATGCCGTTCAGCTCGGGCATGCGGATGTCCATCAGGACCACGTCGGGGGCCAGTTCGCGGACCTTCGCGACCGCCTCCCGGCCGTTGACCGCCTCACCGACGACCTCGATGTCCGGCATCGCGTTGAGCAGGACCGAGAAACCCTCGCGGACCATCATCTGGTCGTCGGCGATCAGGACGCGGATCGTCATGCCTCGTCCCCCGTGCGCTGCACCGGCAGGAACACCGCCACCTCGTATCCGCCCTCGTCCGTCGGCCCGGCCGTCATCTCGCCGTTCAGCATGGTCACCCGCTCCCGCATGCCCGTGATCCCGTGCCCCGCGCCGGGCGAGGGCTTGATCAGGGACGGGGCCGGGGGCGCAGTGTTGACGACGCGCAGTCCGAGCCCGCCGAGCACGTACCCGACCTCCACGTCCGCCTTGGCGCCGGGCGCGTGCCGCAGGGTGTTGCTCAGGGCCTCCTGGACGATCCGGTACGCCGACAGCTCCACGCCCTGCGGCAGCTCCCGCACCGCGCCGGTCACCGTCTTGGTCACGTCCAGGCCCGCCTCGCGCACATTGGCCAGCAGGGCGTCCAGGTCCGCGAGCGTGGGCTGCGGCGCGTCCGGCGCCTCGTAGTCCTCCGCCCGTACGACGCCCAGGACCCGGCGCAGCTCGGTCAGGGCCGCCACGGCGTTCTCGCGGATGGTGGCGAAGGCCCGCTCCAGTTCCTCCGGCGGGTTCTCCACCCGGTAGGGCGCGGCCTCGGCCTGGATGGCGACGACCGACATGTGGTGGGCGACCACGTCGTGCAGCTCGCGGGCGATGGTGGTGCGCTCCTCCAGCAGGGTGCGCCTGGAGCGCTCCTGCGCGGTCTCGGTGGCCTGCGCGGTCACCTCCTGCTCGGCCTCGCGGCGGATGTGCCACACCGAGACGGCGAGCAGGATCAGCGCGGAGAGCATGAGCATGGCGCCGGTGTTGGTGCCGTAGTAGTAGGTCGGGCCGAATCCGGTGTCCATGACCATCCCGTACGCCGCCGTCAGCGCCCACATCCAGGCCGCCGTCCGCGGCCGGGTGCGCACCGCGACGATCGTGAGGACCGCCAGGTGGGAGACGAAGGCGCCGCTCGCCCACGGCCACTGCACCCAGTCCCCGGCGAGCATCCCGACGACGGGCACGGCGGCCATCGACAGCCAGAACGCGCCGGCCGGCCGTACCGCCGTCATCAGCACCGGGACCGCGCAGACCACGGCGGTCGCCAGGGGCGGGCCGCTGCCGTCCGTGCCCCCGACGAGGGCGGCGAGGAGGGCCGTGGCGACGATCAGGGCGTGCGGGGTGAAGCCCGCGTACTCGCGTATCGGGCGCGGCAGCAGCCGGGCGGGGCCGCCCTCGGTCCGGGTGCGCCGCAGCGGCCGGTAGGCGAAGGCGTCCTGGAACAGGTCCTGCCGCAGCCCGCGCAGGGCGTCCACGGCCAGCCGGTACTCCGGGCTGTGGGATTTCGTGGTCGTCTCGGTCACGTACAGCACGGTAGGCCAGGCCTCCCGCGCCGTCGTCACCTGCGAGAAGGGTCCTTCGGGGTCCGTCTCAAGTACTACGGCGGGCCCCCGCGGGGTCACCAGGCGAGCTGGGCGATCTCCTCCGCGACCACCGCGCAGGCGTCCGCCGCCGGGTCGATCAGCGGGAAGTGGCCGACGTCCTCCAGCAGGGTCAGCCCGACCATCTCGCCCGCCTTGGCCGCCGCGTCCGCGTAGGACTCGGCGACGATCTGCGGCACGTCGATGTCGGTGCGGCCCTGCACGAGGGTGGTGGCGATACCGGTGGGCAGCAGCAGTGCGGGGTCGGCGTACGGGCGGCGCTCGGCGAAGTGCTCGTCGCCGCCTAGGAGTTGGCGGGCGGCGTCGGCGCAGACGTCCAGCTTGTCGGCGACCGCGAAGTCGGCGATGGGGGCGAGCGCGACGACTCCTCTGAGCATCGGCGGGCCGTCGGTGCGCCAGGGCGCGTCGGCGGGCAGGAGGTGGCGGGCGGCGGCCCACAGGGCGAGGTGGCCGCCCGCGGAGTGGCCGGTGACGACGGTCCGGCGGGGGTCGGCCCGCACCAGGTGCTCGCGGACCAGGGCCGGGAGGGCGTCCAGGGCGGCGGCGACGTCGTCGAAGGTCTCCGGCCAGCGGCCGGCGGTGTCGGCCGAGCCCTCCGCGCCCCTGCGGTACTCGACGCTGGCCACGGCGAAGCCCCGGCGGGCCAGGAAGTCGGCGAACGGGCTGATGTGGCGGCGGTCGTAGGGGGCGCGCCAGGCGCCGCCGTGCAGGACGACCACCAGGGGGGCGAGGGGGGTGTCGGTGCGCGGGGCGTAGAAGTCGATCACCTGGTCGGGGTGGTCACCGTACGCGGCGGTGGCGTCCGGATCGACGGGCGGACGAGAGAGGGCCGACTGCTCCTCTGCGGCGGCCCGGGCTGCGGCGGCGTCGTCCGGCATGCTCCAACCTCTCAATGGTGAAACGGGATTGGCGGACCAGGTGTTTGCCGGGACCGTATCAGGCCGGTGACGTGCGTGAACACGGGGATGTGACGCTGGGTGAGGGGTAACGGTTCTGTACGCCCGTCACCCCTCACCGCGTGGCGTCTCCCTAGCTCAGCAGCTCGCCCAGCACCCGTGCCGCCCGCTCCACGTCGGCGAATCCCACGTACAGCGGGGTGAAGCCGAAGCGCAGCACGTCAGGGGCCCGGTAGTCGCCCACCACACCCCGCTCGACCAGCCGTTTCATCACCGCGTCGGCGCCCTGGCAGCGCAGCGCGACCTGGCTGCCGCGCTCCTCGTGGGCGACCGGGGTGAGGGACTCCACGGCGCCCTCGGGGACGTACCGCTCGACGCACTCCAGGAAGAAGTCCGTCAGCGCGAGGGACTTGGCCCGCACCGACTCGACGCTCACGCCGTCCCAGACCTCAAGTGCCGCCTCCAGGGCGAGCATGGAGAGGATGTCCGGCGTGCCCACCCGGCCGCGCGGGGCGCCCGGTGCCGGTTCGTACTCGGGGCGCATGCCGAAGGGCTCCGCGTGGGAGTTCCAGCCCGGCAGCGGGGAGTCGAAGCGGGGTTGCAGATCGGAGCGAACGTACAGGTACGCCGGTGAACCCGGGCCGCCGTTGAGGTACTTGTAGGTGCAGCCGACCGCCAGGTCCACGCCGTGCTCGTCGAGGCCGACCGGCAGCGCGCCCGCGCTGTGGCACAGGTCCCAGACGACGTACGCGCCCGCCGCGTGCACCGCCGCCGTGAGCGCCGGCAGGTCGTGCAGGCGCCCGGTGCGGTAGTCGACGTGGTTGAGCAGCACGGCGGCCGTGCGGTCGCCGAGCACCGACGCCACCTCGGACGGCACCACCGGACGCAGCCGGCAGCCGGTCATCCGGGCGGCCGACTCGGCGATGTAGCCGTCGGTCGGGAAGGTGGTGGCGTCCACGACGATCTCGTCGCGCCCCTCGCCCGCCATCCGCACCGCGGCGACCAGTGCCTTGAAGACGTTCACGCTGGTCGAGTCGCCGACGACGATCTGCCCCGGCGCCGCCCCGACCAGCGGGGCGATGCGGTCGCCGATCCGCTCCGGGGCGGTCCACCAGCCGCTCTCCTCCCAGGACCGGATGCGCAGGGCGCCCCACTGGCGCCCGACCACGTCCGCGACCCGGTCCGGCACGTTCGCCGGGAGCGCGCCGAGGGAGTTGCCGTCGAGGTAGACGACGTCGTCGAGGACGAACTCGGCGCGCTTGGCGGCGAGTTCGTCCGCCGCGTCCAGCTCCTTCGCCCTGCCCGTGAGGTCAGACATGGGACCTCGCCGTCCACAGCTCGGGGAAGACGTTCTTGCGGGCCCGCTTCTCCAGCCAGGCCACTCCGGCCGAGCCGCCGGTGCCGGGCTTGGCGCCCATCGCGCGCCGGGTGGCGACCAGGTGATCGTTGCGCCAGCGCCACACCAGCTCCGCCACATCCGTCAGCGCCTCGCCCAGGCGGGCGAGTTGGTCCCCGGGATCGCCGGAGTAGACGGCGGCCCAGGCGGCCTCGACCGCGTCGGAGGGCTCGTAGCGCTGGGAGACGTCACGCTTCAGCACGGAGGCGGGTATCGCGTGCCCGCGCCGGGCCATGAAGCGCAGCACCTCGTCGTACAGGCTCGGCTCGTGCAGCGCCTTCTCCAGCTCCGCGTGGACGCGGGGCGCGCCGCGGTGCGGGACGAGCATGGACGCGGACTTCTCGCCGAGCAGGAACTCCATCCGCCGGTACATCGCCGACTGGAAGCCGGAGCCCTCGCCGAGGGCGCTGCGGTAGGAGTTGAACTGGGCGGGGGTGAGCTGGCCGAGCGGCTTCCAGGAGGCGTTGAGCGCCTCCAGCTCCCGCACCGAGCGCTTGAGCGCGTCGATCGCGACCGGCACCTTGTCCTCGCGCAGGGCGTGCGCGGCCGTCTCCCACTCGTGGACGACGACGGTGAACCACAGCTCCATGACCTGGGTGGTGACCAGGAAGACCATCTCTCCGGGGTCGTCGGAGAGGGTGTGCTGGAGGTGCGTGAGCACGTCGGCCTTGACGTAGTCCTCGTACGGCGTCGTGCCGGCGAAGTCGAGATGCGGGGTCTCGGGCTCCTGGGTTTCGTGAGCCTCGTGGGACATCGCTGTCTCCTGTTGTGTACTCCGGGTAGCGGTCCGCCCCTGCCGTTACCGACACGGGGGCCCCGGTCCCCACCCGAATCCTCCGGGGTACCACCGGAAAAGTGCAAGGCCCGGCTGGATCACAGCCGGACCCGCACTCAAGGGAAGTCCTAGCCGAGGGTCTGGGCGGCCGTCGGCGAGGAGTCCTTCAGGAACTGGGTGCAGCGCTCGTACTCCTCCTGCTCGCCGATCGCGCCCGCGGCGCGGGCCAGGGCGTGCAGGGCGCGCAGGAAGCCGCGGTTGGGCTCGTGCTCCCAGGGCACCGGGCCGTGGCCCTTCCAGCCGTTGCGGCGCAGGGAGTCCAGGCCGCGGTGGTAGCCGGTACGGGCGTAGGCGTACGACTCCACGACGCTGCCCCGCTCGAACGCCTCGTCGGCCAGCTGGGCCCAGGCCAGCGAGGAGGTCGGGTACTTCGCGGCGACATCGGCGGGCGCCGTACCGGACGCCAGGAGCTCACGCGGCTCCGGGTCGTCGGGGAGGTGGGTCGGGGGCGGTCCCCCGAGGAGGTTCTCGTGAATCGTCATGGGTTCAGTCTGGTCCATCCGCTATTCGATGCGCCGCTTGGCCCGCTCCCCCTCCAGCGGCGGCGCCGTGACGGAGGCGTGGTGCAGGCACTCGGGCCGGCGGCAGTCCGGCGGGGGCTTGCGTACCGTCGCGAAGGCCAGGGCGGCGCCCGCGAGCAGGGCGCCCGCGCACCACAGCATCGCCTGGTCGAAGGCCGCGTCGAAGGCGGCCGGGGAGCGGTAGGCTTCCTCGCCCATCCCCGTCAGCAGGGGGAGCGCGGCCACCGCGATCAGGCCCGCCACCCGGGCCGCCGCGTTGTTGATACCGCTGGCCAGGCCCGCCCGCGCGACACTCACCGAGGCCAGCACGGTGGCGGTGAGCGGGGCCACCAGGGTGACCAGACCGCATCCGAAGACCAGGACGGCGGGCAGGACGTCGGCCGCGTAGGAGGCGTCCGGGCCCACCCGCAGCATCAGCAGCAGGCCCGCCGCGCTCACCAGCGGACCCACCGTGAGCGGGATGCGCGGACCGATCCTGTCGGCCAGGGCCCCGGAGCGGGCCGAGAGCAGGAGCATCAGTACGGTCGCGGGCAGCAGGGCCGTACCGGCGGCGAGCGCCGAGTAGCCGGAGACCACCTGCAGCTGGATCACCGCGAGGAAGAAGAACCCGCCGAGGGCCGCGTACACGCACAGGGTGACCAGGTTGACCGCCGTGAACTGGCGGGAGGCGAAGATGTCCGGCGGCATCATCGGATCGGCCCGCCGCTTCTCGACGTACACGAAGGCCACCCCGAGGACCGCGCCCACGGCGGCGGTGATCCAGTCCGCCTCGATCAGCGCGTACGTCACCAGGGCCAGCGCGAGGGCGCCGAGGGCCGCGCCGAGCACGTCGAAGCGGCCGTGCGCGGTGCTGTCCCGGGACTCGGGCACATGGCGCAGCGCGATGGGCACGCACAGCAGGGCCAGGGGCACGTTCAGCAGGAACACCCACCGCCAGCCCGGCCCGTCCACCAGCCAGCCGCCCAGGAACGGCCCCACCGCCGCCCCGATGCCGCCGAAACCGGACCACAGGCCCACCGCGCGGCTGCGGTCGTCGGGGTGGAAGGACGCCTGGATGAGGGCGAGCGAGCCGGGGGTCAGCAGCGCCCCGCCGACCCCTTGCAGGGCACGCGCGGCGATCAGGATCTGGGCGTTCGGGGCGAGCCCGCACAGCAGCGAGGCGGCGGCGAACCACAGCACGCCGACGACGAAGATCCGGCGGCGGCCGTAGCGGTCGCCGAGGGAGCCGCCGAGCAGGATCAGCCCGGCCAGCGTGAGCATGTACGCGTTGACCGTCCACTGCAGCGCGGACAGGTTCGCGTCGAGGTCGGTGCCGATGCGCGGCAGGGCGACGTTGACGACGGTCGAGTCCAGCAGCGCCATGCTGGAACCGAGGATCGTTGTCAGCAGGATCCAGCGGCCCTGCGGCGCGGCCAGCCGTACGTCGGGCATGCTCCCAGGTATACAGCGAGCCCGGCGCCGAAGCAGGGCGCCGGGCTCACTGGATCGCGCGCGGGAACTACTTGATCTTCGTGCCCGTGGAACGCAGGTTGTTGCAGGCCTCGACGACACGCGCGGCCATGCTCGCCTCGGCCAGCTTGCCCCAGGTGCGCGGGTCGTAGGTCTTCTTGTTGCCGACCTCGCCGTCGACCTTCAGGACGCCGTCGTAGTTCTGGAACATGTGCGCGGCGACCGGACGGGTGAAGGCGTACTGGGTGTCCGTGTCGAGGTTCATCTTCACGACGCCGTTCTCCAGCGCGGTGGCGATCTCCTCCGGGGTGGAGCCGGAGCCGCCGTGGAAGACGAAGTCGAACGGGCTGGGCTTGCCGTACTTCTCGCCCACGCCCTGCTGGAGGTCCTTCAGCAGCTCCGGACGCAGGACGACGTTGCCCGGCTTGTACACGCCGTGCACGTTGCCGAAGGAGGCGGCCAGCAGGTAGCGGCCCTTCTCGCCCAGGCCGAGCGCCTCGGCGGTGCGCAGCGCGTCCTCGACGGTGGTGTACAGCTCGTCGTTGATCTCGTGGCTGACACCGTCCTCCTCGCCGCCGGTGGGGGTGATCTCCACCTCAAGGATGATCTTGGCGGCGGCGGCGCGCGGGAGCAGCTCCTGCGCGATGGCCAGGTTGTCGGCGAGGGTCTCGGCGGAGCCGTCCCACATGTGCGACTGGAACAGCGGGTTGCGGCCGGCCTTCACGCGCTCCTCGGAGACCGCGATCAGCGGGCGTACGTAGCCGTCCAGCTTGTCCTTCGGACAGTGGTCGGTGTGCAGCGCGATGTTGACGTCGTACTTCTCGGCGACGATGTGCGCGAACTCGGCCAGGGCGACGGCGCCGGTGACCATGTCCTTGCTGTACTGGCCGCCGAGGAACTCCGCGCCACCGGTGGAGATCTGGACGATGCCGTCGCTCTCGGCCTCCGCGAAGCCGCGCAGCGCGGCGTGCAGCGTCTGGGAGGAGGTCACGTTGATGGCCGGGTAGGCGAACTTGCCTGCCTTCGCCCGGTCGAGCATCTCGTTGTAGACCTCGGGGGTTGCGATGGGCATCTGTCCGCTCCTTGTGATGTGCGGGTTGCGTTCTGCGTGTAACGGCCCTGACCTAGACCTGGGAGAACGACCTCATCGTCGTCGGGGCCATCTTTCCAGACGAAACGGGATGCTCCGAGAGTCGTCTCAGCCGACGGTCACCGGCCTGTCCCGTCCCGTTCCGGCCGGGCTCAGTCCAGGCCCAGCTCGTCCTTCGAGTACGCGAAGCGGTAGGGCACGCCCGCGCCCGCCTCGATCTTCTCGGCGGCCCCGGTCGCCCGGTCCACGATCGTCGCCACGGCCACGACCTCGGCACCGGCCTCGCGGACGGCCTCGACGGCGGTGAGCGGGGAACCACCCGTGGTGGAGGTGTCCTCGACCACGAGCACCCGGCGGCCGGCGATGTCCGGGCCCTCGACGCGGCGCTGCAGGCCGTGCGCCTTGGCGGCCTTGCGGACCACGAAGGCGTCCACCTTCCGGCCGCGGGCCGCGGCGGCGTGCAGCATGGCCGCGGCGACCGGGTCGGCGCCCATGGTCAGCCCGCCGACCGCGTCGAACTCCAGGTCGGCGGTGAGGTCGAGGAGCACCTGACCGACCAGCGGCGCGGCCTCGCCGTCCAGCGTGATGCGCCGCAGGTCGACGTAGTAGTCGGCCTCAAGACCCGACGACAGGGTCACCTTGCCGTGCACCACGGCCTTGTCCTTGATCTGCTGCAGCAGCGCGCCGCGTACGTCCGTCATGCCGAACAGCTTAGAGGCGGGTCCAGGTCCAGGTGGTCGTGGCCTCCAGCGGCTCCAGCGGGGTGACCAGGCGCGGATGCGTGTTCAGCCCGTTGGGCGGGCCGGTCTGCGGCTCCACGCACACGGCCTCGTCCTGCTCGTCGTAGACGACGACCCACTGCTCGGGGCTGGTGACCTTCAGGGTGAGTTCCCCCGGCCAGGTCAGGGTGACGTCGACGCCGTCCGGCATGCCGAAGCAGTCGTCCCAGGGGCCCGGCTTGGGGTCGACGCGGTTGCCGGTGGGCAGGTGGTCGTCGCCGCGCTCCTCCTGCCAGGCGGGGGTGAAGTCCAGCTCGACGGCCTTGCCGCCGAGGGTGCGGTGGAACCAGGGGTGCCAGCCGATCTGCGCCGGGAAGGAGTCCTCGTACGTCTCCACCGACATCGTCAGCGTCAGCGAGCTGTCGGTCAGGGCGACGATCTGGGTGACCCGCCCGCTGTGCGGCCAGGGGTCCACCAGGTCGTACGTGATCACCGCCTCGTCCGCGCTCGTGCGGGCGGTGCGCCAGGCGCCGTCGCGCGCGGTGCCGTGGATGGCGTGCGGCGGGGAGTTCAGCGGCATCTGGCGGACGGTGGCGCCGTCGCGGAACCGTCCGTCCCGGATCCGTCCGCACCAGGGGACCATCGGGAAGCAGCCGAACCGCTCGCCCTGGCGCAGGAGTTGGGTGCCCGCGACCTTCAGCCCGCCGATCCGGCCGCCGTTGCCCGGCTGTACGGTCACCTCCGCGTCGCCCGCGGTCAGCGTGATGTCTTCGTTACTCACGCCACGACCCTAGCGGGGCCGGCCGGTGCGGTCAGCGGCGCCTGCGCAGGACACGGCCGACGACGATCGCGGAGGCGACGGCGAGGGCGGCGGCGGGGGCGGCCCAGCGCAGGGTGTTCGCCTGGGCGGTGACCGGCGGGGCGGGGACGGGGGCGTAGCGGCCGCGGGGCGGGGCGTGGTCGACCTCTTCGGCGCTGCGGCCGATCATGGTGCGGCGGGCGTGGGCGGCTTCGGGGGCGGGGGATTCCGCGGGGGGCGGCTCTTCGGTGGAGGACTCTTCGTTGGGGGACTCTTCGGTGGAGGACTCTTCGGTGGGGGGTGCCGGTGCTTCCTCTGTGGGCTCCGCCGTCTCCGCCTCGGACGCCTGGGGCTCCGCCTCCTTCTCAGGCTCCTCCCTGGGCTCCTCCGCCCTGGGATCCTCCGCCTTGGGCTCCTCCGCCGCTCCCAGGTTCTCCGCGAAACGGCTCAGCAGTCGCGCAGCCGCGGAGTTCACCTGCTCGGCGGGGAGTTGGGCGATGCGGCCGTCCGCTGTCGCGGTGCCCTCGACGGTGACGCGTGTGCCGTCGGTGTCGGCGTCGGCGTCGTCCGTGTCGGCCAGGGTGAGCGTCAGGGACAGCTTCACCGTGCCGGTGCCGCGGGCCTCCGTGGCCTCGCCCTCCACCGTGTACGCGCCGTCCTCGCGTTCCGCGACGCGCAGGGCGCCCCGGTAGGTGATCGTGTGGCCGCCCACCCGTACCTTCAGGCGGCCGCTCGTGGGGGTCGCGGCGCCCGCGTCCCGTTGGAAGCCGGGGAGCGCGCGGGCCACCCGCTCGGGGTCGGACAACGCCTGCCGCACCCGGGCCGCGGCCGTCGGAACGAACACCTCAAGCTCCATGTCAGCGGAGCCTACCCACGAGGGCCGCCGCCGCACCCCCCGTCGGCGTAATCTCCCGGCACGTCCGGGTCACCGGCTCAGTACCGCGGATGCACGAGAGTCGACGGCGGGAGTCCGGCGAGGCGTACCCGCTCCGCCGCCCGGGCGTCCTCCAGCAGCCGGGCGTCGGTGAGGGTGAGCAGGCGGGGGCCGTGCGGGGGCAGGGCGAGCGGGGGTCCGGGGCCGTCGCCGGTGGCGAGGACGAAGCCCCAGTCGTGCGAGTCGTCGGCGCGGCGGGCGGAGGAGCGGTCGGGGCCCGCCGCGAAGCCGGGGGCGCGGCCCGCCACCCGGTACGGGGCGGTGCGCAGGCCCGCCGAGCGGAGGGTGGCGTCCACGGTCCAGAAGGCGTGGGGGCGGCCGGTCACCGGTCCGGCGTGCACCACCAGGCGGCCGTGGTCGGTCAGCGCCCGGCGGACCAGTCCGTAGAACTCCTGCGAGTAGAGCTTGGTGCTGGCCGTGATGCCGGGGTCGGGGAGGTCGGAGACGACGACGTCGTAGCGGGCCGGGGGTGAGGTGCGCAGGTGACGGAAGGCGTCGGCGATGACGACGTGGACACGCGGGTCGTCGTAGGCGTGGCCGTTGAGGGCGGACAGTGCCGGGTCCTCGCGGGCCAGGCGGACCACCTCGGCGTCGAGTTCGACGATGTCCACGCGCCGCACGCCCGGGTGGCGCAGCACCTCGCGGACGGCGAGGCCGTCGCCGCCGCCGAGGATGAGGACGCGGCCGTGCGGGCCGTTCATCGCGGGGTGGACCAGGGCCTCGTGATAACGGTGCTCGTCGCGCCCGCTGACCCGCAGCCGCCCGTCGAGATACAGCTCTACGGGCCGTCCCCCGGTGCCGCCGGTGAGGACGAGTTCCTGGACGTCGGTCTGGAGCGCGACGCGCACGTCGGCGCCGTACACCGCGCGCCGGGCGGCCCGTTCGAAGTCGTCGACGTGGGCGGCGGCGGTGGCGAGCAGGCCGAGGACGGTGACGTTGGCGGCGATCAGCAGCAGGCGTCCGCGCCGGGTGAGGTCGCGGCCGAAGAGGCCGAGGACCAGGGCGGCGCCGGCGACGGCGTTGACCGCGCCGGTGATCAGCGCGCCGGTCAACTGGCCGAGCAGGGGCAGCAGAAGGAAGGGGAAGGCGAGTCCGCCGACGAGCGCGCCGACGTAGTCCGCGGCGAACAGGTCGGCGACCGCGCCGCCCGCGTCCTGGCGGCGGATGCGCTGGATCAGCTCCATCAGCAGCGGTACTTCGGCGCCGATCAGCAGGCCGATGGCGAGCGAGAAGGCGACCAGCAGGACCCGCGGGCCCTCGCCCCACAGTCCGCCCCAGTCGCCGGTCCAGGCGAACGCGCCGTACAGGGCGAGCGCGCTGTGGCCGCCGATCAGGGCGAGCACCGCCTCGATCGCGCCGAAGCCTGCGGCGGCGTGCCAGCGCAGGCGTTTGGCGACGAGCGAGCCGAGGCCCATCGCGAAGACCATCACGGACAGCACGACGGACGCCTGGGTGACGGAGTCGCCGATCAAGTAGGAGGCGAGGGCGACGAGTTCGAGTTCGTAGACCAGTCCGCAGGCGGCGCAGACGAAGACGCACGCGAGGACCAGGAAGCGTCCCGTCCCGGGCCGGACGGGCAGCCGCGCCGGGCCGCCCCAGGGTGCCGGGGGGCCGGGCGGGGCGGGCGCGTGCGGTTCAATCACCCTGCGACGTTACGTTACGGGACCGACACGCTTCGTCACCCACACGTGTGGACCTACGGTCCTCAAACTCCCGACGGGCTCAGCGCGCCGACCGGCACCCGGACCCCGACGCGGGTGCGGGTGGCCACCAACTGGCCGTCCTGCGGGTAGGCGTGCCAGGTGCGCCAGTGCAACTGGCCCTCGTGGCGGTGCGCGAGCATCGCGGTGAAGGCGTGCGGGCTGCCGGGGAAGACTCCGGCCAGGCCGTGCGGGTGGTCGGCGACCAGGGCGAGCAACTCCTGGGCACGGCCCGCGAACTGGCCCGGCGCCAGTACCTCGACGCGGGCGGCGAACTCGTACTCCCAGTCCCCGACGCGCTTGGCGACGCCCAGCGGGAGGGGGGTGCTGCTGCCGGGGATGCAGGCAACGGTCTCCGAGCAGTCGCCCCGCTCCTCCTCCAGGAGCACCTGGTGGGACGCGCCGAGCAGTCTCAACTGGAGCTTCGCCCCGGACAGTTCGAGGTCGAGCGTGGCCAGTGCGGGGAGCGGTTCACGCCCCAGCGCCCAGGCGAGGTCGGCCGCGCGCGTGTCGGTGTAGGAGGTGTTCAGGGTCGTGAGCATGGATCGGCTCCGCAAGCACGCAAAGAAAGGGAGGTTGGGTCCGGCGCACCGGTCGACACCGGGAGATCGGCCCGTCAGCCCAGTCGGCGAGGTCAGTGGGGATGGCCGCGGGACGTCCGAGGGGCTGCGTTGGTGTTTTAGAGGGAATCATGAACAGTGGCGCCGCCACAGCGTTTTTACCCAACTTCGGAGGGTTTCCATCCCTCGGGGGGCTCCACAGCTCAACTGTTCAACCACGGTGTGCGCCGTGTCGTCCGGGCGCACGCCGGAGCACGCACACACAGCAGCGGGACCCGCCCCCCGTGGGCGGGCCCCGCGCATTCCCCCCTGACATGTGCTCGCTCAGCCCGCGTCAGCTGCTCCCGCCGCCGCATCCTCCGCCACCGCCGCAGGACGAGGAGCTGCCGCACGAGCTGCTGCTACTGCCGCAGGAGGAGGAGCTGCTGCCGCACGAGGAGCTGCTGCCACACGAGGAGCCGCCCCCGCCGCTGTCCCCGCCGCTGTCCCCCGCCCACCAGCTACCGCTGTCACCGCTGCTGTGCCGGGTGTGGTGGCTGCTGCCGCCCCCGCCGCCCCGCCCTCCGCCACGCACGCCGCGCACGCCGCGCAGGGGCGCCACGCGCCGTCGTCCGGCCGCCAGCACGGCGACCGTGATGCCGCCCGCGACCACTACGAAAAAGATGACCAGGATGAAGCCGACAACCATGGCCCACCCCTCCTTCCGTCTTCGCGACTCCCCCGAAAGCGACCCCCCGTGGGCCCTTCGCCGCCGCGTGAACGGGGGATGCCCCCGCCGCTCCCGGCCCAAAGCAGAGTTGAGGAACTTCAGAGGGTTCTCGGACGGCGACGGCCCCTGACCTGCGCATAGGGGCAGACCAGGGGCCGTCAGTGCTTGTCTGGGCCGTCTAGGGGCCGTGATCTCCGTTCGGGCCACGCTGGAACACGGAGTCGATGGCCCGCCGGGCACGCTCGCGGCTGTCGGGCATCAGGTGCGCATACACCCGCAGCGTCATACCCGGGTCGGCGTGCCCCATGTACTCACTGACCGCCTTGATGTTCTCGCCCGCGTCCAGCAGCGCGGAGGCGTAGAAGTGCCGGAGGGCATGCATGCCGTGTGCACGGGCCGACTGGTACTTGCCGCGTTCGTCGGCTTCCGGGATGAGCCCGGCCGTCGCAAGAGCGGGCTTCCACTCCTTGCCGTTGAAGTTGCTCCGCCACACCATGCCGCCCTGCTCGGCCGTAAAGACCAACCGGGCGGTCACCTTGGGCCCTTCCGGCACACGCCACGGCAACGTGATCTCTACGGGCTTCCAGGCGTCCATGTGGGCTCGGAGGGCTTCCGCCACGGAGTCGGGAAGCGGGACGTCCCGCTTCTTGCCACCCTTGG
This sequence comes from Streptomyces sp. DI166, assembly GCF_900091315.1. GTDB lineage: Bacteria > Actinomycetota > Actinomycetes > Streptomycetales > Streptomycetaceae > Streptomyces > Streptomyces fuscus. The sequence continues at coordinate 26,899 of NZ_FLSP01000069.1, forward strand.
GGAGATCGAACACGGGGTGGCCTTCCACATGTTTGATCTGTCGGACCACGTGGAGCGTGTGCCCGTCGACGTCGATCGCGTCCTCAGCAAGTCCGAACACCTCACCCTGCCGAAGTCCGCATCCGGCGCCGACATCAACCATGGCCCGGTAGCGCTCCAGCAACGCAGCCCGAACAGCGAACACCTGGTCGGGCTTCCAGGGGACTACTGCATGCGCGTCAGGCTTGGGCCGCCGCACGGTGCGCGCGCTGCACGGGTTACGGGACAGCAGCGTGTCATCGACGGCAGCCGCCAGGACCGACTGAACGTCCGCGAAGATGTTCCGGGCGTAGGAAGCACTGACGCCGGGCTTTGCTTCCAACACGGCGAGCAGCTCCCTGATGTGCTCGGGCCGGAAGCTCCCCATCGGCCGCGAGCCGAGCACGGGGTAGACGTGCAGCCGTAGGCGTCGACCAAGTTCCTTGCGGGTCATCGGGCTGGAAGTCTTGTTGTCCAGCCACTTCTCGGCGTACTGCCGAAACGTGATCCGTACGGACTGAGGATCGGTGTACTGACCGCGCGTCATGTCCGTTTCGATGGCACTGAGCCACTTCTCAGCAAGTCGCTTCTTGCCGTCGGGAAAGCTCTTGGACTTCTCGGAGCCGTCGGGGCCGACATAGCGGGCGCGGTAGCGCATGCCCGTCCCGTGGCGCCCGGTCTTGACCTTGACCGGCTTGCCATCCGACCCCGGCTCGGTCCTGAACCAGCGGTCTTGGACGTGCCCGGCCATCAGGCGGCCCCTTTCCTCTGGGACTCGACCCAGGCCCGTACGTCATCGGGGTCGAAGCGGAGGTAGCGGCCGACACGAAAGCCTCGCGGTCCGATGCCCTTGCGGCGCCACTGGTAGACGGTCTCGACACTGGGCAGGCGGAACAGAATCACGAGGTCTTCCGGCGCCAGGTACTGATCAGGAAGCGATGCCCTCATACGGCTTCCTCCCAGTCGTCGAGTTCGGCAAGGGCTTCGCGGGCGGTTTCGCGGCTTTGTTGGATGTCGCGGCGGATGGTGGCGGCGAGCCAGGATTCGCCGGGGGTGTGGCCGTGTCCGGCGTAGGTCCAGTGGGCGAGGGTGAGCGTGGTTGCCTCCGGGGTGTCGTCGGGGTCGGGCAGGCCGAGGGCGGCGCGTTGCTGGGCGGCGCGGTAGTCGGCTCGGGCCTGGCGGAGTTCGCCGAGGGTGGTGGAGTAGCGGCGGGACTTGGTGGAGAAGTGGCCGCGGAAGCCGAGCATGTGGGCCCAGTCGCGGAGCTTGCGGTCGGGGTAGAGCGGGTGGAGGTCGAGGCAGGCGGCGATGAGCCGGGCCGGGTGGTCGGCGACGCCGAGCAGGGCAAGGGCTTCTTTGTTGCCGATGCGGCGGTCCACGGTGCCGGTGGTCTCGGCGGCCTTGGTCGCGTACTTGGCGACGTAGGAGGCAACCGCCTGCTCGGTGATCTCTTCGCCGTTGCCGAAGGCGCGGATAGGGCGGATGTCCAGCTGGGTGCCCCACCGCAGCGTGCGTGCGGGCTGATCCCCGGACGGGGGCACGTCGACCTGGACGCGGGCCGCGGCGGCGTGGATGGCGTCGGTGAGCAGGTCGAGGGTGGCCCAGGCCGGGGGCGGATCGTCGGGACCGTTGGGGCCGTCGAAGCGGATCACGGCGTGGAAGTGCACGGCCCCGCGCTTCTGGTACTCAGCGACCTTGCCGAACGACACACGGGATTCCTCGCGTGCGGCCTGCTGGGTGAGTCCGGCCCGCTTGGCGATCTCCCGGCGCAGGTAGATCGTGAAGTAGCGCCACAGCTCCGAGGCGTGGTTGTTCCACAGCACCGCACCCGCGTAGTCGTACGACTCGGGTTCGAGCGCGGTACCCAGCTCGGGGGCGTCCTCGGCGTGGCGCACGCCGCAGCGGCAGGGCCGGTTGCCGGGTCGGTTGTGGACCGGGCCGAACGAGGGCGCGGTGAGGGTGGCGAAGACGCGCGGGTGGTTGCGGATGGTGTGCGGGGTGCCTTTGTCGGGGTCGCCGACCAGCCCGGCGCGGATGAGGTGGTAGGTGTCTCCGGCGTAGGTCCAGGCGCAGGCCGGGCAGCGCGAGGCACGGCGGTTGCCGCAGGCCACCCGGAGCATGCCGCCCGGCTCACTGTCAGTTGAGTAGGCGTGTAAGACCTTGCCGGTTGTGCGGTCGATCAGCTTGGTTGCGCCCATGAGGCGGATCGGGTCGGAGCAGCCGCCCGTGCGCTTGATCTGCTCTTGCCAGCGGTCGAAGCCCGGTGACCCGGTCACCCTCAGCATGTCGGCGAGGGTGGCCGGGTCCAGGCCCGCCAGGGTGGCGGCATCTGTCATCGCGCGCCGTCCTTGCGGGTCTTGCGCGGGGGGTCGGAGTGGAAGCGGGAGGCGCCGGGGTGGGCGTCGTTCCATTCCTCCGCGCACACCTTGTGGACGGGCTCGCCGTCGTGGGAGCGCAGCGGGGTGGGCTTGCCGCACAGGGTGCAGGGGCAGTCGCCGCTGTGGTCGTAGTGCTGGCTGGAGGTCCAGTTCAAAAGGCCCACCGCGGTCACCTCCCGGCCCGCAGCAGCGAGGCGGGGAGGGTGTGGCCGGTGCCGTGGCAGGCGCGGCAGGCGACGCGGAGGAGGACGCGGGAGCCGTCGTTGTGGCGCTCGCCGGTCGTGATGGCGACGACCGGGAAGCCGTCGCAGTCGCGGCACACCGGACGGTTCGGGGCGTGAACGGGCATGATGGGGTTTCCCTTTCGGGTCCGTTGGATCTGGAAGTGGTGGAGCCGTCCGGGGCGGCGGTCTTTGGCGAGAGAGCCGCCCCGGAGGGCGTTACTTGCGCAGCGCGGGCGGAGCCTTCCTGCGCTTGGACGTGCGGCTGAGCGTGTAGCTGACGCCGCAGGTCGCCGACAGCACGGAGACGACCGACGCGGCCACGGCCTGGACAACCAGCGCGATGACCAGCAGCACCACGACCGAGCCAGTGACCACGACGAGGGTCAGGACGATCGGGCCGGTGTAGGAGCGCGGGGCTTCCTGCACGATCACGATCTGCCGCACGTCGGTGCCGGGCGGGAGTTGCCGGTAGAGGTCGGCGGGGATGTGCCCGGCGCGGAGCTGGTCCTCGGGGAGCTGCATGGCCGGTCCTCCTTTCAGGCGGTGCAGCGGTGGGTGCGGGCCGCGAGTTCAGCGGCCGAGCGGTCGCCGTGCTCGGTGGAGAACCCGCACTTCGGGGCCGTGCAGGCGGCGGTGTGCCGGGTCTGGCCGCGGCCGTTGTGGTAGGTGCCGACCTGGACGGGGCCGATACGGATCACGTCGTAGAAGCGGTTCGGGCGCACGTGAAGTCACCTCCCTTCAGGCGAGTTGGGCGGCGATCGCGCCCGCGAGGTCTGCGGGAACGCCGAGACGCGCGCGGAGGGTGTCTGTGTCGATCGGGGCGCCGGTACGAGCGCGGTGGTCGGCGGCGACCTTTCGGGCGTGGTCGACCAGCGCCGGAGGCACCGCCACAGCCGGGGCGGGGGGCGGGGCTTCAGGCAGAGCCGCTACCGGCTCAGCCGGAGCGACCGGCTCAGGCTCGGGTTGGAGGGCCGGGGCCGCGGGCGCCGGCGGAACCGGCACCCGGTCCCCGGCCGGAGTCGGCGCGTGCACCAGCAGCGTGCCGCCGAGGAAGGCCAGCGCAGGCCAGGCGGCCACGATGATCCGCAGCCAGGCCGGAACGCGGTCCAGGTTGAGGAGTCCGGCAGTGGCGACGTTGGCGCCGAGCGAGGCCACCAGGGCGACCAGGAACCAGCACCAGGCCAGCCACGACGGACCGTCAGCACGCAGCCGACGCCACGCCGCCACGAGGAGCAGGTCAACACTGACCGGGTAGGCCCATGCCTTCCATCCGTCCTGTCCGGCCGCGGCGGCAAGGTCGTGCAGGTGGGCGAAGGACAGCGCCCCGGCGATCACGGCCTGAACAAGTACGGCATCCGGGCGCAACGAGCGGGTCACGAGTCTTCACCTCCTTCGCGGGAATCGAGCCCGGACCAGGACAGCCGCATGCTGGGTCCGGCCGTCCTGCTCGGGGCGGGGGGTGTCAGTCGGTGGCCTGGCCGGAGCCGAGGCAGGTCAGGCAGATGCCGGACTGCTCGCCCACGGCACGGCGTTTGCGGCCGACGCGGACAGTGCGGGAGACCTCACCGGTTCCCTGGCAGGTCGGGCACGGGTTGGGCCGGGGCTTGCTGGGCTTGCGCGGCATGAGCGCTCTCCCATCCGGATTGCGGCATGGCTCGGGTAGGGACCTGGCGCGAGGCGGTCGCGTCGACCGTGGAGCAGGGGGGTGCTGGCCGCCGAGGGCTACGGCGACGCCACCAGGGGCGGCGTGGTGGGCATCGGCGGGATGATCTGCCCGACCGGCCGGAAGGGAGCCAGGAACGGCAACGGCGGTGTCAGGTAAGCGAATTCGCGGCAGACGGCAGCCACCTGATCCGGGGTCATCTCGGGCGTGCGGATGCGGGACCAGTAGCCGGAGGCGTCACCGGCCACCGCAACACCGGGGCGGTCTGCGCGGATTCCCAGCACGGACACCACGGCATCCGGGGCGATGTCACCCAGGCCCATCTCCGCCGTCTGCTTGTCGTTGACGCGGTGCACGACACGGCCGGTGAGCTGAGCCCGCAGGGCGGTTGCGCCCTTGCCCAGATCAGAGCCGAAGCGCTGGCCGCACACCTCCAGGTAGATGCCGACCGCGCGGGCCATCTGGCCGAGCCGGACCAGTTGCATGACCATGTGGTCGCGGTCCGGTTCTTCCTTCTTGGAGGTGACCAGGAACAGCTCAGCCACCTCGTCGATCAGCACGATCAGCGGGACCGGCCGCACGCTGGCAGGCAGCTCCCACACGTCCGAGACGCCGTGCAGGGCGAGCAGGTCGAAGCGGTCTTCCATCTCGGTGACGAGCGCATCCGCCAGGTCTTTCGCACTAGACCGGTCGGTGGCCAGCGCCGACAGCCGCGGGGCGTAGCGGGACTGCTCAACCCCGCGCTTGCAGTCGATCCCGACCAGCGCGACCGGGAGCTGTGCAAGCCCGCTGATCAGGTTGCGCTGATACATCGACTTGCCCGACTGGTTCGCGCCCAGGGTCAGGGCGTGCGGGATCTTGCGGTAGTCCCGCTCGAAAACCGTCCCGTCCTCCCGCAGCGCGACCGGCACGATCAGATCGCGGGGCATCGCCTTACGCGGCATCCGCACCCGGCGCAGCACGTCATAGCCGGTCATGCGCAGCTCGACATAGCCCGGCTTGGTCTCCGCCACGGTCACCGAGTACACCCCGAACGCGTGCCGCAGCCGCACCGCGGAGGCAGCCACGTCCGCGGGCTCCAGACCGGCCGGGAGCCGCAGCGTCACCCGCAGCCCCGTCGAGGTCGGACGCACACGGCGCACCTTCGGCGCCACCGGCCGTACCTCACGGTGGGCCAGGTTCCGGGTCATGAACGCGCGGAACCCGGACGGCCGCACCGTCAGCCCGCACACATCCATGGTGGAGCGGTAGTTCCACGTGAACCGGCCCCAGGTGACCGGTAGGCCCACCGCCGACCAGTACACGCGCGGCGCACGGTACTTGGCGATGTGGAGACCACCGGCACCAGTAGCGACACCGCCCAGCTCTAACCAGGTCGCCAGGTCCGACATAGTCAGGCCCCCAGCGGCGTGACCGCGACCGCCCGGAACGAGATCCCGTGCCGCTTCTGGCCGTTGAACTCGTTCTCCCAGTCCCGCGCCCGCAGCCCCGTCACCGCCACCGGGGTACCCGGCACGAGATCCGCGGGGATACCGGTCTCCGGCACGGTCACCTGGTAGAGGTTGCCCTCCCCCTCGTCCGAAACCAGCAGGCCCACCGTCGACAGAGCCGCACCGGTCTCCCGGTCCATGGCCCGCTCACCGGTCTTCTTGTTCGCCATCTTCGGCTCGGGCGCGGTCGCCACGAACACCACAGCGGTCGAAACATCGATCTTGAACGACGGCATGCGTACATCTCCCAGCTCGTGAAGCCATCCCGGATGGATGCCCTCTCTAGAGATGTCTCCATGGAACATCTCTAGAGAGGCACTGTCAATACATCTCTAGAGACGTTTCAGGTTGGTCACCGGGGCCAGCCGAATGTGGGGTTGCGTCAACAACCCCCTAAGCTGTCTAGAGAAGAGAGAGGAGGGATCACATGGCGAGCCGGAGCGGAGAGCGCCAGCCACCGAAGTACCAGCGGATTGCCGATGCGCTCAGGGAGGCGATCCAGGCAGGCGAGTACGGCTCGGGTGATCGACTCCCCGGAGAAAACGACCTCATGGCCACGTACGACGTGGCCCGCATGACCGCCCGCCAGGCACTCGGCGTCTTGCAGAACGAAGGTCTGGTCGAGTCCCGCAAGGGCGCTGGCGTCTTCGTACGAGACTTCAAGCCGCTCAGGCGGCGAGGCATCCAGCGACTCTCCCGCGATCAGTGGGGGTCGGGCCGGTCCATCTGGTCGGCGGACATAGGCGAACGCACCTTGGTCGTAGACCAGGTGGAAGTCTTCGAGACGGAAGCGCCCGAGCGCATCGCGCAGGTTCTCGACATCGAGCCCGGCGCGCCGACCTGCGTCCGAAGCCGCCGTTTCGTCCTCGACGAGAAGCCGGTACTGGTCTCCACGTCGTACCTTCCTGCCGAACTAGTCGCAGGCACGGCGATCACCCAAGAGGACACAGGACCAGGCGGGACGTACGCACGTCTAGCCGAACTCGGTTACAAGCCCGTCCACTTCCGCGAAGAGATCCGTTGCCGCATGCCATCACAGGCCGAGGCCAGTCGCCTCAACCTGTCCATGGGCACACCAGTGATCATGATCTGCCGCACGGCGTTCGCCGACGAGGGACGGCCGGTCGAGGTCAACGAAATGATCCTTGACTCGGCGTCATACATCCTGGAGTACGACTTCGACGCCTGACCGAGCCAGCCGTTGTTACAGATTTCTCTACCTCATCAAGTGCCCGCGCAAGGCGCGGGCTGGCCCCTGGGGCCCGGCCCCCACGCGCCTTCGGCGCAGGGGCCGACCCCTGGGGCCGCAGCGAGCTACGGCCCATGAGTCGAGACCTGCTCAGAAAGCCCAGCCGGGGCCGGTCGGCTCCGAGACTTTAGGCAGCCACCATGGGGCGAGCCTCGAAGATCATGGCCCCAACGTCGTGCTTTACCGGGCAGGTCCACAGACTGCCCGACGCGCCACCAGCTTACGGGGCCATGATCACTCGCCCCATGGCAGCTCCCGCCCAAAGTCTCGGAGCCGACCTCTCGCCGTTGTCAGGGCTGGGCCGTCCGTGGGCCGTCCGAGGGTGGCCGACGATGACAGATACCGACAGCCGACGAAGGCTCCACGCCTGGTCAGAGGTGGCGCTTTGAGCACTCTCCCAGGTGCGAAACCGCGAAGGCCAGTTGAGGAACTCCAGAGCTTCGGCGCAGGATGCCGCCATGACCTCTAGCGTGCGTCCTCTTCTCAACCGCCGCCTCGCCGAGTTCGGTACGACGATCTTCGCGGAGATGTCGGCACTGGCCCTGCGGACCGGGTCGATCAATCTGGGGCAGGGTTTCCCGGACACCGACGGGCCCGAGGAGGTCCGGGAGGCGGCGGTGCGGGCGCTGCGGGACGGGCGCGGGAACCAGTACCCGCCGGGGCCCGGCGTGCCGGAGCTGCGGCTGGCGGTGGCGGCGCACCAGGAGCGGCGGTACGGGCTGACGTACGACCCGGACACCGAGGTGCTGGTGACCGCGGGCGCCACGGAGGCCATCGCGGCGGCGCTGCTGGCGCTGCTGGAGCCCGGCGACGAGGTGGTGGCGCTGGAGCCGTACTACGACTCCTACGCGGCCTGCATCGCCATGGCGGGGGCACGCAGGGTGCCGGTCACCCTGCGTCCGGACGGGGGGCGTTTCCGGCTCGACCTCGACGAGTTGCGCGCGGCGGTCACCGACCGCACCCGGCTGCTGCTGATCAACACCCCGCACAACCCGACCGGCACGGTCCTCACCCGCGAGGAGCTGGCGGCGGTGGCAGAGCTGGCGGTGGAAAGGGATCTGCTGGTCGTCACGGACGAGGTGTACGAGCATCTCGTCTTCGACGGGGCCGAGCATGTGCCGCTGGCGACGTTTCCGGGGATGCGGGAGCGGACCGTCACTATTTCCTCCGCCGGCAAGACGTACTCCTTCACCGGCTGGAAGGTCGGCTGGGTGACCGCCCCGCCCGCGCTGGTGACCGCGGTGCGCTCGGCGAAGCAGTTCCTGACGTACGTGGCGTCCGGGCCGTTCCAGTACGCCGTCGCCGAGGCGCTCGCGCTGCCCGACAGCTACTACGCCGACTTCCGCGCGGACATGCAGGCCAAGCGGGACCTGCTGGCGTCGGGGCTGAAGGAGGCGGGGTTCGAGGTGTTCACCTCGGCGGGGACCTACTTCATCACCACCGACATCCGGCCCCTCGGCGAGAGCGACGGGTTCGCCTTCTGCCGGGCGCTGCCCGAGCGGGCCGGGGTGGTGGCCATCCCGAACGCCGTGTTCTACGACCACAAGGACGCGGGCGCGCCGTATGTGCGGTTCGCGTTCTGCAAGCGGGCGGAGGTGCTTCAGGAGGCCGCCGACCGGCTGCGGCGGCTGGCCCCCTGAAACGGCGTCAGCGGCGCAGGCCGAGGCGGTTGCCGAAGCCGTAGTACAGGCCGAGCAGGACGCCGCCGACCGCCGCGGTGACACCCGCGGCCGCACCGGAGAACACCGCCCCGGCGACCACGATGGCCAGCGCGTACACGGCGGGCAGCAGCCAGTTGATCCGGCCGCGGGTCGTCGGGTTGGTCTCCATGGTTCCCCCTGGGGTCGAGGTCGTGGTCGTGCGGGAGCGGGCCGCGGACCGGCGCGGGGTCGCGCCGGTCCGATCATGTCACTCGGCTCCCGCCCGCGAAAACCGGGCGGATGTGGAGAGTTGAGGTCCGGCCAGCCGGGCGAAGAGCCCGTCGGTGTCCGCCATCAGCTCGTCGTAGGTGCCCTGCTGGACGATCCGGCCGCGTTCCATGACGACGATCCGGTCGGCGTCGACCACCGTGGACAGGCGGTGCGCGATGACCAGCCGGGTGGCGTTCAGGCGCCGGGTGCTCTCGGCCACCAGGCTCTGCGTCGGGTTGTCCAGGGCGCTGGTCGCCTCGTCGAAAAAGACCAGGCGCGGGCGGGCCACCAGGGCGCGGGCGATCATCAGGCGCTGGCGCTGGCCGCCGGAGAGCGTGTTGGTGCCCTCCGACAGCATGGTGTGCATGCCCATCGGCATGGCCCTGATGTCGTCGGCCAGCCCCGCCATCTCCGCCGCCGCCCATGCCTCGTCGAGGGTGAAGCCGGTGGTGCCGACGATGTTGGCCAGGATGTCGCCGGCCTGGAGCGCGCCGTTCTGGAGTACGACGCCGCACTGCCGGCGCACCGCCGAGATATCGAGTTCGGCGAGGTCCTGGCCGTCGTAGAGGACGCTGCCGGACAGTGGCGTTTCGAAGCCCAGCAGCAGGCGCAGCAGGGTGGACTTGCCGCTGCCCGAGGCGCCGACGACGGCGACGAACTCCCCGGGCTGCACGGTCAGGCTGAGGTCGTCCAGGACCAGCGGCCCGTCCTGGCCGTAGCGGAAGGACAGGTGGGAGACGGCGATCCGGCCCGAGAGGTCGCCCGGGTCGGCCTTGGTGCCGTCGTTCTCCGGTTCGGCCTCCAGGATGGGCTGCAGGCGCTCCAGCATCGGCACGGTGCCCACGGCGGTGACCGCCGCGGCGGTGAACTGGAGTCCGGCGGCGAGCAGCAGGTTGAAGGCGGTGTAGAACGGCAGGAAGACCGAGAGCGGGATCTCGCCGTGCAGCGGGCCCGCCGTCAGGGCGAAGACCACCGCCGAACACACCAGCGGGAAACCCGCGTTGAAGGTGGTGACGGCGTTCTGCACGCGCCGCACGCGGGCGGACAGGGCGTGGCCCTCCGCCGCGAGGCGGGTCCACTCGGCGAACGCCCGTTCCTCGGCAGCGGCCACCCGCAGCTTGGGCATCGCGGTGAGCATCTGGAAGACCATCGAGGACACGGCCTGGTCATGCACGTACTCCCTTCGCGCCCAGCGCAGTTGGATACGTCCGGCGACCGCCGCGAAGCCCACGCCCACCGCGGTCAGACCGGCGGCGGCGAGCGCGAGGGTGACGTCGTACCAGAAGACCAGGCCCAGATTGGCGAGTCCGGTGAGCAGGGCCAGGGTGGCGGTGGTGAGCATGCCGGAGAGCAGTTCCTGGGCGGCGGTGACGCCGAGGACGGTGGTGCCCAGCTCGCCGGTGGAGTAGCGGGTGAAGAAGGCGGCGGGCAGCGACAGTAGGCGGTTCCACAGGCCCGCCTGCATGGCCGCGCCGGAGCGGCTCTCCATGCGCAGGACGGCGATGTTCTGCACGACGGACAGCGCCGCCGTCACCAGTCCGGAGGCGATCACCGCCAGGGCGCCCTGCACGATCAGGTCCCGGTCGGCGGCCTCCACGTAGCTGCCCAGCACCTCGCCGGTCATGACCGGGATGATCAGGCCGAGCAGCGCCACCAGACCGCCCGCGACGACGAACCGGACCAGGTCCCGGCCGTGCCCGTGCGAGGGTGAGAAGCCGAACCGCAGCAGCCCGCGCACGTCCCGTACGCGTTCGGGCAGCGGCCGGTACAGCACCACGCCCTCGTTGCGCAGCCGGGCGGCCCCGTCGGCGGTGAGCGGGGTGACCCGGCCGTCGTCGACCACGACATAGCCCCGTCCGAGCGGCAGCAGCGCGACCGGGCGGCCGGTGACGTGGTAGGCGACCATCGGGCCGAGGTCCTTGGTCCACCAGGGCCCTTCGAGCCGTACGGTGCGGGTGCGCACCCCGGAGGCCAGGGCGATGGCCCGCAGGTCGTCCCGGGCCCGGCCGCCGCCGCTGCCGCGCACCGGCGGCCGTACCGTGAAGCCCTGCCGGGAGGCGACCAGGCGGGCGGCGGCGAGCAGCGGCGGGTCGGCGGCGACGTCGGCGAGTTTGACCCGGGTGTCGGTGTCGTGCAGGACCGCGTCGAAGCGGCGCACCGCGGCGGCCGGCACGGTGGCGTCCTGGGCGCGGCGGGCGGCGAGTTCGGCCCGCTCCTCGGCGCGTACGACCGCGACCCGGTGGTCGACGGCGGCGCGCAGGCGTACGGCGTAGCGGGCGAGCGCGGCGGTGAGGCGGCCCTGGCGGTAGACGTCCAGGAGCGAGGCGGAGGTCAGCCGGGCCGGTTCGCGGGCCCGCAGCCAGTCCCGTTCGGTCAGCACCACTTCGTCGCCCGGTCCGACCGGCTCGGGCGGCTCGGGCAGGTCCGGGGCCCGTTGCTCCGCGCCCGCGCGGTCGCCCTGGTCGAGGAGCCCGGACTCCACGCGGACGAAGCGGACGCCGTCGACAGAGCGGGTGACGTCCCGTGCTTCGAGTTCCGTGCTGCCGCGGGTGCTCAGGGAGGTGAACTTGCGCGGCGGCAGAGTTCCGGCGAGGGCCTCGGCGAGCGCGGTGAGGCCGGCGGTGAGACCGTCCAGGACGCGGGCGTGGTCGAGTTCGGCCGGGCGCTCCCCGTCCGCCCGGGGCAGCGCGGTGCGCCCGGCGCGTACGTCGTCCAGGACCTCCAGCGGCAGCCGGTGCAGTTGGGCGTCGAGTACGGGGCGGGCGACGACGGTGTGCCGGGTGTCGCGGTCGGTGCCGCACACCAGGAGCATCCCGGCATCGGCCCGGCACAGGAAGTGCCGCCGCCCGGCCGCCCCGTCGCCGTCGTCGGGGCCCGCTGCCCCGGCCCGCCCGTCGGTGACCGCGCGTTCCACCGCGAACAGGTCGGCAGCACCCTCCGCCACGTAGAGCAGAGTGCCGGGGTCGTCCAGGCAGACGGTACGGGTGGGGGTGCCCGGGGGTTCGGGAGCGGGGTCGGTCGGGTGGTCCGGGGAAGTCTGCACGCTCACGTCGGCAGCCGCGCCCGCGCTCGGGGTATCCGGGCCCGCCCCGCCCTCGCCACCCCCGGCGATCCCGCCCGGCACGCCTGAAGCGGGCGTGGTCGGTGTGTCGGCGGCGCCCGTGCCCGCGGTGGCGGCGGGCGCGTTGTCCGGGTTCGTCACAGCGTGTCACTCTCCTCGGCCCTGCTGGACTCGAACAGGGCCGCGTACAGGCCACGCGCGGCGAGCAGTTCGTCGTGCGTGCCGCGTTCGGCGACGGTGCCCTTGTCCAGGACGATGATCTCGTCGGCGTCGCGCACGGTGGACAGCCGGTGGGCGATGATCAGACAGGCGCAGCCGCGCCGCCGCAGGTTGTCCATGACAGTGCGCTCGGTCGCGGGGTCCAGGGCGCTGGTGGCCTCGTCGAGGACCAGCAGCGTGGGCCGGGCGGCCAGGGCGCGAGCCAGTTCCAGGCGCTGGCGCTGGCCGCCGCTGAAGTTGGCGCCGTGCTCCCAGACCTGGGCGTTGAGGCCGCCGGGGCGGGAGAGCACCTCGTCGAAGACGGCCGCGTCCTGGAGCGCGGCAAGTACCACCTCGTCGGGCACGGTGTCGTCCCAGAGGGTGAGGTTCTCGCGGACGGTCCCGGAGAACAGGGCCACGTCCTGGTCGACGTAGGCCATCGAGGCGGCGAGCACCGTGCGCGGGATCTCCTCGCGGGGGCGTCCGCCGAGCAGCACCTGGCCGGAGCGCGGTTCGTACAGGCCGGTGACGAGGCGGCCGACGGTGGACTTGCCGCTGCCGGAGCCGCCGACGACCGCGGTGCGCGAACCGGGGGTGATGGTGAGGCAGAGTCCGGAGATGACGGGAGCGGCGAGCGGTCCGTAGCCGAAGGTGATGTCGCGCAGCACGAGTTCGCCGTTGAGGCGGCCCTCGGGGGCCTCGGGGTCGAGTTCGTCGCGGCCCGGCTCGAAGCAGCCCGCCTGGGGGTACTTCTCCACGTCGTGGATGCGCTTGAGGTCCGCGTTCATGTCCTGGAGCCGGCTGCCCAGGTTGGTCAGCTGGGTGACCGGGCGGCTGAGCGCGGCGAGCAGTGTCTGGAAGGTGACGAGGATGCCGACGCTGAGCGTGCCGTCCGCCACCCGCAGGCCGCCGACGAGCAGCAGCACCCCGATGTTGACGACGGCGAGCAGCGGCGGCAGCACGGTCAGCACCGCGGTGGTCTGCCCGAGCCGCTGCTGGGCGCTGGTGACCTTGGCGAGGAAGCCGGCCCAGCGGGTGAACGCCTCGGGCTCGGACCCGGACGCCTTGACGGACTCGATGGTGGACAGGGTCGCGAAGGTGGTGCCGATCAGGTTGCCGCGGTCGGCGCGGAGGGCGGCCACGGCGTCCTTGCGGGAGCGCGCGACGAGCTGGAGCATCAGGACGTTCAGGCCGGCGGTGGCCAGGCCGATGGCGCCGAGCAGCACGTCGTAACGGATCATCAGGGCGCCGTAGAAGACGACCAGGGTCAGGTTGATGGTGGTCGCGGCGACGTCGCGGGAGAGGATCATCGCGACGGTGTCGTTGCTGGCGACCCGTTTGGCGACCTCGGCGGGGCGGCGCTGGAGGAAGAACTCGATGGGCAGCCGCAGCAGATGCCGGAAGAAGCGCGCCGAGCTGACCAGGCCGGTACGGATCTCCATGCGCAGCAGGTAGTGCTGCTGGACGGAGGTCAGCACGAAGACCATCAGCGCGGTCACCGCCATCGCCAGGGCCAGCGGGAGCACGGCGGTGGGCGAGTCGGCGCCGATCACCTGGTCGACGAAGACCCGGGAGTAGGCGGCGCCGACGATGCCGGGCACCACCAGCAGCAGGCTGGCCAGCAGCACCAGCGGCAGCGCCCGCCCCGACGGCAGCCGCCGGTCGAGCAGGGCGGCGGCGGTGCTGGTGCGGCGTCCGCCGGGCCGGAAGTCGGGGCCGGGTTCGAAGGTGAGCACGATCCCGGTGAAGCCCGAGTCGAACTCCGACCACTCCATCAGCCTCGGGCCGGTGCTCGGGTCGTTGACGGCGACGAGGGTGCGGCCGAACCGGGTGCTGATCCCCTCGACCACCATGAAGTGCTGGAACGCCCAGAAGATGATCACCGGTCCGGTGCGCAGCTTCTCGCGCAGCAGATCGGGTTCGGCCTGGAAGCCGCGGGCGACCATGCCGAAGGAGCGGGCGGCGGCCAGGACGGAGCTGGCCTTGGCGCCGTCCCGGGAGACCCCGCACAGGGAGCGCAGTTCCTCCAGCGGGACGTGCCGTCCGTGGTGGGCGAGGATCATCGCCAGGCTGGCGGCGCCGCACTCCACCGACTCCATCTGCAGGACGGTGGGCACCCGGTGGGCGCGGCGGCGGGCCCACCGGCGTTCGCGGGCGGCGCCGCGTCTGCCGCGGCGTTCGGCCCGGCGGGTGCGGCGGCGCGAGACGGGCGCGTCCCGGCCGGGGCCGCCCGGCGGGCCGCCCGGTCCGGTCGTTCGGGTGGCGGTGGTCGACTTGGTGTCGCTCATCGGTCCGGCCTCCTCAGCGTCCCAGCAGCAGGGCGAACGGCGACTGGCTGCGCAGCCCGATCGACGCGCTCACCGAGGTCTGCGAGCCGAGCCGGACGGGCGGGGCCTGGGCGGTGCTCCACGCGTAGCCGGACGGGGAGCCCGGCTCGGGGATCAGGTCCACCGTGACCAGGCGCGGCGCCTGGTCCTGGTGGAATGCCTCGGCCGCCAGGTCGCCGCCCGCGACGGCGGCCAGCCCTTCGCGGGTGAGCGGGTAGGGGGAGACCGAGGTGACCTCGCCGCGCAGCAGCCCGTAGACCGACGGCGGCGCGGTCGACACCGACAGGTCGACGGGGCGGCCGGGGCGCAGCCCGGCGGCCTGGTCGGCGGGGACGAAGACGAGGGCGACGAGCCGGTCGTCGGGCAGGTCGGTGCGTTCGACGGTGGCGACGGTGCTGCCCGCCCGGACGAACTGGCCCGACGTCAGCGCCGCGCTGATCACCTTGCCCGCGAACGGGCTGGTGACGGTACGGACGCGGCCCGCGTCGTCGGTGAGCCGGGCGAGCGGGTCCCCCGCCTTCACCTCGTCGTCGGGGTGCACCAGCAGCTCGCGGGCCAGCCCGGTGTACGGGCTCTGGACCTGGCTGGTGCCGCCGGGGTGGGTGAGGATGCCGGGGGCGTCGACGGTCACTTCGAGCCGGGCGAACACCGCCCAGACACAGGCGCCGGCCATGGTGATCAGGACGACGAAGACGGCGATCCAGCCGCGGGGCGCCGCCAGCAGCACGGGCGCGTCCAGCTCGTCCGGCTCCCGCTTGCGCTGCAGGGCCTGGTAGCGGAACTGCACGGGGTCACTCCTCCCGGTCGGCCGGGCCGCCGGGTGCCGTCAGCCTGGGTGTGCCGAGGACGAGTTCGCCGACGGTGCCCTCCAGCAGCGGATCGCGGCCGGTCGCCGCGGCGAACGCCGAGGTGTCGCCGCCGCCGAGCCCGCACACGCCGAGCCCCATGGCCGTGGCCACCAGATAGACGGTCTGGTAGAGGACGCCGACGTGCTTGAGGATCAGCGGGTAGGCGACCGTCTCGTACTTCCACATCACCCGTCCGAAGCGGGCCGCGACGAGGAGGACGACCTGCGGGTCGTCGTCCGCCATCGTGGCCGCGCGGGCCTCCCTGACCAGGGGTTCGGTGGCCGGGCCCGGCTCGCGGACCAGCTCCAGCTCGTGCCGGTCGGGGGCGTAGCGGTACAGCCCGGGCGCCAGTCCCGCGCAGTTCGTGACCAGCGGGTAGACCTCCAGCTCGTGCACGCTGCCGCCGCTGGGCAGCGGACGGTCGGCGAGCTCCTGGCCGTCGCCGCCGGTGAACGTGGCGCGGATACGCACGGTCCGGTAGAGCAGCTCGGCGAGCTGATCGACCGTCACGGGCGATCCGGGGTCGTGGGCGCGGGTGGAGGTGCGGCGCTCGATGACCTCGGTGAGCGAGGGGTCCCGGGCGGCGATCTCGTCCAGGTCGGGCACGGGCAGCGGCACGCGCGGCCCGTCGCCCGCGGGGGCGGCGACCGGTTCGGGCGGGAACCGGTCGGCGAACGGGTACGTGCCGCCGTAGCCGGCGACCGACGCGGGGACCCGGGTGCGGGTGTGGAAAGCCAGGTCCAGCGGGTGCCACTGGACCCCGCCGCGCTGCTCGCGCTCCGGGTCGTCCTCGGGGGTGCCCGGGTTGAGGGCTCCGGCCGTGGCGATCAGCCGCAGCAGGGGCGCCGGTATCCGCGCGGCGTCGGTCCAGTCGGTCAGCCGCGCCAGGAACGGGGCCGCGGCGGGCCCGAGTTCGACGGCCAGCGGGCTGCCGGGGGCGCGCAGGGACAGGGTGCCGTCGGCGGGCAGCAGCAGGGCGTGCCGGGACAGGCGTACGGCGTCGCGGGGTACCGGGCGCAGGGTGGTGCGGCCCCGCCCGACGGTGACCAGCCGGGCCAAGGTCGTGCCGTCCGCTCCGGTCACGGAGTGTTCGAGCAGGCCCGTGTTGTCCAGCCGGGTGCGCAGCATGTGCCAGCGCAGCAGCCCCGCCTCGCCGTCCCCGGCGACGACGAGCGCGGTGATCCGCCCCTCGTCCAGGTCCTCCCCGGCGAGCGCGGTGAGCGCGGCCCGTGCTCCGGGGGGCAGTTCCTTGAGCCGCAGGGTCCCGAAGGGGGCGGTGATCCGCTCCCCGTCGAAGGTGGCGCCGCGGGTCAGGCGGATCGCCTCGGTGCAGGGCGCGGGCGTGCTGTCGGCGCCGTCCCGCGCCGTCGTCAGTGGGCTGGTCGTGATCGTCATGGCTTCCTCCCTGGTGGAAGCGCGGGCCGCAACGGTGCGGCGGCATGCCGCGTACACGGCACCGCGGGTGCGGGGCCGTGTACGCCGGTCCGGTCAGAAGAAGACGTTCCAGTGGTTGAGGTCCGCCTCCGCCGTGGGCCGCTCCAGCAGCCCCAGACGGACGGGTACGTCGTACAGGCGGCCGGGGCCGAGCCGGCGCCAGAAGTGGCGCAGCCCCGGGGCGATCACCTTGACCACGTGGAGTTCCAGGTCGGGGCGGGTCTGGTCGAGGACGATGACCTCGGAGCCGGCCTCACGGATCCGCTCGACCTGCTCGCGGATGCGCTCGGAGAGGTCGAACCCGGCCCGCGGGCCGACCCGGACGGCGGGCAGCTCGGGGTCGGGCAGCAGCCAGGGCTCCCGCTCGACGGTGGCCTCCTTCAGCCACGTCAGCGTCTCCAGGTCGTCGACCAGGTAGGACGTGTTGCCCTGCGCGTCGCGCTGCTCGATCATCGGCAGGAACTGGTTCAGCTCGGTCAGCGCCCGGAACGCGGCGACCCGCGGGTCGGGGTGGGCGCCGAAGCCGACCATGATGTCCTCGACGCTGTGCCGCCGCCGGGAGGCCGCCACGTACACCGGCATCCCCAGGTCGAAGGAGATGTCGAGCATCCACAGGTCGCGGTCCATCGCCTCGTAGTGGGCGCGCAGTTGCGTCACGTACGGGTCGTCCAGCGAGTCCATGTCGAAGGCGGGGCGGCGCAGCCGGTTGTACCACCACAGGGCGACGGCGTCGCGCTCGGTCAGCTCGCACAGCCCCTGGAGCACCGCCTCCTCCAGGGTGTTGCCGGCCGCGCTGCCGTTGGAGTCGGCGATGCAGAAGAAGTTGTCGTCCAGGTCGGGGTGGCCGTACCAGGAGTAGGCCGCCGGGACCAGGCGCTCGGCGTCATGGGTGAGGGACCAGCCGCGCGCCCAGTCGACCGGGGTGTCCTCGGGGAACGGGTCGGGGACCTTGTGCAGCCGGTTGGCCGGGTCCTTGTTCCACTCCGCGCGCCCGGCGAACTGCCCCTCGGAGAAGTGCAGCAGGCTGCTGGGGTGCACGGCGGTGCCCGCGTCGAGGTCGCGGTAGGCGGCCCGCACCACGGGTTCGTCACCGCGCCACACCCCGACGTACCGTTCGATCGCCTCGCACACGGCGCTGACCTTGGCCTGGATCTCGGAGCGGCCCTTGCCGCCGCTCTGGCCGCGCAGATTGCGGCGCAGCAGGTCCAGGCTGTCGTTGACCATCGCGAAGTTGTGGCCCGCCGAGTAGCTGTAGGTCAGCGTGTTGGACTCGGGGGTGTGCGAGACCAGCTTGGTGATGGCGCCGAAGTAGGGGCTGATGTGCCGTTCGAGCCGGGCGAGGGTGTCCTCGGGCCGGTTCACGCGGTAGCCGCCGTCGCTGGTGTGCCGGGCCTCCTGGGAGCTGAGCACGACCTTGGGGCTGCGGCCGGTGACCAGGGCCGGGTCGCCGCAGGAGGGGCACTGGGGCTGGCGCACCAGGGGGTGGGTCTCGGTGCGCAGGGTGGCCAGGTCGAGGGTGATCATCTGCCCGCACAGTGCCCCCGGTTCGCCGGTGGCGGCGATCCGCGCGGCCTCGGCGGCCAGCAGCCCGGCCGCGGCCAGCGGTCCGGCGGCGATGCCCGCGCGCGCCGGGTGGCGGGGCACCGACTCGCCGCGCCGGCCGGCCAGGTAGCGCTCCAACTGGCGGTTCCCGGTGAGCCGTTGGGACAGGCAGCGCCAGCAGGCGGTGTGCTCGGGCTTGAGGAAGGGGCCGATCCAGGGCGCGACGCCCGCGGGGCGGGCCAGCAACCAGGGCAGCCCGGCGGCCAGTTGGCGGTCGTTGCGGGCGGCGAGCGCCGGGTCGAGGTAGTCGTCGACGAGGACGACGGACAGCCCGGCCTCGGGCACCGAGTCCAGCGGCGCGGTGGCCACGGTCAGGCCGAGGCCGCGCAGGGCGGTGACCACCGGCTCGGGGTCGACGCCGGGCGCGGCGGAGACGGTGACGGGGGCCGTGCCGAGGGTGGTGGCGGGGTCGATGCCGAGGGCGTCCCAGTAGGCGAGGACGGACTCGTCCAACACCGGGCGCCCCTCGGCGAGATGACCGGCCGCCTCGAAGCGGGTGAGGGCGCCGAGCACGGCCGGGATGGCCACGGTGCCGGACAGCGCCTGCACGATCTCCATCACGGTCCTGCGGCCGTCGAGGTACGGCACGACGGCCGCCGCCGCCTTGCCCGGCACCAGGTAGTCCTGGCCCTCGGCATAGAGGAAGACGCGCTCGCCCTCCACCACCTCGACGTGGAAATGCGCTTTCAGGCGCGGCTTTTCCATCGGTCCCCCTGGTTCTTCCGATGCATGTGCGGCGAGTTGGCGCGGCGCGCCTCGACCCGTCCGTCGTGCGACGTCCGGCGCTTTCCGGCACGGTTCACCCAAACACGGCGTGCACGGCGGGTAAATGCTTCATTCACTACGCAACCGGACGGCCCATACGTACTTCTCGCGGGGCGTCGCGTACGTATCGCCGGGCCAAGTCCGTTGCCGCGCAAGGGCGCTTGCTCCTGGCCGAATGGAATGCAAGATTGGCGCAATGCATGCAGTCAACGGGGATCTGTATCACCGAGAGCGCGAGATATCCCTCCTTCAGGAGGTCATCGCCGGGCTCGCTCTGGGCCGGCCTGCCGTGGTCACCGTGCACGGACCGCGCGGGATGGGGAAGTCGGCCCTGCTGAACGTGGTTCCACGGCTCCTCCCGGAGGGCGCCCTGGTGCTGCGGGCCCGCTGCCATCCCAGCGAGAGCGGGTTTCCGTACAGCATGGTGCGCCAGCTCTTCGACCCGGTGCTCGGGGCCGCCGGACGGGGGGAAACGTTCATCCCCGCCGAGGCCCACGGCTCCTCCGGCGAGGCCGCGGGACCCACCCACGAGGCCCTGCTGCACCTGCTGAGCACGACCCGCTCGCTCGCCGCCGACCGGCCCGTCGCCGTCCTCGTGGACGATCTGCAGTACGCCGACGAACCCTCGCTGCGCTGGTTCTCCTACATCGCCCGGCGGCTGGACGACCTGCCGGTCCTGCTGGCGGCGACACTGCCCGACTCCGCCGCCGCGCGGGTGACCGAGGAACTGGGCCCGCTGCCGTACCTGAACCGGCTGTGGCCGGAACCGCTCTGCTCGACCTGTACGACGGAACTCGTCGACCGCGCCTTCGACAGCCCCGTCGACCAGGGGCTGGCCGCCCTGTGCGACGCCCTCGCGCACGGCAACCCGATGGTGCTGCACGACCTGGTGAACCGGCTGCGCCGCGAGCACGTCCCGCCCGGCGCACCCGACCCCCAGCAGGTGCTGCCGATCGGCGCCCAGGCGCTCTCCGAGACCGTGCTGGCCTGGCTCGACGAGGACGACCCGGCCGCCGGTGAACTGCTCACCCAGCTCGCCGTACTCGGCCCGGACACCGACCCCGCCATGTGCGGGGCGCTCTCCCAGCACGGCGAGGTGCAGGTGCTCCAGGCCAGGGACGCGCTGGTACGGGCCGGGCTGCTGGAGGCCGGGCCGCCCGCCCGCTTCCCGCACGCCGCGGTGCGGCCCGCGGTCCTGGCCCGGGTACCGGCCGAGGACCGGCTGCATCTGCACGGGCGCGCCGCCACGGTGCTGGCCCGGCTCGGCGCCCCGGCCCGGCAGACCGCCGAGCACCTGGTCAAGGCCGGCTGCGAGTGGGGCCTGGACGTCCTGCGCGACGCGGGGCGCGCAGGCC
>NZ_FLSP01000070.1 GCF_900091315.1 Streptomyces sp. DI166
CAGTGGGCGGCCTGTGCTCGTGCCTGCGGCAGCGGCTGGCCTGTGCTCGTGCCTGCGGCAGCGGTGGGCCCCGCTCCCGCGTCTACGGCAGCGGCTGCTCCGCCCAGATCACCTTGCCCTCGGACGTGTACCGCGTGCCCCAGCGCTCCGCGACCTGCGCCACCAGGAACAGCCCGCGCCCGCCCTCGTCCGTCATCGCGGCGTACCGCAGATGCGGCGAGGTGTTGCTGCTGTCGAACACCTCGCAGATCAGCGTCCGGTCGCGCATCACCCGCACCCGGATGGGCTCACCGCCGTAGCGGATCGCGTTGGTGACCAGTTCGCTCAGGATCAGCTCGGTGGTGAACCCCAGCTCCTCCAGGTCCCAGTCGGCGAGCCGCCGGGTCACCTCCGCGCGCACCTTGGCGACCTCCGCCGGGTCCGACGGCACCTCCCACTCGGCGACCCGGTCCGCGGGCAGCGCCCGGGTCCGGGCCACCAGCAGCGCGATGTCGTCACCGGGACGGTCCGGCAGCCGGGCGTCCAGCACCGCCCGGCAGGTCGCCTCCGGCGAACCGCCGCCCGCCCGCGCCAGCGCCTCCCGCAGCAGCTCCAGACCCTCGTCGATGTCGTGCTCCCGGTCCTCCACCAGCCCGTCGGTGTACAGCACCAGCCGGCTGCCCTCCGCGAGGTCCAGTTCGGCCGTCTCGAAGGGCAGCCCGCCCAGCCCCAGCGGAGGACCCGCGGGCACGTCCGGGAACTCCACTCTCCCGTCCGGGTGGATCACCGCGGGCGGCGGATGACCGGCCCGGGCGACCGTGCAGCGCCCGGACACCGGGTCGTACACCGCGTACAGACAGGTCGCCCCGGTCACCGGCGCGCTCGCGGTCTCCGCCGCCTCGTCCTGGTCGATCCGGGCGACCAGCTCGTCCAGCAGCGCGAGCAGTTCCTCCGGCGGCAGGTCCAGCGCCGAGAAGTTGTGCACCGCCGTCCGCAACCGGCCCATGGTGGCCGCCGCGTGCAGCCCGTGCCCGACCACGTCCCCCACCACCAGCGCCACCCGGGCCCCGGACAGCGGCAGCACGTCGAACCAGTCGCCGCCCACCCCGGCCTGCGCGGGCAGATACCGGTAGGCGATCTCCAGCGCGTTCTGCTCGGGCAGCGAACGGGGCAGCAGACTGCGCTGCAGCGTGACGGCCATGCTGTGCTCGCGGGTGTAGCGACGGGCGTTGTCGATGGAGACCGCCGCCCGCGCGACCAGCTCCTCCGCCAGCTCCAGCTCCTCGGCGTCGAACGGCTGCGGCTTCTCCGACCGCCAGAAGCTCACCACGCCCAGCACCAGCGCCCCGGCCCGCAGCGGCACCGCGATCAGCGAGTGGATGCCGTACTCCACCACCTGCGCCGACCGCTCCAGGTCCTGCGCCTGCCAGCCCGGAGCCTGGGCGAGCCGCGGCTCCAGCACCGGCCGCCCCGCCTCCAGCGCCCGCGCCTGCGGCGAGGTCTCCACGAACGCGATCTCCTTGCCCAGCGGGTACAGCGGCGCGTCCTCACGGATACCGCTGAACGCCGTCCGGTGCAGCGGCGACACCGTGTCCGCCTGGCCGCCGTTGAGCACCGCCCCGAACAGGTCGACGGTGACGAAGTCCGCGAACCTCGGCACGGCCAGATCGGCCAGCTCCCCGGCGGTGCGCGTCACGTCCAGGCTGGTGCCGATGCCCACCCCGGCGTCGTAGAGCATGCTCAGCCGCTCGCGCGCGGTCTCCGCCCGGCCGGACAGGGCCCGCAGCTCGGTGGAGTCGCGCAGCGTCGCCACACTCCCGGAGGGGCCGCCGCGCAGGTTCGTCGGCCGCTGGTTCACCGCCAGCAGCCGCTCCTTGATCAGGTGCACCTCGTCGGTGGCCACCCGGCCGGAGGCCAGCAGCTCCGCGGTGTCCGCGGTCAGACCCAGATCGGCGACCTGGCGGCCCTCGGCGTCGGCCGGGAGATCGAGCAGCCGGTGCGCCTCGTCGTTGGCGAGCAGCAGCCGCCCCTCGTCGCCGACGATGATCACGCCCTCGCGCACGGCGTGCAGCACCGCGTCGTGGTGCTCGTACATCCGCGTCATCTCGTGCGGGCCCAGGCCGTGCGTCTGCCGCAGCAGCCGTCTGCTCACCAGGGCCGTGCCGCCGGTGGCCAGGGCGAGCGCCACTGCCGCCGCGCTCAGCAGCAGCGGCAGCTGCTGGTCGGCGGTACCGCCCACGGTCGCCGTGGTGATCCCGGCCGACACCAGGCCCACCACCTTGCCGTCGGAGTCCTTGACCGGCACCACCGCCTGCACCAGCGGCCCGATCGTGCCGACAATCTCCTCGGTCACCACCTCGCCGCGCAGCGCGGGCTCGATGGTGCCCACGAACTGCTTGCCGATCCGGTCCGGCTTGGGGTGGCTGTAGCGGATGCCGTCGGTGTTCATGACGACGATGAAGTCGACCCCGGTCGTCACCCGCGCGGCCTCGGCCTGCGGCTGGAACACGGCGGACGGGTCGGGTGCGCTGAGCGTCTCCACGGTGCCGGGCGCGTTGGCGAAGGCCTGGGCGACCGCCACCGAGCGGTTGCGGGCCTCGTTGGTGCTGTCGTGCCGCACCTGGAGCACCAGCGCCACCACCGCGGCCACCACCAGCAGCATCACGATGAAGACCTGGAACAGGAAGACCTGCCCGGCCACACTGATCCGGCTCAGCGGCGACCTGGGCCGCCGGCCGTGCTTGGGCGGGCGCCCGCCGTCCGGTATGCCGCCTCCGCGCAACCCGCGGGCGCGGTCGGGCGCACGGTGGGGACGCGGACCACTACGACGTCGGAGTGACCGGGCCCCTGATCGACCCGAGAGTCGGACCATGAGCCATGTCTACACTGCTCAACCCCTGGAGGCGAGAGGCGTAGCACACCGTCACGGCATGTCACCGGGGTTGCTCACGCCTCGTGCCGGGGCGCCGTGCGCCGGGTGGCGAGCAGCAGGGCGATGTCGTCGGGCCGGTCGACGGTGTGCCGCGCGGTCGCCGTGAGCCGGTCCGCGATCTTCGCCAGCGACTGCCCGCCCGGCCTGCCGAGCGGAGTGCCCGCCCGGGCCAGCGCCACCCGCATCCGCCCGATGCCGTCGTCGATGTCCCCGCCGGGCCGCTCCACCAGCCCGTCGGTGTACAGCGCCAGCACCGCGCCCGGGTCGATGACCAGCTCCGCCACCGGGTAGCGGGCCTGCGGGTCCACACCGAGCACCACCCCGCCGGGCAGGTCCACCCGGTGCGTACGGCCGTCCGGACTACGCAGCAGCGGCGGCAGATGCCCGGCACGTGCCGCCCGGGCCACCCCGGTGACCGGGTCGAGGCGGATGTAGCAGCAGCTCGCGAACAGCCCCGAGTCGATGTCGATCAGCAGCCGGTTCGTACCGCTCAGCACCTCGTCGGGCGGCCGGTCCCCGAGCGCGAACGCCCGCACCGCCGTGCGCAGCTGGCCCATGGTGGCCGCCGCCTGCACCCCGTGCCCCTGGACATCGCCGATGACCAGGGCGAGCCCGTCCCCGGCGGAGACCACGTCGTACCAGTCCCCGCCGATCTCCATGCCCTGGGTCGCGGGCAGATACCGGCCCGCGGTCTCCATCAGCGGGTGCGCGGACAGCCGCCGGGGGAGCAGCGCCTGCTGCAGGCCGCGGGCGAGGGTCGCCTCGCTCTCGTAGCGCTTGGCCTTCTCCATGGCGTGCGCGATCAGCCCGGCGAGCGCGGTGAGCGCGGCCCGCTCCTCGGTACTGAAGGTGCGCGACCGGTCGAAGCCGAGGATGCACGAACCCACCGGACGGCCCGAGGCGATCAGCGGCAGGAACGCCCGCGCGCCCTCCTCGGCGTCCAGCGGTATGCCCGGATAGGCCTCCCCGAGCTGCTCCATCGAGTCGAAGAAGAGCGGGCGACCGCTGGTCAGCGTCTCCACCCCGGGCAGCCGCTCGTCCAGCCCCACCCCCTCGAAGGGCGCCAGGAACCCGGGCGGGAAGCCGCTCTCCCAGGCCAGGAACAGATGGCGGTCCTGCAGCAGGTAGATCGCCAGCCGGCGCCCGCCGAACGCGGGCAGCAGCTCCCGCATGACCACCGCGGACACCTGGCGCGCGGTCACCGCCTCGGTCAGCGCGATGGCCAGCACGATCGGCCGGTACAGCGGCGCCATGGACGCCTCCGGGGCCGGCTCGGCGGGCTCGGCGACCTCCTTCGGCGCGTCGGCGGGCACCTCGACCACGTGGTGCGCCGGACGCACCGAACAGGTCAGCAGCTCCGGGCCGGGGTGCAGGGACAGCACGAGCCAGTCCCCGGCGGTCTTGGCGTCGGGCCGCCCGACGTGGAAGGACACCGGCTCGGGGGAGAGCAGCGCCTTGCGCAGATGGTCCTCGCAGGCGGGCTGGGTCAGCCACGGCACGGCGTCCCACAGAGGTCTGCCGAGCAACTGCGACCGGGGCAGTTCCAGCAGGTCGGCGGCGCGCGGATTGGCGTACACGACCGTCCCCAGCCGGTCCAGCGCGAACACGCCGTCGGGGAGCAGATCGGCCGCGGACTCGGCCGCCGAGGCGGGCCCGGGCTCGATGACGGCACCGTGCACCTCGGACATCGCGGACGCGCCGTCGTCCGCCCGCCACAGCTCCACCAGCCGCAGCGAGCCGTCCGCGGCGCGCAGGTACAACGGCAGCGGCGGCGGCCGCCCCGCGGCGGCGTCACGCAGCGCGGCCAGCAGCGTCTCGGTATCACCGGGCGCCACGGCATCGGCGAACGGACGCTCACCGCTCGTGCACTCCTCGGCGACCGCGCCCAGCATCCTGCGCAGCCGCTCGTCCGCGGTCACGGCCCCGGTCACGGGGTCCCAGCCGAAGCATCCGGCCCGCCCAGGCGGATGCGTCGCGGGCGGCCGTACGCACAGCGGCTCGCCGTCCCAGCGCACCGGACCGTCCTCCTCCGCCTCCCTGAGCCGCCCCGCCAGCTCCTGGGCCAGCCGCGCCAGCCGCTCGCGCGCCGGCAGCAGCTCGGTGGCGTCGGCGGCGGCCGGACGCAGCACGGTGAGCACGCCGTACGCCTTGCCGTCGGTCGCGACCGGCACGTACAGGGACCCGAACTGGAACGGCAGACCCGCCGCGAACTGGGGGTAGCGGCGCATGGTCTCCGTGGCGTTGGCCAGCACCACCTCCACGCCGAGCCGGTGGGCGTCGGCGACCGCGAACCGGCTGTCCATGTGCAGCCGCCACCACGGTTTGAACAGGCGGCTGGGGAGTCCGACGAGCGCGGACAGGCGGAGCACTCCGGGCGTGCTGGAGGTCATGTAAACCCCCGCCGCGTGGCCGTCAGCGGCCCTGAACGCCTTCAGTGAGGCGTCGATCAGCGCCGCCGTCGACCGCCCGGGCGTCAGCTGCGTGTGCTCGACGCTCCCAGTCATCGGCCCCTACCTCGTCCGTGCGCCGTCCCGTGGGGCGACACAGCAAGAATGCGCCACAAGACCCGACCGCCGCACCCGGGCGGCACGGGAGTCCGGCCCTTCCCCGAGGATCACACGAGTCGGGCGCCGTGTACCCGGGGCGGGGTGGATGAGTCCCGGGGGGTCAGTACGGGCGGACGTTGGTGGCCTGGGGGCCCTTGCTGTTCTCGGTGATCGTGAGGCGGACCCGCTGGCCTGTTTCCAGGGTGCGGGGGTCATGCGCAATGATCGCCGAGTAGTGGACGAACACGTCGCGACCGCTGTCGAGGGTGATGAAACCGAAGCCCTTCTCCGCGTTGAACCACTTGACCGTGCCGTGGTGCTCTGCGGGGAAGGCGGGGTTGCGGAAGAGCAGGGTGGGGGCGTCAGCGAGGGAGCGGCTGGTGAGTGACATGACGCGTGAGTGGTGATTGGCGATGTCGAGCAGGCTCAGGAACTCGGGGCCACCGGGGATGCCCGTACTGAGGGTGCGGGTGAGGGCCTGGGTCATGGCGTGAGGTCTCTGACCGGGTTTCGGGAACAGCAGTACCCGGGCGTCCAGCGTTCTGACGTCGGGCTCGAACCATGACCACAGGCGGCTACCGCCGTGGGTGTCGGCGTCGAGGATCAGGACCTTGTGCTGAGCGGGACTCTCGTCGAGGAGCGAACGGAGCCGCAGTACGGACAGAGCTGTGCCGTGCAGGTTCTCGATGTCGGTGTTGCGGAAGGCCAGGAAGGCGTCGTCCGGGGTTTCGACCACGTGGCCCGCGTAGGCCAGGAGGAACGTGTGCTCGGCCTGCTGTACCGCCGAGGAGAGCCTTGAGGAGAAGTTGCTGGGGAGAGGACGGTTCCAGATGGCTTGGACGTTCTCATGGGCGAGGATTCCGTCCTCCCGCCGCCTCCCCAAGGCGGACGCCAACGAGGTGGCGGCCTCCGCGGTGCCCGGCAGCTCGGGGAAATCCTCGTAGAGGCTGCATCCGATGACGACGGCGCGTGACCTGGTCGGGGCGATGAGTCCGGGGGGAGACGACTGCTGGGACGACCGGACGGGGGGGAGAGGGAGCGGGATGATAGGAGCGGCGAAGAGTCCTCTGGATGTTGCTTCGGCCATCGTGACTGCTCCGACGACCGATCCGTGCAGGTCGATGACCGCGGAGCCGACAGTGGGCCATGGCGCCGACACGACTGGAGCCAGTTGGTAATGGTCCGAAATTAGGCGCGTCACCCGGCAGCGGAGCACCCTCAGTTCAGTGCCGCCCTCACTGTCGAAACCGACGACCAAGACCTCCTGCCCGGCGGTCGGCATGGGACCCATCGAAGGACGTGGTACGGCGCGAAGTTCCACACGGGGGTTCAGCAGCAGGTAGGACAGCGCTGTCCGCGGGGCCGGGGAGACGAGCCGCGCGGCTGCGACGTTCTTGCTCAGATAAGGACGAACCTTCAGGGTCTCCTCCGGGACGGCGGGGGAGTGTCGCGCGAACGCGGTGACCACCAGCCCTTCGTCTGACAGGCAGATTCCCGATGCCAGTAGGGATCCCGTGCTGCTCCGGACCTGGACCAGACGTCGCCCGATGTCCTCGATGAGTCCCCGGATGACGGAGTTGGACTCGGGGGACACGTCGTAGAACGCATAGGTGTTGGAGAGGACGCGGGCTTCGTGGGAAAGCCCTCGCTCCTGTGCGGATTGGGCGAGTGAGGGAAGCGCGGCACGGTCGGCGTACTGGGCCAGCACCGGCCACAGACCCGTCGGTGGGTCGACGAACGGTGTCTCCTGCTCGTCGGTACGCACCACGAGGTCGACCAGCTGGTACGTCCCAGGCCCGAGGAGTGCTTCGTCGAGCATGAGCGGCGGTTCTCCCGGGCTCGGCCGACAGGCGTACTCGATTGCCGCCAACATGTTTCTGCGCGTCAGCTTCGCCCGGCTGTTGCGGGGGTGGTAGACCTCGGTCGCGGCCGTCAACAGGTTGAACGGCATGGTGGGGAAATGACCGAGACGCCGAATGTCCAGCGCCGCGCGGAGCATGGACCTGGCGATCGGGGGCGCTTGCTGGATCCGGCGCGCCACTGCGGACTCGTTGCTCCACGAAGGGACGCGCACCAGGTCGATGCCCGCGTTCTCGGGGATGACGTCCACGTCGTCTTCGGTGATCTCGCCGAAGATGAGGAAGGGTCCGGACCTGAAGGGCTGGGACAGGAACGGAACGTCGAGCGTGCGTCCCACTTGGGAGAGATTCAACTCCTTCAGGAGCACGATGGTGCGGCCAGGCAGGTCGGTCAGCCCGGGCACCACCTCGTCCGGACTCCGCGGTGTCCACACCATCCAGTCATCCGGCATCCGGCTGAACGCACGCGCGAGAGCCGTGGTCTTCCCCGCGCCCGTCTCACCGACCAGCACGGTGAACGAGCCCAGGCCCTCCAGGGCCCGAGTGATGACCTCAGCGAGCCGCTCGTCCACCCACCGCTCGAAGTAGTTGTCAGGAACCAACTCCGCGAACTCCGCGACCCGCCGCCAGTCGGGCCCAGGCACCTCCCCGAACCCCCCGGCACCACCCTCGTCCGTGTAGCGAACGGCACCGCCTCACCGGCAACCCTCCACCGGCCGCCCTCGCCCCCGGCCGTGCGCCCCGCGAGAAAGTCACCCCCACTCACAGCCCCCCGCTCGCTGACCTCCGCCCCCATCTCCCGCCGTACGACCTCCTGCACCGACGTTATGGCGTCCCGCCGCTGTCCGCCGAGCAGGGCCTCGCGCACACCGGGCCGGAAGTCGAAAGGAACGCTGTCCGGGTCGGTGGCGTCTGCACCGGCCCAGGGCCTGAGCAAGCCGCCCAGGGCGACCTCCGCCAGGTGGCCGTGCTCGGAGTTCGGGAGCATGACCTGGCGGACCAGGTTCATGACCGGCAGGCTCAGCGGCACGGCGGACAGGTACCCGGCCAGCTCCTGCGCGACCGGTGACGCTCCGGCCCGGAACCGCCGAAGGATGTCGTCGACACCGTCAACACCCGGCGCCTGCTCGACCATTGCGGTCGGCGCAGGCGTCGCGTGAGGCGCCCGCGGGACCGACAAGGACTGCACCCGCTTCCACTGACCGTCGCCCGCCACCACCTTCGCCAGCACCGACACCGACCCCGCCGTGGCCTCCACCACCGGAATCGCGATGCCCTCAGGTTCGGGGCGTCGGCGGCGTCGGCTCCGGGTGGCCGGGGACTGGCGCCAGGACGTGTTCGGGGCGGCGGGGCCCACCGCGCGGACCAGCAACGCCCGAGGGCGTACCGCGCCCCGGTCCCACAGCCGGCGGGGCAGGACGTTGAGCAGGGCCACCGGACCGTGGGTCGACCACTGCCGCAGCATCCCGGCGGCCTCGGCCCCGGCCCAGCCGCTCGCCACCGTGTCGGTCACGACCAGGATGAGACGGTGGCCGGACGGGTCGGACACCTCCTGCACACTGCGCGGCTCGCCGTCCGGTGTCCGGGAGACCGACAGCGGCCCGCCCCCACCCGTGCCGCTCAGGTGCCACACGCGGACGTCCCTGAAGATGCCCGTCTGCACGAACACGCGCCGCAGTTCCGCCACCAGGTCGTGCCACAGCAGCATCGAGTGGTGGGCGTCGATCACCAGCGCCAGGTCCAGCCACCGCGCCTTGCGCGGGCGCAGCACGGGCAGCGGCAGTCGCTGCTCGACGGTGCGGCGGACGGTCAGTTCCTCGTCGAGTTCCAGGTCGGCGGAGCCGTAGTCCGGCTCCCGCCGGCCCGTGCTGCGGCCCAGGGGGCGCAGGGCCCGCATCAGGGCCAGCGGGTCCCGCAGGGACGCGGCACGACGGACTCGGACCAGTTCGATGCCGTCGCGTGAGGGGCCGGGCGCGTCCGTCACATCGGCCGCGCCGTAGAACTCCTCGGTCGGCTCCGGGGCCGCCTCCTCCCGCCCCGGCGAGCCGGGCTCGGGCAGGTCGAGCGGATCGGGATCCTCACCTGCCTCCGGCCACTGCCGTACGCCCGCGCCCGCTGTGCCGCCGACACGCGCCGCCAGCCAGAGGATGTCCGCCAGCTCCTCGGGTCCGGCGTCGGCGCCGGACTCCCGCAGGGCGCGGAACAGGTCCTCGATCACGCCAGCGGGCCCGTCAGCCGTTGCAGCACGGTCTTGAGGAAGTCCTCCCGCTCGTCCACCCCGGACCACGCGCCGCTCAGCCGCAACTGGACGGCGTTCAGGAGCTGGTCGGTGGCCAGGTCGCCTTCCGTGCGGCGTTCGTCGAAGGCCTTGATCAGGTCCCGGTAGTGGTCGTCACCGGTCGACTCGTCGAGCCGCAGGCGCTGCCGGACGATCCGCTCCAGCTTGTCCTTCGTGGGCGGTTCGACGTGCAGGCGGATGCAGCGGCGCAGGAACGGCGGCGGGAAGTCGCGCTCGCCGTTGCTGGTGAGCACCACGATCGGGAAGGCCCGGCACTGGACGCGTCCGCCCTCGATGCCGACGCGGGCCTTCGGGCCGTCCTGAGTGCCGACCCTGACCCGAGGCTGCCGGGCGGCGATCCGGGCCAGCTCGGGGATCTCGAAGGAGCCCTCCTCGAAGACGGTGAGGAGGTCGCCGGGCAGGTCGATGTCGCTCTTGTCGATCTCGTCGACGAGCAGCACCCGGGGCCGGTCCTGAGGCAGCAGCGCGGTGCCGAGCGGACCGAGGCGCAGATACGGTGCGATGGAGTTCCCCGAGGCGGGGCGCTTGGCGCCCGGCGGGCGGCGGCTGCGGCCGGAGGATGCCAGGTGCCTCAGGTTCGCGTCGTGTAGCCGCCCGATCGCGTCGTACTGGTAGAGCCCGTCCCGCAGGGAACTCCGGCTGGTCACCGGCCAGTGCAGGACCGGGCCGAGTTCGAGGTCGGCCGCGATGCTGTGGGCCAGAGTCGACTTGCCGACACCCGGCTTGCCGGTGACGAGCAGCGGGCGGCGCAAATACAGGGCCGTGTTGACGGCGTCCACTTCGTAGTCGTCGGGCACATAGCCGTCGCCGCGCTCGTACGTCTCCGCCCACGCCGGACCCTCGGTGCCCGGCGGGGTGTACTCGGGATCGGGTTCGCCCTTGAACTCCCGCCACGGCGGCCGGTGTTCGTCGAGCCGGGCGCGCCGTTCCCCGACTGTGCCCGGGCCCCGGTAGATCCACCAGTCCTTGGCGGTGTCCATCCGACTTCCTCTCCTCGACGGCTGGTTCATGAGGACAACGACCGCCTGACCGGAATCCGCCCGGGGTCGTCCCAGAGCAGGGCGAGTGGTTGACGGCGCACCCGCAGGTGCTTGAGCTTGGTCGGCAGCTGCGCCACGTCCAGCGAGTCCATCTCCAGCGCGGTGCGGAGGGGTTCCTTCTCCGTTGCGGAGGGGCGGCGCCAGACGGCGATGGGTATGCCGCTGTCGATGACGGCGTCCAGTGCGTTCGGGACCAGGGGTTCGGTCACGTCGGCCAGTACGCACACGGGCGGTTCGTTCAGTTGCAGGACGTCGGCGAGGCCGTCGGTCACGTCGGTGTCGCACACTTCGTGCACGGCTTCCGGGTGGCGGCCGCCGTGGGTCTCGTACCACCGCCACTTGGTCCGCCATGGTTCCTCGACCAGCCCCTCCCGTTCGTCCGGGCAGCGGAGCACGACCTCGTACCAGCACCCGAGGGATGCGGTCTTGTTCGGGCGTCCCGTGGGAACCTCCCACGTCTCGAACGGCTCCTCCAACAGCTCGTACGGGACGTGGAACTCGATCCGCTTCGGCTTGGCGGACGCCTTGTGGGTCAGCAGGTGATCGCCGAGTGCCTTGCGTACGGCCTCCAGGTCCAGGGGTTGTTCGGAGTCGCCCACGTTCTCGAAGTCACCCTGGTACATCCACAGTTGGAGCCAGTACTCGTCCTCGCTCTCGGGGGTGAGGCGGACGTGCAGGGCGGGCGGCTCGGTGGGCTCCGGGGGAGGCGGCGGGAGCGGGTCGGCACCCAGCCGCTCACGGGTGCGTTCGACCCAGGCGGTCGCGGCCGCGGCCCAGTCGGACAACCGGGATCTGGAGGCGAGGTGCTGCATGAACGGCAGGACCAACGGGACGCCGGGGCGCGTTCCCTGACGGTTGTTCAGGTCGCGGGCGATCTCCGTCAACTGTGTCGAGGGCAGACAGTGACCGGCGGGCGGGCCGCTGTCCGCCACCTCGAAGGCCCACCGGTACGCCTCGTAGGTGTGCGGGGGCATCCTGGGGAAGTCCTTGAGCAGTTCGGCCAGTTCCGTCCACGCGAGCTGGTCGAGGACACGCGCGCCGGTGGAGCCCGAGGGGTCGGTCCACCTATCCCCGAACAGCGGTGATTCGTCCCACGAGGTGGCTATCTCGAACGTCGGCTGCTGCGATGTCCTGCCGTTCCGCTTCATGTCCGCAAAGTCCCCTTGCACGGCCCTGGCGATGTCGACCAGGTCCCGGACCGCGTCCGCCACCGTCAGCCCGTCAAGGCGCCTGAGCAGTGTGTCGGTGAACTGGCCCGCGCCCAGTTCCGCCCGGTTGGCCGCCGCCTGGCCCGGCCGAGCCGCGTACAGGACGAACTGGCGCCGCGCGGGTACCGGTTGGCCGACCGGGTACGCGACCGAGCCGAACCCCAGGCGGTCGCCGCGCCAACGGGTGTCGATGCGGCAGGCGTCGGTGATGGCGACGACGTCACGGAACCGTCCCCCGCCCACCGCGGTCGACTGCCACATGCGCAGCGCCGAGGTCAGGTTGAGGTGGGTCGTGTGGGCCGCCGTCGCGTCGGAGTAGGGCAGGAGCAACTGGTGGGCGCGGTCGAGGAAACCGTGTCCGGCCCAGTAGATCCACAGCAGGTCGCCGTCGCGCTGCGGTAAGTCCTTCAGGAGCGCGTCCTCCACGCACTTCTGGGTGGCCGGATCGGCCGTCACGCCGTTCGCGTTGCGGGCCAGGGGCGACAGCAGCAGCCGTACGTTGGCCTGCGGGACGCCTGCCGTGCCGGTGAGCCAGTCGGCGAAGCGGGTGGCGTCGCGGGCCGGGCCGGACAGGTCGAAGCCGCCGATCTCGTACGACTCGACGCCGACGACGAGGGCGAAGGTCCGTTCCGGGGTGATCGGGGGCTCGCACCCGGCGGGCGCCTCCGTCATCGCAGGGCCTCCGCGATGCGGTCGAAGACCGGGTCGAGACGCCAGTAGGCGCTGTGCGAGACGGGGAAGGGCTGACGGCTGCGGACCTCGTGGTCGGTGACCCGGGCGCCGTCGCCGAAGAGCGGCTCGGCGAGGTAGGAGAGCAGGTCGCGGCGGTCGTAGATATTGAGCCATTCGGGGAAGCCCGCGGGCAGCGCCGAGCCCGGTTCCAGGCCCGCGAGGGCCCCGAGCTCGTGCAGGAACGGCGCCTGCGAACCCACGGTCACCAGCAGCCGTACCGGCAGCGCCTGCCCGCGCCGCGCCGCCAGCGCCAGGGTGTCCACCAGGGCGATACCGCCGAGACTGTGGCCGATCAGCACCGGCGGCTCGGGGGCGCGGCCGATCACCTTCTCCAGGTGGGCGCGCAGATGCTCGCCGCGCGCCTGGTAGCGCAGGATGTCGCCGACCTCGGACGCCTTGTCGTTGGTCAGCTCGCCGCGCTTGCTGTCCAGCACGGACTGCGGGGTCAGCCGCTGGGCCAGCTTGAACAGCACGCCCGCCGTACGCGTCATCACGCCGCGAGCGGTGCCGCCGAGCCGGTCGCTCAGCCGGTCGACGAGCCTGTCCCGCTCGTCGCCGGTGCACAGGGCGGTGTCCTGCGCCTCGGCGAGCATCGTGGCGACCACGGCCCGGCTGGTGAGGAGGACGAGTTCGGCGGCGGTGGCCTCGTCCTCGGCGGCGAGGGACGCGGCGTGGAACTCGTCGGAGTTCGCCACGGAGTCCAGGGCTGCGCGGTAGCCGTCGGCCAGGCCGGTGTCGCGTAGGAGCACGGCGAGTTCGTCGGCCGGGTCGAGGGCGCGCGGCAGGCCGCCCAGTCGGTCGCGGACCTCATCACCGGGGCTCTGAAGGCCCGGCAGCCCGAATCCGCCGTCGTCGTCCGAGCCGACGCCGAGTTCCGCGAGCACCCTCAGCTCGCACAGCGGGTCGGTGAGCAGCAGCAGCCACTCGGCCGTCTCGGGGTCGTCCTCGGCGTCCGCCGCCGTGACCGGGCGCATCCCCGGTACGGTGGCGCCCCCGGCGGCCAGTGCGGCGCCGAACTCACGGCCCCAGTAGCACGGTTCCACCTCCGCCGCCGGGAACCGTTTCCGTAACCCCGCCTCGACCTGCCGGAACAACTCGTCGAACCGTTCCTGACGGACCCCGGTCCCGTGAACGAAGACGAACCGCATACGTCCCCCGCCCCCCAACGCGCCTGTGCGCTCAGGAGAATAGTCCGTCCGCCCAGCTCGGGCAGGCGGTACGGGAACCTGCTCCGGTCCCGTCCCGGCGTGCCGGGTGGCCGGAGCGGGGCTGTAATGGGCGGCGGGGGCCGTTGTCCGCCGTGAGGGCAGGGAGGTGTGCCGTGTCCGCAGCCGATCGCCCCGACCCGTTGCCCAGGGTGCTCGTCGTGGTGACCGCGATCACGGGGATCGTCGACGCGGTGGCCTTCCTCGGCCTCGGGCAGATCTTCACGGCCTTCATGACCGGCAACATCCTCTTCCTCGGCTTCGCCCTCGCCGGGGGCGAAGGGCTCAGGCCGCTGGGGTCACTGACCGCGTTCTCCGCGTTCGTGTGCGGTGCCGTGGCCGGGAACCGCATGGGTGCGGTGCTGCAGAACCGGCGCAGGCGCTGGCTCCTCACCTCGTCCGGCACCGCGTCGTTCCTGCTCGTCGTCGGGGCGCTGTTCGCCATCGACCTCCCGAACGTCGACGCGGAGCCCAGACCGCGGCACTACGTCGTCATCGCCGCGACCGCCCTGGCCATGGGGGTGCGCAGCGCGACCATGTGGCGGCTCGGCGCCGTCCTGAACACCACGCTCGTCACCGGCACCCTCGTGACCTTCCTCCGGAAGTCGCCGATCGGCGGCGGCAGGGGGGACGACCCGTCCAATCCCTATCGGGCGGCCGGTGTGGTGGCGGTCCTGACCGGCGCGGCCGTCGGCACCCTGCTGCTGCGGGTGAGCATCACGGTGGCGCTGCTGGTGGCGGCGGCGGGGGTGCTGGGCGCCATGGGCGGGTACGCGCTGCGGTGGGCACCGCGGCAGGTGGCGGAGGTGTGACGGCTCAGCGGCCTCCGGGGGAGCCGGCTGTCGGCCCTGTCGACCCTGTACGCCTCGTCGGTCCTGTCGACCCTGCTGGCCCCGTCGGCCGCGCCGACCCCCGCTCCGCCCCTCGCCGCGGCAGCCGTCGTGCCAGGAACCCGACCGCCGCCGCCAGCGCCAGCAGCGCCCACGAGCAGCCCAGCAGGGCCGCGGTGAAGTCCCCCTCGCCCAGGCCCGCCCCGGAGTCCTGGGGGTCGGCGCCCAGCAGGGCGACGAAGAGGGCGCCCAGCACGGCGACGCCCAGGGAGCTCGCGAGCTGGTTCGCGGTGAGCATGATGCCGGACCCCGCCCCGGCGTCCTCGCGGCGGACCGTGGCCAGGACGACCCCGATGAGGGGCGCCGATACGAAGCCCTGTCCGGCCCCGGACAGCAGCAGCGCGGGAGCCAAGGCGAGGGCCTCCCGGGGCCCGGAGGACGCCGGTCCCGGTGCCAGGGTCGCGAGGAGGACGACGTAGCCGATCACCATGGTCCCGGCGCCGATGAGCAGGACCCGGCTGCCGTACCGGGCGGTGAGGCGGCGGCTGGCCAGGGACGCGGCGGCGAAGCCCACGCCGAGCGGCAGGAAGGCGATGCCGGAGGCGAGCGGGGACAGGTGCAGGCCGTCCTGGAAGACGTAGGCCAGGAGGAGGAACAGGCCGTAGTTGCCGCTGTAGAAGATCAGGGCGATGGCCAGGCCGATCCGGAACCCGGGCACGCGGAACAGGGACGGCGGGACCAGGGGCGCCCCGCCCGCGCTCTCCCTGCGCCGCTCGGTGAACCACAGGGCGACCAGGGCCAGGGCGGACCCCGTGAGGGCCGGCCAGACCCAGCCGGGCCAGCCGTCGGCGCTGCCCCGGACGAGCGGGAAGATCAGCAGCGTCATGGCGACCGCGGTCAGCAGCAGGCCCGGGATGTCCAGCGGGTGGCGGGCGGCGGGCCCGCGTTTGGGGAGCGTGGCGGGTACACAGGCCGCCACGGCGAGCCCGATGGGCACGTTGACCAGGAACACCGACCGCCAGCCGAGGCCGAACACGTCCGCGCGGATCAGGGCGCCGCCGATGATCTGGCCGAGGACCGCGCCGAGCCCCAGCGTGGCGCCGTAGAGCGCGAGCGGGCGGGCCCGCCGGTCCGGCGGGAAGATCACCTGGATCAGCGCCAGCACCTGCGGCAGCATCAGGGCCGCCGCCATGCCCTGGAGGAGGCGCAGCGCGATGAGGACTCCGGCCGACGGTGCCGCCGCGCATCCGGCGGACAGGGTCGTGAAGCCCAGGACGCCCAGCAGGAAGACCCGCTTGTGCCCGTAGGAGTCGCCGAGCCGGGCGCCCGTGGTCAGCAGTACGGCGTAGGCCAGGACGTAGCCGCTGATCACGGCCTGGATGTCGGCGAAGCCGGCGTGCAGGTCGCGCTGGATGGAGGGGGCGGCGACGTTGACGATGAGCACGTCGAGGATGCCCATGAACGACGCGAGCAGCAGGACGGCGAGCGCGCCGCGCCGCCGGGTGCCCGGTGCCGCCTCGCTAGAGGCGCGCGATGCGGAGCGGGACGACATGCCAGTGCGTCTCGACGGCTTCCGGGTCGGCGGCCACGCGGGCGCGCAGCCCGGCCGCGAGGGCCTTCGCCACGCGCTCGACGTCACCGGCGTCGCGTTCGGCGTCGAGCGCGCTGAACAGCGACGGCTGGAACGCCGCCCGGAAGAACGCCGTCACCTGTTCGGCGAAGCCCCGGGCGTCCCCGGTCGCCCGGAAGTGGTCCAGGTGGATGTCGGGGAGCCGCACCAGGTCGTACTCCTCGACGCGCAGGACGTCCGTCAGGGGACCCGCCCGGAGCGGGGCGAGGAACTCGTCCACGGTCCGGTTCCAGGTCGGTACGGTCATCCGCGCGTGCTCGGCCCGCGTGAGCAGTCCCTGCCGTACGAGGTCGGCCAGTACCGCGTCGGCGGTGTCCATCAGGCACTCGGCCCCGCTGGACCCGTCCTCGGCGCACGACCCGCCCAGGACCACGAGCTGCCCGCCGGGGCGCAGCTCCCGGGCCCGGTGGGTCAGGAACGCCTCCCAGTCGGACCGCGACCGCTCCTTGAAGGCCTCGCGAA
Organism: Streptomyces sp. DI166; assembly: GCF_900091315.1. Classification (GTDB taxonomy): domain Bacteria; phylum Actinomycetota; class Actinomycetes; order Streptomycetales; family Streptomycetaceae; genus Streptomyces; species Streptomyces fuscus. Next base: position 16,723 of record NZ_FLSP01000070.1, read on the forward strand.
TGTCACCGGTGGCCCGGGTGGAGAAGATGTGGCCGGGGATGGGCGCGGGCACCCGGGACAGCCAGTGCACGGCGATCGCGCTCCACGCCAGGTGCAGTTCGCCGGGCGGGAAGAGGGGCTCGTAGAAGGAGCGGGCCTCGGCCTGGACGAAGACCCGCGGCTCGCGGGCGTAGGTGCCGGGGGAGTCCATGACCGTGGCGAACAGGGTGTTGAAGTCGTTCGCGAGGATGTCGGTGTGGACCACCGTCACCGGGGTGTCCTCGCCGGTCCGTCGGCGCACGCCTTCGACCACGGCACGCATCGGGTCCAAGGAGTTGGTGCCGGCCGCCGCACCCAGGTCCGCGACCCGGAACGGCGCGCCGTTGTGCGGCAGGACCACCGCGTCCAGGGCGCGGTGCAGCAGGGGCATTCCGTAGTCGTCGGCGCGGTGCTGCACCCGGGAGTGCAGGGCGTAACCGCGCCCCATGGCGCCCTCGACACCGGGGGAAGTGACCGATCCGCTCATGGAGACCTCGCTCACCAGCAGTCGCGGCCCCTACGACCACGATAACCGTGACCCGGGGGTCAGGCGACGCGGTGCACGCGCTGGTCGGTCAGCTCGTACCGGGCCCCGACGACGGCGAGTTCACCGGCCCTGACCCTGGCCGCGAGGTCCGGTTCCGCGGCGACGAGGTCGCGCACCAGCCGTACGTTGGCGTCGATCGTCGCGTCCACGCGTGCCTCGCCCGTCCTGGTGCGGTCGATCACCGGGCGGATACGGTCGGCGATGTACTGGATGTGCCCGGGCAGGTGCTCCCCGCTCTCGTCGGCCTCGACCGTCGCGCGCACCGCGCCGCAGGACTGGTGGCCGAGGACCAGCACCAGCGGGATGCCGAGTTCGAGCACGCCGTAGGCGACGCTGCCGAGCACCGCCTCGTCCAGGACCTCACCGGCGCTGCGCACGGTCATCAGGTCCCCGAGGCCCTGGTCGAAGACCAGCTCCGGCGGTACGCGGGAGTCGATGCAGCCGAGGACCACGGCGAAGGGGTGCTGGCCCGCGACCAGCTCCTGGCGGACGGCGCGGGTCTCGTCGGGGTGTTCCTCGCGGAAGGCGCGCCAGCGCGCGTTGCCGGCGGCGAGAGCGCGCAGCGCCTGGGCGGGCGTGGCCGGGCGGTGGCGGGGTCTCGGCGCGGCGGTCGCGGGGGCGGCCCCGACGGTGAGACCGGCGCCGAGCGCGGTGGCCGAGGTGAGCGCGCCCCGCAGGAGGCAACGGCGGGCCGGTAGGGGATGGGTGTCGGCGTTCACGGGCAGAACGTACGACCGGAGCCGCGCGGGCGGGCCCGTCCGACGCAATCGTTGACGGCTCGTTGACCGTCCATGGCGAAGTGTTGATCGTTCCTTGGTCAGCCGAGGTACGAGGCGATGGTGCGCGCGCAGTCCAGTGACTCCGTGTGGGTGGTGTCCACTTCGAGGTCGTAGCGCACCTGGCGGTGCACCGGCTCCGCCTGCCGCGCGGCCATGCCCGGGGTGCGGTCCCCGCGGGCGATCTCCCGGGCAGCGGCGACCTCGGGGTCGCAGCGCACGCCGACCCACAGCACGTCGAGGTCGCCGAGCGCCTTCTCCCACCGCTGCTGGGAGGCGGCGCCGCCGAGGAAGACGTCGTCGACGACGATCCGCGCCCCGGCCCGGGCCATCGCGGCGATGCCCTCCGCCCAGGCCGCCTGGAGGGCCATGAAGTCGCCGCCGACGCTCACCGAGCCGTCGTCGCCGAAGGTGATCCCGTCGTCGGTGGTCTGCATCCTCGCGGGGAGCGCGTCGACGAACGAGTCCACCCCGAACGCCAGCCACGGATCGGGCAGCACGGCCTGAAGACAGCGCACGAGCCCGGACTTCCCCGAGCTGGAGCCGCCGTTGAGGATGATCACTTGAGTCGCCACGGGGCCACGCTACGGCGGACGGGGTCGCGGAACGAAACGGATTTCGCCCGCCGGGTGGGCGGAAGTCCTGTGCCTTGCCAACCTTCCCCGCTACTCTCGGAGTTGCTTCCATCCATGCCCCGCGCGGGCTCGGGGGGAGCCGCTGTCGGCGCCGTTCCACGGACGGGGCCGACGGAGGCGAACCGGATGGGAGGTGAAGTTCATGGCCGACGACAAGTCGACCAGGGCGGCCACGCTCTGCGCGGACCTGGCAAAGCGGGTCATCGCCGCGCTCAGCGCTCGCGCGATGTGGGCGGCGGTGCTCTATCTGCTGCACCGCGACGTGTGACGTCCGGGGTCCCGGTCCCGCCCCCAGGGCCGGGGCCCCGCTTTTTCTGTCGCCCGTGGCCCCCGCGCGCTGGCACGCTGACCGCCATGGACCAAGTGGAAGCACTGCTGATCGGTGGACGGGCCGGGGTCGGGAAGACGACGGTCGGGTGGGAGGTCTCCGCCCGGTTGCGGGCCGCCGGGGTGGCCCACGCGGTCGTCGAGGGTGACTACCTGGGTCAGATCCATCCGGCGCCGGACGGCGACCCGCGCCGCGCGGGGATCACCGAGCGCAACCTCCGAGCCGTCTGGGCCAACTTCGCCGAGCAGGGCTGTCGGCGGCTGATCTACACCAACACGGTGAGCGTGCTCTCCGCCGCGACGGGGATGTTCGAGCGCGCCATGGGCCCTGGAGTGCGTCTGGTTCGCGTGCTGCTCACCGCCACCGACGACACGGCCCGCGCCCGCCTGACCGGCCGTGAGATCGGGTCGGAACTGGAGGGGGAGCTGGCGGCCAGTCTGCGCAAGGCGCGGCTGCTGGAGCGTGAGGCGACGGCGGACACCGTGCGGGTGGCGACCGACGGCCGGGCTGTGACGGAGATCGCCCGGGAGGTCGTGGCCGCGACGGGGTGGGCGGCGGCCGATTTGGATCCGCCGCCGGTCCTACCGTATGGTTGATCTTGCGCCGGTCGCCGCAACTCAGGGCGAATGGCAGTGCGTTGGTGGTCCAAAGCAAGACGCCCCGCTTCCTGCGGGGAAATGCAGGTGCGAGACCTGCCCAGCGCTCGGATGTACGGCCCGTCCCGGTCCTCGGGGCGGGCCGTACGCGTTGCCCGGCACCTGCGACCGGTCATAAGTTGATGAATCAACTACACTGGATGTCCGTAGTTCCGCGGCCCGAGGCTCCGGAACGCCAGGACGAGAAGGTGCCGCCGTGGCCACACCCCGACTCATCGCCACCGACCTCGACGGCACCCTGCTGCGCAGCGACGGCACGCTGTCGCCCCGCACCCGGGCCGCCCTCGCCGCGGTCGAGCGGGCCGGGATCCCGGTCGTACTGGTCACCGGCCGCCCGTCACGGGTCGTGGACGCGCTGCTGGAGATCATCGGGCCGCACCACGTCATCGCCGCGAACGGCGCCGCCGTGCACACCCCCGACGGTTCCCTCGCCCTCGCCTCGCCGCTGCCGCCCGCCGCGGCCACGGGGCTGGTGACCGGGCTGCGGGCCGCGGTCCCCGGGGTCTCCTTCGCGGTCGAGTACGACCGGGACTTCGGCCATGAACCGGACTACCCCACCTGGTCGTTCGGCAGTGACGCGGTCGAACTCGTCGGTGCCGCCGAGGCGTTGGTGAGCCGTACTCCCGCCAGGCCCCTGCTGAAGATCCTCGCCCACCACCCGACCCTCCCGCTGGACGACTTCGTCGCGCGGGCCGCATCGGCCGTGGGACCGTGTGCCGAGACCACCCACTCCACCGGACTGTCCCTCGTCGAGTTCAGCGCGCCCGGCGTCACCAAGGCGACCACCCTGGTCGAGTGGAGCAAGCGCCTCGGCATCGGCGCCGACGAGATCGCCGCGTTCGGCGACATGCCCAACGACCTGCCCATGCTCACGGTCGCGGGCCACTCCTACGCCATGGCCAACGCCCACCCGGACGTCCTGGCCACCGCACGGCACCGCACGTCCTCCAACGACGAGGACGGCGTCGCCCAGGTGCTGGAGGGGTTCCTGGACACGCTGGTGGCCTAGGACCTACGCCCGCTCCACCGACGAGGACGGCGTCGCCGAGGCGCTGGAAGGGTTCCTGGGCACACTCGTGGCCTATGACTTACGCCCGCTCCACAGTCTCAGGCCCGCTCCACCGTCACCCGCAGCGGCGCTCGGAACGACAGCAGGCCGAGCATCAGGTCGTCCGCCGATGGGGACAGCCGGGCCGAGGGCAGTCGGCGGGCCGCCGCTCGCAGGGCCACCGCCGCCTCCGTACGGGCCAGGGACGCGCCCGGGCAGCGGTGGCGGCCGACTCCGAACGCCAGGTGCTGCCGTACGTTCGCCCGGTGCGGGCACAGGCGCTCCGGGGCGTCGAAGACCTCCGGGTCCGAGCCGCTGCCCAGCAGCAGGAGCAACAGCTGGGCTCCTTCGGGGAGTTGGGCACCGCCCAGCTCGACCGGGCGTGCCGTCACCCGGCGCCACGAGGTCACCGGGGGCTCACGGCGCAGCACCTCCTCCACCCAGGCGCGCGGGAGGTCGTCCTCGGCGGCGGCGCGGGCCCAGATGCCCGGCTCGGTCAGGGCGTGGCGCAGCACCGTGGCGATGAGCTGGCCGGTGGTGGACTGACCGGCGATGAAGACGAAGAAGCAGGCGGCGACCGCGGTTCCGACATCCAGCCGTTCGCCGTCCGGCAGCCGGTGCCCGGTCAGGGCCCGGACGAAGGAGCCGGGACGGGCCGCGCCGTCGGACACCGTCGCCGTCAGCCAGCGGTGGAACTCGGCCACCAGCTCCGCCAGTTCGAGCTGCCGCTCCGGTGTCGGCCGGCCCCAGAACAGCTCCAGCGAGGCATCGCTCCAGCGGATCAGCGTGGCCGGTGCGACGCCCTCGATGCCGAGCAGCTCCATCAGCACCCGGCACGGCAGCACCTGGGCGAACGTGGTGAACAGATCGCAGCGCCCCGAGGTGTCGAACCGCTCCCGCACCCCGTCGAGCAGTTCGTCGGCGATGCGCTCGATGACCGGTAGGGCGGCGGAGACCCGCTGGGCGTTGAAGAACCGCGTCACCACGCGGCGCAGCCCCGGGTGGCTGTCGGTGCCGTTGTTGGCCAGCGCGACCGGCAGGTTGAAGCCGGCCCGCGCCAGCACCCGCAGCGCGCCGAACGGCAGGGGCGTGACGGCGTTCTGCGCGTTGTCCGGCAGGTAGTCCTCCGGGGTGAGCAGCACCTGCCGGATGTCCCGGTGCCGGCTCACCAGCCACAGCCCGGTGCCCGCGTCGAAGTGCACCGGCGACTCGGCGCGCAGCGCGTCCAGCCACGGGTACGGGTCGCGGGTGAAGCCGTCGCCGAACAGGTCCAACGCGGCGCCGAGCGGGGCGGACACGTCGGTACCGAGCGGGGCGGATACGTCCAATACCGGGGAAGTCACGGCGGGGACGCTAACACGCGGTCACGGGGTGACCCCGGGTAAGTGCCCGGCGTCACTCAAGGCCTGTTCAGGACGGATCCGACCTGGTCACGAGCGCGTCGATACCGGCCCGCAGGAAGGCCATCGCGGCATCGATGTCGGCGTCCTCCGGGTGATGGCAGACCTCGCTGACCACCGCGGCCGCCGCCGCTGCCGCGATCCGGGGGCCGAAGTCGTCGGGCGACTCCCCGCGCTCCTCGGCGAGCAGCCGGGCGCCCTCCTGGATGACCTCGGTGAGCCGCACGCCGGTGACGGCCCGCACCTGCGGGTTGAGGTCGAGCATCCGCTCGTAGAGGTGATCGAGATCGGTCATCTCGGCGATCTCTCCGCGCAGCCAGTGCTCCAGCGCGTCCAGGAGCGGCAGTCCTTCCGGCCGGTCGCGCAGGGCCATGTGCAGCCGGTCCGCGAACTCGTCGAACTGCGAGGTGGCGAGCTCCAGCTTCGACGGGAAGTAGAGCGTGACGGTCCGCGGGGAGACCTCCGCCGCCGCGGCGATGTCGGCGATGGTCGTGGCCTCGAAGCCCCGCTCGGCGAACAGTTCGTACGCCGCCCGCAGGATCGCCTCCCGGCGTCGCGCCTTCGACCGTTCACGCAGACCCTCGCTCATCATGCCCGCACTTTACCATCGGTAGCGAATTTACAGTCGACTGCAAAAATGCCGTACGGTGCAAGAAGCGGGGGACGTAACTCAGCGAAGGAGAGGGGACAGGCATGGCCTCACGCCTGTACACATGGGCCCGGTGGGCGGTGCGCCGTCGCGGCCTGGTCGTCGCGGTCTGGCTGTTGCTGCTCGCCGTGGTCGGGGGTCTCGGGGTGACCCTGCACGGCAGGGCCAGTACCGAGTTCACGGTGCCGGGGATCGAGTCGCAGCAGGCCCAGGACCTGCTGGAGAAGGAGTTCCCGGAGGCCGCGGGCGGTGTGGTCCGGGTTGTCCTCGCGGCACCGGAGGGCGGTGACCTGACCGCGCCGGACACCTCGGCCGCCGTCGCGGCGAGCCTGCGCGAGGCCGCCGGGGTCGACGGCGTCGTCAATGTCCCCGACCCGCTGAAGGACCGGACCGTCTCGCCGGACCGGCGGATCGGCTATGCCGATGTCGTCTTCCGCGAGCAGGCCAGCGATGTCCCCGAAGAGTCGAAGGACGCGCTGTCCCGCGCGATGGACAAGGCCCGGGACGCCGGAATCCAGGTCGAGTTCGGGGGCTCCGCGATGGAGCCCAAGACGGAGGTCGGCGGACCCGCCGAAGTGGTCGGCGTCGTGGTCGCGTTCGTCGTCCTGGCTCTCGCCCTGGGCTCCCTCGTGGCCGCCGGACTGCCCCTGCTCACCGCCCTGGTCGGGGTGGTGATCGGCGTCCTCGGCGTCCGGTTCGTCAGCCGCTACGTCGAGATGACCAACACCGCCACCGTGCTCGCCCTGATGATCGGGCTGGCCGTCGGCATCGACTACGCACTGTTCATCATCTCCCGCCATCGCGAACAACTCGCCGATCCCGACCGGGACGTGGCCGACTCCATCGCCCGCGCCGTGGCCACCGCGGGAGGCGCGGTGGTGTTCGCCGGGGCGACCGTGATCATCGCGCTGGCGGCGCTCGCGGTCACCGGCATCCCGTTCCTGACCGTGATGGGCGTGGCCGCCGCGGTGACCGTGCTGCTCGCGGTCCTGGTCGCCGTCAGTCTGGTCCCGGCCGCCCTCGCCCTGCTCGGCGAGCGACTGCGGCCCCGCGCCCGCGGTACGGAGCGCAAGGCGCCCGGCGCCTGGGGCCTGGCGTGGGGCCGGGCGGTCACCCGCAAGCCGCTGCTCGTCCTGCTCGCCGGGGTCGTCGGACTGCTCGCGCTCGCCCTGCCCGCCCGCGACCTGCGCCTCGGCCTCCCCAGCAACGCCTCGCAGCCCACGAGCAGCACCCAGCACAAGAGCTACGACCTGCTGACCGAGGGCTTCGGACCGGGCTTCAACGCCACCCTGACGGCGATCGTCGACCTCGACGGCGTCCCCGCCGCCGACCGCACCACGACCGTGGGCGAACTGCGCGCGGACCTCGCGGGCGACCGGGGCGTCACCGTGGCCGCCCCGCCGGTCACCAACTCCGACGGCAGCCTCGCCGTCATCGCCGTGGTGCCGAAGACCGGGCCCGACGCCCAGGCCACCACCGATCTCGTGCACCGGCTGCGCGACCACGCGCCGGCCGTGGCCGAGGCGGGCGGCACCCTCTACATCGCGGGCCAGACGGCCGCGGCGATCGACGTCTCCGGCAAGCTCTCGGACGCGATGCCGCTGTTCGTCGCCCTCATCGTGGTCCTGGCGCTCATCCTGCTGACCATCGCCTTCCGCTCCCTGCTCGTGCCCCTGAAGGCGGCGCTCGGCTTCCTGCTGTCGGTCGCCGCGTCCCTCGGCGCCACGGTCTGGGTCTTCCAGGACGGCCATCTCATGGACCTCCTGGAGATCCCCTCCGCCGGGCCGGTGACCAGCTTCCTCCCCGTGCTGCTGATCGGCGTGCTCTTCGGGCTCGCCATGGACTACGAGGTGTTCCTGGTCAGCCGGATGCGCGAGCACCACGAGCACACCGGCGACGCGGCCGGGGCCGTCATCCGGGGCGTGGCCAGCAGCGGCCGGGTGGTCAGCGCCGCCGCGCTGATCATGGTCGCCGTCTTCGGCGGGTTCGTCTTCAACCACGACCCGATCATCAAGTCCATCGGCTTCGCCCTGGCCTTCGGTGTCCTCGTCGACGCCTTCGTGGTCCGGATGACCCTCGTACCGGCGGCCATGGCCCTCCTCGGCCGGCACGCCTGGTGGCTGCCGCGGTGGCTGGACCGGGTCACCCCGGACGTCGACATCGAGGGCGCGAAGCTCCCGGCGCACCGGGAGCCCGAGCCGGAGCGGAAGCAGGAGGAGGCGGTCGTGGGCTGAGGCCGCAGGGCGAGCGGGGACGCGGCCCGCGCCGGGAATAGGGCGTGCGCGGACCGCGTTCCCCCGCACGTGGTTGACGTATCAACCACGCTGGAAGCGAGGGCTGAGGGTATGACGACGAACGGCTTCAACGAGTACGCGGCTCACGGCGGCGTCGCCCCCGACCGCTGGGCGAGCGCCCTGCACCTGTTCGACAACGGTGCCGGGGTGCCGCACGAGGAGACGCTCCTGGAGCGCTGGGAGCGGGCGCGGTTCTTCTTCGACGCCCGGGACTACATCGGCGCCGCCCGGCTCCTCGCCGATGTAGTGGAGGAGGTCCCGGAGCAGACCGGCCCCCGGCTGCTGCTGGCCCGGGCCTACTACCACTCCGCCCAACTGCGGCGCGCCGAGGAGCAGTTGCGCCGCGTCATCGAGCGCGACCCGGTGGAGCACTACGCACACCTGATGCTGGGCCGCACGCTGGAGCGCCAGGGCCGCCACGAGGAGGCGGAGCCCTGGCTGAGGATGGCGGCCGCCTTCACCGGTGAGGCGCCGTAGAGGTTCACGTCCTTGGGGCGGCCTCGCCGCGCAGGGCCTTTGAGCTCTGCGCGGAGGTCACCCCGAGGGCGTGGAGGTCACCCCTAGGGCCGCGGTCCGGGGGAGCGGAGGCTAGGCGGCGGGGCCGTAGGGACCTTCGAGGACCTTGCGCTCGTGCATCGCGCTGAGCCGCAGGACGAACAGAATGGCCGCGCCCGCGGCCAGGATCTCCAGGCTGTCGCAGATCATGTACTGCACGGCGGCCTGGCGCAGCTCCGCCAGGTCGTCGGCGAAGTCGAACCGTGCCGCGCACCAGCGGCTGAAGACCGCGTTGCCGGCGAACAGGGCCCACCACAGGTTCACCGGCCAGACCGGCGCCCGGTACGGCTGCCCGTCGGTCGGCAGCGGCGAGGCGCCGCCCCACATGTCGAGGGCGATCCGGTACGGCACCCACAGATTCACGATCGGCACGAACCAGGCGCCGATGGCCCACCCCGCGCGGTGCCGGAACCGGTCCGGCGCCATCAGGCCGAGCGCGCGGCGCGTGCGGTAGAACCACTGGATGAACAGGGCGCCGCACAGAATGTAGGCGCCGCCCTGGAACCTGCCCGCCGTCTCCCACATCGACAGCGCGCCGTGGAGGTCCTGGGCATCGGTGGTGAGGAAGCCCGCCTCCCCGTCGATGACCCCGTACAGCCGTATTCCGGCCACGACGGCGAACACGCCGGTGAGCCCCGCCAGTCCGAGCAGCGCCGCGACCACGGCGGCCAGCCATCGTGGCGGCATCGGTATGCCCGTGGACTGCTGGGCGTGCGGACGTGGATCCAGGACGGACATGGCGGAGCCCCCCGAGTGAACAAGAACGTGAAACCAAGATCGATGCCCGCGTACCTTACGTCCTCACCGGCCCCGACCGCGCGGTGCCTGCGGCGCCGAACGTTCCGGCCCCCTTCGGCGTCGTAGGAGCAACCGTGTCGAAGGGATCGGATTTCACATGACTCGCGCACCCCGGCGTACCCGCACCGCCTCCGCCGTCGCCCTGGGCGGGGCCCTGCTCCTCGCCGCCGTCGGCTGCGGCGGCGAGAGCGGTACCGGAGTCCGTACGGCCGAGGAACCGCCGACCTGGCAGGAGCCCGCCGCGTACAGCTACACGCTGGAGTCGATGGCGGGGGAGCGGTCGCTGCTCGGGAAGTTCCGGATCACGGTCCGGGACGGTGAAGTGGCCGAGGCGACCGGGCTCGACGCCAGCGGGCTCCGGGTCGTGCGGCACATGCCGGAGCACGTGCCCACGATCGGCGACCTGCTGGCGGAGCTGCGCCGGGCACGCAAGGACGGCGCGGACCGGGCGGAGGCCGAGTACGCCGCCGACGGACATCCCGAGCGGATCGTCCTCGACCCGAGGGAGGGCGCCATCGACGACGAGGCCGTGTACGTCATCAGCGGCTACGAGGAGGCGAAGGCCGGCTAGGACCTCGGCGCCGGGCCGATGCCCTGGAGCTTCTGGATCTCCCCGCCCAGCTTCGGGCGGAGGTCGTCGAGCACCTCGGGCTTGGCGCCGACCACCCAGCGGGTGCCGACGAGATAGGTCCCGCCGTACACGGAGGCCGAGTCCAGCCAGGTCTGCTTCAGTCTCTCCTCGGGGAAGGTGGTGATGACGTAGTCGGCCTTCTCGGTGCGGCACACGCCTTCGCGCAGTTCGTCCGCCTCGATGCGGATCTTCGGCTTGCAGCCCGTCAGTCCCGCGATCACCTCGACCTTGGCGGGGGCGACGACACCGGCGGACGCCGCGGCCGAGACCTTCTCGGCCCTGGGAGCGGCGGCCGCGTCGTCCTCGCCGCCCCCGCATCCCGCCGCCAGGGGAGCCAGTACCACCAATCCGACGATGAGCGCACGTCTCACTCGGTCCCACTCTTTCCTTCGATCAACCGTCCGAGGGGAGTACGGACACCGGGCCCGGACTGTTCAAGCGCTCGCACGGGCGCCAGTAATCAACTTTGACTAGATTGGGGTCATGGGTAAAACGACCATTCCGATCCTCCCGTGCCGGACCCTCCCGTCGCTCCTTGACTCCCCGAAGCCGCGGCGAAGGTCGTCGACCGGGCGCTCGGGCCGGCGGACGAGCGGCCGACGCCGGTCCCGCGCGCGGACATCGCCCGTCGGCTCGACGACGAAGACACGGCGGCCGGGATGCTGGAGTGGGCCGCGGCGGTCCCCCTCACCCCGGACACGCTGCGGCGGCTGGAGGAGCCGGGCGAGCGCTGATCGGGCCGAAAGTCTGTTGAGGCCCCGCCTGCGGTGGGGGAGGCTCGGGGGTCATGGAGTTCCTCTGTTACCACCGGGACCGCCGCGGGTCCCTTCCGCTGCGCGAGAAGCTCGTCGAGGAGCACTGGTCCTACATGGACCGGTACGCGGACGGGATGATCGCCCGCGGGCCCACCTTCGCCGAGGACGGCGAGACACCGTCCGGCAGTGTGCACATCCTCGATCTGCCGGACCCCGCCGCCGCCCGCGCCTTCGCCTTCGACGAGCCCAACTACCAGGCCGGCGTGTACCGCGACGTGCTGCTGCGCCGCTGGCGCAACCTGCTCGGACGCACCATGTGGGACTTCCCCGGCGGGCCCACGGGTGGCAGTCGCTACCTGGTGCTCGGGTTCGGCGAGGGTGCTGCGGCCGATCTCACCGTTCCGCTGTCCCAGCAGGACGAACTGATCGCGTACGGCCCCCTGTTGTCCGACGACGCCGCCACCTGGCTCGGCACCGCGGCCCTGCTCCGGGCACCCGACCCGGAGAGCGCCCGCGCCCTGCTCACCAAGGACCGGTACGCCGAGACCGAGGTCCACGACTGGGAGTTCGGCGGACGGCGCTGACGCGTCACTCGATGTACCCGGTGGCCGGGTCGACCTGAGCGAGGAAGTCCCTTACGGTTTCTTCGAGTTCGGCCCGGCCGAGCGGCGCCGGAGGGTGGGTGCGGAACGCGAAACCGTACTGCGGGTCCCGACCGGACACCCACGTCAGCTCGTAGCTGCCCGGACTGTCGGGCGGCTGCACGACCTCGAACTCCTCACCGTCGACGGTGATCCGGGACCGTATGCCGTCCGTTGCCATGGCGGCTCCTCTCAAGGCCGAAACGGCGAGAGTACCCGCGGTATCCGGCCCACCTGGCCTACCCGGCCTGGCGTACGGCCTGGGCCACTTCGGACTCCACGTCGCCGAGGGCGGCGCCCTGTTCCTTCGCGTACTCCGTGAGGGACGTGTGGGCGTCGCGGGCGAGGTCGCGCCAGGCCCGCCACGCGGTCTCGTAGGTCTGGGTCTGCGTGTCCGACCAGCCGCCGGTCTGGGCCGGCGGGCCGTACTGCGCGCGCAGGCCCTCCACCCGGCGGTGCGCCTCGTCCGCCGCGCGCTGCTTCTCGATCAGCTCCTCGAAGGTGTGTGCCACTGTGCGATCGTAAGAAGCCCGGGCGCGAAGCGCGCGCCGAGCGGCAGACGGCGCAGACCCGTCACGCGGACGGCTGCCGGCCCAGCTCGGGCCCCAGCTTCACGGCCATGTCGGTGAGGATCTGCACATAGTCCTCGTGCTCGAAGGTGAAGGGCAGCGCGAAGGCCACCTCGTCCACCTCACGGAACGCGGCGTGCGCGTGCAGGTGCTCCGCTATTTCCGCGCTGGTGCCGACCAGGTCCGGGGCGAACATCAGCCGGGCCGGGCCCTGCGGGGACCGCGTGCGCGGGGTGCGCCTGAGGGCGTACTCCTCGTACTTCGCCCGCTGGGCCGGGGTCGCCGAGTCCGTCGGGATCACCACCAGGCCCTGGGAGACCCGGGCCCGCTCGCCGTCCGGGTGGGCGGCGCGGAAGGCGCGGACGTGGGAGAGCTGGATCCGCTCGAAGTCCGCCGACTCCTCGGCCTTCACCACACTGCTGGTCAGCAGGTTCATTCCGTGCTCACCGGCCCAGCGGGCCGAGCGGAGGCTGCCGCCGCCGTACCACATACGGCCGCTCAGGCCGGGGGAGTGCGGCTGGACGCGCCGGGAGAACACCTCGAAGCCCTCGGTGCCCTCGAAGTCGGTGGCCGCCTCACCGCGTACGAGGTCCAGCAGACGGCGCACCCGGTCGTAGCCGAAGTCCTCGGCCTGCGCGGTGTCCGGGTAGAGCGCCTGCTGGACGCGGTCGTAGTGCATGGGCGGGCCCACGCTGACACCGGGGTTCAGCCGGCCGCCGGACAGGACGTCGACCGTGGCCAGGTCCTCGGCCAGGCGCAGCGGGTTCTCCCAGCCCAGCGGGGTGACCGCGGTGCCCAGCTCGATCCGGCGGGTGCGCTGGGTGGCCGCCGCCAGCAGGGCGACGGGCGAGGATATGCCGTACTGGAGATGGCGGTGCCGGACCCAGGCACTGTCGAAGCCGAGCCGTTCACCCAGCTCGATGAGGCCGAGCGTGGCTTCGTGACCGGCACCCGGGTCGTGCTCGTCGAACAGGCCCATGGTCAGGAAGCCCAGTTTGCGCAGCGGTCGCGGGGTCGACGGCACAGGTCCTCCAAAGTTCAAGAGTTTTTCCGTGCCAACCGCGGCCGTGCCCGTCCTGTTCCGCTCAGACGAGGGAAATCGTCACCTCGTCCTCCACCGGGGGCTCGATCTCCTGGGCCCGGTTGCCCGTGGCCGCGTAGCAGCGCAGCCGGACCGACTCCGGGGAGACGTCCACGCGCAGGAAGGACTTGAAGAACGGCGGGCTGTAGGTCGCCGAACCGGGCGAGAACAGCGAGGTGTGGATCTTGCGCACCGGCAGCCGCAGCCGGGAGGCGCGGTCGGGGCGGCGGCCCGCGCCCAGCAGGCTCGCCACGATCCGGGTGCGCCGGGTGACCCTGGCGGCCGTCCGCTGCGACCGGGTGAGCGGGATGCCCAGGCGCCCGGCGACCACGGCCGCCGCCTCGGCCTCGCTGAGGGTGAAGAAGCGGCGCAGGCGCAGCCGGCGGCCGTACAGGGCGCTGTAGAAGGCGAGGGAGTCGCCGCGCAGAGGGTAGCAGCGGAAGTCCGCCTCGGTCACGCCCGCGATGTCGACGCGGGGGATGGTGTGGGTGGCGTGCATGAACGCGCCGCCGCCGCCCGAGACGACGTACTGGATGGTGCGGTCGCCCACCCGCACCGGATAGCGCTGGTAGTTGTGGATGTCGCCGCCTATCGCCGCCACATAGCGGTGCGCCGGGTCGCGGACGATGTCGTCGACCGTGCCGCCGCCCTCGATCGGGCAGGGGTGGTGCTCGCCGTCCACGTACAGCGGGGAACCCGTGATCAGGATCTTCGGGCGCGGGTCGCGGGAGACCTCGCGCAGCCAGGCGCCCTGCTCCGCGTCGAGGGTGCCGAGCAGCCCGGTGTCGATACCGATCAGGCGCACCGGTCCGGCGTCGATCGCCCAGTACGGGCCGGGCTGGACGGCCTGCTGCTCGGGCGCGGAGCGCAACTTGCGGGCCTCGTCCAGGTGTTGGCCGTCCGTGCGGCGCGGCCGGTGCCACAGCAGGGAGCGCGGCCAGGCCCGGGTGAGCGGGCGCGGCCGGGACTCGGGCTCCAGCGGCGGGGCGTCGCAGAAGACGCGCATGAAGGCGCCGAGGTCCTCGTACCAGTCATGGTTGCCGGGTATCGCGTAGATCGGCGCCCGGTAGTCCTGGTAGGGGCGGAAGAACTTGTCGGCGTAGTCGTCGGCGCTGCCCACCGGGTAGATCACGTCACTCGCGAGCACCGCGAAGCTCGTGCCCTCGCCCGCCTTCAACAGCCCCGGCACGACCGAGTACTGGGGCTCGCCGCCCTCCCCGGTGTCCCCGACGACCAGGAAGGAGAAGCGGTCCGGGTCTGAGCGCCGGATCACCTTGTCCGCGGGTGCCCCGGCCGCGGCCCGCTGCGCCGTCCAGCGGGCCCGGGTCCGCCCGGTCGGATCGCCGAACCAGGAGGCGAGCACGCCGTTGCGGGCCGCCCACAGCATCCGCGGGTCCAGCCAGGAGATCCGCATGACGTCCGGGGGCATAAACCGCCGGTAGGTACCGCGTTCCGCGGTTCCCCAGCCGGCGCCTTCGGCGGTATCGCGTGAGGATTCAGACACCCGTGCACCGTAACAACGATCTATGAACGGGCGTGCGGCGCAACGCTCTTGACCGACTGTCGGTCGTCCGTGCCCCCGCCCTTGTCGTCGTTGAGGACGAGCCCCGGGTCGAACATCACCACCACGCCCACGAGCCCCAGGAACACCACCGGGCCGAGGAGCATGGGCAGCAGCAGGGAGGTGGGGGAGTCGCCCGACCAGGTGCCCTGTTCCGCCCAGCTGTGCAGATGGACTGTCACGGCCGCCATGCCGGTGTAGTGCATCCCGGACACGGCCAGGCCCATCACCAGGCTCGCCCCGAGGCTCGCCAGGAAGCCCCGCACCGTCACCGCCGCCCACAGGGCGGCGGTCGCCGCGCCGATCGCGATCAGGACGGAGAGGTGGACGGTGAGGATGTCGTAGCGGATGTCCGCGCCGAGCCGCAGCGCGGCCATGCCGAGGTAGTGCATGGCCGCGATCCCGAGCCCGGTGACCACGCCCGCGAAGGTGAGCGTGGCCGGGCTCGCGCCCCGGCGGCCCACGAGGAAGACCCCGACGCCCACCACCACGATCGCCACGACCAGGCTCAGTACCGTCAGGGTGACGTCGTAGCGGACCCGCGTCTCCTCGACCTGGAAGCCGATCATGGCGATGAAGTGCATGGTCCAGATGCCGCACCCGATGGACGTGGCGCCCAGCGCCAGCCAGCCGGTCTTCCATGTCTCCTCGTCGATCAGCGACCGCACGATGCAGCGCAGTCCGAGCGCGCCTCCCAAGCAGGCCATCAGAAAGGCCGCCACGGGGGTCACCACCCCGTACCGGAACCCGTCGACCGTCCCCTCCACGTGCCAACTCCCCCCAGAGCCAAGGCCGGTTGAGGTGAAAGGTTTACGTTGTGCGACCCCTGTGAAGCAAGCCCCGCTACTGGTCCGGACCGGCCTCGCCACTAGGGCGTTGCATGTTCATGCGTTGTCGTGCATACTTCTGCGTATGTCCAAAGTGCTTACCTCCCTCCCCGTCGGCTCGCGCGTCGGGATCGCCTTCTCCGGGGGCCTCGACACCTCCGTGGCGGTCGCCTGGATGCGCGACAAGGGTGCCGTGCCCTGCACGTACACCGCCGACATCGGCCAGTACGACGAGCCCGACATCGCGTCGGTGCCCGGCCGCGCGAAGACCTACGGTGCCGAGATCGCGCGCCTGGTCGACTGCCGCGCGGCGCTGGTCGAGGAGGGCCTGGCGGCGCTGACCTGCGGCGCCTTCCACATCCGCACCGGCGGCCGGGCGTACTTCAACACCACGCCCCTGGGCCGCGCGGTCACCGGCACCATGCTGGTGCGGGCGATGATGGAGGACGACGTCCAGATCTGGGGCGACGGCTCCACCTTCAAGGGCAACGACATCGAGCGGTTCTACCGCTACGGCCTGCTCGCCAACCCGCACCTGCGGATCTACAAGCCCTGGCTCGACGCCGACTTCGTCACCGAGCTGGGCGGCCGCAAGGAGATGTCGGAGTGGCTGCTCGCCCACGACCTCCCCTACCGGGACTCGACGGAAAAGGCGTACTCCACCGACGCCAACATCTGGGGCGCCACGCACGAGGCGAAGACCCTGGAGCACCTGGACACCAGCCTGGAGACCGTGCAGCCGATCATGGGCGTGCGGTTCTGGGACCCCGCGGTGGAGATCGCCACCGAGGACGTCACGATCGGCTTCCAGCAGGGCCGCCCGGTCACCATCAACGGCAAGGAGTTCGCCTCCGCCGTCGACCTGGTGATGGAGGCCAACGCCATCGGCGGCCGGCACGGCCTGGGCATGTCCGACCAGATCGAGAACCGGATCATCGAGGCCAAGAGCCGCGGCATCTACGAGGCGCCCGGCATGGCGCTGCTGCACGCCGCCTACGAGCGCCTGGTCAACGCGATCCACAACGAGGACACCCTCGCCCAGTACCACAACGAGGGCCGCCGCCTCGGCCGGCTGATGTACGAGGGCCGCTGGCTGGACCCGCAGGCGCTGATGATCCGCGAGTCGCTCCAGCGCTGGGTCGGCCAGGCCGTCACCGGCGAGGTGACCCTGCGGCTGCGCCGCGGCGAGGACTACTCGATCCTCGACACCACCGGCCCGACCTTCAGCTACCACCCGGACAAGCTGTCCATGGAGCGCACCGAGGACGCCGCGTTCGGTCCCGTCGACCGCATCGGCCAGCTCACCATGCGCAACCTGGACATCGCCGACTCCCGCACCAAGCTGGAGCTGTACGCCGGGCTCGGCATGGTCGGCACCGCGGCGGCCGCCGCCGTGGAGACCTCCGGGACGACGAGCCTGATCGGCGCCCTGACCGAGGGCGGCGCCGAGGCCATCGCCTCCGTGGGCAAGGGCCCGGACAGCGACGAGGAGCTGCTGGACCACGCGGCCATGGAGTTCGGCACGGACTGACGGACGGTACGCACGCACGGCGCGGGCGGGTTCCTGGGACAGGGAACCCGCCCGCGCCGCGTTGTGCGCGGCGGCCCCCCGATCAGGAACGGAGAAGCGCCCGGCCCCCGGCAGTGGATAGCGTGGCAGTCGGCTTGAACCGCCCCCGATTCCGACGGCGATCAAGTACACCTTGACGTACTGTTCAAAGCCGGTCAGCTCCGGCCAGGCGATCCGACGAGGGAGACACGATGAGCAGGGCCACCAGGACGAACACCAAGTCGCCCGCGCCGCACATCGCCGACAGCCACGACCTGATCCGGGTGCACGGAGCCCGCGAGAACAATCTCAAGGACGTCGACATCGAGATCCCCAAGCGCCGGCTGACGGTGTTCACGGGCGTCTCCGGCTCCGGCAAGTCCTCCCTGGTCTTCGACACCATCGCAGCCGAGTCGCAGCGGCTGATCAACGAGACCTACCCCGCCTTCGTCCAGGGCTTCATGCCGAACCTGGCCCGGCCCGAGGTGGACGTCCTGGACGGCCTGACCACCGTGATCAGCGTCGACCAGCAGCGCATGGGCGCCGACCCGCGCTCCACCGTGGGCACCGCCACCGACGCCAACGCGATGCTGCGCATCCTCTTCAGCCGCCTCGGCAAGCCGCACATCGGCCCGCCCAGCGCGTACTCCTTCAACACGGCCTCGGTGAAGGCCAGCGGCGCGATCACCGTGCAGCGCGGCGACAAGACCAAGGCCGAGAAGGCCACCTTCGAGCGCACCGGCGGTATGTGCACCCGCTGCGAGGGCCGCGGCAAGGTCACCGACATCGACCTCACCCAGCTCTACGACGACACCAAGTCGATCTCCGAGGGCGCCTTCACCATCCCCGGCTGGAAGTCGGACAACGTCTGGACCGTCGGCATCTACGCCCAGTCCGGCCTGCTCGACCCCGACAAGCCGATCCGCCGGTACACCAAGAAGGAGATGCACTCCTTCCTCTACGGCGAGCCCATGAAGGTGAAGGTCAACGGCGTCAACCTCACCTACGAGGGCCTGATCCCGAAGATCCAGAAGTCCTTCCTGTCCAAGGACAAGGAGGCCATGCAGCCGCACATCCGGGCCTTCGTGGAGCGGGCCGTCACCTTCACCACCTGCCCCGAGTGCGACGGCAGCCGGCTCAGCGAGGGCGCCCGCAACTCCAGGATCAAGGGCGTCTCCATCGCCGACGCCTGCGCGATGGAGATCCGCGACCTCGCCGAGTGGGTGCGCGGTCTCAAGGAGCCGTCGGTGGCGCCGCTGCTGACCGCGCTCCAGCAGACCCTGGACTCCTTCGTGGAGATCGGCCTCGGCTACCTCGCCCTGGACCGCTCCTCCGGCTCACTGTCCGGCGGCGAGGCGCAGCGCGTGAAGATGATCCGCCACCTCGGCTCCTCGCTCACCGATGTCACCTACGTCTTCGACGAGCCGACCGTCGGCCTGCACCCGCACGACATCCAGCGGATGAACAACCTGCTGCTCAGGCTGCGCGACAAGGGCAACACGGTGCTGGTGGTCGAGCACAAGCCGGAGACCATCGCCATCGCCGACCACATCGTCGACCTCGGCCCCGGCGCCGGTTCCGGCGGCGGCACCGTCTGCTTCGAGGGCGACCTCGACGGGCTCAGGGCCTCCGACACGGTCACCGGCCGCCACCTCGACGACCGGGCGAAGCTGAAGGACACGGTGCGCGAGGCGACCGGCACGCTGGAGATCCGCGGCGCCACCGCCAACAACCTCCAGAACGTCGACGTGGACATCCCGCTCGGCGTGCTCACCGTCATCACCGGCGTCGCCGGTTCCGGAAAGAGCTCGCTGGTGCACGGCTCGATCCCGGCCGCCGAGGGCGTCGTCTCCGTCGACCAGAGCCCGATCCGCGGCTCCCGGCGCAGCAACCCCGCCACCTACACCTCCCTGCTCGACCCGATCCGCAAGGCGTTCGCCAAGGCCAACGGCGTCAAGCCCGCCCTGTTCAGCGCCAACTCCGAGGGCGCCTGCCCCACCTGCAACGGCGCCGGCGTCATCTACACCGACCTGGCGATCATGCAGAGCGTGGCCACGCCGTGCGAGGACTGCGAGGGCAAGCGGTTCCAGCCCTCGGTGCTGGAGTACCACCTCGGCGGCCGGGACATCGCCGAGGTGCTGGCGATGTCGGTGGCCGAGGCGCGGGAGTTCTTCGCCGAGGGCGAGGCCCGCACCCCGGCCGCGCACACCATCCTCACCCGGCTCGCCGACGTCGGCCTCGGCTACCTGACCCTCGGCCAGCCGCTGACGACCCTGTCCGGCGGTGAGCGGCAGCGGCTGAAGCTCGCCACGCACATGGCCGACAAGGGCGGCGTCTACGTCCTCGACGAGCCCACCACCGGTCTCCACCTGGCCGACGTGGAGCAACTGCTCGGTCTGCTGGACCGGTTGGTGGACTCCGGCAAGTCGGTCATCGTGATCGAGCACCACCAGGCGGTCATGGCGCACGCCGACTGGATCATCGACCTCGGCCCCGGCGCCGGTCACGACGGCGGAAAGATCGTCTTCGAGGGCACGCCCGCCGACCTGATCGCGGACCGCTCCACCCTCACCGGGGAGCACCTGGCGCAGTACGTCGGCGCCTGACGCCTCAGACGGTCCTGGTCACGACCCCGGCGCGCTCCAGCGCGGCGACCTCGTCGGCCGGTGCGGAGGCGTCGGTGACCAGGGTGTGCAGCTCGGTCGCGGGACCGACCCAGGCGTAGGCGGTGTGGCCGAGCTTGCTGCCGTCGGCGGCGGCGACGACCCGGCGCGAGGAGGCGATCGCCGCCTTCTTCACCGCCGCGTCGTCCAGGTCGTAGGCGGTCAGGCCGTCGGCCGCGCTCAGCCCGCAGCAGCCGATCACGGCGGTGTCGAAGCGCAGCGCCGCGAGGGAGGCGAGGGTGAGGGGGCCGGTCAGAGCCCCCTCGGCGGCCCTCGGCTGCCCGCCGGGCACCATCAGCCGGACCGGGGCCGGGCCGTCGCCGAGCACCTGGATGGACTGGAGCGACAGGGCCATCACCGTGACCGGCCGCTCGCGCAGCAGATGGGCCAGTTCCAGACAGGTGGTGCCGCTGTCGAGGAGGACGGTCTCACCGTCCGCGATCAGCTTGGACACCTCCGCCGCGATACGCCGCTTGGCCTCGATCGCGTCGTGCGCGCGCAGCGCGAACGGCGGCTCCTCGCCGCGCAGCAGCAGGGTGCGCGCCCCGCCTCGGACCCGCTCCAGGACCCCCTGCGCGGCCAGCGCGTCCAGGTCGCGCCGGATCGTCATCTCCGAGGCACCGGTCAGCGCGGCCAGCTCCTGCACCGAGCACCGGCCCGCCTCCTGGACGGCCTGGGCGATGACCCCGTGCCGTTCCGTGTTGCTCATCCCGCTCATGCCGGAGATTCAACCGCAGCCGAAACGAACAGGCAATGTGTGTGAATCGCCAGTGTTCAAACAGTAAGCGTGTTCATTACGGTGGCGGGCATGGAACAATCGCTGCGCTCCGCCCGAGTGGCGACCTTCGTGTACTTCGTGCTCTGCGGCACCACGATGGGCACCTGGGTGGTCAACATCCCCGCCGTCGAGGACCGCGTGGACATCAGCCACGCCACACTCGGCGGACTGCTGGTCCTGCTGGGCCTCGGCGCCTTCACCGGCATGCAGGCGGCCGGGCGGTTCACCGACCGGCTCGGAGCGCGCGTCGTCGTCCCCGCCACCGGGGTCCTGTGCGGCGCCACCCTGGTCCTGCCCGGCCTGGCCCGCGACCCGTGGACCCTGGCCGCCGCCCTTGTGCTCTTCGGCTTCGGCAACGGCTGCCTGGACGCGAGCATGAATGCCCACGCCGTGCACGTGGAGAAGGCCTACGGCCGCCCCGTCATGTCCGCCTTCCACGCCACCTTCTCCGTCGGCGGCGTCATCGCCGCGCTGGTGGGCGCGGGCGTGGCGGCCGCAGGGCTGAGCCCCGTCGCGGGCATGGCCGCCGTCGGCGCCCTGACCGTCGTGGTCGCCCTCGGCTGGACCCGCGCCCTGCTGGAGACCGTGGCGTCGCCGGCGCCGGGTGACGAGGTGCCGGAGGCCAAGCGCGCCGTCGGGGGCCGTATCTGGGTCCTGTCCGGGCTGGCCCTGCTGGTGATGCTGTGCGAGGGCGCCGCCAACGACTGGAGCGCCCTGCACCTCAAGGACGTCCTTGACGCGCCCGTGAGCGTCGCCGCCTTCGCGTACGGCACCTTCGCGGCGACGATGACCATCGGCCGGCTCCTCGCCGACCGGGTCGCCGCCCGGTTCGGCTCGATGGCGGTACTGCGCCACGGCGCCGTCACGGCCGCCGTCGGCATCACGGTCGTGGCGCTCGCGCCGTGGGTGTGGGCCGCGTTCGTGGGCTGGGCGCTGTTCGGCCTCGGCCTGTCGGGCTGTGTGCCGCAGCTGTTCAGCGCGGCCGGGCACGCCGACCCCGCCGCCGCGGGCGCCAATGTCTCGCGGGTCGCCGGACTCGGCTACGTCGGCATGCTCGCCGGTCCCGCCGTCATCGGCTGGCTGACCCACCTCGTCGCCCTGAACCACACCTTCGTGCTGCTGACCCTGATGTGCGCGGTCACCGCCGTGGCGGCGGGAGTCCTGCGCCCCGCACCGGACCGCGCCCGCGAGACGGCGCCGAGCAACCGCTGACCGTACCGGAGACCCCTTCATGACCACCGCCCGCAGGATCGTCCTGTTCGACCTCTTCGGCGTCATCGCCCGCCAGCAACGCCCCGGCGCCCAGGAGAAGATGGCCGCCCGCTGCCAGGCCCCCACCGAGGACTTCACCGCCGCGTACTGGGCCTGCCGTCCGCCCTACGACGCCGGACAGGTCTCCGCGTCCGAGTACTGGACCGCCGTACTCGGACGGCTGTCCCGCCCCGCCGAGCCCGACACCGTCGAGGAACTGCGGCTCACTGACATCGACAGCTGGTCCCGCGTCGACGACCGGATGGTCGCCTACGTACGGTCCCTGCGCGAGACCGCCGAGGTCGCCCTGCTGTCCAACATCCCCGCCGACCACGCGGACGCCTTCCTCGCGGCGCAGCCCTGGCTGCACGAGCTGGACCATGTGGCCCTCTCCGGGAGGACCAAGGTGGCGAAACCCGACCCGGCGGCCTTCCTGCACTGCGTCACCGCGCTGCGGGCGGCCCCGGCCGACTTCCTCTTCGTCGACGACCGCGAGGAGAACGTACGTGCCGCACAGGCGCTGGGCATGCGCGGACACGTGTTCACGGACCAGGAGGCGCTGGCGGCGGTGATCGCCGCGGGGTGAGCGCGCTCAGTGGACGGAGAACCCACCGTCCACGAAGAGCGAGTGGCCCGTGACGTACGCGGAGGCGCGGCTCGCGAGGAAGACGGCCGCGCCTTCGAAGTCCTCGGGCAGGCCGTTGCGGCCGAGCATCGTGCGGGCCGCCAGCTCCGCCACCTTCTCGTGGTCGTCCTGCAGCCGCGCGTTCAGCGGGGTCAGCACGAACCCCGGCACCAGCGTGTTGCAGGTGACTCCGTACGGCGACCAGGCCTCCGCCTGCGAGCGGGCCAGCGACTCAAGTCCGCCCTTGGAGACGCCGTAGGCGCCGCTGCTCACGAAGGCGCGGTGCGCCTGCTGGGAGGTGACGTGGATGATCCGCCCGAATCCGCGCTCGGCCATGCCCGGCCCGAAGCGCTGGCCCAGCAGGTAGGGCGCCTCCAGGTTCACGGCCATCGTGCTGTCCCAGACGCCGTCGTCCAGGTCGTTCATCGGCGGACGCAGGTTGATCCCGGCGCAGTTGACGAGGATGTCGGGCTCGCCGAACACGGCGGCCGCGGCCTCCGCGCCCGCGCGCACGCCCTCCCGGGTGCTCAGATCGGCGCTCACCCAGGCCGCGCGGCAGCCGTCGGCCGTCAACTCGTCCACCGTGGCGGCCAGTTCCTTCTCCCGGCGGGCCACGATCACGACGCTCGCGCCCGCGCGGGCCAGCGCCCCGGCGATGGCCCGTCCGATACCGGAGCTGCCGCCGGTCACCAGGGCGACCCGGCCGTCGAGGGAGAACAGTTCGGAGAGATAGTCCCGTGCGGTCATGGACCGAACCCTAAGCGAACGGGCTGCTCAGAACGTACGCCGCAGCAGATCCAGCAGCGCCGCCCAGTGGCGGGCGTCCGCCTCCGGGTCGTAGACGGAGGTGTCCGCCATGGTGAAACCGTGGGCGGCGCCTTCGTAGACCTCGCAGCGGTGCCGGACACCGGCCGAGCCGAGGGCGTCCAGCAGCCGCTTCTGCTGCTCGACGGGCATGGAGGGGTCGTTGTCGGCGTGGCCGAAGTACAGCTCGGCGGTGACGCGGTGGGCGACCAGGTGGGGGCTGTCGGGGTCGTCGGTGGCCAGCGGCGCGCTGTGGAAGCCGGCCGCCGCGGCGACGCGCTCCGGATAGGTCCCGGCGGTGAGGAGCGACAGACGGGCGCCGAAGCAGTACCCGGTGAGCGCGACGGGCCCGTCCGCGACATGCGGGTTCCCGGCGAGCCACCGCAGGTACGCGCCGGCGTCCCGCATGGCGACGGCGGGCGGCAGGGTCTGCCCGAGGGGTCGGAGCTTCTCGAAGATTCCCTCGCGGGCGGAAGCCTCGATGAACTCCGGCAACTCCACCACCGGCGCGGGGCCGTGACGGTAGAACAGGTTCGGCACCAGGACCGTGTAGCCCTCCCCGGCGAGCCGGTCGGCCATGGAGCGCAGCTGGGGGCGCAGCCCGAAGGCGTCCATGTAGAACAGCACCGCCGGGTGGGGGGCTCCGTCGTCGGGGTGGGCCAGATAGGCGTCGGCTGTGCCGTCCTCGGTGAGGATCTCGACGGTGTTTCCCTGAATGGCGATCATGTGATCATCGTGGCACGGGTGGCTGCCCGGGCGAGCGCCCTCACTCGAAACGGGAGGTGTCGCCCGCGCCGTGCCGAATGATCTCGGCCTCGCCGCCGGAGAAGTCGATGACCGTGGTGGGCTCGGTACCGCACTCCCCGGAGTCGACGACCGCGTCCAGCACATGGTCCAGGCGGTCCTTGATCTCCCAGCCCTGCGTCATCGGCTCGTCCTCGTCGGGCAGCAGCAGGGTGCTGGACAGCAGCGGCTCGCCCAGCTCGGCGAGGATCGCCTGGGTCACGCCGTGCGCCGGGATACGCACACCGACCGTCTTCTTCTTCGGGTGCTGGAGCATGCGCGGCACCTCACGGGTGGCGGGCAGGATGAAGGTGTAACTGCCCGGCGTGGACGCCTTGATCGCGCGGAACACGTCCTTGTCGATCTGCACGAACTGCCCGAGCTGCGCGAAGTCCTGGCACACCAGCGTGAAGTGATGCCGGTCGTCGAGCTTGCGAATCGCCCGGATCCGCTCGGTCCCGTCCCGGCTGCCGAGCCGGCAGCCCAGCGCGTAGCAGGAGTCCGTCGGATATGCGATCAAGGCGTCGGCCCGAATACTGTCGGCGATCTGCGCGAGGATGCGCGGCTGCGGATTGTCGGGGTGCACATCGAAGTACTTGGCCATCCGCCGAGGGTATGCCCTCGACGGGATTTGGACACGCAGGGCGGGGTGCGCCGTGGCCTGCCTGCCTCTGTGCACGGGCCGCGGCGCGCGGGGTACCCGTCCCCGGGTCGGCCGACCGACCGGACGGCTGGTGACCGGCGCGGGGGTGTGCGGTAGCGTCCCGGGGCGGTACGGAAGCGGTACAAGCGTGAGGGAAGGCCGAAGGTGGGTGGCAGGGGCGACGGGTGGGGCTGGGAGCGGGAGCTGTTGGACCTGCTGCGGCCCGGTGGGAGCAGCGTGCGGCAGGTCGTGGCCTGGCTCGCGGACGCTGTCGGCGGTGCCGTGTGTCTGCACGACGACACCGGGGCCGTGGTCGCCGGGACCGAGCTCGACTCCGGCCCGTTCGAGTCGCTGCTCGGGGATGTCGTCGCCGGGCGGATCGCCTCCGCGGCCTGGGAGGGACAGGGGCGCCATCTGCGGATGGTCCGGCTGAGCGGCCCAGCCGGTGTGGTCACCGTGTCCCGTACGGCGCCGTTCGAGCGGCGGGACTCCGAGATCGTCGCACGTACCGTTCAGGGGCTTGAGCTGCTGCTCCGGGCCCGGCAGGGCACCGAGTCCGAGCGGCGGCTGGAGCGGGCCACCTCCGATCTGCGGCTGGCCATTCTGCAGCTGCTCATGGTCGAGGACACGGTCTCCGCGCGGCGCGTCGCCGCGGGGCTGTGGCCGGGGCTGCTGGACACCGACACCGCCTGTGTCTACGTCGTCGAGAGCGGTCCGGAGGAGCGCGACCGGCTCGCCGAGGAGTGCCTGCACGCCACGGCCGAGCAGGCCCTGGTCGTGCGGTGCCCGGCGATGGACGGCCATGTGATCGTCGTGACGCCCCGGGAGGGCGTGGCCGGTGCCCTGCGGTCCCTGATCGGGTCCCGGCCCCGTGTCTTCCTCGGCGGCAGCGCCCGGCAGAGCCTCGCCCGGACCGCCACCGCGTACGGGCAGGCGGTCAGCGCGCTCGCCGTCGCCCACTTCCGGCCCGACCAGGCCGCCGTCTACGCCGAGCGCACCCACCCCGAACGCCTGATCAGCCCCGCCGCCCTGCACGGCTGGGCCGCCCGGGTGCTCGGGCCCTTCGACGGACTGCCCCACCACACCCGTGCCGAACTGCTCGCCACCACCCGGCTCGGCCTGGAGTTCACCGCCGTCAGCGCCGCCAAGGTCCTCGGCGTCAGCCGCAACACCGTCCGTGCCCGGATGGAACGCGCCGAGACCCTGCTCGGCACCGACTTCACCGACCTCACCGCCCGCGCCGTGGTCCACCTCGCCCTCAGCGCCCACGAGAGCGCCGCCCACGACCCCGACCGGGCGCCCGGCCCCACGTCGGCCGACGCCGAGGACGCCGACCTGTTCGCCGGCCCCGCGCTGCGCTCCTGGGCCCACGACCTCCTGGCCCGCCTCGACACCGACAGCCGTGACCTGCGCCGTACCGTGCGCACCTGGATCGCGGCGGGCGGCAACGCCGAGCGCGCCGCGCAGACCCTCGGCTTCCACGCCCAGACCGTGCGCGAACACGTCCGCGCCGCCGAACCCGTCCTCGAACGCCGGCTCCTCGCCGGAGGCGGTGACCTGTACGAGGTCGTGCTCGCGCACCTGGCCTCCGGCGACCTCGCTCAGCCCGCCCTGCGCGGCGCGGACCAGGACGAATCGGACTCACTTGTGCACAGGTGAGCCCCGACCCGCGCGCAGCGGGCATCAACACGGTTCACAAGCACCCAGGCCTCCACGTAGTTTCGTCGAGCCGCGGGGGCGCGACCGGAACGGGGGACCGGTCGACCCCCGCGTTCCGAGCCGTGCCCGTCATCCGCCCAGCACCACCGGGATCTCCTGCCACCCGAAGGCGATGAACGACGGCACCTGCTTCAGCTCCTCGGCGTCCACCGCCAGCCGGAGCCCCGGGAACCGCTCGAACAGGGCGGGCAGCGCGGTGAGCGCCTCGATCCGGGCCAGCGGCGCCCCGATGCAGCGGTGCACACCGATCCCGAACGCCAGATGGTCGTCGGCCCCGCGCGCCGCGTCGAAGGTGTCCGCGTCCGGACCGTAGTGCGCCGGGTCCAGGTTCGCGGCGGCGTACGTCGTGATGATGGCGTCCCCGGCGGGGATGGTGACGCCCCCGATCTCGACGTCGGTGACCGCGAACCGCAGCGGCAGCGAGGCGATGGAGGGGTGGACCCGCAGCGTCTCGTCGACCACCGCCTCCCAGCCGATCTTCCCCTCGCGCACCGCCGTGAGCTGCGCCGGGTCGCGCAGCAGGGCGACGACCGCGTTGCCGATCAGGTTCACCGTCGTCTCGAACCCGGCGCCGATCACCAGCAGCAGCGTGTACAGCAGCTCCGCGTCGCTGAGCCGGTCGCCGTCCTCGTCGCGCACCCGGATCAGCTCGGTGGTCAGATCGTCCCCGGGGTGCTCGGTGCGGTGCGCGATCAGCGCGGGCAGCACCGTGCCGATCTGCTGCTGCACGAACGCCGCGTGCTCGGGGGACGGGTCCGAGGTGTCCATGATGGCCGCGATCAGCCGGGTCATGTCCGGCACCAACTCGTCCGGGACACCGAACAGTTCGCAGATGAACCGCAGCGGAAGCGGGTGCGCGAACGCCGCCTTGATGTCCACCCGCTCCTCACCGGACTCCGCGACCTTGTCCAGCAGCTCCGCCGTGATCGCCTCGACCCGCGGCCGCATCGCCTCGGTGCGCCGCTGGGTGAAGCTCGGCGCCACCAGCTTGCGCAGCCGGGTGTGGTCGGGGCCGTAGGTGGAGAGCATGTTGACCACGCCGACCCAGCCCAGGATCCAGCCCCAGGAGGGGTGTTCACCGACCTCGGGCCACAGCCGCCAGTGCTTGCGCGGGTCCTTGCTGACCTGCGGGTCGAGGATCAGCTGCTTGAGGGTGGCGTAGTCGGTGGGCGCCCAGGCCGGGATACCGCCGGGCAGCTCGACGGGCACGACCTGGCCGAGCGCGCGCAGCCGGGCCGACTCGCCGGGGATGTCGGAGCCGAACGGGTCGAGTGCGAAGCGTTCGGTGCGGTCGGTCACGGTCACGAGGGGCCTCCAGGCAGATCGGGGGAGCGGGGGCTGAACCGCACGGGCAGCGAGGTCAGCGAACGGTGGAACGGACCCGGTCGCCAGGTCAGGCGCTCGCGCGGCAGTACGGGTTGCAGATCGGGCAGCCACTGGGTGAGCCGCTCGATCGCCTCGGTCGCGATCAGCAGCGTGTGCTGTTTGACCGGGCACGCGTGCGGCCCCGCCGACCAGGACAGATGGGAGGCGTCCCCGGGGCGGCGCCGGCCGCCGTGCTCCTGCTCGGCGGCGTGTGCGAGGGCCCCGTAGGAGATGACGATGGGGACCGCGGCCCTGATCCACGCGCCGTGGAAGGTCACCGGGGTGCGGGCGTAGTGGATGCCGTAGTTGGCCAGCGGTGTCTCGTGGTGCAGCACCTCCACCACGGCGTCCATCACCGGGCGCGCCCCGCTGGTCAGGGTGGAGTAGTAGGAGGGGTTGCCGAGGATGCGGGAGAGCGCGTTGGAGACCAGGTTCGCGGTCGGCTCGTGCCCGGCGCCCAGGGTGAGGAAGACCTGCCAGGTGACCTCCTCCGGGGTGAGCCCAGCGGGATGGTCCAGCAGCCAGCTCGGCAGGTCCTCGCCGCGCCGCTCGGCCTTGGCGGCGATCAGCTCCAGCACGTAGCCGCCGAACTCGGCCTCGCCCTGGGCCGCCTCGGCGCCGCCCTCCATCATCTTGCCGAGCGCCGTGTTGAGCCGGTCGCTCTGGCTGTCGGGCAGGCCGAAGAGGTTGTTGAACACCAGCGCCATCAGCGGCCGGGCGAAGTCGCCCACCAGGTCCGCCTCGCCGCGCGGGCCGAACCTGCCGACCAGCAGCCGTACCGCGTGGTGGACGCGGGCCCGCAGGTCGTGCGGTTCCACCCGGTCGAAGGCGTCGAGCAGCGCGGTGCGGTAGCGCACGTGCGCGGCGCCGTCGGCGAACAGGGTGTTGGGCCGCCAGCGCATCATGCCGAGGATCGGGGAGTCGTCGGCGACCGTGGACTCCCAGGGCCGCGGATCGTGCGAGAACGTCTCGGTGTCGTGCAGCAGGTCCAGCGCCGCCCGCCGGTCGGTGACGACGTACGCGGGCACTCCGGGCGCCAGCTCGCCCCAGCCGATGGGGCCCTGGGCGCGCAGGTCGGCGTAGTAGCGGTAGGGGTCCAGGGCGAAGCCGTCCTCCCACAGCCGCACGGGCGCGGAGCGGGAGAAGGTCTGCTGGGCGGTGGGGTAGGTGGTCACCGGGTCTCCGGGGGGTGGCGGTCGATCAGGTGCTGGACCAGCGCGAGCAGCGCGTCCACGGAGGAGTTCGTGTCGCGGGCGTCGCAGGTCACCATCGGTGTGTCCGGCTCCAGGTCCAGCGCGGCGCGCAACTGGTCCTCGGTGTAGTGGCTCGGCGCGTCCGGGAAGGCGTTGAAGGCGACGGCGTAGGGCAGTCCGCTCTCCTCCACCAGGCCGAGCACGTCGAAGGAGGCGTCGACGCGGCGGCTGTCCACCAGGACCAGGGCGCCCAGCGCCCCGTAGGCGATGTCCTCCCACAGGGAGCGGAACCGCTCCTGGCCGGGCGTGCCGAACAGGTAGAGCACGATCCCGCCGTTGAGGCTGACGCGGCCGAAGTCGATGGCGACCGTGGTCGTCGACTTCTCGCGGATGCCGTCCAGGTCGTCCACCGGGGCGGACGCCTCGCTGAGCCTTTCCTCGGTGTGCAGGGGCCGGATCTCGGACACGGAGTCGATCAGCGTGGTCTTGCCCACCCCGAACGGGCCCGCGACCAGGATCTTCACCAGGTCGCGGGCGCCGTCGGGCAGGTGCATGCCGCTAGTCGTGCTTGAGGGCGCGAAGGCCATCGGCCACTCTCTTCAGCAGGTCGGGGTCGAAGCGTTCGGCGGGCGGGATCGGGGCGCGGGCGAGGACCAGGTCGCGGTCCAGCAGCGCTCCGGCCAGCACCCGCACGGCGGAGACCGGCAGTCGCAGGTGTGCGGCGGCCTCCACCACCGTCAGGGAGCCGCCGTCCAGGGCTTCCAGCAGGGCGAGTTCGGCGGCGGGCAGTCCGGACGGCGCGGGTTCTCCGCTGCGGGTGAGCACCGAGAGCCGTTCCAGGTGCGGACGGCTCGGCCGGGCCACGCCGCCGGTCGACAGATACGCGGGGACCAGCGGACGGCCGCCCGGGCGGCGGCTCATGCCGGCGCGCCGCCGTCGGTGCCTCTGGGCGCGGCGGCCATCGTCTTCTCACCGAGCCGCGCCACCTGGGAGTGCACCCGGTGGGCGAGCAGGTCCAGCCGCACCTCGCTGTCGCCGTAGGCGGCGACGCAGGTGCCGTGGTCGGTCGGCACGATCAGCACATAGCCGTGGTCCGACTCGATGACGACCTGGCGCACCTCGGCGCGCTCCCGGTCGGCGAAGGCGGCCGCCGCGGTCCGGCAGGCCCCCTGCACGGTGCTGGTGATCGCGGCGACCCGCTCGGCGGACGCCTGGCTGAGGGCGTCGGTGTACCCGGTGACCAGCCCGTCGCGGGTGAGCAGCACCGCGGCCACGACGTGCGGCACCTGGAGGATCGGGTCCAGGACCCATGCCGTGTCTCCTGTTTCGCGGCCGGTCATCGGGCCGTTCCCCCTTCGTGGTCGTCCTGTGCGGTGATGCGTTCGCTGTCGTGTTCCATGGCGGCGACGGTCTCGTGGGCGGCGTCGCGGGCCGCGGCGGTGGCCGCCTGGAGTGCGCCGAGCGCGGCGGCGGCCTCCTCGGGAGCGCGGGCGGGTGTGCGCGGTTCGGGTACGTCC
>NZ_FLSP01000071.1 GCF_900091315.1 Streptomyces sp. DI166
TCCGAGCTGCCGCAGAGGAGCCGTACCCGGCACAGTGCCGCGGTGGCCTCCGCCCGGCGCTGGTAGGACTCTTCGCGTGCCTTGATGAACTCGCTGCTGGTTGGGTCTTCTTGCTCAAGGTGCCAGCGGTCATTCTGGCT
Organism: Streptomyces sp. DI166; assembly: GCF_900091315.1. Taxonomy (GTDB): domain Bacteria; phylum Actinomycetota; class Actinomycetes; order Streptomycetales; family Streptomycetaceae; genus Streptomyces; species Streptomyces fuscus. Next base: position 141 of record NZ_FLSP01000071.1, read on the forward strand.
TCGGCGGAATTCTGTGAGACTGGCTGCCAGTTCGCTGTAGGCGGCGGTCCGCTCGTTCCATAACTGGCGGCTCTGACTGAAGCGTTCACTTTGCCGGGCGATGCGTCGCTGGAACACGAACGTGAGTGTAGATCCGGCGAGCGTGCCGAAAATGACCACCAGGCTGGTCAGCACGGAGTCCATGACCGCAGCCTCTCTCGCAGGGACAGACCCTTCCTCGCCGCTCGCCCGTGTCGACACAGCAACCTCACCGCTGACTGACTCGAAGTCCGCCTCGGCCTGTTCATCCCAACCAGCCGGATCCTGCTGGGCCGGCGGCCCGTCCCACACCTCGACAGCGACCGCCGCACGACACGTTGGGGTCAAAGTCGTCCGGGAAAGGCACCGGCAGCTCGGCGGCATCGGACTCCTGCAGTCCGAAAGCGTGGAACGCCACGTGTACGGCCACGCGCTGCTGCCGGACAAGCTGCGCCATGAGCGTCCTGTCACCTCGCCGATCGATTGCTCGAAAACCCCAGGTCATCCAGGCTGCTTGCGCAGACGCGATCACCTCACGACTACGGCCGCCTTTCTCGCGCACTGCGTGTCCGCCCTTCCACATCGAGCAATAGTCAAGAGTGGCGGCTTCGGCCTTCTGCGGTGGACGCGGTGATCTCGGCTGCTGCGCGCTCGACTTCCTCGCGCACATCCGCGTCGGGGTGGTTGCGGAAAGGCTCGATCAGTGGGCGAGCCTGCGGGTCTTGCGTTGCGCCGAGGATGTAGATCGTATGGGTGAGGGCCTCGGGTTCCATGGTCTGCATGGCGACCGCCAGCTGTTGGACGAGGCTCAACGGCAGGCTGTGCCGATTGAACGCCTCGCTGATCGAGTTCAGGGCGGCCTCACGAACCCTGGTCACCGGTTCGTTAAGAGCTACGCTGACCAGGCGTCCGACGACCAGGCGAGCGGACTCCGCGTTGAGTGCGGTGCCGCGCAGGAAATCGCCGAGGACCTCCGCGGCGACGTCCCGCCGGTTCGGATCGCGGTCGGTCAGCGCTTCAAGTGCAGCGAGCATGTCCTTCACGCGGCCGCCTCGGCCCGCTTTGGCAGGTTGCCGCTCTCAAGGCGCGACGGAAGCGGTTTCGGTGTCCTCGGTCGGCAGGCCAGCAAGGACTGCCAGAAAGTCGAATTCACAGACCAGTTCCGATACGTGGGCCACTTGAGCTGCGGAAAGGGCAATGGGAGGCGGTCCGAAAGGACCGGTGGCGTGCGGGTGCGCGTTGAGGCCGACTCGTAGCGGAACCGGTCCGGTATCTGCCAGCGCAGGACTGCGTTCTCATGCCCCAGCACGTGCAACTCGGCTCCATTCGCAGCGGCATGGCGCAGCACCAGCACCAGCACCGACGGGACGGACAACAGCCTCCGGGCCACCCTGCGCGGACATGATCACTCGGACATAATCTCAGGTCCGAACTGCATCACTCCCACCTGCGTCGATGACTTTCGAGCGGCACAGGAGTGCCAGCGTGCCGTAGGGGGCCCGTCGGCGTGAAACGGGGATGGGGAGGGACGCGTCATCGATCGAGCCTGTTCGGTGACTACCGGTCGCCCCGTGCACGCCGTACAGAGGAAGTGGCCGATCGCCATCTATGAGCGATAAAGGGTGCGGGCGCGCTTCAGGTCGGCCGGCCGGTCGGGGTCAAGGCTGAAGAAGTACTCCGCTTGCCACTGTTGAGTGCTGCGGGCCTGTCGGCTGGTCGTGGTGACCCACGGTGGGTAAACGCGGAATCCGCGCTTTCCGCCCGAGCCGTTACGGGAGACGATGTCGCGCTCGCACAACACTTCGCTCGGGAACACGAACTGCCCGAAGCCTTCGTCGTCGCGGCTGCTGATCACGAAGAGGTTCACTCCGTCGTCGGCGTCGAAGGGCCGGATCGGTCCCTCGTCAGATCGCTGCCACACGGTGACGAACTGGCCCACCTTGGTCGGCGTGGTCTTGGCCACCCGGAACCGAACCGATCGGTCATCGATCGTGAACGCGCACGCCGCATACTCAGCGCTCTCCGGCTCGGTCATCGGATACGAGCAGGCGAAGCCACCCGGGTCCCAGATCAACGCCTTCGCTGCCAACAGGTCGCTGTGAAGCCCCGTCCATGGCTTGGTCGTCACCATGCTGTCATTCTGCCAGTGCGCCTATGTGCACTGTGTTGGCCTGCTGTGAGCCGCCTCCCTCACAGGCGCTCCCCTCAAATCTGAAATCCACGGCCCGTCCCGCCCTGCATGGACTGCTCGGCCAGCATGGCCAGATCCTCATCAGTAGCTGCCTGGCCGCTCCGGCGGGGTCGGTTCGTCCGCCTAGGCGGTGGGCCAAGGGCTCTCCGACCGGCACCGGCAAGCCGCCGCGTATGGCCCTCTTACGCGAAATCCCAAACCATTCCCAACCCGCGATGAGCAGGGACGCAAGGCTGATGGCCGGACGAGGCAGCAGCGTGCCCGGTCACCGTTGGTGGCCGGGCACGCTGCTGGTTACGGGTTCGCGCGGGTGGGGTGTTCGGCTGTCACCTGCGCGGGGTGCGGGTGGTCAGTGGCGGCTGGTGTGGTGGTTGCGGTCGCCGTGGTGGTGCTTGCCGCCCTGGTGGTGGTTGTTGTGGTGCTTGCCGCCGTGGTGGCTGTGGCGGCCGCCCCAGGATTCGTCGTCGATGAAGCGGCCGCGGTCGTTGCGCAGGGTGAGGGTGCCGTAGCGGTTGTCCCACAGGTGGTTGCGGCGGTCCTGGTACAGGTCGGTGCGGGTGTCGCGTCCCACGCCGGTGTGGATGCGGACCGTGGCCCGGCCCGCCAGGCGGTAGTGGTCGAAGGTGTAGCCGCGGCCGTGGGTGTCCTGCAGCCTCCACCCGTCCAGGTTCACGGCGTGGCGGGCGTTGTTGGTCAGCTCCACCCACTCCCTGTTCAGCGAGCGGTTCGACCGGTCGTCGCGTCCCGGGGCGTCGTACTGCACGGCCGTGATCTCCACCTTCGGACCGCGGTGGCCGCGGTCAGCACCGGCAGCGGACGCCGGCAGCGCCGCCGCCCCGATGACGGCTCCGGCCGCGAGCGTGGCGGCGAGCAGACGACGGGAGACGAGGGAAGAAGAAGCAGACATGAACCCACCTGCATGGTGCGGGCACCCCTCCCGGAGAGGGCCGGCCCTCGCGGGCCGGGGCTCCGGGTGGTGGTGCGTGGTGTGTGGCAACGGCCGGGTCGGTCCGTCGCTGCACAGACCCTCGCCGCCACACCCGCCACGCCGGGACGCAACACCCGCCCTGTTACCTGTTACCCACATTTCCGTGACTCTCGAATGCAATGCCCACGTATGCCCGATATGGGAACAGGTCGACTGTCCATGGACGATGCGCCCCTGACCGGAACAGGGCCACTCCCCCTCGATCACCGCCGCACGTCAACACTCGCGGACCGCCCGTCACCCGAAAGTGAGTAACAGCCCGGCTGGCCCACCGCACATCGGCGGCTTGGTGTTGCTTGGTGTGGCGGCTGCCGCAGGAACGTCACACCAGATCGGGGGCACTCTCCTGCGCGAGGTCATTCGAGACCGGCTGAGGTGGAGTGTCGGCCGCGTCCGCGGCGCACCGTGCTGCCTCGACGCGGCGGTTGCTGGTCATGGATGCGGTCACTGCCGGTACACATGGCCCGCGTCCGCGAGGTGGAGGCGTCGTGTCTACGGGTTCGGCAGTGTGACCGGGGCAGTGAGGTCCAGAGCGCGGCCGAGGGCAGCGGTGACGGGGGTGGCGTAGTCACGTAGGTGCAAGGTGCCCCAAGCGGCAACCAGTTGGAGGAAGTCGGCCAAGTCGCGCTCTGCGTCGGCGAGCAGGTGACGCAGGTCCGTGACGGGCAGCTCGATCATGGGGCTGTTGTCGTGCTCGGCGTCGACGGTCAGTCGGACGACTTCGCCGTCGCGTTCAGCAAGCGGGGAGGGGTCGTGGCCGAAGAAGGCCCGGCCGCTGCCGTCTACGACCTCAAGCCAGTCGCGCCTCTCGTCCAGCCCACTGCAGCAACCCGGCAGGAACACAGTGCCAGTAGCGGTGTCGGTGATCCGCAGGCCGCAGGGTGCGAAGAGGTCGTCCATGGTGACCAGTCCGTGCAGAAGGCTCCCCATTGGATCGGCGGGCCGCGGCGGACGGCCGTCCTGCTCAGGGTCGATGTCGTTGCAGTCGGCAATGCGCATCACGGCTGTCCCGACCTCGACAGGATCGAGCGCGCCGCTCAACGGCAGGAAGCCGTACGGCATAGACTCCGCAACAGGCCACAGAGCGAAGCCGTCACGGGCATGGATCTCCAGGACGGGCTGCAGAACAATCACCCGGAAAGTCTGCGGCACGCACACTCGCGCCGCACTGCGTTTACTGCACGGCATCCTGCTGTCCCGTATGCCTCCCGGCTGTCTGCTGCCGACAGGAGTCAGGGCGGGCCTCCGCATCGAGCACCCAGTCAGGAGGCGTCAGCGTAGGCGCGGTGGGCACCGCAGACGGTGCATCGGAAAGCATCACGGTCGCCCCGTCGCCCAGGTTGGCTACGTCCCCGTCGACGCCGTGATGAGTCGAGGACGGGCGGACGTGGGACCTCGTCGATGCTGTCCTGGTCGCCCCGGTCGGCTACGACGGATCGGCGCCGTCGGCATCCGGCTGAGCGGGGTCCGCTGTCCGAGGCAGCAAGAGCGCGTGCTCCGCGGCGCGGGTTGCCCAGGTCTCGGCCCGGTCGAAGGTCCAGCCGCGCTGCCCGACCAGGGTCGTCCAGGCGTGCGGTCCGAAGTAGAACCAGAGGACATCCAGCGCGTACGCCATGTCCACTTCGGGGCGCAGGGAGCCCAGCGTCACCAGGCGTTCGGCCACACGTGTCAGTGCCTGGACGAAGTCGTCCTTGCCCCGGTCGAGCACCGCCTTCACCGTGGCCTCCCCGGGAGGGTCGCGGTAGAAGATCCCGTAGACCAGGTCCCAGTGGCGCTCGTGGGTGCGCCGAGTGCCGTCCGCGGTGAGCCGGACCACCTCGTACGGGTCCCCGCTGGCCTCAACCGCGGCCAGGCACTCGGCCACGGCGGGGTCGGTGAGCGCCGGTTCCAGCAGGGTCAGCAGGATGCCCGACTTGCTTCCCGCGCTGCTGTAGACGGTCGGCACGGCCACGTTCGCCGCTTTGGCGATGTCGCCGATGGTCACGCCGCTGTATCCGCGGTCGAGGAACAGCGCGTAGGCGCTGCCCAGGATCGTTTCCCGGGTCCGGGCGGCCGAGTCGAGGCGGCTGGGCGAGTGGTACTTCCGGCTGTTCACCGCACCATGATATGCGCGCTCGTAGGGGCCTATATTGACAATAGGGCTCTCTAATGAAAATGATGCCCTATGGAACGCAACACCACCGCAGAGCCCAAGGCCCTCATGGAGACCCGGCTCACCCACCAGACCCACCGCCTGATGACCGCCCTGCTCGCCGAGGCGGCGCCGCGGCCCTCCGTACCCCTGGCGGCCCTCGCGCAGCTGCGCGACTTCCTGGTCGCCGCCATCCGCCACCACCACGAGACCGAGGACAACCTGCTGTGGCCGCGGCTCGCCGAGGCGGCGCCGGCCGCCGCACGAGCCCTTGAGGAACTGACCGACGAGCACGAACGACTGGACACCGCACTGGACCGCCTGGCCGCCGTGGCCGTCGACGACGAGGACGCACGCCATGCGCTCCACGAGGCGGCCGTGGCCGTACGCGACAGCGTGCTCGGGCACTTGGAGCACGAGGAACCCATCCTTCTCCCCGCCTTGCGCGACCACATGAGCCCGGCCGCGTGGGACGACTTCGCTCGGCAGGTGATCGCCAGCACCCCGCCCGTCGCCCTTCACCTGATGATCGGCTTCCTCGACGAGGCAGGCACCCCCGAGGAGGTCGAGCTGCTGCTCGGAGGACTGCCCGAGCCCGCGCAGCCGCTCGTGCCCGCGATGCGGCAGCAGGCGCACGAGGAACTGCGCGTCCTGCGGGGCAGCGCCGCATGACCAACGAACCCCTCACCTGGCCGGACGAGGTGGACGACATCATCCGCGGCGACCTGACCGTGGCCGTCGCCTACAACACCCCGGCGGGCGGCACCGTCGTCGCCAGCGTGTCACCCGTGGGCCTGGCCGACCGCGAGGCAGGAGTGGTCGGCTTCACCACCTCGCTGGGCTTTCCCAGGAAACTCGAACGCATCCTGCGGGACCCACGCGTCTCGCTCGCCTACCACACACGCCTGCACGGGTACGCCGACCATCCGCCGTACGTCCTCGCCCAGGGCCGCGCCACGCTGGACATGCAGCCGTCACCGGAACGGCTGGCCGCCCTCGCGGCCGCCGCCGAACGGTTCCTGGGGCCGGTCAAGCAAGGCCGGGTATGGGACTGGGTGCTGCGCGAGTACCTCCAGGAGCGGGTGTTCGTCGACGTCACGGTGGAGCGGATCGCCGTGTGGCCCGACCTGACGACCCACGGCAGCCCGGACGTGACCGGCCCGGCGCTTCCGCCCGCGCCGGACCCGCAGCGGCCGCCGAAGAACGGCACAGCGCCGCGCGTCCCGGTCGGCACGCAGCTGCGCAAGATCGCTGACATGCCGCACCGTCTGCTGGGGTACCAGGGAGCGGACGGCTTCCCCGTGGTCATCCCCGTGCGGGTGACCGGGCACGACGAAACCGGACTGCAACTTGAGGCCGCCCCTGGGCTGTTGCCACCGGGCGGCCGACGCGCTGGACTCCTCGCGCACGCCTTCAACGCGCAGTGCGCCGGCCTCGGCATGCGGACCTTCACCGGATGGCTGACGGTCACCGGCGAGCGCGCCCTCTACGCACCCCACACGGCCAAGGCGCTGGCCGCACCGGCAAACAAGACACTGATCGCCCTCGGCAACGGCCTGATGGCCAAGCACGGCCTGCGCCGCGCCCGCCGCGACGGCACGGCCGACCGTCTGCGGGCCCTGGCGACGGGGGGTGCGGCCCCGGCACGGTAAGTCGACGGAGCAGGGTGAGCGGTCGGGGCGCAACAGGCGCGCCCCTGGCCCGGCCCTCGAAGACCGCCCCGGCGGTGGTGAGCCGCCGCCGGGGCGTCGGTCCCACCCGCCACAGCTGGCGGGCGCCCGCCCGCGCCACCCTGCACCGGTCGGTAACGGCCACCCCGACCGGCACCAGCGCGCCGCGCCGGCGATACCGCTGTCTGGGGTGGACCGGCGGAACTCCGTGTCCGCCGAGGCCTGCAGCCGGGTCTTGCAAGTCGGGCCAGGTGCCCTCGCGTTTGCAGCGGCGCAGGAGTCTGTAAACGCTCTGCCACGACCCGTTGTTCCGACGACAGATCCCGCTGGGGAGCACCGTCCGCACCCGCTATCGGATCCCGCCCATCAGCCTCCGCCGACCCAATGACGTAGCTGTGCGGAGTCTGCGGATGCGCGCGCACACGCTCTCTGTTCCCATGGAATACGTGCATGTGCGGCCGGACCACGTACTGCGGGTACCGTCCTGGCCCCGCACCCTTCCGGAGGCATGTCATGAGCGATGGGAAGCGCCTAGTCGTCTGCTGTGACGGCACCTGGAACACCGCCGACCAGTCCAGCGCGACGAACGTCACCAGGGTTGCCGTGTCCATCAGAGAGCAGGCCGACCAGATCGTCTACTACCACGCCGGTGTCGGCACGGACCGATGGATGCGCCTGAGGGGTGGCGCCTTCGGCAAGGGACTGTCCGCCAATGTCCTGGACGCGTACCGCTTCCTGGTCCGCACCTACAAACCCGGTGACACTCTTTATTTCTTCGGCTTCAGCCGGGGCGCGTTCACTGTCCGCAGCCTGGCCGGCCTGGTGCGCAATTGCGGCATCCTGCGCCCGGAGCACATCGACATGACTCAGAAGGCCTGGGCCATGTACCGCAGCCGAAGCGAGAAATTGAAGCCGAACAGCGCCGCCTCCGCTCTGTTCCGCCGGACATACGCACACGAGACGGGGATTCATTTCATCGGGGTATGGGACACGGTCGGTTCCCTCGGAATCCCCGGACCCAAGTGGCTACCGCGCCGGGGAGCCTTCCACGACACCGAGCTGAGCAGCTGGGTGAAGGGAGCGTTCCAGGCGCTGGCGATCGACGAGCAGCGGAGTGTGTTCCGTCCTACGCTGTGGCATCAGCAGCCCGACGCCGCCATGAAGGGCCAGGAACTCAAGCAGGTGTGGTTCGCTGGAGTACACAAAGACGTCGGCGGCGGCTACCCCGAGAGGGGGCTGCCCGATATTGCCCTGCTGTGGATGATCCAACAAGCCAGCAGATACGGGCTGGAGTTCGGTCCCAGGGAGGCCGAGTCTCCTGAGACGCCCCCGGAGAGCAGCATCTTCCAGGTGCCGCCCAAGCCCGACAGCATGGGGCCGAAGCACAATTCACGCAGGGGCTTTTACCGACTGGCTCCCCGGCATCACCGGCCCATCGGGCAGTCCGTGAACGACCAAGGCGTCCTTGACGGGTGGGAGTACGTGTCACAAACAGCCAAGGACCGATACGACCAGAACGCGTCCTACCGGCCGCCCGAAGGCCCGCCCAGGCTGAACGAGTATCTCGCTCAGGACGACATAAGGCTCGAACCTGTGCCCCTGGCCGTGGCCGACGCGCTCCTGGACCAGCCACTGCCCTAGGCAACGCTGAAGTTGCGCGCCCACACGGGCGGAAACGTGGGCGGGCCGCAGCAGATACCCCCGCCAGACCCGCTGAACACCGTGCAGCCGAGGCTCAGTCCACATCCCTGAGAACCCTGGAGAGCGGCGCGTCAGGGCTGCGGTCACTCAGCTGCTCAAGAGCGGGACTGTGACGAGCCAACTCTCATCTCACGCCGCCCGGTTCACCGAAGGCACGCTCCATCCAACCGTCCAGCCCGGCTGTGAAGTCTGCTACCGATGCGATGTCGGAGGCAGGGAGGGCTCCGGCGTCGTCGCGTCCGTCGCGTCCGTCGCGTCCGTCGAAGAAGTGCACGTCGGCCCAGCCGCCACGGAACAGGACCACCGACAGCGTTGCGTCTGCCGGACCGGAGATGACCAAGCCCAGCGACTCGGGGTCCTTCACCCGCGCCCTGTCGGTCTCCAACGGCTGTGGCCACGCTGCCTGTTGATCCCGCCAGGTCATCGTTCCCACGGCAAGACCGGCTGACCGCCATTCCACGGCTCGTTCCAGCAGCGCGGCAGCCGCCGCGTCGAGATCGATAACTCCGTCCGTGCGCGGTTGCGCTCCGGCCGCTACGAGGACTTCGGCACTGTCGGTGTGACGGCCGTGCTGCGCCCAGTCCAGCGGGGACCAGCCCGTGCCCTGGTCTTCTCGGAGGTTGGGATCGGCGCCATGCGCCAACAGCTCCCGGACCGTCGCCGTGTGCCCCCAGCAAGCGGCTGCGCACAGCGGTGTGCCCTCGGAGCCAGGGCCGCGGCTCTCCTCATCGGGGCAGGCACCGGCTTCCAGGAGCAAGCGGGCCACTTCCGCCTCTCCCTGTACCGAAGCCAGGTACAGAGGGGTGGTGCCCTCGTTGTCCCTTCCCTGCGGGCTGGCTCCGCTGCGCAGCAGTGTCTTCACGGTTGTTGCGTCTCCGGCCAGGACTGCCTCGAAGAGCCGCTGGGAGAGCCTTTTCTGCTGCCGCCGTTTCATAGCTCCGCAGGCTAACGATCATGGGGTCGGTCTTGCCAATCAATTGCAGGTCCTGGAGCCCCTCAGCTGTGGACGCGAGAATTCGAGTGTGCCGTTGGCACGGCCGTGCGAGCATCGGCTGGTGATCGACCATGAAGAGCTGCCTCCCGCCGCCCTTGTCGGGAAGCGGCTGGTGCAGGTGACCACGGCTTGGCACCACTACTCCGACCACGAACCGTCTCTCCTTCATCTGTGGCTGCACCTGGAGGAACTGGGCCCGGTTCTGATCCACACTCCCGGGACGGGGCTGACGCTCCGAGTCGACCGGCCGCACGGACCGTATGAGATGGCGCAGCACGGCAACGTCTCGGTGGTCGACGATTCACCGGGCTTTCCGCTGACCCGGTTCGTCGGACAACAGGTCCGCTCGGTTCGGGAGATCAGCTACAACGACGGCCGTGTCGACTTCACTGCCGGCCTCACGCTCCAATTCCCCGGCGGAAGCGTTCGGCTGCTCGGTTTCGACGACGACCTGGTCATCGCGCACGATCAGCACCTGGGAGCTGTCGAGGCGTTCCTGTACGAGGACGTGTCCCTTGCGCGGGTGGTGCAGACCTGTGGCGCTTGTCCCTCCCAGTGGGATGCGTGGACGTCCAAGGGGCAGTATCTGTACCTGCGGTACCGGCGCGGCGAGGGGATCGTCGAGCAGCATCCGAGCCAAGACACGGACACATGGGACGGCGAGGAATCGAGACTCTGGACCATCTGGGACGACGGAACCAACGGCGGCTGGATCGACCTCGCCGACTTCCTCGCCATGGCCGGGCTGCGACTGGCGGCTGACGCCGAGGTCTGCACCACATGACCGGAGCCCAAGGCCAAGTACCAGTGTCACAGCCACCGCACCCTCCGCGCGACCCGTGTCACCACCGCCGCATACCCGATACCCAGCACCCGTGAGCCGAACAACGCGGTCAGCGGGGAGCAGTTGGCCGGCGCTGGCCGCCGTGCAGAGTGTCCAGGCATTGCCGGGTGGCTACACCACGGGGAACGTCGACGTATGGCCCCGGTCCGCCGAGTTGGCGAAGCACCCGTTCCATCCCCGAAGGTGTCACGCCTCTCGTCTTGCGCAGCGCAGGAAGCCGGGCGGCGGCGGAGGAGGAGTGCCGGTGAACTCTTTCTCGACGACTCCCACTGCGGCCACGTCGGTCAGTGAGGGGGGTTCGGTGACGTTCGAGAGTGGGCCCAGGGCCGACGGCGGGTCAGACGAGGCGGAAGAGGTCTGCGGCCGTGTGGATGTCGGTGAGGTCCTCGATGGAGCGGAGGTTGTCGCACAGGGCGTCCAGTACTGAGTCCGCCTCGGCGACGCGTGGGGCGCCGACTGCTACTCCGAAGACACGGAAGCCCAGTTGGTGTTTCGTGGCTTTCCAGTGGCGCATCCACTGCTCGGTGACGCCGCAGTCGTCGTCGGTGATCATGACGATGTCGCCGCGTGAGCGGGCGGTGTCGTTGAACTCCTGTTGCAGGACCTCGGCTGCTGCGCTGAGGGGGCGCTGGTAGCTGGTGCCGCCGCCGAGGAAGGTCTCGGCGAATTCCAGGACCCGGGTGATGTCGGGGGGTTCGTCGGCCGGGAAGCGGAACACCTGGAGTTTGTCGGCGGCGGAGAAGAGGATGCCGACGAAGTCGCGGTGGGCGTGGCGGGCCTGGTCCAGGAGGGCCAGGGCGCATGCCTTGGCCCAGGCCTCGCGGGTGATGCCGTTGGGGCCCTCCTCGTACATGGAGTGCGAGGTGTCGACGCAGGCGATGATCGCGCCCGGCCGGTGGTCTGGTCGCCCTGGGTGTCGTAGAGCATCAGTTCGGCGGCGGCGTAGCGGGCTGCGAACACGGCTCGTAGTTCGGGCAGGCCCAGGTTCGCCAGTTCGGAGGGGACGACTCGGGAGAGGTCGTCGCCGAGGGTGACGCCGACCAGTTCGCCGGTGGAGCTCTGCACCTTGCGGGCCCGCTCGCCGCTGGCCATCTGGCGGAAACGGCCGATGAGGTCGGCCCATTGGGACAGGCGGCTGCCCGCCAGTCGTTCGGCGAGGTGTTTGCGGTGGTCGAACGGCATGCGTTGCAGCTGTCCGGGGCCGACTCCCCATGTGCGCATCAGCGCGGCTTCCTTGCGTGCGGCTGACGCGGCCCGTGCCGCGGCTGACTGGGCGGCGGCGCGGATTCCCGGGACCAGGGCGGTGAGGGAGCGGGTGGCTGTGCGGGCTGCCTGTTGGGCGGCGGCGTCGGCTCTTCGCGCCGCCTCGATGGCCCGGTGGACGGACTCGGCGGCGGCATTGGGCACGGTGCCGTCCTCGTCGGTCTCTTCCGCGGCCTGTTCGAGTGCATCGCCGACTGCGGCTGCTGTGCGCTCGGTCTCCTGGAGCGTTTTGTCCGCGTGCTCGGCCGGTTCCTGGGCCTGCCGGGTCTGCTCCAGGATCCGGCGCAGCGTGGAGGCCTGGGAGAGTACGGCCATGGCGGCGGCGTACGGGTCGCCTGCCGTGGTGCGGCGCAGTTCGGTGAACTCCGCGGAGTCCAGCAGTGCAGTGATGATGTGGTGGTTGAGCAGTCGGGAGGGAGCCATGGCCGCGCTGGCGCGCAGATGCGGGCGGGCTTGGTACGCGGCGAGGAAGGCGTCGGTGAGCAGGTCGGCTGCGCTGGCGTGGCGTGCGGTGAACTCGGCGGCGAGGTCGCGCAGGGCGGCGGACTGTTCGTAGGTGTCGCGCCAGGTGAGGATGTCGAAGCGGTCCGCGGCAACGGCCCCGGTGTGCCGTACGGAGGGGATGGCGGAGCGGGCCGGCCAGGGCCCGGAACGGGCGGCGAGGTCGTCCGGTTTGCTCGGTGGCTGAGCCATGGTGCTGCTCCCGGAGGTCAGAGCTGGGCCTGCACCATGCTGGCGTCCATGCCGAGGGCCTCGGTGAGTACCCGGGCGCGGACCGCGCGCTGGCGGCCGGTGATGCGATCGATGGTGGCCGTGGAGCGGCCGGCGGTCGCGGCCTCCGCGCGCAGGGCGGTGAGCCGTCGACCCGCCATGGCGAGTTTGCCGTGGGCGTACTTGATGACCCAGTCGCTGAGCGCCTCGCGGGACTGGCCCGCCATCGCGTCGAGCTGGTTCTCCAGCTCGTCGAGCATGTCGGACAGTTCGAGGGCTTCCTTCGCATCGGGGTTGACCAGGTGCAGTACCTCGCGTTCGACCATTGGGCGTTCGGCGGGTGAGTTCCACAGCACGTGGGTGAGGAGCGACAGGTCGGTCTCGGCGACTGCGGGGCGGCCGTCGAGGTAGGCGGAGGCCTGCAGCAGGCCGACCGCCTGACGCCAACGGCGGTCGGAGGCGATGAGTTCCTTGCGGCGCAGGGCGGCACGCAGGGTGCAGATCGCGTCGATAACCGGGTCGGGGACCTCTGTCGCCGGGACGCCCTTGGTCACGGCGTCCTGGAGGTCGGACAGAGTGATCGTGGTCGGTGCCGGTGGCTGCTGCGAGGGGTGGTTGACCGCGGAGCGGATCAGTGCGGCGAAGTTCGACGGGTCCGAGAGGTATTCGACCTCGATCCGTACGAGCAGGCGGTCGTAGATCGCGGCCGAGTCCTCGCCGGTGGGCAGTTCGTTGCTCGCCGTCACGGCTCCGATCAGGGGGCAGCGGATCGGCTCGCCGCCGTTCTCGGGGTGGTAGATCCGCTCGTTGAGGAAGCCCAGGGTTTCGTTCAGTGCGGCCGTGGAGCACTTGAAGATCTCGTCGATAAACGCGATGTGGGCGGTGGTGGCGCGGCCGTCGTACACCTGACGGAACTCACCCCGGGCCAGCGCGGCCACGTCGATGGGTCCGAACATTCTGGTCGGAGCGGTGAACTTCGACAGCAGGATCTCCCAGTAGGACGCGCCGTCGATCCTTGCGGTGAGTTCCCGGGCCAGCTCCGACTTGGCCGTTCCGGGCGGGCCGAGGAGCAGGGAGTGCCGGCCTGCCAGCAGGGTCACGACCAGGGTGCGTACGACGTCGTGCCGCTCGTAGAAGCGGGACGACAGCTCGCTCGTTATCGCCCGGAGTTTCTGCGCTGTGTCCTGTTCGTCCAATGCTCTTCGACTTCCGCGAGTGGGGCGGGAGCGCCCCGAGTGGGCGGGCAGGCTTGCGGGGGCGGGCATGGCGTGCGGCCGCGGTCGCGGGACTGGGACCATCTTGCTTCGCGCCCGCGTGTGGGGCCTCAACCGCCGTACGAGCCACCGGCTTCGCCTTCGTCACCCTTGGATGCGTTGCGATTCCACCGCTCCGACACTAATGCCTGTGTCCCAGCGGCCACACCCTCCCCAGCGGGTCCGAGCCATCCCTGCCGCGTTGTACTCCGTCGGGATGTGCCTGTCGTTGGTCACGGCGGTGGGTGTGCCGGGGCCTTCGGGTTCCTCTGCTCCCCCGGCGCTCTCGGACGCCATTCGGAGACCGTCACGAAATCGCGGCCCATCGGCGGGTCTGCCGACAGCAGAGCGCGGCGGTCCTGCACTCGCCGGTCCGTGACGACCATGATGGGCGCAACCCGCGGAGCGGAGGCGTGGCCCGTGGTGCGGTGGAACCAATCCCGGCGGCGACGCGTTCATTGAGAGAGATCACACAGTTCGAGCACCGAGGTGGCATCGATGGCACTGTTCGACCGGCTCAAGGACCAGGCCAGAACCCTGCAGCAGCAGGTGCAGGGCGGGCATGGCGGTGCCGCGCACAGCGGCTCCCACGGCAGCGGGCACAGCAGCTCGCGCGGTGGCTCCCGCGCGCCGCTGGTAGGGCTGCTGAAGACCCAGCTCGGCTCACTCAAGGCGGAGCTGAAGAGTGGTGCCTACCGGGACGCGAGCATGGCGATGTGCGCACTGGTCGCGGCCGCCGACGGGCACGTGGACACCAGCGAGATCCAGCAGATGGAGTCCATGATCCTCAGCAATGAGGTGCTCCAGAACTTCCCGCCGGAGCAGCTGCGCCAGCGCTTCCACAAGCACGTCAGCCAGCTCACCCGGGACTTCTCGCTGGGCAAGAGCGAGGCGCTGCAGGACATCGCCAAGGCCGCCAAGAAGCCGACCGAGGCCCGTGCTGTCATCCAGACCGGCATGGTCATCGCCGGCGCGGACGGGCATTTCTCGCAGGCCGAGCAGATGGTTCTCCGGGAGGCGTGCGGGACCCTGGGGCTGAATCCTGCGGAGTTCCAGCTCTGATCCTGGGGGCCGGCGCCCCCTCGGGCCGCACACTTCACGCTGACATCAACATTTCTGCTGGTCAGGAGCGTTGTGATGGCGTGATTGCGTTGCATGCGCCGACTCTTGTCATGCTCGTGACGCAATCGCCCCTGCCTCATCACCATGAATTGCACGTGATGCCTCGGCGTCAGCGGGGCACTCGGGAGTGGCTGCCGAGAAACCGCTGACGCCTGGAGGCACCCATGGCCGTTCGTCATCGTCTGATCCGAGTGAGCCCCGACGAGGTGTGGGACGTCCTCGCCGACGGGAACCGGTACGCGGAGTGGGTCGTCGGCACCTCGGAGTCACACCCGATCAACGGACAGTGGCCGAAGACCGGCGCTGCCATCGGGTTCGAGGTCCCGCTCGGCCCCGTCCGACTGTCCAACGAGACGGTCGTCCGTCGCTGCGAGGAAGGCGTCGGTCTGGAGCTGGAGGCCCACGCCGGTGTGCTCGGCACGGCGCGCATCGCGATCGAGCTGCGCCCCTGGGGCGAGCACTGCCTCGTGATCGTCGACGAGCACCCCCTGCGCGGAGCGGGCGGCATGCTGCACAACGTCGGCTTCGAGGCACTTATCCAGCTGCGCCACCGCGCGATGCTGGCCCGCCTCGCCCGACTGGTCGAGGCGGAGTCCCGCCCCACAGCCCGGAGCCTGTCCGCGGTACCGAGCGCGGACGGCGCGGGCAGCGCCTGACACACCGTGCCCCCCTTCGGCCTGACCTCGCGCACCCTCCCTCCGCCCTGACCCCGCGCCCCTTTCGCAAGGAGAAGCCGTGACCGACTCCCCCAGCGGCCCCGACCGTGAACACCGTCGCCCCGCCCACGTCGACGACAGGACCGTCGAAGCCCTCGGAGCGCTGTCCAAGGCACTGGAGACGACCGAGCGCGCCAGAGGCCGGTTGTACGACTTCCATCAGCTGACCGGGACAGCCGACCTCCAACTGGACCGCGCCGTACGGTTGCTGGAGGAATCAGGACACTCCGAATGGGCGGAGAAGGTCCGCTCCGAGATCGTCGGGCGCAACGTCATTCCCGGGCACTGGACGTTCCAGATCGTCGAGGCGTACAACACCACGTACTACGAGCCGTTCCGGCAGCTTGAGCACAGTGCGGTGCAGGAACTCGCCCAGGGCCGTGACCACTTGTACGAGGCGGAGATGAAGGAGAGCCGCCGTACGCGAGGCCACTCCGACCACACCGCGCGTCCGCCGCGGACAGCGGACGACCCGAGCGACCACTGACCGCACCACATCCGGAACGGCTGAGTGCAGTGGAGCACTTCGCCGTGTTTGGGGCGCTCCGACCAAGATCATCTTGATCACTCCGGGCTGAATGCGACAGCAGTGACACCGCCGCCAGGGACGACGGTGATGACGGAGGGGGATTGTCGTGAGCGATCTGGTCAAGGGGCCAATACATTCGTTCCGACTGTGCCGTCGCGCATCGCGGCATGTCGTGAACTGCGGGCCACCGCACTGCTGTTGGCGGCAGACGGGCGGGTCCGGGGGGTCCACGACGTGGTGACCGACGGGGCGCCGGCGCATCCGTCCAGCGCGGTACGCCTGGCGGGTGGCGCGGCGGGCACCGCTTGGCTGGAGGCGGGACTCGGTGAGACAGAGGCGGATGCCGAGCGGGTACTCGTCATCGGGTCCACGCGCGGTGGGACGGCATCGACGTTCTCCGGGTCTCGGGCGACAAGATCGCCGAGGTGTGGCTCTTCTCAGCCGACCCACACCGAGCCCACGGCGCTCCCCAACGACGACAACTTCATCAACGAGATCGGCGCCCGCCGGGAGACTCACCCGTTGCCCGAGGGTCCGGTGATCGTCGAGGTGTCCACGGCGGACGGGCCGTGGCGGGCCAGGCTCAAGGGCATCGGGCAGACGGAGGACGATGTGCCCGACGACGATGCGGCGGCCCAGACGTTCGCTCCGTTCATCGCGCCGCAGCCGGGGCAGTCGGACACCGGCCGCAGGTCCGCCCGCTGGGGCTGGCTCGGCAGGGGCTGACCGGACGCCCGGCCGGACGGCGCAAGGGCACTCCTCCGCGCCGAAGGCGGGCTCCATGCTGTGCGTTCGCGCTTGCCTGCTCCGTGCCCCCGTGCGAAGCAGGCAAGCCGTCTCGGTCCCGTCCCCGGTGAGCCAAATGGCCCACTCAACGAGGGAAGGAATGGCCCACATGCTTGGGCTACCCGAATCCTAGGGTCGAGGGTGACCACAGCACCACACGTCGGCGCCCGTCTCCCCGCACCCCGGAGGAACCCCCCATGCTCGCCATCATCGCCCAGGACCGCACCGCCGGCGCCGACGGCCTGACCCTCTCCGAGCTGCCCCATCCACACGCCGCGGAGAACGACGTCATCGTGAAGGTCCACGCCGCCGGATTCACCCCGGGCGAACTGGACTGGCCCGGCACCTGGACCGACCGGGCCGGGCACGACCGGACCCCGAGCGTGCCCGGGCACGAGCTGTCCGGTGTCGTCGCCGAGCTCGGATACGGCACGACCGGCCTGAGCGTCGGGCAGCGCGTGTACGGCCTGACGGACTGGGCGCGCAACGGCACCCTGGCCCAGTACACCGCCGTCGAAGCCCGCAATCTCGCCCCGCTCCCCGCCGACATCGACCACGTCACGGCCGCCGCGCTGCCCATCTCCGGGCTCACCGCCTGGCAGGCCCTGTTCGACCACGCCCAGCTCCGAACCGGGCAGAGCGTCGTCATCCACGGTGCAGCGGGCGCTGTCGGCTCGATCGCCGTGCAGCTCGCCCGTCAGGCAGGGGCCCACGTCATCGGCACCGGACGTGCCGGGCACCGCGACACCGTGCTCGGGCTGGGCGCGCACTCCTACGTCAACCTCGAAGCCCAGAAGCTGGAGGACATCGGTGACGTCGACGTGGTGCTCGACGTGATCGGCGGCGAGATCCTCGAACGCTCCGCCTCCCTGGTCCGCCCCGGCGGCACCCTCGTCACCATCGCCGAGCCCGTCACGGTCCATCCCCGCGAGGCACGCGCCGTCTTCTTCGTCGTCGAACCCGACCGCGCCCGCCTCAGCGACCTCGCCCGGCGCGTGCGGGAAGGGCGGCTCAAGCCCCTCGTCGGAGACGTGGTGCCTCTTGCCGAAGCGGCTGCCACGTTCGCGCGCAAGCCAGTGGGCGGCAAGACGGTCATCCGCGTCGCCGAGGAATGAACCACCCGCACCCGCCCGGTCGCCGAGCCACGGCCTTTCGTTTGGATCATCCCGGCGTCGTGGGCCCTGGCACGCGCTCCCCCAGAGGGGGCACCCCCAGCCGCGTTGTCGTCACTCGCCGACTCCCTCCTCCGCCTTGCAGTTGCACGCTCCCCCACGCTCGAACAACCTCGCGCGGGGGCACCCCCATCGCCCCCGCTCGGGCAAGCCACCCTGCACCGTCAGCCGCAGCCGGGCTGATCCGAACGAAAGACCCTAGCCGTGCGGCTTCAGACCGCGACCGGTTCCGCCGCGAGGAAGTCGTCCACGCAGCGCAGTGCCCGACGGTCGAAGTCGGCGTACTTCGCTTCCCGTTCGGCGCCGACGGCGGCGTCCCCGATGAGCAGGTTGCCCTCGGCGTCGACGCGCTGCGGGCGTTCCTCCGCGTCGAGGAGCAGGCCCACAGTGGAGTGGGAGAAGCCGCAGTAGGCGGCGATGCCGTCGCTGAGGCCGGCCTCAAGGACGGACCGCATGCCCTGTGCGACGGGGTCGTCGGCGGTGGCACCGGCCAGGCCGAGCCAGAGCATGCGCTTGCCGGCCAGGCGCGGCTTGCTGCGGCCGTAGGCGAACCCGTAGTTCCACACGCGGTCGATCCATCCCTTGAGGATGGCGGGCACGCTCTGCCAGTACACGGGGAAGACGGCGACCACGACATCCGCGTCGAGGATGCGCTGCATATGAGCGTGCACTTCCTTCGAGTACGTCTTGTCCCGGTTGCCCCAGTCGGGCTGGTCCTCGACGGTCATGCGGGGGTCGAATCCCTCGGCGTGCAGGTCGAGCAGGTCGATGCGGTATCCGGCGGACCGGAGCCGGGCGGCGGCACGGCGCGCCGTGTGGGCGGTGAGGGAGTCGCTGCGGTGGTGCGCGACGACCACGAGGGCTGTCTTGGTGCTGTGCTGCGGCACGGTGTCTCCCGACAGGGCTGGTTGGCTTCGGTGACTCCAGTACAACCGCAGCCGTGTAGATGATCCATGGGAGGAAGTCTTCAACTCATAGGAGATCGTCTACAGTTGGCGGATGGATCCGTTGAGTTCCCTGCTGGGCGGTATCCGGGCCGAGGGCTCGGTCGTCACCCACGCTGTTCTCGGTGCGCCGTGGGCCATCCGTTTCAGTGACGACGCACCGCTGACCATGGTCACCGTGCTGCGCGGGGGCGGCACCCTGCTGTTGGCCGATGGTACGGAGCGGGTGGTCACCGCGGGCGACACGGCGGTCGTACGCGGCCCGGTGCCGTTCCGCCTCGTGGACCGGCCCGCCACCGTGCAACGCCCGCACACGGAGTACGAGATCCACTGCTTCGCTCCTGGAGACCCGTGCTCGGACGAGGAACTCGCGGGAATCCACTGGGGCACCGACCCGGAGGGCGCCACGGCGCTCATCGTGGGTGCCTACCGTGCCACCGGTCACCGCCATGAACGACTCCTACGGGCGCTGCCGCCCGTCCTGGTCGTCTCCGAAGACGCCGATGTCTGCGCCTGGCTGGAGAGTTCCGCCGCCGACGCCGCCCGCCACTCCTCCGGTTCACAGGCGCTGATGGACCGGCTGCTGGACTGGGCGCTGGTGTGTACGCTGCGCACCTGGTTCGAGCGGGCCGGTACCGACGCCCCGAGTTGGTACCGCGGCCTTGCCGACCCGGTGCTCGGCCCCGCCCTGCGCGCTTTCCACGACCGGCCCGCCGAAGCCTGGACCGTCGCCTCGCTGGCCGCGCAAGCAGGCGTCTCCCGGGCCCTGTTCGCCAGACGCTTCACCGAACTGATGGGCCGTCCACCGCTCGCCTATCTCACCGAGTGCCGCATGGGCGAGGCCGAGGCGCTCCTGGCCGACACGGACCTGAGCATCGCCCAGATCGCCAAGTCCGTCGGCTACGCCGACGCCTTCGGCTTCAGCGCCGCCTTCAAACGCCACAAGGGACAGAGCCCGAGCAAGTTCCGCAGCGCGGCGGCGTGACCTCCAGGGCCATCGAGGGCGCCGGCCTGCGCGTACGTCACGAGCCCGGCGTCGTACATCCGCACAGTGCGGCGTACGATCACCCGGTTCCCCGCCCGGCCATCAACAGGAGTCCGCCCGGTGACCGCCCTCGATCCCATCGCCCGCCGGCACGTCGCCCTGCCCGGCCTGCGTCTCCTCACCCGCGTCGAGGACGGCGAGCTGCTGCACAGCCTGTTGTGGAAGGTGGGCGACGGCTGGCGGATGATCAGCAGCGCGGTACTCGGTGGCGGGATCGGCGAACGCCGCTGGATCCTGAACGCCCAGGTCGGCCATGGCTACCGGCGCGTCGATCCGGACCGCCACCTCGCCGACCTGGCACGCCTCGCCGGTGTCGACGGTCCGGGTGTGGGGCTGATGACCGCCGCCGACGTACGCGCGTACGGGTCCGCCCACGACGGCGGAGTGGAAGCCGTGGCCACCGCTGGGCTCGGGGTACGCGGATGGGCCGCCTCCCCGGCCGAGAGCACGGTCACGGCACCGCGCGCGGGCACGATCAACATCGTCGCCGCGATCCCCGTACCCCTGACCGACGCGGCCCTCGTCAACGCCGTGGCCACCGCCACGGAGGCCAAGGTCCAGGCACTGCTCGACGCGGGGCTCGACTGCTCCGGCACCCCTACGGACGCCGTCTGCGTCGCCGCCCCTTCCCCACGTGCCGACGAGGAGGTCCACGCCTTCGCGGGCCCACGCTCGCTGTGGGGCGCCCGCCTCGCCCGGGCCGTGCATGATGCGGTGCGCAGCGCCGCCGACAGGTGAACCAGGAGCACGGATCATGAGCGGCGATACAGACCGGGAGGGCCTCGGGCCCGATCCGGGCGGCTGGGACATGGACGAACTGCGGGCGTTCGTCGAGCGCACCCGTGGTGCGGAGCTTGAGACAGCGCGCGTCGCGGCACAGACACATGCCTACGACCCGAACCTGCCGGACGAGTCCCGGCGCCAGTGGGCGAAGCTGTCGTTGCTCGCCAACCGGCTCGTCGACGCCGAGGGCGAAGGGCCTCTGACCCGGGTCAACCAGCAGGAGTTCATGCTCCGGATGTGGGTGATCGACAGCCTCGGGCCCGACGACACCGACCTCGACTGGTGCCCCGAGGCGCTGGCGGCCGACACGCTGCGCGCGCTACGGCTCACGCCCGCGCAGGCCGTCGCGCTGTCCGACGGGTGGCGCGACCTGCCCCTCGACGAGATCCGCCGGCTGCGGTGGCACAAGAACCTGACGGCCCATCTGAAGTGCCTGCTCGACCACTTGCCGCCGGGGCACACCCGCGAACAGGTCCAGATCTGGGCCTCAATTCGCCGATCGCTGCCCTGAGCGCGCCCCGTCAGCCGTTCCAGAACCAGGTGACCACCGTCAGGCGGGGGCCGACCCGTACCGGTGGCACTTCGTGGACGAGGTCGGCGGGGAAGGCGATCACGGAGCCCGGAGGGAACGAGATCTTCTTGCGGCAGGTCTGCCAGGTGGCGGTCGGTGACGGAGCGAAGAATGTCAGACTGCCCCGGGCCGCGCCCGCCTGTGCGAGGTGCAGGACCGCTGTCACCCTTCGCCCCGCGGCGACGTCGGAGTGCGGCACGAAACGGTCGCCACGCTCGTACCGGAGGAACTGCGGTGGCTCGCAGCCGCCCAGCCGCACACCGAAGTGCTCCTCCAGCCTGTCGTGCAGGCCTTCGAAGCACAGGCGGGTCTTGTCGGACAGTGACTGCGGCACCTCAACTCGGCTGGTTCGTCTGATGTGTTGGTCGACCAGGCGGCCCGTGGGCGCGCAGACGTCGGCCGGGCGCCCTTCGGCGGCCTGCATGGTGCGGGTCAGGGCATCCAGGAGTGCCGGGGCCAGTACGGACTCCCAGACCACGACGTCATGGGTCGGCGGTGAAAGCATCCTTCTCCTCAGTTGCGGCCGATGGGAGGCCGAGTACTCGTAGTTCGCGTGCGACGGCCGGGGTGATGCCGGCCCAGCTCCAGAAAACCCGCGTCCATGTCTCGTCGTAGGCCGGGCTCGGGTGCAGGTGCCAGGAGAAGGCATCGTGGTGGTGTTCGTGCGCGTAGGCGCCCAGTGCGTTGAACTCGGAGAATCCCAGGGGTGGTTGGGCCACGATGTACTCCGCCAGCTGCATGCCGTGTTGGCGTACGGCGTGCTCGCGCAGTTCCGGGTAGATCCAACGGGGGTACACCAGGGGCTGGCGGCGCATGTAGTCGCAGGTGACCGGTCGGGCCAGGAAGCGTTCGGTGGCCGCTTGCCAGGGGGCGCCGCGGCGGAAGTAGGTGCCGGGGGTGTAGAGCAGGTGGGGGCGGCCCGCGTCGTCCATCAGGTCGGCGGGGGTGAGGGGGCGGCGTACGACGCTGTCGGAGTCGAGGTGAGCGATGTGGTCCGCGTCCGTGAAGGTGTCGGCCAGTGTCTTGGTCACTTGCTGGCCCAGGTAGTCGTCGGCGTAGTCCGGACACAGGACGATGCGGTCGGCCTCGATGCCGTAGCGGGCCAGCCTGCGCTCGCACTTGCCCGGGACCACCACGACCACCTGGCGGAAGCCGGTGCACCAGCGCCGTACACCGGCCAGGCAGTGCCGCAGCCAGGCGAAGTCCTTTGCGTGGCTGCGGATCACGATGTCGACGCTGCCCATGGGGCGCTACTGCTCCAGGGCGGGTGGTCCGCCCGGAGGCAGGCATGCGGCGACCATGCCGGGGCCTGTGTTGGCGATGATCTCGCCGGAGACGAACTGCTCGTCCCAGGAGGGGCCGAGTGCCTGGGTGACTCCGAGCAGATACATAGCGGTGGAGGCGTAGGCGTCGTCCTTCAGGGCGCCGCCGGTCACCAGGTCGTCGACGTCGGCGCCCTCGATGCCGATGGCCCGTCGGTGCTCGTCGATCGGGGCATCGTGCAGCCAGTACCGGGAGTGCTCGGTGAGCACCAGGCTGTCGCTCCGCTCGAATCCCGCGCGGGCGGCCAGCCATTCTCCGAACGCGGCCCCCTCCCTGACGGTCAGATGGACGCGCTCGACGCCTCGCTCGGCCAGGCCGTCGAGCAGGGTCGCGTGCACGGCGGCCAGGAGGCCGATCTCGGTGCCTTCCTCCGGGACCGCCAGGACGCTGGTGAGGCCGGCTGTTCCCTCGGCCCGGGGTACCGCGATCTCCATTGCGGAGATGGTGCGGGCGCCGATGCCCCAGGGCGGCCAGGGGCGGGTCCGCTGAGCCACGGCAACGAGTGCGGACCCCTCGTCCAGGGCCGGGCGGATCAGTTCGTCGAAGAGCCGCGACCGGCCGATCCGGCGCAGGAAAGCACGCGCCGGGACTTCGAAGGACGGGTCGACTTCGCTGACGCAGTCGAGTTCGAACTCTTCCAGGCGATTCATCGTCACGTGGGAGCCTCCATCGCCGCTGTGGCGGCCAGATTGCCGGTCGAGGGACGCAGTGACGTTTCCCGTCCCTCGGGGGCTCCGTCCCGCCTTTCGGCGCATGTACGCACAACGGCCTACGGTGGGATCGCGTGCGGGGCACAGAGGTGCCGTCCGAAGGGGGCACGGGGCGCGCCAGGCATGATCATCCTCGGCCCGCGCGAAGAGTACGAACCGCTACCACTGCGGGATCACCGGGGCAATGCGACAGTGAAACCATGAACCGGCACCGACGCCCGTCGCGGCGGGCCCCGTGGATCGCGGGCGGCGCCGCCGTTCTCGTCCTCGGCGGCACCGGAACATGGCTGCTGCTGGACTCGGACGGGAAATCACCCGACTCGGCGGCGACCGCGAGCGCGTCACCGTCGGTGACGGAGCCGTCGGAGACCGCCGGGACGCCCGAGTCACCCACCCCCACCTCGACGCCTTCGACACCGTCAAAGACGCCTGAACCGACCGCGTCCAAGACCTCCCGCTCCCCCACGTCGACGCCGCCGTCCACCAACCGCCCGACGGTTCTCCCGACGTCGGTTCCGCCGCATACGACCAAGCCGCCGCCTGCGCCGCACACGTCCGTGACGCCCGCGCCGACCCGCCCGCAGCCTGAGACGCGGCCTTCCGAGACCACCACGCGGCCCGCGGCGACCACCTCGGCCCCGGTCCCCAGCCCGACGACATCGACGCCGCAGCCCGAGGGCAGTGGGGCGGCGACCACCACGTGGTACACCTCCCCCACCGCTGTCGCCGCCGCACAGCGCATGGCGCAGGCCCAGACCGTCGGTGACCCCGCGTGCTCCCTGTCCTCGACGGGCCGGCCCGACCCCGGCCTCGTGCCCGCCGTGGACCGGATCGGTATCGGCAACGCGGGCATCTACTGGTGCCTGATCTGGTGAAAGGCCAGACGCCTCGCGCAGGGCCAGGTGGGCCGCCGAGGCGGCACCGGGTCACTCCGGGAAGTACTGCTCCACGTACTCGGCGCTCGGCGGGATGGGTGTGATGACGTCGATGAGGACGCCGTTGGGGTCGGCGACGATGAAGTGGCGCTGGCCGAAGTCCTCGCTGCGCAGGCCCAGGACGGGCTCCAGCTTCTCCTGGAGGACGAGGCGCTCCCATTCCGCGTCGACGTCCTCGACCTCGAAGTTGAGCAGCAGGCCCTCGGCGGGTGTGCGGTAGCCCTCCGGGAGGGTGGGGTGCGTGTGGTCGAGGAGGGCGAGTTCGAAGCCCGTCTCGCCCGGGTGGCACAGGCTGACGTACCAGTCCGCCTCGAAGGTCATGTCGAAGCCCAGCAGGCCGGTATAGAAGTCGCGGGATTCGGCCAGCCGGGTCGTGCAGATCACCGGGTAGAAGCTGGTCAGCTTCATCAGGTCCCCCTGTTCGTTTCGCGTACCATCGGTATGCGAAGAGACTATTTCGCGTACCGTCGGTATGTCAATGAGGGGAGTTCGTGCGGTGGCACAGCAGGGTGTGCGGGCGCGGCAGCGGGAGCAGACCAGGCTTGCGCTGGTCCGGCAGAGCAGGCGGCTGTTCTCCGAGCGGGGGTATGCCGCGGTGGGGCTAGCGGAGCTGGTTGAGGCGGCCGGGGTGACCAAGGGCGCGCTCTACCACCACTTCCCCGGTGGCAAGACGGACCTCTTCCGGGC
The DNA here is from genome assembly GCF_900091315.1 of Streptomyces sp. DI166. Classification (GTDB taxonomy): domain Bacteria; phylum Actinomycetota; class Actinomycetes; order Streptomycetales; family Streptomycetaceae; genus Streptomyces; species Streptomyces fuscus. The sequence continues at coordinate 25,228 of NZ_FLSP01000071.1, forward strand.
CGTGCTGGCGGAGGCGCAGGAGGAGATCGGCCGACGGGTCGCCGCCGCGGCCGACGCCGAGGACGATCCGTGGGCGCAGCTGACGGCCGGGTGCCGTGATTTCCTCGTCGCGGCCACGGCGCCGGAGATCCAGCGGATCGTGCTGGTGGACGGTCCTGCCGTGCTGGGCTGGAGCGAGTGGCGGGCGATGGACGAGGCCGCTTCGGCCCGGCACCTGACCGAGGCGCTGACCTCGCTCGTGGAGGCGGGGATCATCGCCGCACAGCCCGTGCAGCCGCTGGTGCATCTGCTGTCGGGGGCGATGAACGAGGCGGCGCTGTGGCTGGCCTCGTCCTCGCGCCCCGAGGACCTCACCGACACCGTGGCGGCGCTGCAGCGCATGCTCCAGGCGCTGCGCGCGGACTGAGTCCTGGGGTCAGCTCAGCCCTTGCGGGCGGTGAGCAGCAGGTACTCCCACTCCATGGCGCCGTCCCGCATCGCGCCTTGCGCCAGGTCCACGAGGGCGGCGTCCAGGGCGGCGGTCCGCTCGGGGTCGTCGGCGATGTTGCGGTAGACCGCGATGGTGGGCCCGTAGGCCTTCTTGAAGAAGTCGCGGAACTCTTCCGGCTCCTGGAACAGGTCCACGCGGATGGTCCGGCGCCACCCCTCGACGTCGGAGACCCGGTCGCCGAGCAGTGCGCGCACGTGCTCCTCCTTCCCCCACAGCGGGGGCGGCTGGGCGCCGGGAGGAGGCGGTGGGGCGTACGGCTTCATGGTGGCGAACATCTGCCCGATGAACCCCTCGGGGGTCCAGTTGAGCAGCCCGATGGTGCCGCCGGGGCGGCAGACCCGTACGAGTTCGTCGGCGGCGGCCTGGTGGTGCGGGGCGAACATGACACCGACGCAGGACATGACCGCGTCGAAGGCGCCGTCCTCGAAGGTCAGCGCCTCGGCGTCCGCCTCCTGCCAGGTCAGTGTGGCGCCCCGCGCCTCGGCCTCCTTCTGCCCCGCCGCCAGCAGCTCGGGCGTGAGGTCGGAGGCGACCACGTCCCCGCCTGCCAGTGCGGCCGGGATCGCGGCGTTCCCGGATCCGGCGGCGACGTCCAGCACCCGGTCGCCGCCTTTGACCGCACAGGCCTCCACCAGGACTGGACCCAGTCCCGCGACGACCAGCCTGGCCACCGCCGGGTAGTCACCCAGTGCCCACATCGTCCGGTGCTTCGCCTTCAGCGCACGGTCCGCCTCACGTGCGTCCACCGTCTCCGCCATGCCGGTTGCCTCCCTCGCCCCCCTGAAGTGCCGACGGCCGTCTTCATCGAGCCTAGGGCGCGCGGCGCCGCCCCTCGCCTCCGAGAGGCGGGTCATCGGGTGGGCGGAATACGCATGCGGTACGGCTGACGGCCGTGCACCTGTACTAGCTTCGGTGCGGCCCGGCGGCAGCGACCTCTTCAGCCTGCGCTCCCGACGACGCGATGATCTCCGAGTGCCTGTCGCCGCGGTCCATCCGGCCGCCCATGAACGCCAGGCCCAGGCCCGCCACGCCCAGGGCCGCGCCGACCAGAGCCGGTGAGGCCCAGCCCCAGCCCGCGGAGATGGCCAGGCCGCCGAGCCAGGCGCCGCCCGCGTTGGCCAGGTTGAACGCGGAGTGGTTGGAGGCCGCCGCCATGGTCGGGGCGTTCTTCGCCTTGGCCATCAGCAGCATCTGGACGGGGGTGGTGATCAGGGCGCCCATCGCGCCGACGAAGGTGATCGTGATCAGGGCGGGCACCGTGCTGTGCGCGGCGAAGTAGAACACCACCAGGGCCGAGGACAGCAGCGCGAGCCCCGCGTACAGGGTGGGACGCAGGGCGCGGTCCGTGAGCGGGCCCGCGGCCAGGGTGCCGAGTGTCATGCCGACGCCGTAGAGGGCGAGGACGAGCGTGGTCGAGGAGTCGGACAGGCCCGTGAGGTTCGTCAGCATGGGGACGAGGTAGCTGTAGAGGGCGAAGAAGCCGCCGAAGCCCACGACCGCGGTGGCCAGGCCGATGAACACCTGCCGGTTCCCCATGGCGCGCAGTTCGTGCCGGATGCCCGACTGCTCCCCGCGCGGCTGGTGCGGGACGAACACGGCCAGGGCGGCGAGGGCGACCAGGCCGATGACGGCGACCGCGACGTAGGCGGAGCGCCAGCCCAGCTGCTGTCCAAGAGCCGTACCGGCCGGGACGCCGACGATGTTGGCGACGGTCAGGCCGAGGAACATCCGCGACACCGCGCGGGCGGCCCGGTCGGGGGCGACCAGACGGGAGGCGACGACCGCGCCGACGCCGAAGAGCGCTCCGTGCGGCAGCCCGGCCAGGAAGCGTGCGGCGAAGAGCAGGCCGAAGTTGGGGGCGAGCGCGGACGCGACGTTGCCGATGACGAACAGCCCGGAGAGCAGGAGCAGCAGCCGCTTGTGGGGGACGCGAGCGCAGATGCCGGTCAGCACCGGGGCGCCGACGACGACTCCCAGGGCATAGGCGGAGACAACGTTGCCCGCCTGGGGGACGGACACCCCGACCCCGTCGGCGATCTGGGGCAGCAGCCCCATCGTGGCGAACTCGGTCGTGCCGATGCCGAAAGCGACAACAGCCAGGGCCAGGAGAGCCAGCGGCATGGCGCAGGACAACCTTTCAGAGCGGGTGGTGCGGGAGCAGCGGGGAGATGGGAGTGGGTGCGGGCACTCGGGGACTGTCGTGCCGTGCCTCATTGCCCGGCGCCCCCCTGGGCATGGGAAACCCGTAACAGTGCAGCAGTCGAGCGGAAGCTGGCATTCCAAGATCTGGAGGCGTTCTTCGTGATCATCGTCACATGTCTGGGGGCTCGCGATGGCTGCCACCGGTCACTCCCGTACGCCCGCCACCTCTACCGCCCTCCGGCGGAGCGAGACGGCGGCCGCGGCGAGGGCGGATGTCACCGCGAGCACCGCGCAGGCGCCCAGGGCCGCCGCGAGCGACGCCCAGGGGACCTCGACGGACGCCCGTACCGAGAGCAGACGCAGCGCGCTCCACATGCCCGCCAGGTTGAGCGCCGCGACCAGCGCGCCCAGCACTCCGCCGACCGTGACCACCAGCAGCGCCTCGGCGCCCACCAGACGCAGCACCTGCCACTTGGTGGCGCCCACCAGACGCAGCACGGCCAGCTCGCGGACGCGGTCGGAGGTCGCCATGACCATCGTGTTGGCCAGTGAGATGCCGGTGTGGAGGAGGGCTGTCCCGAGGACCAGGAAGATGCCCGTACGGGTCGTGCGGGGGCTGATGGTCTCGGGGTGCATCGTGTCGTCGGTGAGAAGCTTTCCGCCCTACGTCCGTAGCGCCTGGCGCAGACCGGCTGCCACGGTTCCCGCGTCGGCGCCGGGCGCGAGGCGTACGTCGAACGGGCCGACGGGGGCCGTGGGGGCATTGCGCGGGGTGATGTAGACGCCGTTGTCGCCGGTGCCGGTGGGCATGACGGCGATCCTCAGGGACGTGTGCGTGCCGTCGCCGAGCCATACGTTCACGCGGTCGCCCACCGTGTGGTTCTCCCACTCCTCTTTGACGATGATCGAGTCGTCGTCCAGGTCGCTCAACCTTCCTGCGGTGAGCGGTAGTTCGGTGGTTGCGGCGAGCGGTTCGGGCTCCGTGGCACGGGCGTCGGACTTTTACGGCCACCGCACCGTCCGCTGGGCCGATGCCAGGTTCGCCCGCCGCTTCGACGGAGCCGCTGCCCCGCCGCGTCCGGTGTTCTACGGCCGCGCGGCTGTCGTGGATGCCTGGAAGTCCTGGTTCAGGTTTCTGCTGGCCTATGCGATCAGCGCGGGCCTGATCTTCGGCTTGGTGGTGTTGGTCGGCGGCGCGGGCGAGGGCGCTCCGCTGATGGTGTGGCTCAACCCGCTTACCAAAGTGCTTGTCTACAGCATGATTTGGCCCGTGGCGACCACCGTCCGGCCCGGTAGAGCGCCAGAGCCTCAGTAGCACGTAGCGACTGGGTGTCGGCGTCAATCGCGTGACTGAGGTCGGGTTCTCTCTGCTGCAGCCGCGTCGATGAGCTGGCGCAGGGCGCCGTAGTACACCTCGTGGTCGACGGCGCGCACGATTGTCGACAGGTTGCCTGTCAGGTGGGGGAAGTCCTCCGGGTCGAGGGCGGCCAGTGCTTGGCGCGTCGTTCTCTCGGTGCTCTTCGGGTCCCGGTGGTCGACGAAGCTCGCGCTGCCGAGGGTGAGGAGGTACAGCCTGCGGTAGGTGCGGATCGCCTCCTGCGGGGTCATCCCGGCCTTGATGAAGTCGGCCAACTGCGGCTCGGCCAGGCGTTTGAGGAGCTGTGGGCCGAGCCAGGGCCGTGCGCCGCGCAGGGCGATCAGGCCTGGGTGCGCCGTGAGGAGTTCGTACAGCGCCGTGAAGCGCTGTTCCGTGGCGCCCGCCCAGTCCGTGTCCGCCGGGATGCTCGGCAGGCGCGCGGCAAGGTGGTCCGTGATCAGGTCCAGCAGGCCCGCCAGGTCGGTACAGCGGCGCTGGAGCGCGGCGACGGAGATGTCCAGCGCGGCGGCCAGGGTACGGAAGCTGAGGGCGGCCGGTCCGTCCTCGTCCACGATGCGCAGGGCGGTCTCGGCGATGCGCTCAGGGGTGGCCTGGGTGAGGGATGTGGATTGCCTGGGCATGCGAGTCAGCGTACGGTACAGCGTATCGACACGCCATTCCGACCTGCCTGGAGCCTCCCTTGCGCCCCCTCACCCACGGCGACATCAAGGCCGCCGCCGACCGGATCACCGGGCGGATCCGCCCTGTCACCCTCGCCCCCGTCGACGCGGACGCGTTCCCCGGTGACGACCGGTCCGCAGCGCCCTCCACCGTGTGGCTCGCCCTGGAGTTCATGCAGCACACTGGCAGCTTCAAGGCCCGCGGCGCGCAGAATTTCATCCAGGCCCACCGCGAGGCGGGCACTCTCCCCGACGCCGGAGTCACCATCGCCTCCGGCGGCAACGCCGGCCTGGCCTGTGCGTGGGCCGCGCGACAGCAGGGGGTACGGGCCACCGTCTTCCTTCCTGCCAACGCCCCCGAGGTCAAGGTGACCAGGCTCCGCGGCTACGGCGCCGACGTACGCCTCGTCGGCTCCGAGTACGCCGAAGCCCTCGCCGCCTGCGAGGAGTTCACGCGCACCACGGGCGCCCTGGCCAGCCACGCCTACGACCACCCGCTCATCGCGGCCGGCGCCGGCACGCTGCTGGAGGAGATCCGCCACCGCGTTCCCGACCTGGACACCGTCATCGTCGCCGTCGGTGGGGGCGGGCTGTTCGCCGGGGTGGCCACCGCCGCGCAGCACCACGGCATCCGTACCGTCGCCGTCGAGCCGGAGAACTGCCGCGCCCTCAACGCCGCCATGGAAGCCGGTGCCGTCATCGACGTCGCTGTCGATTCCGTCGCCGCCGACTCCCTCGGCGCGCCCCGTACGTCCGCCATGGCTCTGCACGCCGCCCGCCACGACCTCGTACGCTCCGTGCTCGTACCGGACAGCGAGATCATCAGCGCCCGGCAGGCCCTGTGGGACCACCGCAGGCTCGCCGTCGAGCACGGCGCCGCCACCGCTCTCGCCGCCCTCACGGGGCGCGTCTACCGGCCCGAGCTCGGCGAGAAGGTCTGCGTCGTCGTGTGCGGCGCCAACACCGATCCGAGCGACCTCGTGCGTCGGCCGGAAGCACCCTGATCAGGCGCGGACGCTGTCGGCTCGTTCGCCTCAGCGGGTCCGGCCCTCCTTCAAACCCTCACGCTCCCTGGGGGCGTAGGAGTCCATCAGGGTGGCCAGGACCTTGCGGGGGCCCTCATAGGGGCGGCGGGCGTGGGCCATGCGCATGTTGTCCACGAGGAGTACGTCGCCGGCCTCCCAGGGGAACGTCACCATGGCTGCGGCGAAGGCGTCCCGTACTGCGGCCAGTTCCTCGGGGGCGAGGGGCGTGCCGTCGCCGTAGGTGGCGTTGCGGGGCAGTCCTTCGGGGCCGTACAGGGACGTCAGGGCCCGGGCGGTCTCCGGGGGCAGGTTGGAGACATGGAAGAGGTGCGCCTGGTTGAAGACGACCCGCTCGCCGGTGCGGGGGTGGTAGGCGACGCCCTGGCTGGTCTGGGCGGTGCGCAGCGTGGTGTCGTCGAGCCAGGTGTGGTCGATGCCGTGGTCGGCGCAGTACGCGGCGACGCCCTCGCGGCTGTCGGTCTGGAAGACGACCTGCCAGGGCAGGTCGATGTGCGGGCGGTAGTGGCGTACGTAGCGCACACCGCGTGTCTCGAAGCGGTCCAGCAGGTCCGGGTCGAGGGCGGCGGTGACGGCGCGCAGGTCGGCGAGTGGCGTCTCGCCCCCGGTGGTGGCCGGGGTCTGGCAGAAGAAGGCGAGCTTCAGCGGCCAGGTGCGCTGGTAGGCGTTCTCGCAGTGCGGGGCGATCTCCTGGTCCGCGGGGTATTCGGTGGTGGTGAAGACTCCGTCGGTGACGGTGGAGCGCGGTGTGGAGCGGTACGTGTAGTCGAGGCGGGCCGCGGAGGCGGCGCGTCCGAAACGGGCGAAGTCCTCCGGGGTGGTCATGTCGAAGCCGCGGAAGAGTACCGCTCCCTGTTCCGTCAGCCGGGTATCGACCTCCTCGCGGTGGTCGGTCAGTGCCTTTGGCAGGTCACGGGTGTCGGAGGGGGTGAGGACGAGCGGCCCGCCCTCGATGGTCAGTGTCTCCTTCATGACGGCTCCTGTCCGAGTTCGTCGAGGAGGACGGCGAGGTCCTCGGGGTCGAATGCGGCCAGCCCCAGGTCGACGATGCGCAGGGCCATGGCGGCGAGGGTCGGGTGGTCGAACACGTCGGCGAGGGTGAGGTCCACGTCGAACCGGACCCTGACCATCGCCGTGAGGCGCACCGCGGCAAGGGAGTGGCCGCCGAGCGCGAAGAAGTCGTCCTCGCGGAAGGGCTCGGCGGTGCCGAGGAGTTCCGTCCAGAGGCCGGCGAGGGCGACCTCTGTCTCCCCCTGCGCAGGGCTGTTCACCGGCCGGCTCTTGTCGGGTGCCGGGAGTGCGGTCCGGTCGAGCTTGCCGCTGGGCAGCAGGGGCAGGGCGGGCAGCCGTACGCACTGGGCGGGGACCATGGGGCCGGGCAGCCGGGCACGGAGATGGGCGCGCAGGTCGGCGGGCTCGGCGGTACCCGCGTAGTAGAGCGTGAGCGTGCCGTCGGTGAACAGGGCGCGCGCCTCGGTCACTTGCTCGTGGGCGGTGGCTGTGGCGGCCACCTCGCCCGGTTCCACCCGATAGCCGCGGATCTTGATCTGGTCGTCGTGGCGGCCCAGGAACTCCAGGGTGCCGTCGGCGAGTCGGCGCACCAGGTCCCCCGTGCGGTACATCCGGCCGCCGTGGAAGGGGTCGTCGGTGAAGGCGGGGCTGTCGTGGTTCAGGTAGCCGCGTGCCACCTGGGCGCCGGAGACGCACAGTTCGCCGGGCATCCCCTGCGGTACGGGTCTGAGGTGGCGGTCGAGGACGTAGGCGCGGGTGTTCGGGACGGGCAGGCCGATGGGGGCGTTCCGGTCGTGGTCGCCGAGGGTGTGGTAGGTCGTGCACAGCACGGTCGCCTCGGTGGGCCCGTACGCGTTGACGATCCGCAAGCCTGGTGTAGTGGCGGCCAGTTGATGCAGGGAGGCCTCGTGGAGGGGTTCCACGCCGACCAGGAGGGTCTGCATGCCTGTCAGGTCACCCGGGCGGAGTCTGCGCACCAGGAAGGGCGGCAGGTAGGCGTGTTGGATGCCGTGCTCGCCAAGCCAGGCGGTCACGGCGTCGGTGTCGAGGCGGACGGTCTCGGGGATCAGGTGCAGGGTGGCGCCGGTCGTGAGGGCCGCGAAGAGTTCCAGGACGCTGACGTCGAAGCCGACGCCGCTCCACATCGAGGCGGTGAACCCGTCCTGCTGCGGGAGTTGGGCGCGCCAGTGGGTCAGCAGGGCGACCACATTGCGGTGTTCGACCTGCACGCCCTTCGGTACGCCGGTGGAGCCCGAGGTGTAGATGACGTACGCGAGGTCTTCGGGTGTGGCCGAGGGCGGCACGGGTTCCGTGGCTTCGGGGAGGGGGCCGCAGGGGTCGACCACGGGCAGGCGGGCGGGGGTGTGGTCCGCTGCTTGCGGGCTCGGTGAAGTGTCGGTTTCGGTGAGGAGCGCGGCCGCGTGGGCCGGGTCGGCGATGAGGGCCGCGGGCGCGCAGTCGGCGAGCATCAGCCGGGTCCGGGCCGTGGTCCGGTCCGGTTCCAGGGGGACGTACGCCGCGCCGGACTTCAGGGCGGCGAGGACGGCGACGACGAGGGTGGTGCCCCGGTCGAGGCAGATCGCGACCCGGTCGCCGGGGCCGATGCCCAGGTCTTTCAGGCGGTGCGCGAGGCGGTTGGCGCGCTGGTCGAGCTGCCGGTAGGTGAGGGTGTCCGTTTGGTGGCGTACGGCGGTGCGGTGGGGCACGCGGGCGGCCTGCTCCTCGACGAGCGTGTGCAGGCAGTGGGCGGGGATGTCCGTCACGGGGCCGTTGAACGCGCGCAGTTGGTGGTGTGCCGCCTGCGGGGAGAGGAAGGGCAGGTCGTCCAGGTGCTGCTGGTCGTCGTCGAGCATGGCCTTCAGCAGGACCAGCCAGCTCTCCAGGTGGCGGGTGGCGGTCTCCTCGTCGAACAGGGCGCTCGCGTACTCCAGTTCGGCCTCGATGTGGTCTTCGAGGTCGGTGAGCTGGAGGGCCAGGTCGAACTTGGCCGTGGTGTGCCCCGCGCGGGGCAGGGGTTCCGTGGTGAGGCCGGGCAGGCTGAGGGGGGTCGAACGCTCCTGCCAGGCGAGGAGGCACTGGAAGAGCGGACTGTGGGCGGGGGTGCGGGGTGGGGCCACCAGGTCGACCACCCGGTCGAAGGGCACGTCGGCATGGGCGAGAGCGGCCCGGACGGTCCCGCGTACCCGGGCGGCGAACTCGGCGGTGGTCGGGTTGCCGGAGGTGTCGAAGCGCAGGGCCACGGTGTTGACGAAGTAGCCGATGAGGTCCTGGACGGCCGTGTGTTCACGGCGGGTGACGGGGGTGCCGACGACGAGGTCGGTCTGGTCCGACAGCCGGGAGAGCAGGGCGGCCCAGCTCGCGGCGAGCGTCTCAAAGGCGGTGGTGTCATGGCGTTCGCCGAATCGGGCGAGGGCACGGGTCAGGTCCGGGTCCAGGGTGCGTGTGACGAGCCCCCCGCGGTGGTCCTGGCGCGGTGGCCGGGTGCGGTCCGTGGGCAGGGTGAGCACGGTCGGAGCGCCGGCCAGGGTGTCGAGCCAGAACCGCTCCTGCTTGTCCTGGTGAGCGGATCTGCCGCGCTCCCAGACCGCGTAGTCGGCGTACTGCACGGGCAGGGCGGGCAGCGGGTCGGGTTCGCCCCGGCTGAACGTCTGGTACAGCACACCGAGTTCGCGCCAGAGGATCTCCAGGGACCAGGCGTCGGCGACAAGGTGATGGAGGGTGAGCGTGAGCCGGTGCGTGCGGTCCCCTTCACGGGTGAGGGAGGCCCGGACGAGGGGGCCGTTCGCCAGGTCGAAGGGGGTGCCGTCGTCGGGGCCGAGGCGGACGGGGCCGACGTGGGACTGTGGGAGGAGGTCCGGGCCGGCGCGGAAGGTGGTGCGCAGGACCTCGTGGCGCTCCACGACGCGTTCCAGGGCGGCCCGCAGGGCGTCGGTGTCGAGGTCTCCGCTCAGGCGGACCCCGACGGGCACGTGATAGGCGGCGCCGGCCTCCGGGGCCTGGCACAGGGTCCACAGGCCCTCCTGGGCGCGGGAGAGGGCGGGTGCGGCCTCGGGAGCGGCCCGGTGGAGGTCTTCGTCCGGTGTCCGGCGGTCGTCGTACGGGGCTGTCGTGGCCGACCGGTCGGCGAGCAGCCGGGCGAGGGCGGCCGGGGTGGCGCGTTCGCGGACCTCGCTCACGGTGAGGGGGACACCGTACTCGTCGCGGCAGAGCACGGTGAGCCGCAGCAGGGCGAGGGAGTGCAGGCCCAGTGCGGTGAAGGTGGCCTGCGGGTCGTCGGGGCAGGCGGGGTCGACCCGGTGGATGACGCGGGTGAGCCGGGCTTCGGCAGCGGTCTTCGGGCGGTCTGCCGATTCGGGTCCCGCTCCGGCCAGCAGGGCCCGGCGGTCGAGCTTGCCGTTGGGGGTCAGTGGGAAGGCGTCGACACGGCGGATCGTGGCCGGGACGAGATATCCGGGCAGGCGGTCGGCCAGCCGGGCCCGGAGGGCGGTGGTGTCCAGGTCAGGGTCGTGGGTGGTGACGACGGCGAGGAGGTCGGATTCGCCGAGGGAGTTGGTGCGGGCGACGACCACCGCGTCGCGGATGCCGGGCTCGGCGCGCAGGGCGGACTCGGTCTCTCCGGGTTCCACCCGATGCCCGTTGATCTTGACCTGGTCGTCGGTGCGGCCGAGGAACTCCAGCCCGTCCGGGCCCCGCCGGGCCAGGTCGCCGGTTCGGTACATGCGGGCGGGTGTGGGCGCGAACGGGTCGGGCAGGAAGGCCCGTTCGGTGAGTTCGGGCTCGTGGAGGTAGCCGAGGGCGACGCCCGCGCCGCCGATGTGGATCTCGCCGATCTCGCCGTCCCGCACGGGCGTCCCGTCGGGGCCGAGCAGGTGGACGGCCGTGTGGGCGACAGGGGTGCCGATGGGCTCGTGGGGGCCGGGTGCGGTGCCCGTGCTGCGGTGCCAGGTCGACCAGATGGTGGTCTCCGTGGGGCCGTAGACGTTCCACAGTTCGTCCGCCCGCGTTCGGATCGCCGCGGCGAGAGCGCTGGGCAGGGCCTCCCCGCCGCTGAGGGCGAGCAGCGGCCGGGCGGGGCCGGCGGCCCAGGAGGGGGCCGCGGTGAGCAGGCGCCAGGTGGAGGGCGTGGCCTGGATGACGGTGACGCGTTCACGGGAGGCCAGGGCGAGGAGTGCCTCGCCGTCGCGGGCCTGGTCGCGGTCGGCGACGATCACGGTGCCGCCGTGGCACAGCGGCAGGAGCAGTTCGAGGTTGGCGATGTCGAACGCGGCCGGGGTCACGGCGAGCACGCGGGTGAACCGGTCCGGGGCCTGGTCGTGGAAGAAGTCGAGGACGTTCTCCAGAGCGGCGTGCGGGACCAGTACGCCCTTGGGGCGGCCGGTCGAGCCGGAGGTGAAGCTGCAGTAGACGGGGGTCTCGGGGGTCAGGGGCTCGTCCGGGCCCGGGGTGCCGGCCGGTACCGGGGTGTCGATGAGGCAGGCCGTGCGGGCCTGTTCGGCGAGGGCGTCGGTGCGGGCGGTGGGCTGGTCCGGGTCGAGGGGGACGTAGGCGGCGCCGGTGCGCAGTACTCCCAGCATGGCCGCGGGCAGTTCGGGTCCGCGGTCGAGCCGGATGCCGACCAGGTCGCCGGGGCCGACTCCGGCGGCGGTGAGGTGGGCGGCGTAGTCGCCGGAGCGGCGCAGCAGGGCGGCGTAGGTCCAGCGGTGGTCTGCGCCGACCACCGCCGTACGGTCGGGGTGGCGGGCCGCGTGGGCGGCGAAGCGGGCCGGGATGCCTCCGTGCCAGGGGGTTCCGTAGGTGTTGCCCGGTGCGCCGGGGCCGAGGTCGGGGAGGAAGGTGTCGGTCTCCTGGAGGCTCAGTCCGGGGCTCAGGGACGTCAGCAGGTCGATGTAGGCGGCGGCGAGTCGTTCGGTCTTCGTGTCGTCCCAGCGGTGGGGGGCGTATTCGAAGAGGACGTCGGCACCGTCCCCGGCGTGCGGGACGACGGTCACGCTGAGGGGGAACTTCGCGGTGTCGTTGGCGAGCGCCACTTCCGCCTCGACGGTCAGATCCCGGAAGTCGAGCGTGTCGTCGTCGGCGGCGGAGTGCTGGCTGAACAGGACGGTGGGCGGGGGTGTGTGGGTGGCGGCGACGATACGGGAGAGCGGGAGTTCGGCGGCGCGCAGGGAGGCGAGGAGCCCGTCGCGGGCCTCGCGGAGGTAGTCGCCGGCTGTTTCGGCGTGCGGTGAGCGGACGCGTACGGGGACGGTGTTGACGATCATTCCGATGACCCGCTCCCACGCGGTGTCGGTACGGTTGGCGACGGTGGTGCCCAGGAGCAGGTCGGTGGTGCGGGTCTGTCGGGACAGCAGCAGGGCGAAGGCGCCGAACATCACCTGGAAGGGGGTGAGTCGCAACTCCGTTGCGAGGCCGGCGACATGGCGGACGAGGGTCGCGGGCAGGCGGTGGCGCAGCAGTCGGCCGCGCGCGGTGCCCGTGCCGGGGCCGAGGGAGGCGAGAGCCGGGGGTGGTGGGGCGTCGCGCAGAACCTGCTGCCAGTGCTTCTCCTGGGCGGCGGCCTCCGGGGAGCCGAGCCATTCCTGCTGCCACTGCGTGAACTCGGCGAACTGGACCGGGTCGTGCGGGCGCCGGCCCGAGTAGAGGGCCGACAGCTCCGCCAGGAAGACCTGGTGGGACCAGCCGTCGTGCACGTAGTGGTGCTCGGCGTGCAGCAGCAGGTGTTCGTCGGGGGCACGGCGGATCAGTGCCCATCGGGTCAGGGGCAGGACGGTGGGGTCGAGGACGTCCTCGACGAGCGTGTCCCAGACGGGTTCCTCGGGGCCCTCGTGGACCTCCAGGGTCACCTCGGTGGATTCCTCGGTGAGCTGGATGAGGGCTCCGTCCTGGAGGACGAAGCGGGTGCGGAGGATCTCGTGGCGCCGGGTGATCTCCTGGAGGGCCGCGCCGAGGGCGGGGACGTCCAGCGGGCCGCGCAGGGTGAGCCGGGAGCGGGCCAGGTAGGCGCGTGCTGCGCCCTCCGCCTCGATGGCGTAGGCGACCTGCTGCTGGGCGGCGGAGGCGGGACGGGGGCCGTGGGCGGGGGCGGGGGCGGCCTGCGGGACGGGGTCGGGCGGCTGGAGTGCGAGGTCGTCGACGTGCCGGGCCAGGCGGGCGATGGTGCCGTCCTCCAGGACGTCCAGGGCGGTGAGCCGCGTGCCCAGTCGGCGGTTCAGCCGGTTGGCGAGCCGGACGGCGGAGAGGGAGTGGCCGCCGCAGTCCTGGAAGTGCTCGTGGACCGCGCACTCGGTCAGCCCGAGTGTCTCGCACCACACGCGGCCCACCGCACGCTCCGCCTCGGTCCTGGGCAGAGGGGACGTCCGCGTATGCCGGAGGGCGGCGAGTGCGGCGCGGTCGGCCTTGCCGCTGGAGTTGAGCGGGAAGGCGGCCAGGGTGTGGACGCGGGCCGGGACCATGTGGCCGGGCAGCCGGGCGGCGAGGTGGGCCCGCAGGTCGGCGCCGGTCTCGGGCACGGTGTAGGCGACCAGGTGGTCGTCCTTCGACAGCACCACCGCGTCGGTGACTTCGGGATGGGTGCGCAGGGCGGCCTCGACGTCGCCCAGTTCGACGCGGAAGCCGCGCACCTTGACCTGGTGGTCGCGTCGGCCGAGGAACTCGATGGCGCCGTCCGCCCGCAGCCGGCCGAGGTCGCCGGTGCGGTACATACGGACACCGTCGACGACGGGGAAGCGCTCGGCGGTGAGTTCGGGCCGGTTGAGGTAGCCCTGGGCGAGGGTGGGGCCGCTGATCAGGATCTCGCCGTCGACCAGGTGGACGCCGACTCCCGGTACCGGCGTGCCGATGGGGACGGTGGGCGCCGGGTCGGCCGGGTCGCAGCGGTGGACCGTGGACCAGATGGTGGCTTCGGTGGGGCCGTAGAGGTTGTACAGCGGGCCGGGGTGCGGCCAGTTCCGTACGACGTGCGGGGGCAGGACGTCACCGGCGGAGGCCACGGCACGCAGACCGGGTACCGGCTCCGCGGCGCCCAGCCCGGCCGTCACGAGGGAGGGCAGGACGGCGAAGGTCACGGCACGTGCGCGGAGGAACCCGGCCAGGGCCTGCGGTTCGGCACGGATCACGTCGGGGACGAGGACGAGGGTGCCGGCGTGGGCCAGGGCCATCGTCAGTTCGAAGACGAAGGCGTCGAATCCGGGTGACGCGAACTGGGCGACACGGTCGCCGGGTTCGGCGCCGAGGACGGTGCGCTGGGCCTCGGCGACCACACGCAGGCCGTCGTGGGTCAGCAGCGCGCCCTTGGGGGTGCCGGTGGAGCCGGAGGTGTAGATGCAGTAGGCGGGGGTGTCCGTGGTGTCGCCCGCGTCGGGGGCGGGGTGGTGCGGGCGAGCGGCCGGGTCGGCGTCCGGCGGGCCGGTCAGGACGGCCGAGGGCCGGGCGTCGGCCAGGATCGTCTCCTGGCGGGCGGCGGGGACGGACAGGTCGGTCGGCAGGAATGTGCAGCCGGCCTTCAGCACGCCCAGCACCGCCGCCACGTACGCGGCGCCGCGGGGCATGGCGACCGCGACGAGCGATCCGGGCGGACAGTCCAGGGTTCCCGCGTAGGCCCGGGCCAGCGTGTCCAGGTCGCGGTAGGTCAGGAGGGTGTCGCCGTCCTCGACGGCGGGGCGGTCCGGTTCGCGGGCGGCTCGGGCGGCGACGGCCTCGTGGAGGCGCGCAGCCGGGGCGTCGGGCAGGGGCTGCGTGGTCACCGCTGGTCCTCCCGGGCGGGTACGAGGTGCTCGGTCAAGGCGGCGACATGGGGTTCGGTGAGCATGGTCATGTGGGTGCCGGGACTGACGCGCAGGACCGCCCGCGGGGCGTACCGCCGCCAGGCGTGCAGCACATCGGCTCGGTGGGCGCGTGCGGCCGTGTCGTCCCGGTCCGGGCCGGCCGCCAGCACCAGCGTGACGGGCCCGTCGTAGGTGCGGCGCGGGGTGTACGGGGTGCGCAGGCAGCGGATGAAGGTGCGGACGGGGCCGGCCAGCACCTCGGGGGCAGAGCCGCGCGGCACGAGGCCGAGGGCGGCGGCCCGCTCGTGCAGGAGTCGCAGGCGGCCCGGCTCGTCGAGGGGAGCCAACTGGTCGGCGGTCAGCCCGAGGGGTGCGCCCGCGAGATCCTCGTAGACGGCCACCAGGTGCAAGAGGGCGGTCACGTCGTCGAGTTCGGGGACGGTGGCGACGGGCGCGGGGGGCTCGCCGTCCAGGAGGGTCAGAGAGGCGACCCGGTCGCCCCGCCCTTCGCCCGCGGTGAGCGCGCAGGCCGTCTCGAAGGCGGTCCAGGCGCCGAAGGAGTGGCCGAGCAGGTGCACGGGCCCGGTGCCGGTGAGCGCGTCCAGCTCCGCGAGGTGGGCAGCGACGGCGGCTTCCACGCTGGTGTGGGCGAGGTCCGCGCCGTCGAGTCCACGCGGCTGAAGCCCGTACACGGGTCGCTCGTCGCCGAGGACACCCACCAGAGGCTGGAAGCTCACCACGGTCGCTCCGGCGCCGGGCAGGCAGATCAGGGGTGCGACGCCGGGCCGTCCGGTGCGCAGGGTGGTCAGGGCGGTGAAGGGGGGAACCGAGACGGGCCGGGCGTCGGCGAGTGCCCCGGTCAGGGCCGCGGCGGTCGTGCCGAGGTGCGGTGGGCGCAGCATCGACTGATGGGTGCCGGGGACCGGGACGCGTCGGAACTCCACGTCCGGCAGGGCGCGGTCCCAGCCGCCGAGCGGCTGGGAGGGGTCGTGTTCGACGGCGCTGAAGTAGTGCACCGGCACCGGCACGGGAGCCGGGGTGTAGCCGGCGGCCGCGGCCTCCACGGTGTGCTTGCGCAGGATGGCGGCCTCGATGAACTCTTCGGGGACGTCGGCCACCGCCGTCGGGAGTACGTCGGCGGCCACGGCCCGTGCCACCAGTTCGGCCAGCGGCTCGCCACGGTCCTCGGCGCCGAGCCAGGAGAGCACCTCCGCGCGCGGATCGGGTTCCGGCACGACGGTCCGTCCGGGCGGCGACCAGGTGGTGTTGAGCATGCCGACGAACGACACCTCCTCGTCGGCGCCGAGGAGCTGGGCGGCGATCTCGTAGGCCAGGGCGCCGCCGGTGCACCACCCGGCGATCCGGTAGGGACCCGACGGCTGCACAGCGCGGATCATCCCGACCATGCGCGAGGCCATGCCCTCGATGGTGACGGGCTGCGCGTCCCCGAGCGGCGCGGGCGGAAGGCCGTACACCGGCAGGTCCGGCGCGAGTTCCTCGGCGAGCGCGGGGGCGTACAGCAGGCTGGCGGCGCCGTCGTGGACGAGGAACAGCGGGGTGTCGGTCCCCTTGCCCGGGCGCAGCGGCAGCGCGTCACGGCCGGTGAGCCGGGGGTCGCGCTCCAGCAGCCGGGCGGCGAGCGCGGCCACGCTGTGGTTGCCGAACAGCTCCGCGGCCGTCAGGTGCACTCCGGCCGCGCGCAGTCTGAGCCCCGCGCGGGCGGCCATCAGGGAGTGTCCGCCGAGATCGAGGAACCGGTCGTTGCGGCCCACCCGTTCATGGCCGAGCAGGTCGGCCCACACACCGGCGATCACCGTCTCCACGGCGCCCACGGGTGCGACGTACGTCCCGGTCGAGAACGAGGTGGCGTCGGGGGCGGGCAACGCCTTCGGATCGAGCTTGCCACTGGGGGTCAGCGGGAAGGCGCTGAGGTGCACGAAGGCGGCGGGCACCATGTGCGCGGGCAGTACGGCGCCCAGGCGGGCCCTCAACCGTGCGGAAGGGGCGGGGTCTTCGGCCGTGTAGTAGGCCACCAGCCGGTCACCGTCGGCCAGGACCACGGCGTCGCGGACGTGCTCCCGCAACCTGGTCTCGATCTCGCCGAGTTCGACGCGGAAGCCCCGGATCTTCACCTGCCGGTCGGCGCGGCCCCTCAGGACGAGCGTGCCGTCCTCGGTCCAATGGGCCAGGTCACCGGTGCGGTAGAGGCGGCCCTGCCCGTACGGGTCGCCGGTGAAGGACCGGTCGTCCGCAGCGCCGAGATATCCGCGCGCCACGGGTGTTCCGCCGACGTGGACCTCGCCGGTGACCTGGGCGGGCGCGGGGCGACCGCGGGCGTCCAGGACGTAGACGCGGGCGTTGGCGATGGGTACGCCCACGGAGGCGGCGGAGTCAGCCGCCTGTGGGGCTTCGGAGGGGGTGTCCTGGGCCGGGTGGCCCCGGAAGGTGACGTCTCCGGCCACTTCCGACGACCCGTACTGGTTGACCAGGGTCACCGCCGGGCTGTGCGCGCGCAGCCGGGCCACCAGGGCCGGGGGCAGGGGTTCTCCCGAGCAGACGACCAGTTCGACGCCGAGCGGGTCGGCCGTCGTGTCCAGGAGTGCGGACAGCAGGGACGGTACGAGCGTCACCCGGTCGATGCCGCGGTCCGCCAGGTGGGCGGCGAGGCGCGCGGGGTCCACCGCGTCCTCGGGCGGCACGATGTCGAGCACGGCTCCGCTGACCAGGGGGGTCAGTGTCTCGGTGAGGGCGTCGATGAAGCCGATCGATGTCTTCTGTGCGTGCACCGCCGAGGCGGGCAGCGCGGTCCGGGCCCAGTGCAGTCGGTTGACCAGCGCCCGGTGCTCCCCCGCGACTCCCTTCGGTACGCCGGTGGAGCCGGAGGTGTAGACGACGTAGGCGAGCCGGTCGGGGTGCGGGGGAACTGCGGCCGGGGCGGGGGCGGTGGTCGCCGGGGCGCCGGCCGGTACGGGGGCGGGTGCCGCCAGGGCCGCGACCGGTATGGGGGCGGGTGTGGTCGGGGCGGCGACCGGGCCTTCGGCCAGGTCGTGGCAGGGCAGGGTCAGGGGGGCGAGGGCGGTTCGGCCCCGCTCGTCGGCGAGCACCATGACCGGCGCGCTGTCGGACAGCATGAGCGCGAGCCGTTCCCTGGGGTGCGCGGGGTCGAGGGGCACGTACGCGCCTCCGGCCTTGAGGATCGCCAGCAGGGCGATGACCTGTTCGGGACTGCGGTCGGCGCACACGGCCACCCGGTCCTCGGGGCGCAGTCGAAGCCGGTCGGCCAAGGAGGTGGCCCGGGCGTCGAGTTCGGCGTAGCTCCATGCGCGGTCGAGGTGCCGCAGGGCGGGGGCGTCGGGGGTGAGCCGGGTCTGCTCCTCGAACAGTTCGTGTACGCACCGGTCCCGCGGGTACGGCTGCTCGTGCCCGGCCCAGGTGCCCAGCAGCCGTTCCCGTTCTGCGGCGGGCATCACGTCCAGGTCGCGCACGGGCCGGTCGGGGGTCTGTTCGAGGGCGTCCGCCAGCACCTCCAGCGCCCGGTGCATGAAGGTGACCACCCGCTCGGGGTCGATGGGTCGCTGGACGTGGCCGGTGAGTTCGAAGCCGTCGCCGCGATCGTCGACGGCGAGCATCAGCGGATAGTTGCTGCGTTCGCGGGCGTGGACCATCTCGATGCCGTCGCCGGCCTGCGCGTACGGCGTGCTCTGCTGTCGGGGCAGGCTGACGCTGTACCGGTAGTTGAGCAGTGCGGAGAACAGCGGTTCGCCGGGCGGGACCTGGCTGCACCGCTGGGCCAGTGCGAGCGGCGCGTGCTCGTGTCCGAGGAGTTCGGTGAGCAGGCCGTACGTGTCCCGGACGCTGTCGGCGACACCGCGCTCGTCGATACCGATCCTGACCGGCAGCGTGTTGATGAACACGCCCATGGTCCGGTCGGCGCCCGCTCCTCCGGCCATCCGGCCGAAGAGGATCGTGCAGAAGACCACGTCGTCCTGTCCGGCGAACCTGGCGAGCACCTGGGCCCAGGCCAGGTGGAAGAGGCTGGCGGGGTTGACTCCGAAGTGTCGTGCCCGCTCCCGCAGCCGCCGGGCCAGTTCCTCGTCCACCGGAAGGTGGGCCACGTCGGTGTCACCGCCGTGTCCGCGCACCTCGCGCAGCCCGAAGGGAACGGTGGGCTCGGTCACGTCGCCGAGCATCCTGCGGAAGAACGCCTCGTGCTCCTCGGCGGACACCGCGCCGCGGGCCTGGGCGATGAAGTTGCGGAAGGGCAGGGGCTGCGGCAGCTCGTCCTCGCGGCCCATGATGTGGGCGGCGATCTCGGAGAGCATCAGGCGGTACGTCGTGTAGTCGTCGGTGAGGTGGTGCGCGAAACTCGCCACCACCCAGCGGTCGTTCACCGGGTCCGGTGCGACGACGAACCGCATCAACGGCGCGCGGGTGACGTCGATACGGGTGTTCTCGGCGGTGTAGCGCTCCTGGATCTGCTCGGCGATGTCCCCGTCCACCGGGTCGAGTTCGATCTCGTCCACGGGGATCGGCGCCGTGCGCCACACCACTTGCACGGGCGTGTCGAGTCCTTCCCAGACGAACGCCGTGCGCAGCAGGTCGTGGCGCGCGGTGACGGCGCGTACCGCGTCGAGGTACCGGTCCACGTGTGCGCGGCTCTCCATGGTGAGCACGCTGTGCAGGAGGAAGGGGTCCTGGTCGGTGTTGATCAGGTGGTGGAAGAGAATGCCCTCCTGGAGCGGGGCGAGCGGGTAGATGTCCTGGACGTTCGCGGCGCCCCCGTCGACGCCGGCGACGATGCCGTCGATCTCCTCCTGGGTCAGCTCGACCAGGGGCAGCATGTCCGGGGTGATGCGCGTGCAGCCGGGCTGGATCGGGTTCGGCGGCACCTCGGCCAGCCCGGCGCCCGACTCCACCCGCGCGGCGAAGTCCCGCAGGACGGGCGCCTGGAAGACCGCCCTCACGTCGACCCGGAGGTCCCTGCGCCGTAGCCGCTCCAGCAGGGCGACCGCGAGGAGGGAGTGTCCGCCGAGGTCGAAGAAGCTGTCGCCCCGGCCGATGCGTTCGACACCGAGCAGGTCGCTCCAGATCTCCGCCAGCACACGCTCGATTCCGTCCCGGGGCTCTTCGTAGGCGCCGCGGGCGTAGGAGGTGTCGTCGGGGGCGGGCAGAGCGGCCCGGTCGAGCTTGCCGTTCACCGTCAGCGGGAAGGCGTCCAGACGCACATACGCCGACGGCACCAGATACGACGGCAGTCGTGACATCAAGGCGGCCCGTATGGCCTCGGTGTGAATCTCCTCGCCCACGAGATAGGCGATCAGTGTGTCGTCCCGGGCGATGACGGCGGCTTCGCGGACGCCCGGGCACTCCAGCAGCGCGGCCTCGACCTCACCCGGCTCGATCCGGTAACCACGCACCTTCACCTGGGCGTCATTACGGCCCACATACTCCAGCTCACCCGACACCGAACACCGCACGAGATCCCCCGTGCGATACACCCGACCACCCGGCACGAACGGATCCTCAAGGAACCGCTCCGCGGTCAGCTCAGGCCGCCCCAGATACCCGCGCGCGACCCCCGCACCCCCCACATACAACTCCCCCACCACACCCACCGGCACCGGCCGCATCCGCCCGTCCAGCACATACGCCCGCATATCCCCCAACGGCACCCCGATCGGACTCACCGGCAAACCCACATCCGCCTCAGTGACCCGCCGCACCGTCACATGCACCGTCGCCTCCGTGATCCCGTACATGTTCAACACCGTCACACCCGGCTCACACGCAAACCACGGCCGCAACACCCCAGGCTCCAGCGCCTCACCCCCCAACACCACATACCGCAACGCATGCGGCAACGCCCTCACCCCACGCACCGCCACCAACTGCGCGAACGCCGACGGCGTCTGACTGAGAACCGTCACCCCCTCCCCACACACCAG
>NZ_FLSP01000072.1 GCF_900091315.1 Streptomyces sp. DI166
TGCGGTACCGCAGGGGTGTCCGTACCCGTGATGGTCGCTTCCGCCTCGGCGATGTCCATCCGCCGCCCCTCTCTGCCACGCCTTGGCTCTCAGGCCCGTTGACCCCCGCGCACGCAACTCATCGTGAGCGCCGCCCCCCGTACTGTCCACTCCCCGTGCCCGTACGCTGACTCAGCGTACGGGGTTCAGGTCTCGTGTACGGGCGAATCGGCCGCCACGCTGGCCTCATGACGCAAACCGCTCCCCCGCAGCTCACGCCCCCTCAACCCACCGCCCGCTCGCGCACCTTCAGCCAACTGTTCTCGGCGACGCGGCGCGGCGCCCGGCTGGCGCGGCTGCTCGGGGTGGGGCAGTTGTGCGCCTGGGACGTCCATCCGACGCTCACGGAGCGTGCCGAGGTCGTGATCGCCGAACTCGCCGCGAACGCCGTCCTGCACGGACATGTACGGGGCCGCTGCTTCCGGCTGACCCTCGTGCTCGACGCGGCGTCGAAACTGTTGCGGGTGGAGGTCAGTGACGCCCGTGGTGACCTGTATCCGCAGATCGTGACCGGCCCGGCGGAGGCCGGCGCGCTGTCGAGGGGCGGCCGGGGCCTGGTGCTCGTCGCGGCCGTGGCCGACCACTGGGACTGCGTGCCGTACCCGCCGAGCGGGAAGACCGTGCGGGCGGTGCTGCACACGCCAGGAGCGTTAACGCCCGGCGGTTAGCAGAAGAGGTCCGGGGCTCGCAGTGTCCGACGTCGGTCAGGATCGTGCGCAGCCACGCGGCGCGGGCCTCGGGCAGCCTGGCCAGGGTGTGCCCGAAGACTCCCCGGTCGGCCCGCAGCAACCGATTCGGTACCTCGGGAGGCCGACCGTCGTGAAGGTCGTCACGGGGTACGCGGACCGACGCGGTGAGAGGCGGATGCGGCTCCGGGTCGACCAGCCACCGCCACACGCCCAGCGGCAGCGGAACCCGGTACGCCGTGGCCGCCGGGCCGGTGGGAGCCCAAGTGTCGCCCGTCACGGGGTGGATCGGCACGAGGAGGATGTCGGCGTCCGGGTCTGGGGCGGGCTGTCCCGGTCCGGCCAGGACGGCGCGCCGGGGTGGGGCATCGCCGGGCAGCAGGGTGTCCAGGGCGCGCTGGAACATGTCGGCGGTCAGGCCGCTCGGGACCTGGACGGGCTGGCGCCGGGAGGCCGCCAGCAGGTGGGCCAGGGCGAGGCGGCCGCCGCCTCCCAGCGAGGACTCCAGGACCAGTAGCCGCCCAGGCCGAGGCGCCCGATGGATTAGGTGGGAACGATGGGTTCGACCGGAGGTGTCCTCTCCCCGTGCTCTGCCAGTTCCTCCCACGACGGGAGCGCGGCCCCGGCCCCGTCGACGGGTACGCGGCGCACGGCGTCCGGTTCGAGGCGTACCGCCTGCCACAGCTAGCAGCTGTCGAACCGGGTCGCGACGAGCGAACCGCACGCCTCGCAGGCCGAGTTGGAGCCGTCGGCCCCGTCGAGACCGCAGCAGGAATCGCCGAGCCTCTCGGGTATCAGACGGGTGCCGCGTATGTCGCCGGGGGCGATCGCGATCTCTCCGGGGGTGCCGTCGAGGAGGACGGGGACCGGCGCGTAGAGGCCGCGTGGCTCCGCCTCACCCGGCTCGGCCTCGTCCCACGATCGCCAGGGCCCTCCCCACGGGTCCGGATCGACGGCGAACGTCCCCGACTCCATGAACACCGGAAGCCGGACGCCGTCCCCGAAGCTTTGACGGGCGTGGGTGGGCAGGACGACCCGGCTCAGCGGAACGGTCAACTCGGCGCCGCATCCGACACACACGAATACGTACAACTGACGGCACTTCATACGACGCGCGCACTACCTAACCCGCTGCGCCAGAGGCCCTGTTAAAGCCCTCCATGAGCTACCGGTCTGCGAGCAGCGGTCCCGAACCACAACGGGATACGGACAGGCAGGTCTGGACAGGTTCCGTCCGGATTGAGCCAACGGTGCGTCAACTGCGTTGCGAGTGCAAGCAGATGTACGAGAGCGTGTTCGATATGCTGAACGTGCTGTGACGCAAGTGGCCTACGGGGGAGGCGCGATGAAGTTCGACATGGGGTCGACGACCCTGGCGGAACTCGGGAAGAGCACCGGGGGCTCGGTTCAGGATCTCGGGACGCACACTTACGCCGACTATGTCATGAAGAAGTTTGCTATCGACCCACTGGAGGGGGTGACCGGTGCCGACACAACTGCTGCGCCATGAAATTCCTACCGCCTCATCCCCGGAGGCGCTGGAAATCCTGCACGGCAGCCTAACTCGTTCCATCGACAGGCTGGAAAACTCGCCGAGCGGCTTCAATCGGACTTTTGACTCGTCCCTGACGTTCGCACGATCCTTGTGCGCCACGGACGCAACTGTGAGTCGGCTTCAGACCTGGGAGGCTTTCATCTCCGCCATGCAGGTCGGAAGTGCGCTCTTCAATGCCGCAGTTATAAGCGAGGGGACCGTCGATTGCCGCATCGCTGATAAGGTGCGCGTGATTCCCGCCGTGGGCCCGCAGTACTATGCGAACGCGGGCAACTGGATCAAAGCGTTCTGGCTGGCCGCTGTCTGCCGTGAGTCCAGTCGCATGGACCAGCTGAGTCGGTTCCCCATCAGCCTTCTGCGAGCCTCAGGGGCCGGGTACGACGAATACATCTACCACTGGGTTGACTCCCTGCAGACCTACTGGCAAGAGGATCCGAGGCTCGTCGACAAGCTGATCGTCACTATCGACACCTCCTATCCCGATGTCGCCGGCAACACGGACCGGGAACTCCTGGAGAAGATCCTCTATCAGCCGATCAACCTGTTCCACCGCTTCCTTCGTAAGGATCACGATGGGTTCAATGAAGCCCTCGTGGAGGCTCTTGAACACCACCGGCAGTACTGGACCGCCAACGCGCAGCGGGCTGACAGCGCCGAAGGGGCCGTAGCCCTCGGGCCGTTGGCCATTGCCTGCCTCGCCTATGATTCCGGGTTCCCCATCGACGTCGAGTCCGATTACTTGCCCCGGGCTTTGCTGCACCGTTCCTGGGTGGGGGAGTTCGAGACCTGAGAATACTTCGACGACATCATTCGGCGATGGAGAAGCGCGGTGAGTCGAGGTCGGTGTTGGATATCAAGTAGGCTTTTTCCGCAGGCAAACTGGAATGTGTGGCTGTTCGGGGCCAGAGAAACTCGGGCACGTATGCTGGTTACCAGTATCGACGGTTTGACATCACTAGGGGCCCCTTCAGTGACCGTTCACATCCCCCGGCACCTCGCACCGCGTCCCGACGCTGCGGAATTTTTGGCCGGGCTCGGGGAGAACCTGACCGAGGGCGTTAATGGCCTCGAAGGCGCACCTGTCCTGATCGACTTCACGTTCAATACGGCCGTACTGAACCTGTATGCCCGCTGTGTCAACGATCCGCATGCGGCGCAGGTTGAAACCTGGGAAGCGGCTGTGACGGCCATGCAGTTGGGCTCGGCGCTGTTCGAGGTGACCGGAGTCAGCGAGGGCGCTGTCGAGTGCCGTATCAGCCACAAGGTACGCAGGATCCCGGCTGTCGGCCCCCTGTCCACGGCATGTGCCGGTAACTGGCTTACCGCGTTCTGGCTGGCCGTGATCTGCCGTGATACGCAGCGCATGACGCAGCTCTGCGAGATTCCGCTGGACCGACTGCTGTCCCCTCCGGGGTCGTACGACGAGTACATCTACAGTTGGGTGGACACGCTCCAGACGTACTGGCTCCGCCGCCCGGGTCTGGTGGAAAAGCTCACGAACACGCTGCAGATGTCCCACCCGGATGTGGCCCGTATCGCCCCGCGTGACCTGTTGGACGGCGTGCTCTACCCGCCCATCCACCTCTTCTCCCGCTTGATTGCGAGGGACTGGGACGGTTTCGCGGCCGGCATGGTCGACGCTTTGAAGCTGCACCAGGCGTACTGGACCCTGAACGAGGACCGGGCGTCGGACATCGACGGCAGCATCACCCTCGGCCCCCTCGCCATGGCCTGCTGGGCCTACGACGGCCAGGTCCCCCTCGGCGTGGAGTCCGACTACCTCCCCAAGCACCTCATCGAGCACAGCTGGCTCGGCGAGTTCCCCACGTGACCGCCCACGCCGTGGCACGCCACAGCAGGGCTCGGCAGGTGGATGCGGCCGCTGTAGAAGAGCTCGCTGACGAGGTGAAGGAGGGGGCTCAGGGCCTGGGGCGGTCACCGATGCTGTTCGGCATGGCGGTGAACGAGGCGCTCCTCCTGGTACGAGCGCAGGTCGAGATGAATCCTCGGGCTAACCTCCTGGAGACCTGGGAGGCCGCTGTCTCCGCCATGCAGGTCAGTGAGGCGGCATTCGCCGCAGCGGCGGTTTCGGAAGGATCAGTTGAACGCCGCATCGCAGGCGAGATGCGCAGCATTCCGGCCACCGGCCCTCAGTTCTACGCCCATGCGGGTAATTGGCTGACTGCTTTTTGGCTCGCGGTCACCTGCCGGGACCAGGAACGCATGACTCATTTGTGCCGAGTTCCTATCGGGGTCCTTCGCGCATCGGGTGTTGAAGGAGATGATTACCTCTACCACTGGGTCGACGCGCTGCAGACGTATTGGCTGGAGGAGCCGGGATTGGTCGACAAGCTGACCGCGGCCATCGAGACATCGCATCCAGACGTGGCAACGATCGCGCCGCGGGATCTCCTGCAAAACGTTCTCTACCCGCCGATCAATCTCTTCTATCGCTTCCTGCGCAAGGAGCACGGCGCCTTCAATGCCGCGTTGGCCGAGGCGCTGGAACTGCACAAGAGATACTGGACCACGAACGAAGAGCGGTCAGACGACATCGAAGGTTGCCTCGCCCTGGGCCCTCTTGCCGTTGCCTGTCTCGCCTATGATGCGGGCTTCCCGATTGAGGTCGAGTCCGACTATCTGCCTCATCACTTGCTGCGGCGAACCTGGGTAGGCGAGTTTCCAGTCTGACGGAGCGGCACGACATGTTGTCCGAACGCCGCTCGGTCGGTCACTGATCGCGCATCCACGCCTCCAGCCCTTCCACATGCCGCGGCAGTCGGCACCCCTGCCACCCCATCACTACTCGCTCGCGGGCCCGCGTGACCATCACGTAGTACGCCATGCGCAGCGTCGCCGAGGACGGGTCTGCGGCGGCATCGGACTCGGTGTCGGGGATGACAACGGTGTCGAAGTCGAGGCCCTTGGCGCTGGCGCGGTGGACGACGACCACGCCGGGGCGGGTGAGGTCGAGATCGCGGTAACGGCCGGAGGTTGCCGCCGAGCTGTACAGCTGCGGCTCCTGGGCAAGGGCCGCTCGTTCCAGACGGGCCATCAGGTCGGCGCCCAGGCGCAGCGAGTTGACGATGACACCGATGCGGTGTCGGGGGTTGTGCTCTGCCAGGGCGGTGATGTGCTCCGTCAGGTCCTGCAGGTCGGTGTACTGGCGGATGACGGGCCGATCCCCGCTGCGGAAGGGGAGGTCCGGCCTACCGCCTCCGGTACGGAAGTGCTCGGCGAGAGCGGCGATTTGACGGGCGTTGCGGTGGTTGCCGGTGATCTCCGCGCGGCCCGTGGTGCGGCCGAGGGTCTCGGTGATCTCGGCGAGGGTGGAGTTCGTCTCGGTCAGGCGCTGGCACTCGTCCGCGAACACCGTGACGGATGCGGCGGTGAGCCGGGCGAGGCGGTAGAAGCCGGGTGGGAGGTCCTGTCCCTCGTCGACAACGACGTGCGGGTCGGTGTCGGGGATGTCGGCGGCCTCGCCGATGAGGGCCTTCCAGTCGAACCAGCCGTCCTCGGTGCGCGGAGCGTCCCGGCCGAACCTGCGCAGGATCCAGCTGTGTGCGGTGGCCGCCCCGACGGGGGCGCCGGGGACGGTGAGTCCGTTCAACGTGTCGTGCAGGAGCCGGCGGAGCAGCCGGGAGCGGGTGAGCAGCACCGTGGGGTGGCCGGTCAGGGCGAGGTGGACCGCTCGGTGGGCGGCGAGCAGGCTTTTGCCGCTGCCGGGCGGGCCGCTGACCACGTGATTGCCGGTCAGTGGCAGGCCGTCCAGGCAGTCGTGCTGGACCGGGGTGAGGTCCGGGTGGAGGACGGGGGTGTTCGCGGTGGTCATGGCCGTCACTCCTGGGCGCCGGTCGCGTCGGTGGCGGTGGCCGCGGCGGATTCGCGGCTCGCGTGCAGGACGTCGGTGAAGTAGCCGGGGACACGGGCCGAACCCACGACCAAGGCGCGGTCGAGCAGGGTGTTGCCGGTCTCGCAGCTCGTCTCGGGCAGCAGGGTGCAGGCGTGGCAGGCGGCCCGGTTGAGGTTGTCGAAGCCCTGTCCGGTGTGTTCGGCGCACAGCGGGTCGGCCGAGCACCAGGCGGCGGCCTCCAGCATCCGGACCAGGGTCTCGGCGAAGTGCGGCGCTTCGCCTTGCCGGACGAGTCCGCCGAGGGTGCCCTCGGCGTCACCTGCGGCGGTG
This sequence comes from Streptomyces sp. DI166, assembly GCF_900091315.1. Taxonomy (GTDB): domain Bacteria; phylum Actinomycetota; class Actinomycetes; order Streptomycetales; family Streptomycetaceae; genus Streptomyces; species Streptomyces fuscus. The sequence goes on from NZ_FLSP01000072.1 coordinate 6,464, forward strand.
TAGATGAGCAGTCCGTACTGGCCGTGTTCGGGGCGGCCGTAGACCCGTTCTCGCAGGCTAGCGGTGGTGTAGCCGGAGTCGAAGGCGAGTTGCCGGATGAGGAGGTGGGCGACGGTGTGCAGGAGCACGTACCTGGGGGTGAGCGAGATGCCGTAGGCGGCGGCGAGCTGGTCCTTGCGGAACGAGGCGTCCAGATCGTCGCGTACACCGAGGACGTGCGCCCTGACCCGGTCGTCGTTCTCCCACTCGGTCAGCCGCTCCTCGTCGAGGGTGAGGAGGATGCCCTCACCGAAGACCTCGACGGCGGGCAACCAGCGTCGGCGGCGGCTGGTGTCGGCGGGCACGAGGGTGCCGTTCGGGGAGTACCGGCGGAACCCGGTCAGGGCCCGCACCTCACGCAGGCGGTCGGCCAGGACGACGCCGCCGATGTGCGCGCCGAGAGCGGCCCACGGCTCGGCCTGTTCGCCGTCGAGGCCGAGTCCGCCGCGACGGACCGCGAACTCCCGCGTGGGCTCGGGGAGTCGGCCGGCGGTGAGGGCGTTCCACTCGTCGCGGCTCAGGTCGAGCTGGTCCTGGGGCGCGGGCCGCGATGCGTCGGCGGGCGGTGTGGCGGCGGCTCCGGTGGCCTCTGCGACGAGCCGGTCCAGGAGGCTGTCCGGCGCGTCGGTCTCCTCCTTGATCATGTCGCGGTAGTTGGCCTCGCGGCGCTTGCCCAGAGCGTTGAGCAGGTCCTCCCAGTGGTCATGCCCGAGAACGGCCTCCTCCAGGCCCTTTTCGGCCCCCCGCTGGTGGCCAGACTCTTCAGCCGCTCGATGACCGACGGCAATTCCGCCGCAAGCGTGCTCCGTCGGGAGTCCAATGTCGTTGCTCCACTCATAGTGCCCCCCACTTGAGCGTTCGGGGACCCGGTTCTCGGCAAGCCGTCGCTCCGGGTGCAGTCGAGACTGTAAAGGCACTGCGTTTACATCGTCAACAGATTCGAGCATGATGTTTACACACATCCGCGAGGGATCCCTTGACGGCGTCAACAGGTAAGGTGTGAGACCCACCGCAGGGCTCGATGACACGAAGGTCGCCCAATGGAACAGCAGCCCGGACTCCTGCCCGGCACTCCCGAGTTCCGCATCAAGTTGCAGCAGGACGGCGCCCTGGCGCGCGGCCGGTTGCTGGCGGAGTTCGGGAACAACGGGACGAACAAGTTCCTGCTGCACGGCGGGTCCGTCGTCGCGGCCGAGGAGTGGCCCGGTCTGGGGCGTCACAACCGGCGCAACCGGTCCGAACTCCGGGCCAGCGGCGCCCTCGTCGACGCCCCTCCCGGCGGCGTGGGCGCACCGAAACGCTGGGTGGCCGCCCACGACATCGAGTGCAACTCCTCGTCCGCAGCCGCCGGGCTCGTGCTCGGGTACGACGCCTCCGGGCCGGAGACCTGGCGCACCTCGGAAGGGCATCCGCTCGCCGACTACCTCTCCAGCGGATGGCGGCCGCCACGCAAGGCGTGGCTGGTGCGCGGCTCGAACGTCTCCGGGCACAACCTGGTGCGGCAACTGTGGCTCAAGGAGGGCCTGGTCTCCCTCGCCGCCACATACCTGCCGCCCCTGGACGAGAACGACCCGACGAAGAGCACGCTGCGCCGGTACGTCGAGGAGGCGTACGAAGGGGCGGCGTCGTACAACCAGAAGCGCGGCCTGGTCGACGAGCTGCACGCCTTCCTGACCCAGATGCGCATGGGCGACACCGTGGCCACCATCGCGGACGGGTGGCTGCACCTCGGCCGGATCACCGGCGACGCGGTGCAGACCTCGTCCCCGGGCGGACTGTCGAACATCCGTAGGTCCGTCACCTGGTTCCCGAAGCCGCACGCCTACGAGGACCTGGCCCAGGAGGTGCAACAGAAGCTGTCCGTGCAGCACGACGTCGTCGACCTCACGGGCGTCCTGGAAGTCCTCGACCGCCTCGGCGAGGACCTTCCGCCCACGCCGTCCACGCCCGGTGACGTACCCGCCGTGGAGCGGGTGGAGCCGCGGGGCGTGGAACTGCCGCCCGTCACCCAGGCGCTGGCCGCCGACCTCCTCGTCCACGACCGGGCGTGGCTGGAGGAACTGCGCGAACTCCTCGTCGACGAACGGCAGATCGTCCTGTACGGCCCGCCCGGCACCGGCAAGACCTATCTGGCGCTGAAGCTGGCAGAGTACTTCGGCGGCGGCCCCGAGCAGGTCAAGATCGTGCAGTTCCACCCCTCGTACGCCTATGAGGACTTCTTCGAGGGCTTCCGGCCCGTCGAGGACCCCGAGACCCGCGAGGTGGCCTTCCGGCTGACCGCGGGTCCGCTGCGGGAGCTGGCCGACCTCGCCGCGCGCGAGGGCAACCGGCACATCCCGCACTTCCTGATCATCGACGAGATCAACCGTGCCAACCTGGCGAAGGTCTTCGGTGAGCTGTACTTCCTGCTGGAGTACCGCGACAGATCGGTGCGCCTGACCCACTCCGGAGACGACTTCTGGCTCCCGCGCAACCTGTTCGTGATCGGCACGATGAACACCGCCGACCGGTCCATCGCCCTCGTGGACGCGGCGATGCGACGGCGCTTCGCCTTCGTGGAACTTTCCCCGCGCACCGAGCCGACCGCCGGTCTGCTCGCCCGCTGGCTGGAGCGGGAAGGCAAGGATCCCGAGCCCGCACACCTCCTCGACGCGCTCAACTCCCGTATTGACGACCCGGACTTCGCCATCGGGCCGTCGTACCTGATGAAGCCCGGCGCGTACCGCGACGGCGGTCTGGAACGGGTCTGGCGGACGAAGATCCTGCCCCTGCTGGAGGAACACCACTACGGGGAAGGTCTGGACACCGACGCACGCTACGGCCTGCGCGCACTGCGTGAAGGCCTCGCGTGAAGGCACCCCCGGCCGACATCCGGCTGCGCGAGTACGGGCCGGCCGAGTCCGTCCCGCTCACCGCGCAGGCGGGCAGAGCCCTGGCCGCCTCGGAAATCCTGCTGAGCGCCACTCCCGACCCCGGCCGGGACGGCCACTGGCTGCTGCGCGCCGGCAGCCGGGTCGGCGCCGTACGCACCCCCGGCGGCGCGGTCGTACGGATCATGCCCAAGACGCCGGTGACGCGGCTGTTCTTCCTGCTGGGGTTCAGCCTCGACCCGGCGCGAGCGTGGCGGGACAGCAAGGAAGGCACTGTCGACACGGGCGCGTACGACGACGTCGTCCCCGCTCTCGCCCATGCCGTCGAGCGCCAGATCGACCGGGCGCTGCGCCAAGGCGTGCTCCAGGGCTACCGAGAGGTGGAGGAGTCGGCGCTGGTCGTACGAGGCCGCCTGCGTGAAGCCGAGCAGATCCGGCGGCACTTCGGCCGGACACCACCCGCGGAAATCGCCTACGACGCCTACACAGCCGACACCGCGGAGAACCGCATCCTGCGGGCCGCCACCGAGCGGTTGCTGCGGCTGCCGGACGTGCCGGGTCCCGTCCGGCGCCGCCTCGCCCATCAGCGCGCCCGGCTGGCCGACGCCCAGCCGCTGGTACGGGGACAGCACCTGCCGCCATGGCAGCCCTCACGTCTCAATGCGCGCTACTGGCCCGCGCTCCGCCTCGCCGAGGCCGTCCTGCGCGGTGCCTCCCCGGAACACCGCCCGGCCACGGGCACCCCACTCACCGTGGACGGCTTCCTGCTGGACATGAACAGGCTCTTCGAGGACTTCGTCACGGTGGCGCTGCGGGAGGCCCTGCGGGAGCACGGCCTGACCGCCCGGCTCCAGGACACCCACCGCCTCGATGTGGCGGGTCTGGTGCGGATGCGCCCGGATCTCGTCGTACGCACCGGTGACGGCCGGGTACCGGTCGCCGTCGTCGACGCCAAGTACAAGGTCGAGAAGGCCGACGGGTTTCCCCATGCCGACCTCTACCAGGCCCTCACCTACGCCACGGTCCTCGGACTGCGCGCGGCGCATCTCGTGTACGCGGCCGGGCAGCGGCCCGAACGCTTCCACGAGGTACGCGGCACAGCGGGGAGCGACGGCAGAGGAGTACGCCTTTATCAGCACAGCCTCGACCTCTCCGAAGAGCCGACGCGGCTCCTGACCCGTCTTCGACAGCTCGCCCGACGGCTGGCCGAGGACGACAGCCGTTAGAGATCCTCCGGACCGATCACGCAGAGCAAGAACAGGCAGAAAGGAAGCGACCATGCCCCGGCTCGCCTTCGCCCAGAGCTTCTGGGACGGCTATGACACCTTGGAGAAGCCGATCCGGGCCGGAGTGCGCAAAGCCATGGCCAAGTTCCAGGCCATGAGCGTCGCCGAACTCAACGCGGACAAGGGACTGCACCTCGAATCCGTCGAGAACGCCCGCGACCCGCGTATGCGCACCATCCGCATCACGGACTTCTGGCGGGGCGTCGTCCTCGCCCCCGACGACGGCAGCGACACCTTCCTCCTGGTCAACGTCCTGCCCCACGACGACGCCTACACCTGGGCAGCGAAGCGCCTGTACAGCCAGAACTCGGCCACGCGGGCACTGGAGGTGCGCAACGCCGTCGCTCTGGACGAGCTCACGCCGCTGTACGAGACGGCCGCCCGCACAGCGCCCCGTCTGCTCTTCACCGACGTCTCGGACGGCACTCTGCGCGAACTCGGTATCGACGACCAAGTACTGCGCGCCGCGCGTTCCCTGGTGGACAAGGCCCAGTTGGAGGCGTTCGCGACCCTGCTGCCGGAGGACCAACTGGAGGTACTGCAGTACCTCGCGGAGGGCTTCAGCCCCGACGAGGTCTACCGGGACGTCGTGGCCGTCCGCCGCCCCGCCGACGCGCCCGCCGAACCGGTGGAGGACCTGGCCACCGTCATCGCCAACACCTCGGCCCGCATCCGGCTGGTCACCGGACCGCAGGAACTGGAAGAGATCCTGGAGAAGCCCTTCGCGGCCTGGAGGGTCTTCCTTCACCCCTCCCAGCGGAGGGTCGCCTACCGGGCCTCCTACGGCGGTCCCGTCCAGGTCACCGGCGGCCCCGGCACGGGCAAGACGGTGGCGGCCCTGCACCGCGTCAAGCACCTGCTCGGCCGCTCGGAGGACAGCCGCATTCTGCTCACCACGTACACGAACGCACTGGCCGCGGGGCTGCGCGACATGCTCGGGCTTCTCCTTGACGACGACGAGGAGCTGCTGGCACGGGTGGACGTCACCACGGTCGACTCCTTCGCCCACGGCGTCGTCCGGGCCGGTTCGACCGGCACGCCGCCCAAGCCTCTCGGGGACCGGGAGCAGCGGCAGTTGTGGGAAAAGGTCGTCAAACAGCTCGCCCTGCCGTTCAGCGCCCAGTTCCTCGCCCAGGAGTACCGGCACGTCGTTCTCGGCCAGAACCTGCGCGATCTCGATGCCTACCTCGGCGCGAGCCGCCGGGGCCGCGGCACCGGTCTGGGGCCCGCACGCCGCAGGGAGGTGTGGCGGGCCGTGGAACGGTTCGAGCAGTTCCTGCGGGACCGCGGCGAGACCACCCACCTGCGTGTCTGCGCCCGCGCGGCGGGACTCCTCGCCGACCGCCCGGCCCCGTACACCCATGTCGTCGTCGACGAGGCGCAGGACCTGCATCCCGCACAGTGGCGGGTCCTGCGAGCCGCCGTCGCTCCCGGCCCGGACGACTTGTTCATCACCGGTGACCCGCATCAGCGGATCTACGACTCCCGTGTGTCGCTGGGCTCGCTGGGCATCACCACGGCCGGCCGGAGCTTCCGGCTCCGGGTCAACTACCGGTCCACCGAGGAGATCCTGGCCTGGTCGGCCCGTCTCCTCGCCCCGGTCGACATCGAAGCGCTGGACGGCGAGGGGTCGGACTCGCTCGCCGGTTACCGTTCACTGCTGCACGGTCACCGTCCTCAGGCGCGGGGGTACTCCTCGCGGCAGGAGGAGACCGAGGCGCTGGTGGAGTGGGTCCGGACACTGCTGGACAAGGGTCTCGCACCGCACGAGATCGGGGTGTGCGCGCGATTCAACCTCTCCCTGGACGCGGCCGAGGAGAAGCTGAAGGCCGCCGGTGTCCCTGTGCTCCGGGTCAAGGGACAGGTGACGCAGGGGGCCGAGGGTGTGCGCCTGGCGACGATGCACGCGATGAAGGGGCTGGAATTCCGCGCGGTGTGTGTGCTCGGTGTCGCCGAGGGCTCCGTTCCGTTCACCCGTGAGATCACCCCGCGGGAGGTGGACGCTCCGCAGCACGACGCCGACCTACTTCGTGAGCGCTGCCTGCTGTTCGTCGCGTGCACCAGGGCCCGTGAAACCCTGAACGTGTCCTGGAGCGGAACGGCCAGCCCGTTCCTCGCACAGGTCAGTTGACCGTTTCCGGTCAGTCCACCGGCCGCCCCGCCTTGGCCCCGCCGTTGGGGGCCAGGGCGCCGGACGCGAGACCCTCACGGGCCACCTCGGCGAGCCGTCGGCTCAGTTCGTCAACCCGGCGCACGCCTGCCTCGAACTCGGTCAGAGCCCGGAAGGCAGAACCGTATCGCCGCTGATCGTCGACGCTCATACGGGGGATGCGGGCGCCCTTGACGTCGAAGCGGTACGTCCCGCTCGCACTCGTGGACCTACGGACATTGAGGGAGCTGCGCAGGAAGCCCTGGAGATAGTCGGTGTCCAGCTGCTCGCTCACCGAGACCGGCTGTTGGCCCTCGTACGCCACAAGTCCGGCACGGGCGAGTTCCGCGACACTGGTGGCGGCTCCGTCCAGCGAGTCCGGCCCGCCGCCTTCCGTGAGTCCGGGAAGCATCGCGGCCAGTCGGCGGATCTCGTGCTCCAGCTCCTCGCGCAGCGCCGCGTACTCGCCGGGGTAGTCGCGGCGCCGGGAGCGCAGGTGGGTCCCCGGTGTCAGATCCACCGTGTCGTCCAGGAGTTGCATCAGCGGTACGTCGGCCACCTGGTCGGGGCGCGGTTCCAGGTCCCCGTCGGGACTGTTGTCCGTCAGATCGACCATGCGCACGGTGTGCTGCGGGTCCGCCGCTCCCGTGTTCTCGGGACGCTTGAGACACCACAGATGTACGGGAAGAGCGTGGGAGGTCGCCGTGCCGGGGGGAAGAGCGACCACTTGGCGCACGATGCCCCGCCGCACCAGCTCCGCCCGGATACGGCGGCCCGCCTTGCGGTAGGCGACCGAGGCCGGCATGACCATGAGTACCTGGCCGCCGGGCACGGTGTGCGCGTAGGCGTGCTGGAGCCAGGCCAGCTCGCTCTCGGCCTTGGACGGAGTGCCGAGGTCCCAACGGGCGTCCAGCAACAGCTCGTCCCGCCCCCACTCGGTCACGCCGGCCGGAGGGTCGCAGACAACAAGATCGGCCTTGAGGTCCGGCCACTGGTCCGCGCGCAGTGAGTCGCCCTCCACGATCTGCACGTCCGACCGGCCCAGCAGGTCCGCACGCAGCTGCGCGAAGCGGGCGCTGTCGGAGTCCAACTCCTGGCCCACGCACCGCGTTCCGGCCTCAGAGGCGACGGACAGGAGCAACACCCCGATTCCGCAGGCGGGATCGAAGACCGTGGCGTCGGCCGACAGCTCGGGAGCGAAATGACACAGAGCACGCACTACCCGCTCCGGCGTCACCTGGTCGGAGCCCGCGCGCCGCGCCGAGTCCATGAAGCGCGCGGTCAGTCCGTTCACAAGATCGGTCGATGATTCGGTGCGCGCGAGTGCCTGGACACGCTGGGCGACGTCCTCCGGCACGTCGTCCTCGTCCTGCCCGCACAGCAAGGCGGCCACCCGGGCGAGACCCGCGATCATCTGCTCCCTGTACACGGCCCGCATGGCCTGCCAGAGTTCGACCTCGGGTGACACCTCCTGGCCCTTGCGCTGCTTGTCCAGCCATTCCTGGACCTCCGCCAGCGCGTAGAGCGGACTGTTCGCGGCGCCTCCCGCAGGTGCGGGGAAGTCGTCGTAGCGCCGACGCCAGTTGGAGACGGCCGCACGAGTGACTCCGGCCATCCGGGCGATCTCTGCGCCGGTGACCAGAGGCCCGACCGAAGATGCGGCAGCGTCCGTCATACCTCCAGCGTACACGGGCGGATTACCGACTCCGAGGATTGATCCCGTTGACGACGTACACATACATATGTCGCTCTTCACCGCCTACACGGAGAGCCTCCCGAAGGCCTCCGCAGACCGCCGCTCCGTATTCGGTACGGTCTGACCGTGCGAGCCATCACGCATGTACGAGCAGGAGCCGCCCTGGCGCAGCTCCTGCTCGTTGTCGTGCTCGCGGTGGGGGTGTTCGTGATGCACACCCTGGGGCATCCGGAAGAGCCCGCGCACTCCGGGGTGGTCAGTGCCCCGCATGCGGCGTCCATGGAGCATCCGGTGGCGGACGGGGTGTCCACGCATGAGCCGCTGATGTCGATGGACATGGCCTCCCTGTGTGTGGCCGTGCTGTTCGGGGTGTGGGTGCTCGCGGCGCTGGTGAATTCGGCGTTCACGCGGCATCGGGACTGGGCGGAGCTGCTGTTCGCGCAGGTCGCCGCCGTTTCGCGGCCGCGTCCTCCGCCGCGCGGGGCGCCCGATCTCACCGAGCTGTCGGTTCTGCGGCAATAGGCCGATTCCTGCCACGGGCGTTCAGCCCGTGACTCGGCATGCCGGAAAACGGAACGACAGACGAAGTGAGAGCAACCATGCGTGCATGCAAGGGCGGTATCGCCGTGGGCGGACTTCTCCTCGGGGGGTTCCTGGGCCTCGTGGGCTGTGGGGGTGAGGAGAAGGCTGCCGCCGACTACAACGACGCCGACGTCACCTTCGCTCAGATGATGATTCCGCACCACGAACAGGCCCTGGAGATGGCCGAGCTGGCCGACGGGCGGGCCTCCGACGCCGCCGTCAAGGACATCGCCGAGCGCATCGAGCGGGCCCAGGAGCCGGAGATCCGGACCATGAAGGGGGGGCTGGAGGACTGGGATCAGCCTGTCTCCGGGCACGGGGCCGGGCACGGCGGCGGGCACGGGATGATGTCCGGCTCGGACATGGCCGGGCTGAAGGGCCTCAAGGGCACCGCCTTCGACAAGGCCTTCGCCGAGCTGATGATCGAGCACCACAACGGTGCCATCGCCATGGCCGAGGAGGAGAAGGAGAAGGGCGAGAACGCCGATGCCAAGAGGCTCGCCGAGGCTGTCGTGAAGGGGCAGTCCGGTGAGGTCGAGGAGCTGAAGGGGATCGTCGAGCGGCTCTGAGGGGGTGCGGGAACCGGGGCCGGGGGGGTTTCCTCCCCGGCCCCGGTCGAGGGCGTCAGGACTTCACCAGCGTCACGTCCTGCTTGCTCTGCGCGTGGAACGCCGGCAGGGGCAGGCCCCCGCCCGTCCTCAGTTCCATCAGCGTCGCCTCCACCTGTGCCGGGCCCGGCTTCACCGCGGCCGGGCGGGGCTTGCCCGTGTTCTGCCAGCGGTGTTCCGTGCCGTCGCAGATCGCCCGGGTGCCGCCGATGCCGTGGCGGACGTCGGCGTCGGGGGCGCCGACCGAGGAGCTGACGAAGACCGGGCCGGTGCCGCCCGTGCAGCGGTAGGTGCCGGAGAGGGTGACCGTGCCGTCGGCGGCGATCGTGCCGGTGGGGTCGACGGTCACCGACTCGAAGGGGGCGGCGGGGGTCGTGGGGGCGAGGAGCAGGAGCAGGGCGGTGGCTGAGGCCGCGCCGAGAGCGGCGGTGCGCACGGGCATGGGGACCTTCCGGGAACGATCGGAACTCGGGGAGGCTCCACCTGTACCGGGCGCGCGCCCGCGCGCGTGTGATCGTCACCCCTTCGGTGGCGAGTTGGCGCCGAGCGTCCGCGTGGCGTCCGGGAGTTGTCCCTGTCTTGTCACGCTCTCGGGTGGACGCTGGCGATGCGTTCGCGGTGGGCGCATGGTCTGACCGTACGAAGACTCCGAACGAAGACTTCGACCCTCTCCGTGGAGGTGCGTCATGGGTGCTCACCAGGCTTCTTGTCCGCTGACCGGTCCGCACGCCGGCGTGGTCGTCGCCGCCCACCCCGAGCAGGGGTGGAGCCTGCTGTGCGACGGCACGATCGTCTTCGACGACTCCGGGGAGCTGCTGCCGGACGGGCGGGCCGTCGCACCGCACCGGGTTGCAGTGGCCGTCGCCGCCTGACCGTCCCCTACGGCAATACCGCGAAGCCGTCCAGCTCCACCAGCGCCTGCCCGTCCCACAGGCGTACGACCTCCACGACCGCCATCGCCGGGTAGTCCCGGCCCGCCAGCCTCCGCCAGACGGCGCCCAGTTCACGGGCGTGCGCGCGGTACTCCTCGATGTCCGTGGCGTAGACCGTGACCCTGGCCAGGTCGGCCGGGGTGGCGCCGACCGCTCGCAGGGCCGTGAGGAGGTTGGTCAGCGCCTTCTCGAACTGCTCGGGGAGGCTGTCCCCCACCACCTTGCCGTCGGTGTCCAGTGCCGTCTGGCCCGCCAGGAACACGAGCCGGGTGCCGGTGGCCACCACGGCGTGCGAGAAGCCCGTGGGCGGGGAGAGTTCGGGCGGGTTCAGTCGCTCGGCGGTCATGCGTCGGCCTCCGGTCCGGCGTGCGGTTCCTTGTACAACTCCTTGTACAACTCCTTCGCGATGATGCCCCGTTGCACCTCGCTCGCCCCCTCGTAGATGCGCGGGGCGCGGACCTCCCGGTACAGGTGTTCCAGCAGGTGGCCGCGGCGCAGGGCTCGGGCGCCGTGCAGTTGGACCGCCTGGTCGACGACGTACTGCGCGGTCTCCGTGGCCAGCAGTTTCGCCATCGCCGAGCGGCGGGGCACGTCGGGGGCGCCCTCGTCGTACGCCGTGGCCGCCGCGTAGACCATGAGGCGGGCCGCCTCCGTGCGCAGGGCCAGCTCGGCGACCTGGTGGGAGACCGACTGGAGGTCCCTCAACTTGCCGCCGAACGCGTCCCGTTGGGCCGTGTGGGCGAGGGTGGCGTCCAGGGCGGCCTGGGCCATGCCCACCGCGAAGGCGCCGACGCTGGGGCGGAACAGGTTCAGGGTGCCCATCGCGACCCGGAAGCCGCGGTCGGGCTCGCCCAGGAGGTCGGCGGTGGTGACCGGGACCGCGTCGAAGTCGAGGGTGCCGATGGGGTGCGGGGAGAGCATGTCGAGGGGGGTGCCGGTCAGGCCGGGGCGGTCGGCCGGGACCAGGAAGGCGGTGACGCCGCGGGAGCCGGCGCCCGGGGTCGTACGGGCGAAGACGGTGTAGAAGTCGGCGTCGGGGGCGTTGGAGATCCAGCACTTCTCGCCGGTCAGGCGCCAGCCGGAGGGGCCGTCGGGTTCGGCGGTCAGGGTGAGGGCCGCGGCGTCGGAGCCTGCTCCGGGCTCGCTCAGTGCGAAGGCGGCCACCGCCCGGCCCTCCCCCACCCGGGGCAGCCAGTGCGCGCGCTGTTCCGGGGTGCCGTGGGCGTGCACGGGGTGGGCGCCGAGGCCCTGGAGGGCGAGCGCGGTCTCCGCCTCCGTGCAGGCGTAGGCCAGGGACTCGCGCATCAGGCAGAGGTCCAGGGCGCCGGAGGTGAACAGGCGGGGCAGCAGGCCGAGGGCGCCCAGTTCGGCGACGAGGGGGCGGTTGACCTGGCCGGGCTCGCCCTTCTCGGCGAGGGGGCGCAGTCGCTCGGCGGCCTGTCGGCGCAGTTCGGCGCACCAGGCGAGCTGGTCCGGTTCGAGTGAGAATGCGGGCATCGCCGTCCTCTCTCCCGCGGCTGTCGAGGTGACGCGGAGCCGCTCCCCCAACGGTATCGCGCACAGTTGACTGCCGTCACCAACACGATACGCTCGTCGAGCGAGCCCACCAGGGAGCCCACCAGGCAAGGGGGCGCACCGCCATGAACCAGTCGGCGCATCTCGACACCTTCGCGCGGGACCACCTCCCGCCGCCGGACCAGTGGCCCGAACTGAGTTTCGACCTGCCGGAGCTGCAATACCCCGAACGGCTAAACTGCGCCGCCGAGCTACTGCACGGCCCCCCGGACGACCGCCCGGTGTTCCGCACCCCGACCGGTCCCCCCTGGACCTACGGCGAGCTGCGCGCCCGTGTCGACCGGCTGGCGCATCTGCTCACCGGCGACCTCGGAGTGGTCCCCGGCAACCGGGTGCTGCTGCGCGGCCCGACCACCCCGTGGCTGGCCGCCTGCTGGCTGGCGGTGCTGAAGGCAGGCGCGGTCGCGGTGACCGTCCTGGCCCAGCAGCGCCCGAGCGAGCTGCGCACCATGTGCGAGATCGCCGAGGTGGGACACGCCCTGTGCGACATCCGCGCGGTCGACGACCTGGCCAAGGCGGAGATACCGGGGCTCAGGATCACCACGTACGGCGGTGACGGTCCGGACGACCTGCTGCGCCGGGAGGCGCCGGACACCCCGTACGAAGCCGTGCCGACCGCCGCCGACGACGTGGCGCTGATCGCCTTCACCTCCGGGACCACCGGACGGCCCAAGGGCTGTATGCACTTCCACCGGGACGTGCTGGCCATCGCGGACACCTTCTCCAAGCATGTGCTCCAGCCGCGCGCGGACGACGTTTTCGCAGGCAGTCCCCCGCTCGGCTTCACCTTCGGGCTCGGCGGACTCGTGGTCTTCCCGCTGCGCGCCGGGGCGAGCGCGCTGCTGCTCGAACAGGCAGGCCCCAAGCAGCTGTTGCCCGCCGTCGCCGAGCACCGGGTGAGCGTGCTGTTCACCGCGCCGACCGCCTATCGCGCCATGCTCGACGAGTTGGACGGGTACGACATCGGTGCGCTGCGCCGCTGTGTCTCGGCCGGCGAGAACCTGCCCGCCGCCACCTGGCGGGCCTGGCACGAGCGGACCGGGCTCAGGATCATCAACGGCATCGGCGCCACCGAGCTGTTGCACATCTTCGTCTCCGCCGCCGACGAGGCGATCAAGCCCGGCACCACGGGCGTTCCGGTCCCCGGCTGGCAGGCCCGCGTGGTCGACGAGGACGGCCGGGAGAGGCCCGACGGGGAGCCGGGGCTGCTCGCGGTGCGCGGTCCGATCGGCTGCCGCTACCTCGCCGACCCGCGCCAGCGGGAGTACGTACGGCACGGCTGGAACATCACCGGGGACACCTATGTCCGGGAGAGCGACGGCTACTTCCGTTACGTCGCCCGCGCCGACGACATGATCATCTCGGCCGGGTACAACATCGCGGGCCCCGAGGTCGAGGAGGCGCTGCTGCGCCACCCGGACGTGCTGGAGACGGCCGTCGTGGGCCGTCCGGACGAGGCGCGCGGACAGATCGTGGTGGCGTTCGCGGTGCTCCGGCCGGGTGCCCGGCGCGACAGCGAGGAGCTGCGGGCGTTCGTGAAGTCGGAGCTGGCGCCGTACAAGTGCCCGCGGGAGATCGTCTTCCTGGACGCCCTGCCGCGCACCGCGACCGGGAAGCTCCAGCGGTTCAAGCTGCGGGTGGCGGCCGATGCCGCGGGTGACCGGCACTGATGCCGACGACCTAAGATGATCAACGTGTCCGACCAGCATGCACCACGGTCCTTGATCGTCACGCTCTACGGCGCCTACGGCCGTCATGTACCCGGCCCGGTGCCCGTCGCCGAACTGATCCGGCTGCTGGCCGCGGTCGGCGTGGACGCTCCCTCCGTGCGCTCGTCGGTGTCCCGGCTGAAGAGACGCGGCCTGCTCGTGCCGGCCCGCACCGCTGAGGGCGCGGCCGGGTACGAACTCTCCCCCGACGCACGCCAGTTGCTCGACGACGGCGACCGGCGCGTGTACGCCACCACCTCGTCCGACGAGGAGGGCTGGGTCCTCGCCGTGTTCTCCGTCCCGGAGTCCGAGCGGCAGAAGCGGCACGTGCTGCGCTCCCGGCTCGCGGGCCTGGGCTTCGGCACGGCGGCGCCCGGCGTGTGGATCGCCCCCGCGCGGCTGTACGAGGAGACCCGGCACACGCTCGCGCGACTGCGCCTGGAGCCGTACGTGGACTTCTTCCGCGGCGAGCACCTTGGGTTCACGCCCACGGTCGAGGCCGTCACCCGCTGGTGGGACCTGGCGGCCATCGCCAAGCAGCACGACGCGTTCCTCGACCGGCACGCGCCCGTCCTCCAGACCTGGGAGCAGCGCACCGACACCCCGCCCGAGGAGGCGTACCGCGACTACCTCCTCGCCCTGGACTCCTGGCGCCACCTGCCCTACGTCGACCCCGGGCTGCCCGCCCGGCTGCTGCCCGCCGACTGGCCGGGCGCCCGGTCGGCGGCGGTGTTCCGGGCGTTGCACGAGCGGCTGCGGGACGCGGGGGCGGTCTTCGCGGGCGTGGGCCAGGGGTGAGCCTCCGCACGTCTCCGGGCGCTTAGAGAACACTCAGGCTCTTCCGTCACTCCTCTCAGATTCCTCACCTAGCGTGCAGCGCGTTGCCTGCCAGGTGAGGAAAAAGAGGACTGTTGCGCATGACCACGACGGCAAGGGCTCAGGGAGCCACGATCTGGCTCACCGGGCTGCCGAGCGCGGGTAAGACCACGATCGCCCGCCTGCTCGGTGACCGGCTGAAGGGCGGAGGGCTCCGCACGGAGGTGCTCGACGGCGACGAGATACGCCGCTTCCTCTCCGCCGGGCTGGGCTTCTCCAAGGAGGACCGCGACACCAACGTCCGGCGCATCGGCCTGGTTTCGGAGGTACTGGCCCGCAACGGCGTGCTGTCCGTGGTGCCGGTGATCGCACCGTACGCCGTCAGCCGCGCGGCGGTGCGCGAACGCCACCAGCGCAACGGAGTGCCGTACATCGAGGTGCATGTCGCGACCCCGGTCGAGGTGTGCAGCGAGCGGGACGTGAAGGGACTGTACGCGCGGCAGGCGGCGGGTGAGCTGTCCGGGCTGACCGGCGTGGACGATCCCTACGAACCGCCTGTGGACCCGGACTTGGTGCTGCGGACGCAGGAGCAGACGCCCCGGCAGTCCGCGGACGCAGTGTACGCGCTGCTCGTGGAGCGGGGGCTGGTGTGAATCCCGGGTTCGGTCATCTGGACGCGTTGGAGTCGGAGTCGGTGCACATCTTCCGCGAGGTGGCGGGGGAGTTCGAGCGGCCGGTGATCCTGTTCTCCGGCGGCAAGGACTCCGTCGTCATGCTGCACCTGGCGCTCAAGGCCTTCGCTCCGGCCCCGACTCCCTTCCCGCTGCTGCACGTGGACACCGGGCACAACTTCCCCGAGGTCATCGAGTACCGCGACCGCGCGGTCGCGAAGCACGGGCTGCGGCTGCATGTCGCCTCCGTGCAGGACTACATCGACCGGGGTGTGCTGCGTGAACGGGCAGACGGGACGCGCAATCCGCTGCAGACGCTGCCGCTGACGGAGAAGATCCAGAGCGAGAAGTTCGACGCCGTCTTCGGCGGCGGGCGGCGCGACGAGGAGAAGGCGCGCGCCAAGGAACGGGTGTTCTCGCTGCGCGACGAGTTCTCGCAGTGGGACCCGCGCCGCCAGCGGCCCGAGCTGTGGAACCTGTACAACGGGCGGCACGCACCCGGCGAACACGTCCGTGTCTTCCCGCTGTCCAACTGGACCGAGCTGGACGTGTGGCAGTACATCGCCCGCGAGGGCATCGAACTGCCGTCCATCTACTTCGCCCATCACCGGGAGGTGTTCGCGCGGGGTGGGATGTGGCTGACGGCGGGCGACTGGGGCGGGCCCCGGTCCGCGGAGACCGTGGAGAAGCGGCAGGTCCGGTACCGGACGGTGGGCGACATGTCCTGCACCGGCGCGGTGGACTCCGACGCCGACACCGTCGAGAAGGTCATCGCCGAGATCGCCGCGTCCCGGCTCACCGAGCGGGGTGCGACCCGGGCGGACGACAAGCTGTCCGAGGCCGCGATGGAGGACCGTAAGCGCGAGGGGTACTTCTAAGCATGAGCACGACCATCGACACGACCATCGACACCCTGCGGTTCGCCACGGCCGGTTCGGTCGACGACGGCAAGTCCACGCTCGTCGGCCGCCTGCTGCACGACTCCAAGTCGGTGCTCGCCGACCAGCTGGAGGCCGTCGAGCACGCCTCCCGCAACCGCGGCCAGGACACCCCCGACCTGGCCCTGCTCACCGACGGCCTGCGCGCCGAGCGGGAACAGGGCATCACGATCGACGTGGCGTACCGCTACTTCGCGACCCCGCGCCGCCGGTTCATCCTCGCCGACACCCCCGGCCACGTTCAGTACACCCGCAACATGGTCACCGGCGCCTCCACCGCCGACCTGGCGATCGTGCTGGTGGACGCCCGCAAGGGAGTGGTGGAGCAGACCCGCAGGCACGCCGCCGTGGCCGCGCTGCTGCGCGTCCCGCATGTCGTCCTCGCCGTCAACAAGATGGACCTCGTCGGGTACGAACAGGCGCCGTTCGAGCGGATCGTGGAGGACTTCGCCGCCCACGCGGCGGAGTCGGGGCTGCCCGGTTTCACCCCGATCCCGGTGTCCGCGCTCGTCGGCGACAACGTGGTCGCGCGTTCGACGGCGATGGGCTGGTACGAGGGCCCGGCGCTGCTGGAGTTCCTGGAGGAGGTCCCGGTGGGCGCCGAGGCACCGGACGCACCGGTCCGCTTCCCGGTCCAGTACGTGATCCGGGACGGCGAAGTGCGGTACTACGCGGGCCAGTTGGCGTCCGGCGTTCTGCATGTCGGCGACCAGGTCACCGTCCACCCCTCCGGGGAGACGTCGCAAATCGCCGGGATCGACGTCCTCGGTACGGCCCGGGAGTCGGCGCGGGCGCCGCAGTCGATCAGCCTGCGGCTGGCCGACCAACGGGACGTGTCGCGCGGCGACATGATCACGGCCGGGGTCGACGTACCGGCGCTCACCCGGGAAGTGCGGGCAGCCGTCTGCCACTTGGCCGAGCGCCCGCTCAGGGTCGGCGACCGGGTGCTCGTCCGGCACACCACCCGTACGGTCAAGGCCGTGGTCGAGGACCTGGGCGGCGCGCCCGCCCTGTCCGTGAACGACCTGGGCCATATCACCCTGCGCACGGCGGACCCCCTCCTCCTCGATCCCTACGCGGCCTCCCGCCGCACCGGCGCCTTCATCGTCATCGACCCGGCGGACGGGGCGACGCTGACCGCGGGGATGGTCGAGCCGTAACACCTCACGCGCCGAGGGTCAGGCGGGGCTTCGGTGCGTCGGTGCGGCCCGTCTGGGGACGACGGCTGCCCGCCCGGTACGGGGCCGGCCAGGGGGCCGCGGGGCCGTCGTAGGACTGTTCCGCCGCCGCGTGCAGGGTCCAGTGGGGGTCGTAGAGGTGGGGGCGGGCCAGGGCGCAGAGGTCGGTACGGCCCGCCAGGATCAGGGAGTTGACGTCGTCCCAGGAAGAGATGGCGCCGACCGCGATGACCGGGACGCCGACGGTGTTGCGGATGCGGTCGGCGTACGGCGTCTGGTAGGAGCGGCCGTACTCGGGGTGTTCGTCGTAGACCACCTGGCCCGTGGAGACGTCGACGGCGTCGGCGCCGTGCGCGGCGAAGGCGCGGGCGATCGCGACGGCGTCCTCGGCGTCGTTGCCGCCCTCGGCCCAGTCCGTGGCGGAGATACGGACGGTCATGGGACGTTCCTCGGGCCAGACGGCCCGTACCGCGTCGAAGACCTCCAGCGGGAAGCGCAGGCGCTTGTCCAGGGTGCCGCCGTAGGCGTCGGTGCGGCGGTTGGTGAGCGGGGAGAGGAAGCCGGAGAGCAAGTAGCCGTGCGCGCAGTGAAGTTCCAGCAGGTCGAAGCCTGCGCGGGCCGCGCGCGTTGCCGCCGAGGTGAACTGCTCGCGGATGTCGGTGAGTTGGGCGCGGCTCAGTTCGCGTGGGACCTGGCTGTCGGGGCGGTACGGGATCGGGGACGCGGCCACGAGGGGCCAGTTGCCGTCGGGCAGGGGTTCGTCGATGCCCTCCCACATCAGCTTGGTCGAGCCCTTGCGTCCGCTGTGGCCGAGCTGCACGCCGATCGCGGTCCCCGGCGCCTGCGTGTGCACGAAGTCGGTGATCCGCCGCCACGCCTCGCCCTGGGCGGCGGTGTAGAGGCCGGTACAGCCGGGGGTGATCCGGCCCTCGGGGCTGACGCACACCATCTCGGTCATCACCAGACCGGCGCCGCCGAGGGCCCGCGCGCCCAGGTGGACGAGGTGGAAGTCGCCGGGCATGCCGTCCACGGCGGAGTACATGTCCATGGGTGAGACGACGACCCGGTTGCGCAGGGTCAGTCCGCGCAGCCGGAACGGGGTGAACATCGGCGGCGTGCCGGGCAGGCAGCCGAAGTCCCGCTCGACGGACTCGGTGAAGCGGGCGTCGCGCAGCCGCAGGTTGTCGTGGGTGACCCGGCGGCTGCGGGTGAGCAGGTTGAAGGCGAACTGGCGCGGCGGCTGGTCCAGGTAGAGGGCGATGTTCTCGAACCACTCCAGGCTGGCGCGGGCGGCGCGCTGGGTGGAGGCGACGACCGGCTTGCGCTCCTCCTCGTACGCGGTCAGCGCGCTCGGCAGGTCGGGCTGCTCCTCCAGGCAGGCGGCGAGGGCGAGGGCGTCCTCGACGGCGAGCTTGGTGCCGGAGCCGATGGAGAAGTGGGCGGTGTGGGCGGCGTCGCCGAGCAGGACGACGTTCCGGTGCGACCAGCGGGCGTTGACGACCGTGCGGAAGGTGGTCCAGGCGGAGTTGTTGGAGCGCAGGGGGCGGCCGCGCAGCACGTCGGCGAAGATCTTGGCGCAGGCCTCGATGGAGTCGCGGGTGTCCATGTCGGCGAGGCCGGCGGCGCGCCAGACCTCTTCGCGCATCTCGATGATGACGGTGGAGGCGCCGAATTGATTCTGCGGCCCGGAGGGCCTCGTTGAGGGGTGGCGGTCGGGTGACGGGCGGGCATAAGGGTAGCCGTGGAGTTGCATCACGCCGTGTTCGGTTTCCGCGATCTCGAAGCGGAAGGCATCGAAGGCGAAGTCGGTGGCGAGCCAGATGTAGCGGCAGCGGTGGGTGGTCACCCGGGGCCGGAAGACCTCGGCGTAGGCCTCGCGGGTGGTGCTGTGCACGCCGTCGGCGGCGATCACCAGGTCGTGGGTCGCGGCGAGTTCGTCCGGGGGCGGGGCCTCGGAGGTGAAGCGGAGGTCGACGCCGAGGCCGCGGCAGCGGCGGTGCAGGATCTCCAGCAGCCGTTTGCGGCCCAGGGCGGCGAATCCGTGGCCGCCGGAGGTGTGGCGGTGGTCGCGGTGGCCGATGACGATGTCGTCCCAGCGCGTGAAGTGCTGTTGGAGGGCGGCGTAGACCTCGGGGTCGGCGTGTTCGATGCCGCCGAGGGTCTCGTCGGAGAGGACCACGCCGAAGCCGAAGGTGTCGTCGGGGGCGTTGCGCTCCCAGACGGTGATCTCCCGACCCGGGTCGAGGCGTTTGAGGAGGGCGGCGGCGTACAGTCCGCCGGGGCCGCCGCCGATGACGGCCACACGCAAGGGAGCCATGGTTCAGCGCCCCTTCCACTTCGGGGGGCGTTTCTCGGTGAACGCCCGGTGGAACTCCGCGTAGTCCTCCCCCGTCATCAGCAGGGCCTGTGTGGAGGCGTCCAGTTCGACGGCCGCGGCCAGCGGCATGTCCAGTTCCGCCGTGAGCAGGGCTTTGGTCTGGGCGTATGCGAGGGCCGGTCCGTCGGCGAGGCGGCGGGCGAGAGCCGCGGCGGCCGTGTCGGCGTCGCCCTCCTCGGTCAGCTCGCTGATCAGGCCGATGCGCTCGGCCTCCGCGGCGCGCACCGGCTCGCCCAGCATGAGCAGGCGGGTGGCGTGGCCGAGGCCGACGACGCGGGGCAGGAGGTAGGCGGCGCCCATGTCGCCGCCGGACAGGCCGACGCGGGTGAAGAGGAAGGCGAAGCGGGCGGTGGGGTCGGCGACGCGGAAGTCCGCCGCCAGCGCGAGCACGGCGCCGGCGCCGGCCGCGACGCCGTGCAGCGCGGCGATCACCGGGAACGGGCACTCCCGGATCGCGCGGACCACCTGGCCGGTCATCCGGTTGAAGTCGACGAGCTGGGCGGTGTCCATGGAGAGGGTCGCGCCGATGATCTCGTCCACGTCGCCGCCGGAGCAGAAGCCGCGCCCCTCCCCCGCGAGCACGAGCGCCCGTATCGCCCGTTCCCTGGACAGCTCGGCGAGCAGGTCGCGCAGGTCGGCGTAGGCACCGAAGGTGAGGGCGTTCAGCTTCTCCGGGCGGGCGAGGGTGACCGTGGCGACGCCGTCGGCCAGCTCCACGCGCAGGTGCCGCCAAGGGTCGGTGCGGGCGGCGGAGCCGGTGAAGGGACTCATGGCGGACGGGCCTCCTCGGGCGGACTGCGGGGGCTGCGCTGTCTCACTGAGGTGTACCCCTCGAAGTTATCACTCATCCGTGACTGTCGTCAGGATGGCGCGATACGTCACAGGCGCGGTCCGCGTGTCACGGATCGTCCACGCGGCGGTAACGGTGGGATCGGGGGCGCGAGGCGGGGCGTTGTCCGGGGTAAGCCGCTCGCTACGGGGCCGAAGGTCCCGGGCGGGGCCTGACCGAAGACTCTGACGTGGGGCCCCGTACCATTCATACGGTTGAAAGCAGCACCGTCTGCTTTGAGAACGGACCCGCCGTGCACGATCGCCTCCCCACCCCCGCCTCCTGGCGCATCGCACTGCCGCACACCACCGCGGCGGTGCCGGTCGCGCGTGCCCTGGTCCGTACCGCCCTTGCCGAGCTGGAGCACACCGCGGACGGCGACACCGCCGAGCTGCTGACCGCGGAGCTGGTCGCGAACGCGGTGGAGCACACGGCGGGTGACGGGCCCATAGAGCTGGTGGTGGAGCTGCTGCCGAACGGCTGCAAGGTGGAGGTGCACGATCCGGATCCGGCGCCGCCGGGGGATCTGACGCATCCCGTCGCCGGGGAGCCGGATCCTTGGCAGGAGCACGGGCGGGGGTTGCTGTTGATCCGCGCGCTCAGCTCTTCGTGCGGGCACCGGGCGACTCCGTCGGGGAAGGCGGTGTGGTTCCGGTTGCCGTCCGTGCCTGCGCCGCGGAGGCCTCTGGCGTAGGGGCAGGGTTCTCGGCTTGGTGCGGGTGCGTTGTGGCTGGGCGCGCAGTTCCCCGCGCCCCTGAAGTGGGAACAGTCGCCGTGGGCGGCCACCGTTCCCGCGCTGCGGCGGCCATCGGGGTGGGGGCGGCGGTCTCCTGCCGAGTGCGGGTGCGTTGTGGCTGGGCGCGCAGTTCCCCGCGCCCCTGAAAGGCCCCTAGCGGGCCAGGGTGGCTACCAAGACCGACTTGATCGTGTGGAGGCGGTTTTCCGACTGGTCGAAGACCACCGAGTGGGGGGATTCGAAGACCTCGTCCGTGACCTCCAGGGAGTCGAGGCCGTGGGTCTCGAAGATTTCGCGGCCCACCTTCGTGCCGAGGTCGTGGAAGGCCGGGAGGCAGTGGAGGAACTTGACGTCCGGGTTGCCGCTGGCCCGCAGGACGTCCATCGTCACCGCATACGGGGACAGGGCCTTGATGCGCTCGTCCCAGACCTCCTTGGGCTCCCCCATCGACACCCAGACGTCCGTGGCGACGAAGTCGGCGCCCAGGACGCCCTCCGTGACGGACTCGGTGAGGGTGATGCGCGCGCCGCTGGCCTCGGCGAGCCGACGGGCCTCGGTGATGATCGGCTCGGCCGGCCAGTACGCCTTGGGCGCGACGATCCGTACGTCCATGCCGAGCAGGGCGCCGGTGACCAGGTAGGAGTTGCCCATGTTGAAGCGGGCGTCGCCGAGGTAGGCGAAGGCGATGGTGTCGTCGAGGGTCTTGTCGGAGTGCTCCAGCATCGTGAGCACGTCGGCCAGCATCTGGGTGGGGTGCCAGTCGTCGGTGAGGCCGTTGTAGACCGGCACCCCCGCGTACGCGGCCAGCTCCTCGACCTTCTCCTGGCTGTCCCCCCGGTACTCGATGCCGTCGAACATCCGCCCGAGCACCCGCGCGGTGTCCTTGACCGACTCCTTGTGCCCGATCTGCGAGCCCGCCGGGTCCAGGTACGTCGTCGCGGCGCCCTGGTCCGCCGCGGCGACCTCGAAGGCGCACCGGGTGCGCGTGGAGGTCTTCTCGAAGATCAGCGCGATGTTCCGGCCGCGCAGGTACTGCGTCTCGGTCCCGGCCTTCTTCGCCGCCTTCAGGTCCGCGGCCAGCTCGACCAGACCGCGGAACTCCTCCGCGGTGAAGTCCAGCTCCTTGAGGAAGTGGCGGCCGGCGAGGGCGGTCGGGACAGTCGCCATGGGGGCGCTCCAGGGATGTGCGGACAATGACTATGGAAGTCTATACGATGTTCCACATTTCTATACAGGCCCTGTTCAGTGCACGGACCCCCGCTCCACCGGGCAGCTCATACAGCGCGGTCCGCCCCGGCCCCGGCCCAGTTCGCTGCCCGGGATCTCGATCACCTCGATGCCCTGTTTGCGCAGGTGGGTGTTGGTGGTGGAGTTGCGTTCGTAGGCCACGACCACGCCCGGTTCGACCGCGAGGACGTTGCAGCCGTCGTCCCACTGCTCCCGCTCGGCCGCGTGCACGTCCTGGGTGGCGGTCAGCACCCGGATCTCGCTCAGTCCGAGGGCGGCCGCGATGGCGCGGTGCATGTGCTCCGGCGGGTGGTCGGTGACCTTCAGTTCCTTGCCGTCGACACCGGGTTCGATGGTGTAGGAGCGGAGCATGCCGAGCCCGGCGTACTGGGTGAAGGTGTCGCCGTCGACCATCGTCATCACCGTGTCGAGGTGCATGAAGGCGCGCCGCTTGGGCATGTCGAGCGCCACGATCGTCTGGGCGGAGCCCGCCGCGAACAGCTTGTGAGCGAGCATCTCCACGGCCTGGGGCGTCGTGCGCTCGCTCATCCCGATCAGTACCGCGCCGTTGCCGATCACCAGGACGTCGCCGCCCTCGATGGTGGACGGGTAGTCGGCCTGCCCCTCGGACCAGAAGTGGAACGATTCGTCGCGGAACAGCGGATGATGCCGGTAGATCGCCTCGAAGTGCACCGTCTCGCGCTGCCGGGCGGGCCAGCGCATGGCGTTGACGGAGACACCGTCGTAGATCCAGGCGGAGGTGTCCCGGGTGAAGAGGTGGTTCGGCAGCGGCGCCAGCAGGAAGTCGTCCAGTTCCATGGCGTGGAAACGCACGGAGGTCGGCTCCGGGTGGGCGTCCAGGAACTCCCGCTTGGTCATGCCGCCGACCAGGGCCTCGGCCAGTTCGGGGGCGGGCAGGTTCTCGAAGGCGGCGCGCAGATGGTCCGTGGCGAGGACGCCGTACTCCTTCTCGTCGAAGACCCGGTCCAGGACGAGGGTGCGGGCCTCCGGGATCGCCAGGGCCTCGGTGAGCAGGTCGCCGAAGAGGTGCACGGTGACGCCGCGGTCGCGCAGGACGTCGGCGAAGCCGTCGTGCTCGGCGCGCGCCCGGCGAACCCAGAGCACGTCGTCGAAGAGCAGCGCGTCCTTGTTGCTGGGGGTGAGCCTTTTGAGCTCAAGATCGGGCCGGTGCAGGATGACGCGGCTGAGCCGGCCGGCCTCGGAGTCGACATGGAATCCCATGCCTCCATCCTGACCATCGAACGCCGTGTTCACCCCCTTGTTGCATTACTTCGCCGCCGACCGATTCTCGTCCCCTTGACGAGAACCCATGGGTCCGCTTATCGTCCTCTTGACGAAAATCAGGGAGGGGTCCTCATGGCCGACATCACGCGCCGCTTCGGCTGGCGCCATCTGCGGGGCGCGCCGACCGCGCACATCCGGTACCACCGCAAGGGCCGGCTGACCCACGACGGGCCCGGCATCAGCTTCTGGTTCCGGGCGCTGAGCGCGGCGCTGTCCGAGGTGCCGGTCGACGACCGCGAGCTGGCGATGACCTTCCACGCCCGCACGGCCGACTTCCAGGACGTGGCGGTGCAGGCGACGGTCACCTACCGGATCAGCGACCCGGCCGTGGCGGCGGCCCGCCTGGACTTCTCCATCGACCCCGACACCGGCGCCTGGCGCGGCACCCCGCTGGAGCAGCTCGGCACCCTGCTGACCGAGACGGCCCAGCAGCACGCCCTCGACGTCCTCGCCCGCACCCCGCTGTCGGAGGCGCTGGTGGACGGCGTGAGCGCGGTACGGGAACGGGTCGCCGAAGGGCTCGCCGCCGAGCCCCGACTGCCCGCCACCGGAATCGAGATCGTGGCCGTACGGGTCGTCGCGCTGCGCCCCGAGCCGGAGGTGGAGCGGGCGCTGCGCACGCCGGCCCGCGAGCTGATCCAGCAGGAGGCCGACCGGGCCACCTACGAACGCCGGGCCGTGGCCGTCGAGCGGGAGCGGGCCATCGCCGAGAACGAACTGGCCAGCCAGATCGAACTCGCCCGCCGCGAGGAGCAGTTGGTCGAGCAGCGCGGCACCAACGAGCGCCGCAAGGCCGAGGAGCGCGCCGCCGCCGACGCCGTACGCGCCGAGGCGGAGGCCGCGCGGACCGTACGGCTCGCCAAGGCCGAGGCCGAGAGCGCCCGCACGGTGGGCGAGGCCAAGGCCGAGGCGCAGGCCGCCTGGCTGCGGGTGCACTCGGACGTGGACGTCGCCGTCCTGCGCGCCCTCACCGGGACGCGGCTCGCGGAGAACCTGCCGCGCGTGGACAGCGTGACGATCTCGCCGGACGTGCTCACCGGACTGCTCGCCAAGCTCGGTGACGGGGAGCGGGCGTGAGTCTCGCGCCGCGCGCGGTGCTGGTCCATCGCACCACGGAGTACGAGGAGTTGGTGGCCCACCACGGCACGCACGGCCAGGCCGCCTACTTCCTGCGCAGCCGGGGCCGGGACATCGAGGAGGTCGCCGAACGGCACCAGCGCACCCGGCGTGCGCTCGCCGAGGTGACCGCCGCGATTCCGCTGACCTGGCGGCAGGCGCGGGTGGAACGCGCCGACCTGGACCGGTTCCTGTTCGCGCCGCAGGACGTGGTGGTCGTCGTCGGACAGGACGGTCTGGTGGCGAACGTGGCCAAGTACCTCACCGGGCAGCCGGTGGTCGGCATCGACTCCGACCCCGGTCGCAATCCGGGGGTCCTGGTACGGCACCGGCCGTCCGACGCCGCCAAGTTGCTGGCGTCCGCGGCCAGTGTCTCGGTCGACGAACTGACCATGGTCGAGGCCGTCGCCGACGACACGCAGCGCCTGGTCGCGCTGAACGAGATCTACCTGGGCGCGGCCGGACACCAGACGGCCCGGTACCGCCTGGGCCTGGAGGGCGACGGGGGTGTCGTCGAGGCCCAGGCCTCCTCCGGTGTGCTGGTCGGCACCGGGACGGGGGCGACCGGATGGCTCCGGTCGGTGTGGCAGAACCGGGGTGGGCGGCTGCGTCTGCCCACCCCGGTCGAGAACCGCCTGCTGTGGTACGTCCGCGAGGCCTGGCCGTCCCCGGCCACGGGGACGACCCTGGTGTCCGGGATCCTGACCGCCGAGACCCACCTGGTCCTCACCGCCGAGTCCGAACGCCTGGTGGCCTTCGGCGACGGCATGGAGTCCGACGCCCTGGAACTGACCTGGGGCCAGTCGGTCCGGGTGGGGGTGTGCGGGGACCGGCTGCGATTGGCGGGCTAGGGTCAACCGGACCCACCTCAAGGGGCGCGGGGAACTGCGCGACCAGCCCCCACGAACCCGCACCCGGAACCCGGCCGGCAGGCCCCCGCGTCACAGACGCGGGTCCACCGGCTCCGACTCCAGGGCCAGGACCCCGAACACCGCCTCGTGGACGCGCCACAGCGGCTCGCCGTCGGCCAGTCGGTCCAGGGCCTCCAGGCCGAGCGCGTACTCGCGGGTCGCGAGGGAGCGCTTGTGGTTGAGGAAGCGGTGGCGCAGGCGGGCCAGGTTGTCGGGGCGGGTGTACTCCGGGCCGTAGATGATCCGCAGGTACTCGCGGCCCCGGCACTTGATGCCGGGCTGCACCAGGCGGCCCTGTCCGTCGCGGACCAGCGCGCCGACCGGCTTGACGACCATGCCCTCGCCGCCGCGGCCGGTCATCTCCAGCCACCAGTCGACGCCCGCCCGCACCGACTCCTCGTCGGCGGTGTCGACGTACAGGCGCCGGGTGGTCTGGAGCAGCCCGGAGCCGTCGTGCTCCACCAGCCGGTCGAGCAGGGCGAGCTGTTCGTCGTGCGGAAGCGCGGCGAGGCTGCGGCCCTGGACGGCGAGGATCTGGAACGGCGCCAGGCGGACGCCCTCCAGGCCCTCGGTGGTCCAGCAGTAGCGCCGGTACGCCTCGGTGAACGCGGCCGCGTCGGCGGCCCGTTCGCGCTGGCGGCCCAGCAGGCCGGACACGTCCACGCCGCGCGCCGCAGCGCCCTCCAGCGCGGCCAGCGCGCCCGGGAACACCGCCCCGGACGCGGCGCCGACGGCCGCGTACTGCGTGCGCAGCAGCCCGGACGCCTTCAGCGACCAAGGCATCAGCTCGGCGTCCAACAGGAGCCAGTCCGTGGCGAGTTCGTCCCACAGTCCGGCCTCGCCGACGGCCTGCCGGACCCGGCCGAGGATCTCCTCGGTGACCGACTCGTCGTCGAAGAACGGCCGCCCGGTACGGGTGTAGAGCGCGCCGGTCGGGCCGTCGACGCCGAACCGGCGCCGGGCGGCGTCCGCGTCGCGGCAGACCAGGGCCACCGCGCGCGAACCCATGTGCTTCTCCTCGCACACGACCCGCGCGACCCCGTCCTCCCGGTACTGCGCGAACGCCTCCAGCGGGTGCTCCAGATACCCCTCGACCTGCGAGGTCGCGGTCGGCGCCATGGTCGGCGGCAGGTACGGCAGCAGCCGCGGGTCCACCGCGAAACGGCTCATGACCTCCAGGGCCGCTGCCGCGTTGTCCTCCCGAACGGCGACGCGTCCCGCGTACCGGGTCTCCACGGCCCGCCGTCCGTGCACGTCGGCGAGGTCCAGCGGGCGTCCGTCGTGCCCGCCCGGCGCCTCGGTGCGCAGCGGCTTGGCCGGCTCGTACCAGACGCGCTCGGCCGGTACGTCGACCAGTTCCCGCTCCGGCCAGCGCAGCGCGGTCAGCTTGCCGCCGAAGACGGCGCCGGTGTCCAGGCAGATGGTGTTGTTCAGCCAGGTCGCCTCGGGCACTGGAGTGTGACCGTAGACCACGGCGGCCCGGCCCCGGTAGTCCTCCGCCCACGGGTAGCGCACCGGCAGCCCGAACTCGTCGGTCTCCCCGGTGGTGTCGCCGTACAGGGCGTGGCTGCGGACGCGGCCGGAGGTGCGGCCGTGGTACTTCTCCGGCAGACCGGCGTGGCAGACCACCAGCCGTCCGCCGTCGAGGACGTAGTGGCTGACCAGTCCGTCGATGAACTTGCGTACCTTCTGCCTGAACTCCTCGCTCTCGCCCTCCATCTGCTCGACGGTCTCGGCGAGTCCGTGGGTCTGCTGGACCTTGCGGCCGCTCAGGTAACGGCCGTACTTGTTCTCGTGGTTGCCCGGGACGCACAGCGCGTTGCCGGACTCGACCATGCTCATCACGCGGCGCAGTACGCCGGGGCTGTCCGGGCCGCGGTCGACGAGGTCGCCGACGAAGACCGCGGTGCGGCCCTCGGGGTGCACGCCGTCGACGTAGCCCAACTTGCCCAGCAGGGACTCCAGTTCGGCGGAGCAGCCGTGGATGTCGCCGATGATGTCGAAGGGGCCGGTCAGGTGGGTCAGGTCGTTGAAGCGCTTCTCGGTGACGACGGTGGCCTGCTCGACCTCCGCCACGCCGCGCAGGATGTGCACCTTGCGGAAGCCCTCGCGCTCCAAGTGCCGCAGGGAGCGGCGCAGTTCGCGCACGTGCCGGCGGATGACCCGGACCGGCATGTCGGCGCGGTCGGTGCGGGCGGCGTTGCGCTCGGCGCACACCTCCTCGGGCACGTCCAGCACGATCGCGATGGGCAGCACGTCGTACTGCCGGGCGAGCGCGATGAGCTGCTTGCGGGCGTCGGACTGGACGCTGGTGGCGTCGACGACGGTACGGCGGCCGGCCGCGAGCCGCTTGCCCGCGATGTAGTGCAGGACGTCGAAGGCGTCGCGGGTGGCGCCCTGGTCGTTCTCGTCGTCGGAGACCAGGCCCCGGCAGAAGTCGGAGGAGATCACCTCGGTGGGCTTGAAGTGGCGGCGGGCGAAGGTGGACTTGCCCGAGCCGGAGGCGCCGACGAGGACGACGAGGGACAGGTCGGTGACGGGCAGGGTGCGCCCCTGGGTCTCGGTCATGCGGCCTTCGCCTCCTTCTCGGTACGGGTGAACACGGCCATCTGGGTGGGCGGGCCGACCTCCGGGTCGTCGGGTCCCACGGGTACGAACTCCACGCCGTAGCCGTGCCGTCCGGCCACCGCGTCCGCCCAGGCGCGGAACTCGGCGCGGGTCCACTCGAAGCGGTGGTCGCCGTGCCGGACGTGCCCGGCCGGGAGGGACTCCCAACGGACGTTGTACTCCACGTTCGGGGTGGTCACGAGGACGGTGCGGGGGCGTGCGGCGCCGAACACCGCGTACTCCAGGGCGGGCAGCCTCGGCAGGTCGAGGTGTTCGATGACCTCGCTGAGCACGGCGGCGTCGTAGCCCTTGAGGCGCTTGTCGGTGTAGGCGAGGGAGCCCTGGAGGAGCTTGACGCGGGACGCCTGGCGCTCGCCCATGCGGTCCAGCTTCAGCCGGCGGGAGGCGATGGTGAGCGCACGCATCGACACGTCGACGCCGACGATCTCGGTGAAGCTCACGTCCTTCAGCAGCGCCTGCACCAACTGGCCCTGTCCGCAGCCGAGATCGAGCACCCGGGCGGCTCCGGCGGCGCGCAGCGCGGCGAGGATCGCCTCCCGGCGCTGCACGGCGAGCGGGGTGGGCTTCTCCTCCTCCTCGCTGTCGGCCTCGACGGCGTTGTCGATGTCCTCGACCTCGCTGTCGTCGGTCTCGGCGAGCCGGACCAGTTCCAGCCGCTCCATCGCCGCGCGCGCCAGGGACCAGCGGCGGGACAGGTAGCGGGTGGTGATCAGCTTCTGCTCCGGGTGATCGGCCAGCCAGCCCTCACCGGCCCGCAGCAGCTTGTCGACCTCGTCGGGGGCGACCCAGTAGTGCTTGGCGTCGTCCAGCACCGGGAGCAGCACATACAGGTGGCGCAGTGCCTCGGCGAGGGTGCGCCCGTCGGACTCCAGCAGCAGCCGTACGTACCGGGAGGCGCCCCACTCGGGGAACTGCTCGTCCAGGGCGATCTGGTCGACGGTGACCGTCCAGCCCAGGGGTTCGAAGAGCCGTCGCACCAGCTCCGGGCCGCCGCGGGCGGGCAGTGCGGGCACCTCGATGCGCAGCGGCAGCGGTTCGGCGGCGCGCTCCGGGCGGGCGGTGCACACGCCGCGCATGGCGCTGGAGAAGACGCCGCTCAGGGCCACCGCGAGCAGTGAGGAGGCCGCGTAGGGGCGGTCGTTGACGTACTGCGCGAGGGCCGCGTCGGGGGCGCCGCCGCGGCCCTTGCCCTTGCCGCGCCTGACCAGTGCCACCGCGTCGACCTCCAGCAGCAGCGCCGCCATGCAGCGCTCGGGGCTCGCCTCGGGGTAGAGGACGTGCGCCTTGCCGTAGGAGGTGGAGAACGCCTGGGCCTTATCGGGATGCTTGTGCAGCAGGTAGCCGAGGTCGGTGGCGGGGCGTTCCGGGGTGCCGGTGGTACTGATCGTCAGGAACATGGGCAGGGCCCTTTGAGGCTCGGTGGACAGTGGGTGTCGCCGTGCGTACGAAGGCCCCCAGGAGGGTGATCCCGGGGGCCTTCAGGACGACTTGTCACACCATCCCACATGGGGTGCGACCGGCGCCTTTGTTTATTCCCATGTGCTCTACGACAGCTGCGCCTGCACCTGGGAGGCGATCAGCTCCAGGTGGTCGAGGTCGGACAGGTCGAGAAGCTGGAGGTAGAAGCGAGTGGAGCCGGTCTCGGCGTAGCGGCCGATCTTGTCGACGACCTCGGCCGGGGAGCCTGCCAGGCCGTTGGTCTTCAGCTCGTCCACCTCGCGGCCGATGGCGGCGGCCCGCCGGGCGACCTCGGCGTCGTCCTTGCCGACGCAGACGACGAGGGCGTTGGAGTAGGTGAGCGCGTCGGCGCGGCCCGCGGCCTCGGCGGCGGCGCGGACCCGGGCGAACTGGCGCGCGGTGTCCTCGATGCTGCTGAACGGCATGTTGAACTCGTCCGCGTACTGGGCGGCGAGGCGGGGGGTGCGGGTGGCGCCGTGGCCGCCGATCAGCACCGGGATCTTCGACTGCGCGGGCTTGGGCAGCGCGGGCGAGTCGGTCAGGTCGTAGTGGGTGCCGTGGAAGTCGAAGGTCTTGCCGACCTCGGTGGCCCACAGGCCGGTGACAATGGCGAGCTGCTCTTCGAGGCGGGCGAACTTCTCCTTCGGGAAGGGGATGCCGTACGCCTTGTGCTCCTCCTCGAACCAGCCCGCCCCGAGGCCGAGTTCGACCCGGCCGCCGGACATCTGGTCGACCTGGGCGACCTGGATGGCGAGCACGCCGGGGAGGCGGAAGGTGGCCGCGGTCATCAGGGTGCCGAGGCGGATGCGCTTGGTCTCGCGGGCGAGTCCGGCGAGGGTGATCCAGGCGTCGGTGGGGCCGGGCAGTCCGTCCACGCCGCCCATCTTCAGGTAGTGGTCGGACCGGAAGAAGGCGTCGAAGCCCAGGTCCTCGGTGGCCTTCGCCACGGTGAGCAAGGTGTCGTAGGTGGCCCCCTGCTGGGGCTCGGTGAAGATGCGAAGATCCATGACTCCATCCTGCACGGTCGGGTGAAATTCCGGGGTGTCGGACCTCGCGGTGCGACGGGCCAGTGACCAGGTGAACTGATGATCGTTGGCTCGGGCGGAGCCGGACCGCCCGGCTCCCGCACCGGCCTGTCTGCCGCCGGGGTGTTCACCCGTACCGGCCCGCCGCACAGGTGGCGGGGCCGGAGGCCGAGGAGGCCGTCATGTCCGAAGAGTCCGTGCCGCAGCAGGGCGGGGCGGGGGGTGCCGGGGGCGCCTCCGGTCAGCCGAAGGGGCTGTTGCAGCAGATGGAGGAACTGATGGCGGCCCTGAACGCGGACCTTTCCGCACTGGACGCGGACCTGCAGTCGACTTCGGGAACGCGACGGGGCGCCGGGGGCGCGGAGGACGGGGGCCGAGCGGTCGGGGGCTGACGGGCCGGGGCTGACCGGCCGGGGGCTGACCGGCCGGGGGCTGACCGGCCGGGGGCTGACCGGCCGGGGGCTGACCGGCCGGGGGCTGAGCAGTCGAAGGGGTGACCGTCGGGAGGTGACCGGCCGGGGGCCGACCCGCCGGGGGGGCCGACCCGCCGGAGGGCGAACCCGCCGGGAGGCGAACCCGCCGAGGGCGACCGGCTGGGGGCTAACCCGCCAGGGTCTGACCGGCCGGGCATTGGCCCACCACGGCGCTAACCCTCCAAGGGCTGACCGGTCGAGGGCCAACCCGCCGGGAGGCTGGCGCGCCGGGGGCCAACCCGCCAAGGCCCGACCCGCCCGAAGGCTGCCCCCGCCGGGGACTGACCAGCCGAGCGCCGACCCGCCAGGGGCTGACCGGCCGGGCATTGGCCCGTCAAGGGCTGACGGGGGCTGGGGTGACCGGTCGGAGGGTGACCGGTTGCGGGGGTCAGCCCGCTTCTCTCTGGTGCTGGTGGAGCGGCTGGTCCCGGTCCGCGAGTCTGCGGAGCATTTCCAGGACGCGGTCGCGGGATTCGTCGGCCGCGTCGATGGCCTCCATGCACTGCCAGTACGTGCCCTCGTCGTCCGCGGCGCTCGCCAGGCCGACGAGGGCGATGCCGACCTCGCCGAGGAGGGAGCCGAGGTACATCAACGCCTGCCGGGCGTCGCCGAGTTCGCTGAGCTGGGCCGCGCGCAGGTCCTTGGTGTCGAGTTCGGGGGTGTCCAGCACCCCGCAGCCGCGGCCCGCCAGCTCCGTCAGCCCCAGTGCCTCGCCGCGCAGTTCGGGCGGTCCGAAGACCGCGAGCCGGCTGCCTATCGCCTGCGCCAGGGCCTGGGCCTGCCACACCTCCGTCATCAGGTCCGGCGCGCGTTCGGTGCCTGCCAGGGCGCGCCTGCTCGTCACGATGAGCCGCACAGCGTCCATGCGCTGCCCCCGTCCGTCCGACGCGCCGACGGCACGTCTCCGCCCGAACTCCCTTGTCCACTACCCAGAGTGAGGGTGTGTGGGACGAAAAGCCAGAGGAAGACGGAAATCTGTGGACAACAAATCGGTTTCGGATCGATGAATGCATACGGAGAGTAAAAGTGGACTGATTCACTCCCTTATCTGGTGGGGACCGGCCCGCAACTACGGCCCGCAACTACGGCCCGCAACTACGGTGCGGGGAAACGCTGTTCGTTGCGATCGATCTTCGCGGCCAGGGCCGTGAGCGGGTCGACGCCGAGTACCTCGCAGAGCTGGAGGAGGTAGGCAAGGACATCGGCGACCTCGTCCGTGACGCGGTGCGCGGTGTCGGGGTCGTCCATCACCCGGGCCGACTCCTCGGGGGTCAGCCACTGGAAGATCTCGACCAGTTCGGCGGCCTCCACGCTGAGGGCGGAGACGAGGTTCTTGGGGGTGTGGTACGGCTGCCAGTCGCGCGCCGCGGCGAACTCGGCCAGCCTGCGCTGGAGGGTCGCGAGGTCCAGGTCCTGTGTCACGGGTTCAGGTGTACCACCGTGACGCCGGGCGTCCGGCAGGCCCAGGCCGCGTCGCTGACCGTGGCGACGAGGCGGATGTGGCCGCGGTCGCCCATCCGGGCGGCGAGGTGAAGGAGTTCGGCACGCTGGTGGGGGTCGAGGCAGCGTTCGAGGCCGTCGGTGAGGACGGTGAGGGTGCGCATGGCGGGCGGTACCTCGCCGGGCGGGTCGACCTCCAGCACACCGGGGCCGGTGAGCAGGACCAGGGCGAGGGCGAGATAGCGCAGTTCGCCGTCGCCGAGGCGGCCGAAGTCGGTACGGCTGCCGTCGCCGCGGTCCAGGACGCCGGTGACGGTGCCGTCGCCGAGGTGCTCGGCGAGGACATCGGTGACGGGGCCGAGGCAGCCGGCGCGGGCCGCGGCGACGAGCTGCTGGTGCCGGCGGGCGCATTCGTGACGGGTGCGCCACAGGACGTCGGCGAGGTTGTCGCAGCCGCCGAGGAGCCGCCCGGAGCCGGTGGGGACAGGGACGCGCATCCAGTCGGGGCGTGGATCGCAGGCGAAGACCGAGCGCAGGGCGACGACCATCTGCTCGGCGGCAGCGAGGACCCGGCGCTGTCCGTCGGTCTTCCCGGCGACACGCAGCGGCAGCAGGGCGGTGCCGAGCCGGTCGTCCGGGAGCGGGGCGCGGGTGACGGGCGCGGACCCGCCGGTGTGCCAGGCGGCCTGGACCGCGCGCCGCCCGGGGTCGCGCAGGGCGGTCTCCAGCAGCGTCACCCCGTCCGCGGTGAGCCGTTCCCCGACGATCCGCAGCTCGGGCTCGGCCTGCACGGCGAGTTCGAGCCGGACCGGCCCCTCGGGCCCGTCGGCGGTGCAGCCGATCCGGAACCCCCGGCGCCGCTGGGCGTCCGGACGGGCCCCGTCGGGCACACAGGCACCGGCGTCCGCGAACGCCTCGACGAGCCTTGCCCCGCCGCCGAGCCGGGCGAGCGCCTCGTACGCCCTCAGTGCCGTGCTCTTCCCGCTGCCGCTGGGACCGGCGATCAGTGTGCACGCGCCGAACGGCACCGAGACCCTCCGGTGCCCGGCGAACGCGGCGAGCCGTAACTCACTGAGGCAGGGCCGGACGGGTCCGGCCTGCTGGGCGGCGGCGGTCAGGGGCGCGCGCTGGGCGCCGACCTGTACGGAACTGGAGGGGACGGCCATATGCGGACCGTAGGACTCCGGTGGAGGGGGAACCGTTTTGGCGGCGGCAGCTTCCTACGATCGGGGGACGCCCGCCCCCGCGCTCCGTGACCCGGGTCCCGGGTCCCGGGTCCCGGGTCCCGGGTTACTGCACTCCCGCGCCCTCCATGATCCCGCTGACCTCTGTCCCGTTCGGGGTCAGCAGGAACACATTGCGGTCGACCCGGTGCATACCGCTGGAGAGGCCGAAGACCACGCCGGTGCTGAAGTCGAGGACGCGCTTGGCGACCTCGCCCTCCGCTCCGGTGAGGTCGAGCAGGACCGGGATACCGGCCATCAGGGTCTCGGCGACCTCGCGGGCGTCGCCGAAGACGTTCACCCTGAGGACCACGAAGCGGCGGCGCGGCTCCGTGTCGGCCTCCGGGTGGGCGCGGTGGTCGACGGCGGACGGCCACGCGTCCCGGCCCCGCAGCGGTACGACCTGGGCAAGCCCTTCCCACTGCTCATCGGTGACGTCGTAGCGGTTCACCGGCTCCCCCCGAACTGACTGGTACTCAATGCCTGCACCAGCCAATTCTTACGCCAAGTCACCCGTTCGGCCCAACAGCGACACGGACCGCGACGGGCCGGGTTCAGGCGTCGCGGCGGGTGAAGCGCAGGGTGGCGGTGACCGTGGCCGGGCCGCGCATCATACCGAGCCGGTTCCAGCTCCTGCCGAACTGCTCGCGGCCCACGGTGAATTCGGTGTCCCGCGGCGTCCGGGGTGGCCGAGCGCGAGGCCGTGTGGGGGCTGGTGCCGGGGCTGGCCGGGGACTGAGGGCGGCCGGCCCCGGACTCAGGCGTGGCAGGTCGGCAGCCTGCCGTCGTTGTACGTGATCATCTCGCCGAACGCCTCGGCCACGTCCACCGTCCGGCCGGAGGCGATCGCCTCCCGTTCGTCCAGCTCGGCGTAGGCGCGGTGCAGGTTGCCGACGATCCGCTCGAACTCCGAGAGATGACCGAAGGCGCCCTTGCCCGCCTCCTTGGCCGCCACCAGCGGGGTCAGCCGCTGGGCCCTGCCCTCCGCCGCGACCCGCTGGATCCAGCGCAGGTACTCCTCGGTCTCGTCCAGCACCTCGGGCCCCCGCACCGGCCCGTGGCCGCACACCACCGTGCGGGGGCGCAGCGCGCGCAGCCGGGCCAGCACCGCCAGGGAGCCGGAGACCGAGCCCATCAGGACGAAGGGGGAGGCCCCCGACATCGCGATGTCCCCGGCGAACAGGACCCGGTCCTCAGGGAGCCACGCCACCACGTCGTCGTTGGTGTGCGCGGGGCCCAGGTGGAGCAGCCGGATCTCCTTCTCGCCCTGGTACAGGGTGAGTTGGTCGGTGAAGGTGAGGTCGGGCAGCCGTACCGACAGCTCACCCCAGGACACGTCCGGCCAGACCCCGGTCAGGGCAAGGCCGTTGCGGGCCATCTCGGCGCGGGTGCGGGCGTGCGCCACCACCGTGGCGCCGGGGAAGGCGCCGTTGCCGTGCGTGTGGTCGCCGTGGTGGTGGGTGTTGACCAGCACCTTCACCGGACCGCGCCGCAGGCCCTCGACGGACTCGCGCAGGGCCGCCGCGCGGGCCGCCGTGGCCGCCGTGTCGACGAGGACCAGGCCCTCGGGACCGGCGACCACGCCCGCGTTGCTCAGACACCAGCCCCCGTCCGGCTGGAGGTGGGCGTACACACCGTCCGCGACCTCGGTCAGCTCGGTGCGCAGGGTCGTGACGCTCATGACAGGGCCGCCCAGTACGGGAAGCCCGGCGCCGCCCAGCTCGTCCCCCCTCCGGTGGTCCGGGCCCAGGACACCGCGGGCGGCTGGGTCGGCAGGGGTTCGCCCTCCGCCTGGCCCTCCGGCCGGCCGGAGAGGGCCAGCAGGACCGTGAGCACGGCCGAGAGCTCTTCCGGTGTGGGTTCGCCTCGTAGCACTCGTATCACCCGTTCCTCCGAGTCCGTCGCGCTCACTGGGGCTGGTTCCCGTGCTTCCGGGACGGCCGGTCGGCGTGCTTGCGGCGCAGCGTGCGCAGGGCGTCGATCAGCCGGGCGCGGGTCTCCGCCGGGTCGATGACGTCGTCCACCAGGCCGCGTTCGGCGGCGTAGTAGGGGTGCATCAGCTCCGAGCGGTACTCCTTCACCAGCTGCTCGCGGGTGGCCTGCGGGTCGTCTGAGGCGGCGATCTCGCGCCGGAACACCACGTTCGCGGCGCCCTCCGCGCCCATCACCGCGATCTCGTTGACCGGCCAGGCGAAGGAGACGTCGCAGCCGATGGAACGCGAGTCCATGACGATGTACGCGCCGCCGTACGCCTTGCGCATGATCAGCTGCACCCGCGGGACGGTCGCGTCGCAGTACGCGTACAGCAGTTTCGCGCCGTGCCGGATGATCCCGCCGTGCTCCTGGTCCACGCCGGGCAGGAAGCCGGGCACGTCCACCAGTGTCAGCAGCGGGATGTTGAAGGAGTCGCAGAACCGCACGAACCGCGCCGCCTTCTCCGACGCCTGGATGTCCAGCGCGCCGGCCTGCACCATCGGCTGGTTGGCGACCACCCCGGTGACCTCGCCGCCCATCCGGACCAGGGCGCAGACCACGTTGCGGGCCCAGTTCTCGTGCACCTCGAAGAGGAAGCCGTCGTCGACGATCTCCTCGATCACGTCCCGGACGTCGTAGGAGGCGCGCGGGTCGGCCGGGACCAGGTCGAGCAGTGCCTCGGTGCGCCGCTCGGCGGGGTCGGACTCGGCGACGGCGGGGGCCGCCTCGCGGTTGTTGGCGGGCAGCAGGGAGAGCAGGAAGCGGACGTTCTCCAGGCATTCCTCCTCGTCGTCGAAGACGGCGTGGGCGACGCCGGAGGAGGTGGAGTGCGGGTCGGCGCCGCCGAGCCCGTCCATGGTGATCTCCTCGCCGGTCACCGCCTGGACGACGTCCGGGCCGGTGATGAACATCTGCGAGGTGCCGCGGACCATGAAGACGAAGTCGGTGAGCGCCGGCGAGTAGGCGGCGCCGCCCGCGCACGGGCCCATGATCACGCTGATCTGCGGGATGACCCCGGAGTTGCGCACATTGCGGGAGAAGATGCCGCCGTATCCGGCGAGCGCGGTGACGCCCTCCTGGATCCGCGCCCCCGCACCGTCGCACAGGCCGATCACCGGGGCACCGGCCGCCGTCGCGAGGTCCATCAGCTTGTGGATCTTCTGCGCGTGCGCCTCGCCGAGGGCGCCGCCGAAGATCCGGAAGTCGTGCGCGTAGACGAAGGCGGTGCGGCCGTTGATGCGGCCCCAGCCGGTGATCACTCCGTCGGTGTGCGGGCGGCGGGCCTCCAGGCCGAAGCCGGTGGCGCGGTGGCGGCGCAGTCCCTCGGTCTCGGTGAAGGTGCCCTTGTCGAAGAGCAGGTTGATCCGTTCACGTGCGGTCAGCTTCCCCTTGGCGTGCTGCGCCTGGGTCGCCCGCTCCGAGGGACCGCGGTGCACCGACTCGCGCAGTTCAAGGAGTTCGGCCGTCCGTTCCCGGAGTGGAGGGGTAGTGCGGTCCATTGACGCTCCTCACAAGTCGTCCAGAGGCGAGTTCGGCCCCTTCTCGGAACGCGTGGCGGACAGAGTGCGTCGGGGGGCTGGAGCGCTGGTGGAGTGGGGCTTAAGCGCGTCCGCGACGGCGTCGAGCCGGGCTCCACCGGGGCGAAGCAGAATCAGGGCGTCCGCACGGAAACGTGCGCGGACCTGTACGGGGGAAAGCCTCGGGGGACGAAGGGAAGTGGTCTCATGACGTACCCGTCCGGTGCAGAGCCCCTCGGAGCCGGTCCCACTCCCTCGGCCGGGGCGCCGGTCGCCCTGGTGACGGACTGCGCCTGCGGGGTCGGCGCGGCCGTCGCGCGGCGGCTGGCGGCCGAGGGCATGCGGGTGGTCGTGAACTGCGCGCCGGGCCGGCGGGCCGCGGAGCGGCTGGCGCGTCGGCTGCCGGGGTCGATGTGGCGTACGGCGGACGTGTCGGTGCGCGAGGAGGCCGAGGGGCTGGTCGCGGCGGTAGTGGCGCGGTACGGGCGGCTGGATGTGCTGGTGAACTCCGCGGGCGCGGTACGGCGGGAGCGGGCGGCGGACGCCGAGGTGCTGCGCGAGGTCTTCGACGTCAATGTGCTCGGGACCTGGCAGATGTGCGTGGCCGCGATGCCGTATCTGCGGGCGGGCGGCGACGGGTGCGTGGTCAATGTGGCGACGGTGACGGAGGAGGACCCGGCCGACGGTTCCGTCCCGTACGCCGTGAGCAGGACGGCCCTGAACAACATCACCCGCATGCTGGCGGCACTGACCGGCTCCGAGGTACGGGTGCACGCCGTGGCCTCCGGCCCGACAGACAGCGCGGACCCGTCCGCACCGGAACGGGTGGCGGAGGCGGTCCTGGCGATGGTACGGACCCACCGACCGACGGGGCAGGCACTTACGGGGCGTGCCTGATCCGGGGGCCGGTTCGTGCTCCGGGGGCGGTGCAGGGCCCTCGTTCCGGTCCGCGCGGCGGTCGGGT
>NZ_FLSP01000073.1 GCF_900091315.1 Streptomyces sp. DI166
GTGCCCGTCAGTGACCGGGAACGCTTCGAGGGCAACTCCGAGAAGCTGCTGCGCCTGGACATCGACCCGCAGGAGGCGCAGACCGCGCTGATGGACCTGGCCGGTCTCACCGGCGAACTCCTCATGCGCAAGCAGGCCGAACCCGCCGACGACGTACTGAGCGTGCTGGTCAACGGTGAGGACATGACCCTGCCGGAGGCCATCGGCGCCACACTGCTGCTCCTGGTCGCCGGGCACGAGACCACCGCCAACATGCTCTCCCTCGGCACCTACGCCCTGCTCAGCAACCCCGACCAGCTGGCCCTGCTGCGCGCCGACGAGTCCCTGATCGAGGGCGCGGTCGAGGAGCTGCTCCGCTACCTCACCGTCGTCCACGTGGGCGTGCAGCGCAGCCCCACCGAGGACGTCGAGATCGACGGGGTGCTGCTCCGCAAGGGCGACACGGTGCTGATCCACCTGCCCACCGCCAACCGCGACCCGGAGCAGTTCCAGAACCCCGACCGCCTCGACGTCACCCAGGGCAACCTCAGCCACCTCACCTTCAGCCACGGCATCCACCAGTGCCTCGGCCAGCAGCTCGCCCGCCTGGAACTGCGCATCGGCTACACCGAACTCCTGCGCCGCTTCCCCGAGTTGCACCTCGCCGTGCCCCCGGAGGAGATCCCTATGCGGTCCAACATGACCGTCTACGGCGTGCACAAGCTGCCGGTGGCGTGGTGACGCGGTGACCACAGCGCCGGCGGCGCAACAACCCCTGCGGAGCTGGCGGTTCCGCAGGGTCCTCGCCGCGGAGTTCGTCTCCTCGGTCGGCACCCAGATGACCACGCTGGCGCTGCCGTGGTTCGTGCTGATGACGACCGGGTCACCGGCCCGCATGGGGCTGGTGTTCGTCATCCAGATCCTGCCGGTGCCGCTGCTCAGCATGCCCGCCGGACTGCTGGTGGCCAGGTGGGGAGCCCGCCGCGTCACCATCGCCGGCGACATCGTGGACACCGTGCTGGTGGCCGCCGTACCGGCGCTGTATCTCGCGGGGATGCTGCCCTTCTGGCTGCTGCTGGTGATCGTCGCCCTGATCGGCAGCGTCGCCTCCGCCTACCTGTCCGCGCAGCGCATGCTCCTGGCCGAGGCCGTCGGCACCGACGAGGGCGCCGTCACCGCGGCCAACGCCCTCTTCGAGACGGCGACCTCCTCGGCCCGCCTCTTCGGCCCCGCGATCGCCGGTCTGCTCATGGCACACGTCGGCGCCCTGCACGTGCTGTGGATCGACGCCGCCACCTTCGCCCTGTCCGGCGCCCTGCTCACCGGCCTGCCCCGCCGCGAGCGGAAACCCGAACCGCTGTCGGCGAACCGGATGGCCGAGGGCGCCCGCTACCTCTTCCGCGACCGGGTCCTGCGCACCATGGCCCTGGCAGCGCTCGGCTACGGCACCCTCATGCCCGTCGTCCTGCTCGCCCTGCCCGTCATGGCCAAGACCCGGTACGACGCCGAGCCCAGGGTGGCGGGACTGCTGCTGGCCGCCTGGGGCGGCGGAACCGCCATCGGCACCGTGATCGTCGCCCGCCTGGCCCGCCGGGTCGCCCCGACCCGGTTCGCGGCCTGCGGTGGCGTGGGCGCGGCCGTGGTCCTGTGGCTGGTGCCCTGGGACCAGCCCGCCACCACCACCGCCCTGACCGTGGCGGCGGCCTGTATGTTCCTGCCCGCGGTGACGGCCCCCGCCGTGGCCCTGCTGACCCTGCGCCCACCGGAACACCTGCGCCCGCACGTCCTGCCCGTCTTCGGCGCGGCCGTCTTCGTCGCCAGCCCGATCGCGTACGCCATGGCAGGGCTCCTCTTCGAGCACTTCCCGATAGCGGCGGTACTCGCGGGGGTCGCGGCCGGGGCGACGCTGTGCGCGGTGATCCTGGTGAACCTCGCGCGGAGACCTACTGACCCTCCCGGCGACGCACCATCTCATTGATCCAGATCGGCGCGTAGGGGGAGGTGCAGCCCGGGGACGTCGGATAGTCCTTGAGCACCTCCAGCCGCTCACCGATGGCGAGGGCGCGGGTGCGGTACTCGGGGTGCTCGATGCCGATCTGGGCCAGGCAGTGGTTCATGGCCCACTGGAGCCGCTCCGGGGCGTCCTTCATCCCGGCCTCGATGAGGTCGAGCAGGCCGGGCAGGTCGAGCCCCTCGGGCTTCTTCGCCACCCGGTCGGTGGTCAGCGCCCACCCCGCGCTGGCGACCACCGGGTCCGGATCCGAGAACCAGAGCACGCGCAGCTCCTCGCCGTGCCTGCTCTTCTTCACGACGTAGTTCACCAGCCAGTCGTGCACCTTCGGCGCGCGGGCCTCACGGAGCATGGCGTCCAGCCGGTCCCGCTCGAAGGCCTTGGGCCGGCAGATCAGCAGGGCCAGCAGCCGCGCCGCCGTGTCCCCGGTCGCCCACAGCCGCTCCGCCAGCTCCTGCTGGGTCTTCAGCCGTTTGGCGACGGCGCGCAGCTTGCTGAGGTTCACCCCGTGATCGTCGCCGTGCTTCTCGTTCACGGCCCGCATCCGGGGGTCCTCAAGCGCCGCCAGCTCGGCCATCACCTCGGCGACCTGTGTGTCGGTCCCTGTTGTCCCGGCCACCTGAACCTCCTGTCGCTCGCGTGCGGCTTCACCCTACGACGCCGACCGGGGCCTCAGCCGCGCAGGCGCAGATAGGCGTCCAGCTCGGCGGCACCGCTCAGCATCGCCCGCCCCCGGGCCGACAGCCGCGCGTGCCAGTCGTCGAGCGCGGCCTCCAGGGGTTCGAGCCCGCCGGCCGCCCGCACCTGGTCGAGCAGCGGCGCGATCCGGTCCAGCAGATAGCCCCCGCGCCGGAGCTGGTGGGCCAGCCGGGCATCCCGTACGTCGGCCTCGTCGTAGACCCGGTAGCCGGTGCGCGGATCGCGGCGCGGACGTACCAGCCCGGCCCGTTCCCACTTCCGCAGTGTCGCGGGCCGCACCCCCAGCTCATGGGCGAGCGCCCCGACGAACATCGCGCCGCTCCCTTCGGCCGGGACGGGCTCCAGGTCCCGCAGCGCGTTCTCCACCGCCCGCAGGGTCCGCCGGTCGCCGAGCAGCTCGGTGTGACTGGCGTCGACGAGCCGGTACGCCTCGTCGTCCGAGCCCTCGTTCACGGCCCGCATGATCGACGCCGCCGTCCGATGGCCGTGGCCCGGCACCAGGGCGAGGAAGGCACGCAGGGCACCGGCGTGCAGCGGGGTGTAGGTGCGGTAGCCACTGGGCGTGCGCTCGGCGGCCGGGAGGATGCCCGCCTCCTCGTAATTGCGGACGGCTTGAGTGGAGAGCCCGTGGCGACGGGCCAGATCGACGGGCCTCAGCCGCACCCCGCTTTGAAGGTTACTCCCCATACTCCTGGCCTGAATCGCGCAAAAGTCTCAACCGAAGGTTCAACGATACCGTTGAAGGCATGGCGACAGACACCACCATCGAGGAAGCCGCCCGTCCCTTCGAAGCCGCCACCCTCCTGGAACTGCTCCCCACCCGCCCCCGCCTCCTCGCCCTCGGCGAGCCCACCCACGGCGAGGACACCCTCCTCACCCTCCGCAACGACCTGTTTCGCGAACTCGCCGAGCGCGAGGGCTACCGCACGATCGCGATCGAGAGCGACAGCATCAAGGCCCTGACCGTCGACGCCTACGTCACCTCCGGCGAGGGCACCCTGGA
This sequence comes from Streptomyces sp. DI166, assembly GCF_900091315.1. Taxonomy (GTDB): domain Bacteria; phylum Actinomycetota; class Actinomycetes; order Streptomycetales; family Streptomycetaceae; genus Streptomyces; species Streptomyces fuscus. The sequence goes on from NZ_FLSP01000073.1 coordinate 3,693, forward strand.
CGAGGTCATGCGGACCGGGTTCAGCCACGGCTGGGGGGCCTCGGCGGCCAACCGCGACCTGATCCGCTGGATGCGCGCCCACAACCAGGACCGGCCGGCCTCCGCCCACGTCCGCTTCGCCGGATTCGACGCCCCGGTGGAGATGGAAGCGGCACCGAGCCCCCGCCAGGCCCTGACCGCCCTGTACGACTACCTCGCCTCCCATGCCGACGCCGACCGGCTCCCCTGCACGGCCGAGACCCTCGACTCCCTGCTCGGCACGGACGACCACTGGAGCGACCCGGCAGTGATGACGGACCCGGCACGGTCGGTGGGCCGCACCCCGCAAGCGCGCGAACTCCGGGTGCTGGCGGACGACTTGACCTCCCTGCTGGACGCGCAGACCCCGCATCTGATCGCGGCCACCTCCAGGGAGGCGTGGGAACGGGCGCGCCTGTACGCCCGAAGCGCCTCGGGCCTGCTCCGCTACCACCACTGGATGGCCGACACCTCACCCGCCCGCTTCGCCCAACTCACCGCGATACGCGACGGGATGATGGCCGACAACCTCCTGGCCCTGACCGCCCGGGGCCCGGTGTTCGCCCACGCCCACAACGCCCACCTCCAGCGAAGGAAGAGCAGCATGCACATGGCCGGGAAGGTGCTGGAGTGGTGGAGCGCCGGCGCCCTCGTCCACGCCCACCTGGGCGACACGTACGCCTACGCGGCCACGGCCGTCGGCACCATCCCCCACCGGGGCGTGGACACCCCGCCCCCGACCACCCTCGAAGGCCGACTGTACGAACTCCCGGACGACCGCACACTCCTGTCACCCAGGACCCTGAGCGCCACCTTCACCCCACGCCAGTCCCCGTGGTTCGGCTACGCCCCCCTGGACCCGACCCACCTGGACGACCCGGACGCCCTCGCCTACGTCAAGGACGTCCGGCAGAGCTGACGTCCTCGGTGAATTCGTAGACGGCCCAGTCGGCGATGTGCTCGTACCCGATGCGCCGGTACAGCGCGTTGCTGGTGGGGTTGCCGGGGTCCGCGAACAGCACGACATCCGTGGCGCCCGCGTCCAGCGCGGCCCGGCTCACCTCCACGGCCACGGCACCCGCGTAGCCGCGTCCCCGGAGGTGGGCCGGGGTGTAGACCGGGTCCACCCGCACCATTCCGGCGACCATGCCGGTCACGGCGGCCATGGAGACGGGGGTGCCGTCGGGCGACTCCCAGAAAGTGAAATGCCGGTCGGCGAAGCGCGATTCCGCCCATCTCCCGGCGTCGATGAGCCCGATCGAGGGCTGCTCCCCGACCTCGACGCAGAACCGGCGGCACCAGTTCACGACTTGCCCGTGGTCCCGACGCCGTGAGACCCGCCCCGAAGGCGGCCGCTCGGGCGGGGTGAGGGCGCCGAGCCGGTACAGCCGGATGTGCGTGGTGAGCTTCGCCGCCGCACCCGTGTGCCGTTGCCAGGCCTCGGCGAAGGCGGTGGCGGTGGCGCGCTCGCCACTGACGAAGGGCAGGGTCTGCCCGGCGTCGGAGAGCCGGGCGGCGAGCCGGTCGGCCCGGTCCGCGGACAGCGGAGTCGGGCAGACCCCGCGAGAGGGGAGCCGGTAGAAGACACCGCGCACCTCGCCACCCTCCTCCAGCCAGCCGAAAAGGGCTGCTCCTCCGCCGAATTGGGCCGTCCCTTCGGACCGCAGCTTCTCGACCACCGTTAGCGGCATGGTGTGCAGAGCGGGCCGCGAGCGCAGGAAGTCGCCACCCCGGGCGAGGAAGTGGTCGATGTTCTCGGTGAGTTGCCAGCCGCCCGCCGCCATCAGTAGACGGACAGCCCGTGAGCGGTGAGTACTTCCTGAATGGGCTGGTAGTAGGTCACCCCGCCGCTCGCGCAGTTGCCGGAGCCGCCGGAGAGGATGCCGATGACCTTGTCGCCCGCGTAGAGGGGCCCGCCGCTGTCGCCGGGCTCGGCGCAGATGTTGGTGCGGATGAGGCCGTAAACGATGCTGCCGTCACCGTAGTTGACCGTGGCGTTCAGTCCGGTCACCACACCGCAGCGCACCCCGGTGGTCGCGCCTCGCCGGCACACGCTCTGCCCCACATAGGCGGTGGCGGTGCCGGTGACATCGACGGTTCCGATGGTGCCGGGGTGCGGCACGGCCGCGTTGGCAAACCGGACGACACCGAAGTCGTTCCCCGGGAAACTGCTGCCCGTCGTGGGCCCGATCGCGGTGGTCCGGGCGGAGTCGGTGTACCAGGTGGACGTGGACGCGGTGCAGTGACCGGCGGTCACGAAGTAGTAGGCGCCGCCACCGCGTACGTTCACCCCGGCCGAGCAGCGGACAGCGGAGCCGTACACACTGTCACCGCCCGACACGAGCGTGCGCAGCCGTCCACGCTCGCGCTCCAGGACCACGTCGCCCCCGGAGCGTTCGGCGACTCGGCGGAGCCGGGCGAGGTCGGTGGCCGAGACCGTGGAGTCGACGCGCACCCGCACCGTCCCGGTACCCCGGTCCACGACCCAGGCCGTACCGCCGATATCGAGGTGCTCGACGGAGGAGACGGCGGGCGCCAGGGGTTCGGCGGCCGAACCCGTTCCCGAAGAGGCGACGACGAGCCCGACGAGCAGGCCCAGTACGCAGGCGATCGGCCGTAAGCGTCCCATGGCGGCATTGTGCCGGGCCGGGACGGGCCCGGGTAGGGCGCGAGCGGGCGCGCTCCTCAGCCGCGCAGATGCGCGAGAAGCTCTTCGTCCACCGGGTAGGGGCGCTCCTCGGGGAGCAGCCGCGCGGCGGAGTCCAAGTCCCCGGCGCGGACCAGTGCGTGGATCTCGTGGGCCAGCGGGGTCACATCGCGGATGGACACCGTCCACTCGTCGGCGTAGCGCCGCGCGGCCTCGCCGGAGAGGCCGAGCTGCAAGGACCGGTACGGCAAGGGCTGCAGGCGCAGGTTCCGCTCGGGGTCCCACTGCACTCGGGTGGGTGCCTGCTTCAACTGTCGCTGCCAGGCGGCGCGGTCGGGGTGGAGTTCGGGGACGTAGTGGGACAGGCACGCATGGCGCAGGGCCCACTCGAAGCCGTCCCGGCTGATCTCGACGGCGAGGACGGTCTCCTGCGCGGCCTTCGTGCCCCAGCCGCAGCGGTACATCATCCACAGGAAGGACGGCTTGACCCAGGTCATGCGGTCCCGCTTCCACACGGCGGGAAAGCGCCCGTCGCGTGCCGCGGGTACGCCGATCTCGGGTGAGTACGCCTGGTAGACGGTGATCGTGGAGTCCGCGTAGGCCGCACGGATCGCGCGTTGCGGTTCGTTCATGCCGGACAGCTTGGCGGGTGGCGGGAAGGGGCGGCCACCGGTTTTCCCCGCCGGGCGGCGCCGCCCCTGCCCTCGGCTGCTACTCGGCGGCCTTCGGCCCCGACTGCTGCACCACCTCGAACGACCACAGCGTGGACGCGCTGGCGGCGGGCTTGGGCCGCTCGCCGCCCTCCGCGTGGTCGCCGCCCTGGTGGGCCGCCTTCATCGGGCCCTCCATCCACGCCTTGAAGGACTCCTCGTCCCGCCAGCGCGTGTAGACGAGGTACTGGTCGGTGCCCTCCACGGGCCGCAGCAGCTCGAACCACTCGAACCCGTCGGAGCTGTCCACGGTGTGCGCCCGGTGCGCGAAGCGCTTCTCCAGCGTCTCGCGCTGCTCGTCGGGAACGGTCAGTACGTTGATCTTGACTACGCTCATGGACTCATCCTGCCCCACGGCACCCCGGGTCCGGGCACCGCCCCGCACACCGGGACACAAGCCGCCGTCACAGGTCCTCGGCGAGCAGGACCCGCAGCTCCTCGCCCGCGCCCCACCGGCGCAGCGCGGTGCCGTCGAGCAGCCGGGTCCGGCCGTCCCGGCGCGCCCACTGCACGTCACGGGCGGCGAAGGTGCCCCGGTGCACGACCACGCGGAGCACCTCCTGGTCCGGCTTTCCGCGGACCGGACGGGGGCGCGGCGGCTCCTCGTCGGGCAGGGGCTCGGCCACCGGCCGGAACGCCACGTCCACGTGGCAGCCGTCGGTGTTGCGGGCCCGGACGCGCGGCCGGTCGGGGGCGGGGATCAGCCGTACCCGCCAGCCGTCCCGCCGCAGCATCCGCGCCACGGCCAGCGCGAGCCCCTGGGTGTCGAGTTCCTGGAGGTCGTCCGGCGTGTAGTACCCGATCCGCCGCCGCGCCCCCGGCCGCCGACGGCGCACCCAGAGCACGAGGGCACCGACGGCCATCACGACACCCGCGACCGGCACCGCGACTCCCACGGTCCGGTAGCCCCAGGCGAGCAGGGCCACCACGGCGCACACCGACACCACCACGAGCACGAGCCCGGGCAGCACCTCCCGGAACCTCGGCCCGTACAGGCCACCGGCCCGTAACAGCCGTACGGTCTCGCGCCGCTGAGCGCGACGCGACGGCGAGGGACCGAACGACGAAGACAGGCGCGCCACAGTGTCAGCCCCCCACGACTCCCCGATGCCACCTGGGGAGTGGATACCCGCTGTGGGGTCAAATACCGGTCGGGGAAGGAGAATTGGGGCGTCGGACGGGCAATGGGGAAGGAGTCAGGGAGTGGTGAGCAGTGAGTCGTCCTCCGGGCGGGCGCCGGGCAGTTGATGGCGGGCGGCGATCAAGGCCGCGTCGACGTCCTTGGTGCCGGTGGTCACGCACAGGGTGTAGGCGAGGTCGTCCATCCTCTGGCGGGTCTCGGCGCTGCCGTTCTCGGCGTGCAGTACGCGCAGTGTCTCGTACTGCGCGAGCAGGTTCTTCAGCACGGCGGGGTGTGCCATCAGCACGGAGGGCCTCCTGGTCGTCGCTGGTCAACCGCTGTCCCGAACCCGTGTGCCCCGACCGCCGTCGATCATGCCCGCCTGCCGCATAATCGCTTGCCCGACCGTCACGCGCGCGGGTGCAATGTCCCTCGTGATCACCGAGGCGGGCCTGCCAGGAGGCGACGACGTATGAACACGCCGGCATCGTCCGGAGGAACCGTCCGGATAGGCGCCCTCGCCCCCCTGACCCGGCCGGGCTGGGCCGAGGCGGGCAGACACCTGCTCACCGGGCTCGAACTGGCCGTACAGCACGTCAATGAGTCGGGCGGAATCGGCGGACGCCACATCGAACTGCTGGTCAGAGACACCGCGGCGGATCCGCGGCGCGCCGAGGCCGCCGTGGACGAACTGGCCGACCTGGGCGTGGCCGCCCTGGCGGGGGAGTACCACAGCGTGGTCGCCCGGTGCGCCGCCGCCCGTGCCGACGCCCGCGGACTGCCGTACCTGTGCTCCTCCGCCGTGCTGGACGCGCTCACCGAGGAGCCGAGCCACTGGGTGGCCCGCCTGTGCCCCGCGCAGTCCCACGGCTGGCGGATCTACGCGGACTTCCTCCTCGCCGAGGGGCACAGCCGTATCGCCGTGGTGGCCCAGCACAGCGTCTACTGGGCCTCCGGCACCCGCATCCTGCGGGACCACCTCGCCGCACGCGGCGGCACGCTCGTCGAACTCGACGCGACCGCGCTCTCCCCGCGGGCCGTGTGCGACGAACTCGCCGCCCGGCAGACCACCGCCCTCCTGCTCCTGGTCGGCACCCCGGACCCGGCGGTGCCGATCGTGAGCGCCGTCCGCCGCGACGAGCGCCTCGCCGGCGTCCTGATCGGCGCACCGGCCGGGCAGCCGGAGTTCCCGGAGTGGGCGCAGGAGCTGGGCCGCGACGGCACCGCGATCCCGTTCCTGCGCTACCTGCCCGATCGCCTCACCCCTCTGGGCACCCGAGTGGAGGAGGCCCTGCGCGGACGACTCGCCCAGGCCCCGTCCTTCGTCGCCTTCGAGGGCTACGACACGATCGTCGTCCTCGCCGAACTGCTGCGTACCGGCGACACGTCCGCGCCCTGGGCGGACATCGCCGTGGAAGGCACGCGCGGGAGCATCCGTTTCTCCCGCGTGCCCGGGATCGGCGTCTGGCAGTGGGCGTGGCCGCCGGTCCAGGTCGTGGACCGGGATCCGGCGGCCCCCGACCGCTTCAGGGTCCGCCACACGGGCTGACCGGCCTCCGGGAAGAGTCAGGCCCCGGGGGAGGCTGAGGGAGTGCGTACGCCTGTGCCGGCCCCGGGGGAGGCTGAGGGAATCCCTACGCCCGTGCCGGCCCCGGGGGAGGCTGAGGGAATCCCTACGCCCGTGCCGGCCCCGGGCGAGGCTCAGGGAATCCGTACGCCCGTCCCGGCCCCGGGCGAGGCTCAGGGAATCCGTACCCCCGTTCCACCCACGCGCACCCGCCGGTCCCCCGCCCGCAAGGTCACCGTCAGCACCCCGGGCCGCCCCAGGTCCTCGCCCTGATGCAGGGTGAGGACGGACTCCTCGGGCACCAGCCCCAGTTCACGGGCGTACGCGCCGAAGGCGGCGGCAGCGGCCCCGGTCGCCGGGTCCTCGACGACGCCGCCGACCGGGAAGGGGTCCCGGACGTGGAACACGGTGGCCGACTCCCGCCACACCAACTGGACCGTGGTCAGATCGAGCCGGTGCATCAGCGCTTCGAGGCGGGCGAAGTCGTACGACAGATCCGCCAGGCGCGCCCGTGTCGCCGCCGCGAGCACGAGGTGCCGGGCCCCGGCGAAGGCGATCCGGGGAGGGAGGGCCGGGTCGAGATCGGCGGCCGGCCAGTCCAGCGCGGCGAGTGCCTCGGCCAGGTCGTCCTCGCCCACCGGCTCGACCTTCGGTTCGACACTGGTGAGTGTCGCCCTGAGCGCCCCGCCCTCCTCCGTGACCAGGACCGGCACAGTCCCGGCCCGGGTCGCGAAGACCAGCTCCCCGGTGCCGATCCGCTCGGCGAGCGCGACGGCGGTCGCGACGGTGGCGTGACCGCAGAACGGCACCTCGGCCTTGGGGCTGAAGTAGCGGATGCCGAACGTCCGTCCCTCCGGCCCCTCGACGCCCTCCGGCGGGCCGGTGAGGAACGCGGACTCGGAGTATCCGAGCTGCGCCGCGATCGCCAGCATGTCGTCGTCGCCGAGGCCGGCGGCGTCCAGGACGACGCCGGCGGGGTTGCCTCCCTCGGGGGAGCCGGAGAAGGCGGTGTAGCGCAGTACTTCGGGCTGAGCGGGCTGTCTGGTCATGTGCGAGCCAACGCGGGGCGGGCCCGTGTCAATTCCCGCCGGTCCCACCAGGAGCACGCCTCAGGACGCGGCCCTGGGACGCGCCCCGGGACCGGGCCGCGCCGACACATCCCTCGGCGCCAGCGTGACATGCTCCTCGGCGCATTCGACGACCACCCGGACCGGCGCCCCGCACTCCGTGTGCCGCATGTCCAGGACCGGCCCCGCGGGATCCGGTGCGTACGTCTCGCCCCACTGGCGCAGGGCGACCAGGACGGGCCACAGGTCCCAGCCCTTGCGGGTGAGCCGGTACTCGTTGCGGGCCCGGCTGCCCGGCTCCTGATAGGGAACCGTGCGGAGAATGCCGGCGGCCGTCAGCTTGCGCAGCCGGTCGCTCAGGACCGCGTCCGACAGGCCCATGTGGCGCCGGAAGTCGTCGAACCGGCGGACGCCGTTGGCGGCGTCCCGCACGATCAGCAGTGTCCACTTCTCGCCGACCAGATCGAGCGTGGTCTGGACGGGACAGTTCTCCGTGCTGACCTCAAGCCATTCCATGCCCCCATGCTACGGGCTGACTTTTTCTTTGACAGCCAGGTCCTCGCCCAGCTAGCTTCGAATGACGAAGTCAGCTGAGCGGGTCAGCGGAGAGGACACCGGAACATGGGACGGTCACGTACCTACGAGTGGGACGACCCCGCGACCAGCGCCGCGGCGGTGGGGGCCGCCTCCGGCATGGACTTCCTGCGGGAGATCCAGGCGGGCAGGCTGCCCGCGCCGCCTATCGCCGCGACCCTCGACTTCACCCTCGACGAGGTGGCGGAAGGCCGGGCGGTGTTCTCGATCGTGCCGGGGGAGGAGCACTACAACCCCATCGGCAGTGTGCACGGGGGCGTCTACGCCACCCTGCTCGACTCGGCGGCGGGCTGCGCCGTGCAGTCCACGCTCCCGCCCGGGGTGGGGTACACCTCGCTCGACCTCAACGTGAAGTTCCTCAGGCGCATCACCTCGGACACCGGCCCGGTCCGCGCGATCGGCACGGTGGTCAACCGCGGCCGCACCACAGCCCTCGCCGAGGCGAAGCTGGTCGACGCCGACGACCGTCTGCTCGCCCACGCCACCAGCAGCTGCCTGCTCTTCCCGGTGACTCCTCCGGCGGCCTGAGCGTGCGAGCGCGGAGCGAGGGGGCTACGTCCGCGCGTCCGGGTCCTCCTCGGCGCCCGGCAGCTTGTTGTGCCCCTCGGACCAGTGGTTCGTCCAGCCGCAGACCCCGCACGCATAACGTCCGTTGACCCCCGACACCTCGGCGCCGCAGCCGCGGCAGTCGGTGGTCGTGATCTCCTGCGCGTTGAGGAAGGCCGCCGCGGCGGCGGCCGTGTGCGGGCCGGGGACGGAGTGCGGGCGCTTCCTGGTCACGATCGAACCTTATCCGTCCCTTCGGCGTCACGGACCGCCGCGGGCCGAGCATTCGGGGCACCCGGCAGGACCGTCCCCGTATGCACGGCTTACAGTCTTCCCTCACCTTGTCAGTGCGAGGTGGGCGGCTGTATAACGTTGTAAATCGACGTCCGTGAAGGGATTGCCGTGCGGGTCAGCCTGAAGGATGTCGCCGCGCACGCTGGGGTCTCCATCAAGACCGTCTCCAACGTGGTGAACAACTACCAGCACGTCACACCAGCGATGCGCGAGCGAGTCCAACGTTCGATCGACGCGCTCGGCTACCGTCCCAACCTCGCCGCGCGCCATCTGCGCAAGGGGCGCACGGGCATCATCGCCCTCGCCCTGCCCGAACTGGGCAACCCCTACTTCGCCGAACTCGCCGCCGCCGTCATCGACGCCGCCGCCGCGCACGACTACATCGTGCTGCTGGACCACACCGGCGGGCGCCGTGAGCAGGAGGTGCTGGTCAGCCAGGGCTTCCGGGCCAGGGTCATCGACGGGCTCATCCTCAGCCCCATCGAGCTGGAGCCCGAGGACCTGCGCGACCAGGCCGAAGTACCGCTCGTCCTGCTCGGCGAGCGCGACTACGCCCTGCCCTACGACCACATCGCCATCGACAACGTGGCCGCCGCCCGGGCCGCGGTCCGGCACCTGATCGACCTGGGCCGACGGGAGATCGCCTTCATCGGCGCCCGGCGCGGGCGCAGCGAGCCCGCCCAACTGCGCGTCAGAGGCTGGCGGGAGGAGCTGACGGCCGCCGGACTCCCCGCGGACGAGGGGCTGGTGGCGGCCACCGACGGATGGGGGCACGCCGACGGAGCCGACGCCATGGCGCGCATCCTGGAATCGGGGCGTCAACCGGACGCGGTCTTCGCCTACAACGACCCCATGGCCATCGGCGCCATGCGCGTCCTGCACGAACGCGGGCTCAAAGTGCCCGAGGACATCGCGGTCGTCGGCTTCGACGACGTGGTCGAGGGGCGGTTCGGCGCGGTCACCCTCACCTCCGTGTCACCGGACAAGGACGCCATCGGCCGACTGGCGGTCGAAGCGGTACTGGCCCGGCTGAGCGGCGGGGGCGAACTGCCCGAACCGCGCCGTGTGTGGGCGGACTACCGCCTGGTGCAGCGCGAGAGCACCCTCGGACGTGCGGCGGGGGAGAGATCCGCCCAGGGGTGAACACCCCGCCGTGCGGGCCGTGTTGGCCGCCGCTGTCCGTTGCCTGCTGATCTTCGGCGCCGCAAGCTTGTTACCTGCGGCGCCTCTTGTTGTGCCCGCTGTCCCCGGTGTCCCCCGCGCGGTGCGTGCACGGGGGGTTTACAGCGTCCTTCCAACGATGTAAAAACCTTCGTGCGGCGGGTCGAACAACCTCTGCCGCCAGGGGAGAAGCGCCACTCTGCTCGACGTTCGTTCGATTGCTTGATCTCTGCTCGATCTCTGCCCGTTCACACCTCCCCCAGTTACCTTCCAGCGTCACCCGGATCGGGGTCACCATGCAGCGCACCACGCACCGTCGTTCCCTCGCCCGTCCAGTGGCCGTCTCCCTGGCGGCCGCGGTGGTTCTCACCGCCACCTCCTGCGCCAAGTCGGAGGACGACGCGGCCGGCGGCAACTCCTCCGCGACCGCCGCGGGCGCCGAACAGAAGGTCGCCTCGCCCGCACCGGGCTCCAAGACCTGCACCGTCGAGGCCTACGGCGCCGAGAAGATCGACCTGAAGAGCGCCACCGTCGGCTTCTCGCAGTCCGAGAAGGAAGCCAACCCCTTCCGTATCGCCGAGACGCAGTCCATCAAGGACGAGGCCAAGAAGCGCGGCGTCAAACTGCTCACGGCCAACGCCCAGTCGCAGTTCTCCAAGCAGATCAGCGACGTCCAGGACCTGCTGGCCAAGGGAGCCGACCTGCTGGTCATCGCCCCGCTGAACTCCGACGGCTGGGACCCGGTCCTCCAGGCCGCCGCCGCCAAGAAGGTCCCCATCGTCACCATCGACCGCAAGATCAACGCCACCGCCTGCAAGGACTACGTCTCCTTCATCGCCTCCGACTTCGTCGAGCAGGGCAAGCGCGCCGCCGACCAGATGATCGAGGCCACCGGCGGCAAGGGCGAGGTGGCGATCCTCCTCGGCGCGGCCGGCAACAACGTGACCACCGAACGCACCAAGGGCTTCAAGGACCGCATCGCCGAGAAGGCACCGGAGCTGAAGGTCGTCTTCGAGCAGACCGGCGACTTCGCCCGCGAGAAGGGCCAGCAGGTCACCGAGCAGCTCATCCAGTCCAACCCGAACATCAAGGGCATCTACGCCGAGAACGACGAGATGGGCCTCGGCGCGGTCGCCGCCCTCAAGGGCGCGGGCAAGAAGCCCGGCGACATCAAGATCGTCACCGTGGACGGCACCCGCAACGCCGTGCAGGGCATCGTGGACGGCTGGATCAGCGGCGTCATCGAGTCCAACCCACGCTTCGGCCCGCTCGCCTTCCAGACCCTCGACACCTTCACCCAGGGTGAGGAAGTCGCCCAGGACATCGTTATCGAGGACGGCGCCTACACCAAGGACAACGCGAAGAGTGACCTCGGCAAGGCGTACTGACATGCCCGAAGAAGTCCTGGCCGTCCGTGGACTCGGCAAGACCTTCCCCGGCGTCCGGGCCCTGGACGGCGTGGACCTCACCCTGCACGCCGGTGAGGTCCACGCCCTCATAGGGGAGAACGGCGCCGGCAAGTCCACCCTCATCAAGCTCCTCACCGGCGTCTACCGCCCCGACGAGGGGACCATCGTCTTCGAGGGCCGCGAGGTCTCCTTCGCCACCCCGCTGGAGGCGCAGAAGGCGGGCATCTCCACCATCTACCAGGAGGTCAACCTCATCCCCCTGCTCAGCGTCGCCCGCAACCTCTTCCTGGGCCGCGAGCCCCGGAACCGGTTCGGCGTGCTGGACATGGCCCGGATGAACCGGGAGGCCGAGGAGACCCTGGCCACCTACGGAGTGCGGGTGGACGTACGCCGCCCCCTGCGCACCCTCGGCGTCGGCGCCCAGCAGATGGTCGCCCTGGCCCGCGCGGTGGCCACCGACGCCCGGATCGTCATCATGGACGAACCGACCTCCTCCCTCGAACCCCGCGAGGTGGAGACCCTCTTCTCGGTCATCCGCCGCCTGCGCGACGCCGGCATCGCCGTCGTGTACGTCAGCCACCGGCTGGACGAGCTGTACGCCGTGTGCAGCACGGTCACCGTGCTGCGCGACGGCCGCCGCGTCCACCACGGCACGCTCGCCGAACTCGACCGCCTCCAACTGGTGTCGACGATGCTGGGCCGGGATCTCGGCGAGGTCCGCACCGAGGGCCTGACCAAGTTCACCGGCGACCACTCCGCGGCGACCGACGAACCGGTGCTGGAGGCCAAGGAGTTGACCGCCAAGCACCAGCTCCACGGCGTGTCGGTCAGCATCCGCCCCGGCGAGGTCGTCGGACTCGGCGGACTGCTCGGCTCCGGCCGCACCGAGACCGCCAAGGCCATCGCCGGTGCCCTGCCGCTCGGTTCGGGCTCGGTCACCGTGGCCGGAGTGCCGCTGCGCGCGGGCTCCACCCCGGCCGCCATCCGGGCGGGCATCAGCCTGCTGCCCGAGGACCGCAAGAGCGAGGGCATCGTCCCCGGCCTGTCGGTACGGGAGAACATCGCCCTCGCCGTCCTGCCCCGCCTCTCCCGCTTCGGCCTGGTCTCCGAGGTCAAGGTCGACTCGATCGTGGACACCTTCATCAAGCGGCTGCGGATCAAGGCATCCTCGCCGCAGCAGAAGGTGGGCGAACTCTCCGGCGGCAACCAGCAGAAGGTGCTCCTGGCCCGCTGGCTCGCCATGAACCCCAAGGTGCTCCTGCTCGACGAACCCACCCGTGGCATCGATGTCGGAGCCAAGGCCGAGGTGCAGAAGCTCGTCGACGAACTGGCCGCGGACGGCCTGGGCGTCCTGCTCATCTCCTCCGACCTGGAGGAACTGATCGAAGGGTCCGACCGCGTGGTCGTACTGAAGGACGGCGCCGTCGTCGGCGAGCTGAGCGGCGACGACGTCACCGAGGACAACCTGATGCGCGCCATCGCAGGCAGCGACAACCTTCAGGGGGTGGCCGCCGATGGCTGAACTCGCCCTGCGCACCCCCACGCTGGACAAGGACCGCGTCCTGCAGTGGCTCCAGAAGTACGGCGTCTACGCCGGCGTGGCCGTACTGCTCGTGGTCAACATCGCCATCACCCCGCACTTCCTGTCCGCGGAGAACTTCCGCACCCAGGCCGTCCAGGTCGCCCCCGTCATCATCGTCGCCCTCGGCATGGCCCTGGTCATCGGCACCGAGGGGGTCGACCTGTCCGTCGGCGCGGTGATGGCGCTCTCCGCCTCCGTCGTCGCCCTCTACCTCGGCTACGGCCTGCTGCCCGCGCTCCTCGTGGTCGCCCTGTTCGCGGCCGGCGTCGGACTCGCCAACGGGGCGCTGGTGGCGTTCATCGGCGTCCAACCCATCGTCGCCACCCTGGCGTTGATGGTCGGCGGCCGGGGCCTGGCACTGGTGCTGCTCCCGCAACTGGAGGACCTGCGCAACCCCACCCTGGCCTCCCTGGGCTCCGGGGACGTGCTCGGCTTCCCGTACCTGATCCTGGTGGCCGCGGTACTGGCCCTGATCGTCGCGTTCGTGGTCCGCCGCACCACCTTCGGACGCCAGCTCCTCGCCATCGGCGACAGCCGCCCGGCCGCCCAGCTCGCCGGACTGCCCGTGCGCCGGGTACTGATCATCGTGTACGTGGTGAGCGCGCTGCTCGCCGCCGTCGCGGGCGTCCTCGCCACCGCCCGCCTCCAGGCCAGCGACCCGACCTCGCTCGGCAACCTCATGGAACTGTCCGCCATCACGGCCGTGGTGGTCGGCGGCACCCCACTGACCGGTGGCCGCGTGAACATCGCGGGCACGGTCGCCGGAGCCGTCCTCATCCAGCTGCTGACCGCCACGCTCATCAAGCACGACCTGCCGCCGTCCTGGACCCAGATCGCCCAGGCCGTCGTGATCGTGGCCGCCGTCTACGCGGCCCGGGGACGGGGGAAGCGATGACCACCACGCACACGGACGCCCCCATGACCCCTGCGCCCACCGGGCCCGTCGAGAAGACCGAGCAGGCCGGCCCCGGCCGCGCCGACCGGATCAGCGCCCTGCTCCAGCAACACGGCGCACTGGCCGTCCTGGTGATCGTCTCCCTCGTGGCGTCGTTCTCCTTCGACACCTTCGCCACGGGCGACAACATCACCAACATGGCGACGAGTTCGGCGTTCCTCGCGATCGTCGCCCTCGGTATGACCTTCGTGATCATCACGGGCGGCATCGACCTGTCCGTGGGCTCCCTGTTCGCCCTCGGCGGTGTCCTGGCCGCCTGGGGATCGCGCCACGGCACGCTGGTGGCCCTGCTGCTGCCACTCGCCGTCTGCGGACTGATCGGCGTCGTCAACGGACTGCTCGTCGCCCGCTCCCGGCTCGCGCCCTTCATCGTCACCCTCGCCGCCATGCTCGGCGCGCGCGGACTGATGCTGGCCCTGACCGACGAGGGCGCCGAGACCTACCTCGTCGCCAAGGGCTCCTTCCTCGCCGAGCTCGGCCAGGGCACCACCCTCGGCCTCGGCAACCCGGTGTGGATCACGCTGGGCCTGTTCGTCGCGGGCGCCGTCGTCCTGCGCCGGACCCGGTTCGGTCAGCACGTGTACGCGGTCGGCGGCAACGAGGACGCGGCCGCCCTGATGGGCGCCCCCGTGGCCCGTACGAAGATCCTCGTCTACACCCTGTCCGGACTGCTGGCCGGGCTGGCGGGAGCGCTCAACGCGGCCTGGCTGGCGTCCGGTGTGACCATCCTCGGCAACGGCATGGAACTGGAGGCCATTTCAGCGGTCGTCATCGGCGGCACCCTGCTCACCGGCGGGCTTGGCTACGTCAGCGGATCCCTGGTCGGGGTCCTGCTGCTGAAGGTGATCCAGAACGTCATCAACCAGATCGGCTCGCTCGACTCCTCCTACCAGCAGGTGGTCAGCGGTGCCTTCCTGGCCGTGGTCGTCATCGCCCAGACCTGGCTGGGCCGCAGACGGCAACTGATGTGACAGACCCCGGACAGGCGGCGGGCGCGACAGCCCGGCCGCCTGTTCTGCTCCAGGCGGCCGTACGCGTATGTGCGTCGGCCGCCTTCTTTCGAGTGGGGCCACGGAGGCTCTTCGCCGAGAAGGGCGGCCCATTGTCATGACGGGGGATAGGTCCAATGGGCCGCCCGCGGCACGAACCTATCGTGTTGCGCCTCTGTGTTTGCCGCCCGTTTCTGCAGAAGTTCTGCCTGGTTGCCTCCGATTTCCAAGTCGTGCCCCCAAGAAGCCAGTTCGCACCCCCTCACCGCCAACTGCCGGGCACAACCGGGCATTTTTCACCGAGGATCGGGCGCCGTTCCCTCATGAACGCAGGGATATAAATCCAAGGCAGACACAAGCGGACGGTGTCTGTCGTTGGAGATTCGGGAGGTGCCGGACGCTTGTTGGCAGCACTCATCACCGGGCGGGGGACCGTGAACATGGTCAGTGTCGAGGACCCCGCTCCCGGACCCCATGAGGTCGTGGTCGCGGTGGCGGCCTGTGGTCTGTGCCCCACGGACCGGCTGCTGCTGCGGGGAGACCTCGAACCGGACCATCCCCTTGTGCCGGGGCACGAGTTCGCCGGAGAGGTGGTGGCGGTCGGCCGTGAGGTCACCGAGCTCTCCCTGGGCGACCGGGTCGCCGTCGACCCGGTGCTGACCTGCGGTCAGTGCCGTTCCTGCCGGCGGGGCGGAAGGCGTCGGCAGTGTGAGCGCGGGGGCGCGATCGGCGTCACGGCGGCGGGCGGCGCCGCGGAGTACGCGGCGGTACCGGCCGCCAACTGCGTACTGCTTCCCGAGCATGTGTCCGCCTACGACGCCGCCCTGATCGAGCCCCTGTCCTGCGCGGTGCGTGCCTACGACGCTCTGCGCCGCCGTCCCGCGCAGGACGGGCGACCTGTGCACGGCGGAGGCACGGTGGGCAGGATGGTGCGGGAGTTGGTGCGGAGCGCCGACGCCGCCGGAGGAGCCGAACACATCCGGCTTCCCGACTCTCCCACCGCGAACCCGGGTTCCTTCGAGCGCGCCGTCGAGTTGTTCTCGCGCGGTGTGCTGGACCCGGAGGACTTCATCGGCGACCGTCTGCCGCTGTCGTCCTGTGCGGACGCTCTCCGGAATTTCCCGGCGGGCGAGAGCGACCAGCCACGACGCTCCCGCACGTGGCGTACGACCGCAGATCCCCGTGCCGCTCACCCCGTGGAGCGAAACGTGCGGCGGTGCGTGACCGGGCTGATGCCGCGCCGGGAGGCGAAGTGGTGGCGCAGGGTGTCGGCGCTGCCGAAGCCGGCCCGTTCGGCCACCACCTCCACGGCCAGATCCGTACGCTCCAGAAGCTGCTCGGCGAACTGGAGCCGCTGGTCGAGGAGCCAGCGGTGTGCCGTGGTCCCGGTAGCCTCCTTGAACCGCCGGGCGAAGGTCCTCGGCGACATCGCCGCCTTGGCGGCCAGTGTGTCCACGGTCAGCGGCTGGTGGAGGTTGGCCCGCATCCAGTCGAGCAGGCCCGACAGCCCGTGGCCGGCAGGGGTGGCGGGCAGCGGCATCTCGACGAACTGCGCCTGTCCGCCGGAGCGGTGGGCCGACACGACCATGCGGCGCGCCAGGGCGTTGGCCGCCGCGGAGCCGAACTCGCGCCGCACCAGATGGAGGCAGGCGTCGATACCGGCAGAGGCTCCCGCGCTGGTGATGATCGGGCCGTCCTCGACGTACAGGACGTCACGGTCGACCTGGACCTCGGGGTACCTCTCGGCCAGCCGACCGGTGAACTGCCAGTGCGTCGTGGCCCTGCGCCCGTCGAGCAGCCCCGCCTCGGCCAGCAGGAAGGCACCGGTGCACACGGACAGCACCACGGCACCGCGGTCGACTGCACCACGCAGCGCCTCCAGCAAGGGCGGCGGGGACGGACGGTCCAGTTCCGGCCAGGCCGGGACGGTGACCAGGTCGGCCTCCCTGATCCGGTCCAGCCCGTGCTCGACATGGATCGGAAAGCCGGAGGTGGTGGCCACAGCCCCCGGACCGGGCGAGCACACGGTGAAGTCAAATCGCGGCAGGTCGGCCGAGTCGTCCGAACGGTCGAGACCGAACACCTGGCACACCACGCCCAGCTCGAAGGCCGCGGCCCTGCCTCCGACAACGGCGGTCACGCTCTGCATGAGACCCAGTGTGGCAGACCGTGGCAGAAACTTCCCGAACCCTGGCATCCCTGCCACTGTCCCTCGGTCCGCCCGGCAGGCAGGCTGAGAGCGTGATCGGCGGAGCGCGAGGGATGGAGACCATGAAGGAGATCCCGGGGACGGAGTTCCCGAGTTTCGACGTCACCGGCCAGGTGGCACTGGTGACCGGTGCCGCCCGAGGACTCGGACGGGCCATCGCGCTGACGCTGGCCCACGCCGGTGCGGACGTGGTGCTGGGAGTGCTGCGCCCGGGGTCGGCCGATGACGTCGTCCAGCGCATCGAGGAGATGGGGCGCAGGGCCCTGGCCGTGCCGATGGACGTGTCCGACCTGGAGCAGATCCAAGCCGGGGTCGAAGCCGCCGTCGAGCACTTCGGCCGCCTCGACATCCTCGTCAACAACGCGGGCATCTCGATCGGCGACAAGGCGGAGGACGTGACCGCCGCCGATCTCGACCGGATGCTGACGGTGAATCTCAAGGGCACGTTCTTCGCGAGCCAGGCGGCGGGCCGGGTCATGCTCCGGCAGGGCTACGGCCGGATCGTGAACCTCAGCTCGCAGGCGGGCTCCGTGGCCCTGCCCGGCGAGTCGGTCTACTGCATGACCAAGGCAGGCATCAATCAGCTCACCAAGTGCCTGGCGGTCGAGTGGGGGGACCGCGGCGTCACGGTGAACGCGGTGGCGCCGACCTTCATCGCCACACCCGGCACCCACGACGCCCTGTCGGACCCCGCCTTCCGCGCCGATGTCCAGGAACGCATCGCCGCCCTGCACCGCATCGGGACACCGGTCGACGTGGCGGGCGCCGTGCTCTACCTCGCCTCGCCCGCCGCCGGGCTGGTGACGGGGCACACCCTGCTCGTCGACGGCGGTTGGACGGCCCGATAGGCGACCAGGCGGCTCGCCAAGCGGCCAAGCGGCCAAGCGGCCAAGCGGCCAAGCGGCCAAGCGGCCAAGCGGCCCGACACGCGCCCGCAGGCCCGGTGCCAAGAAAAGAAACGCAGGAGAGGAGACAGTCCCGTGCAGACCAGCGTGCTGCCAGAACCCCCGGACACGCTCGACACCAGCGGCTACGTGCTCGAAGTCGAGGACACCTTCGAGGGGCCGACACTGGACCGACGGCTCTGGCTGCCCCACTACCTGCCGCACTGGAGCAGCCGCGAGGCCTCGGCCGCGCGGTATGCGATCGACGGGGGCCTGCTGCGCCTGCGGATCGAGGAGGACCAGCGGCCCTGGTGCCCGGAGTTCGACGGACAGGTCCGCGTGTCGTCGCTGCAGACCGGCGCCTACGCCGGCCCCGTCGGCAGCCCCATCGGTCAGCATCGCTTCACCAAGCGTGCCGTGGTCCGCGAGGCGCAGCCCGATGTCCGGCTCTACACACCCCAGTACGGCCTCTTCGAGATGCGCGCCCGGGCGGTCGCCGCTCCGAACGCCATGGTGGCCCTGTGGATGATCGGATACGAGGACGAGCCCGACCGCTCGGCCGAGATCTGCGTCTTCGAGATCTTCGGCTCCGATACCGAACCCGGCCGGGCCAAGGTCGGGATGGGCGTCCACCCCTTCGGGGACCCGCGCATCACCGATGACTTCTCGGCCGTGGAACTCCCCATCGACGTCTGCGACTTCCATGTGTACGCAGCCGAGTGGACACCGGAGCGTGTCTCGTTCTTCGTGGACGGCCGACGGATCAGGACGGTCGAGCAGTCACCGTGCTATCCCATGCAGTTCATGCTGGGGATCTACGAGTTCCCCGAGGCACCGGGGGACGGAAAGGCGGAGGCCGGGGCCCCAGCACGCACGTACCCCAAGGAATTCGCGGTCGACTACTTCAGGGCCTACCGGCCGGCCTTCTCCGGGGCACCGGCGAACACCCTCATGTGAGGACGCCCGCACGCGCCAGCGAAAGCCCGCGCTCACTTCGTACCGCTGGCCGCCTTGGCGCTCCGGCGCACGGCCCCTGGCCCGGGTCGTCCGACGACTTCTCGCGGGTCGTGGATCTCATGGCCCTCGGCGCACCGGACGGTGAGGGTGACCGGAGCGCCGCAGTCCCGGTGGAGGTGCTCCAGCGGCGGTCCCTCCGGATCGGCCACATAGCGGTCCCCCCATTCCCGGAGCGCGATGAGGATCCGGTAGGTGTCCAGGCCCTTCTCGGTGAGCCGGTACTCGGGCCGGGCGCGGGAACCGGGCTCCTGGTAGCTGTCCCGGCGGAGAATCCCCTCCTCGACCAGGACCGACAGACGGTTGGTGAGGACCTGCCGAGGGACACCGGAGTATTCGATGAGGTCGTTGAACCGGCGGATGCCCCCGAAGACATCACGCAGGATGACCAGCGTCCACTTCTCCCCGAGGAGGCCGAGGGTCCGGGCGATCGAGCAGTTCTCCGGAGACCAGTCCATCACGTTGACTCGGGGTCGCTTCGCCGTGCCGCCTGGGTGGTTGTCCATACCACCCAGGCTAAGTCCTCTTGACAGACTCAACAAGCAAGGCGATGAGCACCGGCGACCTGCCGCCACCGCCGTTCACGGTGACCCTCGATGCGGGGTTCTTCCCAGGGGATCAGAGCAGCTCAGAGCCCCGCCGTGGCCGTCCCGGCGGGTCGCCTGCGGCGGAACAGGAACGCTGCCGCGACGCCCGATATCAGGCCGACCAGATGGCCCTGCCAGCTGACACCGGTCTGGGTGGGGGCTATCCCGGTGAGGATCGAGCCGCCCCAGACCGCGGCTATCAGCACGGCGACCAGCACCCCGAGCGGCCGCCGTTCGACGAAGCCCGTGGCCAGCAGGAAGCCGAAGAGACCGAAGACCAGGCCCGAGGCGCCCGCCGTGTTGCTGTGCGCCGGGGAGAGCAGCCACACCCCCAGTCCGTCCGCCACGATGATCAGCGCGCACACGGCGGCGAACCGGCGCAGCCCGCCGAGCGCCGCCAGGAAGCCGAGGACCAGCAGGGGCACGCTGTTCGCGGCGACATGGCCGAAGCCGAAGTGCATGAACGCGGCCGGGACGACATCCGTCAGCTCCGCGGGGTCACGTGGGACGATGCCGAAGTCGTCGAGCGCGTGGCCGGTGGCCACGTCCACCACTTCGAGCAGCCACAACAGCGCGACCCAGCCCAGCATCAGCCCGGCCGCGACCCTCACTCGGTCGCCGCGCGACCACTGACCCGGCGCATCGGACATGGCAACCCCCGCAATCACTCGTCCCTCGGGGAAACGCACGGCACCCCTTGGCCGGTTCCCGCCCCACGGGGCCGGATGGGCTCGGGCGGTGAACCGACGCCGACGCCGACGGCAACGGCCCCGGTGGCGGGAGTCGTGCACCTCCCGCCACCGGGGCCGCTTCACAGATCCGCTTCACAGATCCGCTTCACAGGTCCGCTTCACAGGTCCGCTTCACAGGTCCGCTTCACGGATCCGCCTCGCAGACCCCGCCGATCAAGGCTTCTCGTCCCCGTAGAGGTCGCCCACCTCCTTCGCGGTGAGCGCCTTGTCGAACGCGTGGACCTCGTCGACCGCGCCGTTCCAGAAGTCGACCTTCGAGCCGTCCCAGTGCGCCCGGCCCACGGTCAGCGGTCCGGTGCTCGGCAGCGCCGCGCCGCCCGTGGCAGTCGCCGCGAGTTCACCGTCGACGTAGAGCCGGATCTGGTTGGTCGTGGCGTCCCGGACGCCGACGAGGTGGTACCAACGGCCGCGCTCCACGCTGACGGGTGCCGTGGCGCGGCGCTCGTCGGGGGTGCTGAAGGCGAAGTTGCCGTGTCCGTACTGGAGGTAGAAGGAGTTGGCGGTGGCGCGGGAGTCCTGGCTGACCGCGGTGGCGTAGTTGCCCGGGACCTGGTCCAGGCGGACCCAGGCGGCCACCGAGTAGCTGCCCGCGGTGTCCAGCACCGGGCCGGCGGTCTCGGCGTACTGCTTCTGGCCGTCGAACTTCAGCGCGCTGCCGCTCACGCCGGGAGTCCAGGACGCGCCCTCGCGCAGGGTGAGGGGCCGGTCGTTGGGGCCCTCGTCGTCGGCCGTGGTGCCGGAGTTCTCGTCGAGCTTCCAGTGCCCGCCACCGGTGAGCGGCTTCTGTGAACCCGCGGCGGCGCCGGCGGCGATGATCCTGCGGTTGATGTCCCGTACCGGGGCCGGGTCCACCTTGATCTCGCGCCGGTCGTAGGTGTAGAGGCCGTTGAGTTCGTTCTCCAGGTCGGTGATCTGGGTGTAGACCGAGCCGGACAGCTCGGCGCCCGCCTGGTCGAGGTAGAACTGCTCGGTGTTCTCCACGTACTTGCGGGTCAGCTCCGCCTTGGTGGTGACGCCGCTGTAGATCACGGTCGGCGCGCCCGGCCACATGTGGCCCGGGGTGCGCAGGGTGAAGCCGCCGTGCTCACCGTCCATGGCGGCCCGCCGCTCATCCGGGAAGGCGGGGTCGGTGTTGTTGTAGTCGTGGTGGTCGATGATGTCGCCGCGGCCCGAATCACCCTTGGAGTTGCAGCAGTTGACACCGCTGTGGGCGTTGACGACACGGGACGGGTCGGCTTCCTTGACCGCGTCGGTGATGCGGCCGGTCTCCTCGCGGTTCCACTCGCCCCAGCCCTCGTTGAAGACGATCCAGCCGATGACGGACGGGGAGTTGTGGTGCTGGCGCATCATCTCGCGGCCCTGGTCGACGAAGGCCTTCTGGCCGGTCTCGTTGGTGATGTTGCCGGAGACGAAGTCCTGCCAGATGAGCAGGCCCAGCTTGTCCGCGTGGTAGAACCAGCGGTCCGGTTCGACCTTGATGTGCTTGCGGACCGCGTTGAAGCCGAGCTTCTTGTGCGCCTTGAGGTCGAAGGCGAGGGCCTCGTCGCTGGGCGCGGTGTACAGACCGTCGGGCCAGAAGCCCTGGTCTAGGGTGGCCAGGGAGAAGATCGGCTTGCCGTTGAGGACGAGCTTGTTGAAGCCGCCGACCTTCTTGATGCCGACCTCGCGCATACCGAAGTAGCTGCTGACGCGGTCGGTGCTGCGGCCGTCGGTGAGCCGGACGTCGAGGTCGTAGAGGTAGGGGTCGTCCGGGGTCCACAAGTGCTGCTTCGCCACCGGCAGTCGCAGGTCCTTGTTGGCCGGACCGCTGACCCGGCCGACGACCTTGCCGCGTGCGTCACGGGCGACGGCTTCCACGCGGGCGGTGGACGAGGCGGCGTCGGAGCGGACCTTCATGGCGAGCGAGGAGGTGTCGATGTCGGGCGTGGCAACGATGTCGTCGATGGACGCGGCGGCCACGGGTTCCATCCACACGGTCTGCCAGATGCCGGAGGTCTGCGTGTAGAAGATGCCGCCGGGGTTCGTGGTCTGCTTGCCCATGGGCTGGTTGGCGCCGCCGGTGTCGGTGACCGCGACCACGATCTCCTGCTTGCCGGTGCCCTTGAGGGCGTCGGTGACGTCGACGCTGAAGGCGTTGTAGCCGCCCGTGTGGTCGGCGACCTTCGTGCCGTTGACGTAGACGCGCGCCTTGTAGTCCACGGCGCCGAAGTTGAGCTTCAGGCGGTTGTTCCGGTCGCCCTTGCCGACCTTCCAGCTGCTCGGCACGTCCACCAGCTTGCGGTAGAACATGTGGTCCTCGTGCCGCTCCAGGCCCGAGAGCTGGGACTCGACCGGGAACGGGACGATGATCTTCTCGTCGAGGTTCTTGCCGAAGACCGGCTCCTCGCCCTCCTCGGCCCCGCTGAACTGCCAGGGCCCGTTGAGGTTCTTCCACTGCGAGCGCACCTGCTGCGGGCGCGGGTACTCCGGCAGCGGGTTCTTGGTGTCGACCTTGTCGCCCCACGGGGTGGTGAGCCGGTGGGCGGAGTCGTTCTCGGCGTAGCGGATGAGCTTGGGCACGCTCTCGCCGCCGGCGCTCAGGCCGCCCTGTCCGTCGTAGGAGACCCGGACCTGCTGGTTCTTCTGGACGGGCTCGGAGAGGGTGACGAGGGCGGAGTTGCGGTCGCCGGGGTAGGAGGTGACCGAGCGTATGGGCATGGCGGTGGTGTCCGCCTCGATCTTCAGGTGCTCCTTGACCGTGCCGAGTCCGCCGACGCGGCCGTCGAAGCGCAGCCGCACCCGCTTGCCGTCCTCCTTCACGGACGGCTCCACCGGATAGATCTCGAAGTCGTCGGGCGGCGTGAACGCCGACATCGGCACCAGCTGCTTGGGCAGCGTCGGGGTCGACCAGCGCAGGAACATGTTGGCGCCGCCGGTGTCCTGGAACATCTCCAGCCGGAACTCGTGCGGTTCACCGGCCGTCAGCCGCACGGGGCTGCTGGTCTGCTCGCGGTCCCAGTCGCCGACCCAGTGGTCGATGACGGGCTCGCCGTCGATGAAAAGCCGGAAGCCATTGTCACCGATGGCGTGGAAGGTGTAGTCGCCGGTCGTGGGGGCGGTCAGCTTGCCGGTCCAGCGGGCCGTGGTGTGTTCGGTCCGGCCGGTCAACTCCTCGAAGGTGCTGGTCAGTCCGGAGAAATTGATCTGCGGGTCGAGCAGGGTGCCGCCCAGTTCGGCGAAGTCACGGGCGCCGGGGGCGGACATACGGAAGTACTCGCCCTTCAGCCCGTGGGTCTGAACGGCGTCCTGCGAGGCGGCTGTTGCGGAGGCGTCCGCCGACTGCTCGGCGGCGACCGCGCTCGGCATCAGGCCCATCGGGGGGAGGATCAGGGCGGCTGCGGCGAGCAGCGCCCACATTCTGGCTCTCGGGCGGGTGCGGTGTTCTGTCATGGAACCTTTCCTCGTGCAGAGGCCGTGACCGGTGGGGTGCCCGGCACCGCCTTTTCAACGTTGGAAACCCGGTGACAGCGGTATGACAACACGGCCTCACAGGGCTGTCCAGACCTCGCGCAGCACACAGTTGAACGGGCATCACGAAAGGCAGGATCCCGGCCATGGCGACGGACGGGTTTCCGGCCTGCACAGAAGGGGGGTTGTCAGTACGGCGCAACAAGGGCGCCGTCAGTGCCCGATGTCGTCCGCCGCCGAGACGAAACGCGGGGAGCCGTCGGTCACCCGGTACAGGAACCAGCCGGGGTCGTCGAGGGCCTCGAAGAACCCGCCGTCGGCGTCGTAGCTGACCCGGCGGGTGATGCCCTGCCAGGGCTTGCGCAGGAGTTCGGAGCGGAGGGTCGCACGGGCCTCATCGCCCGCGGCGGTCAGACCGTGCGCGGCGAAGCGGACGGTGTCGTAGGCCTCCGCCGCCCAGGGTACGGGGGCGGTGCCGTAGCGGTCGCGGTGCGCCTTGGCGAAGGTCTTGCCGCGCGGGTCGGCGGTGGCGTCCGTGTACCCCGTCCCGACCATCCAGCCCTCCGCCTCCGTCAGGAACCGGGCCCCCAGCGCGTGTTCGTCCGTCACGCACGGCCCGCGGTACCCCGCCCTGCGCAGGGCACGGGCGCAGGCCGCGGCCCGGTCGGGGCGGGCGCCCACGAAGAGCACCGCGTCGTCGCCCCGGTCCGCGATCCGCCGGGCCACGGCGTCGAACCCCCGCCCCTCGGCGACCTCCTCGACACCGACCTCGCCGGTGAGCTTCTGGTACACGGTGACACTGCGGACCGTCGGCAGGGTCGCTTCGGTGTCGGTGAGATCGTGCACGACCGCCGTGCGGCCCGGTTTCACCACCCGGTTCAGATAGCGCACGATCGCCGGGGGCCCGGCCGTTCTCGTGGGCCGCATCAGCAGGGTGGAGGTGACGTTGACGGTGTCGAGCTCGTTGGTGTCGGCCCGGACCACCAGGTGGGTGACCCCGGCCTGGGTGCACGGCTGGACCACGGCGGGCGCTGTCGCGTTGTCGCCTGCGTCGACCACGACGGCCACCTCCGGGTCCGCGACCAGCCGGCCGACGGCCGCGACCGCCCCCTTCGCGGTGCCGCCGCCGTCGGCGATACGCAGGACGAGGTCGAAGGCCCGCCCCGTACGGGCGTTGTGCTCGCCGATCGCGATCCGGGCGCCGCGCTCCTGTGCGGCGAAGGCGGGGTCCGACTTGTCGCCGAGCAGCCCGACGACCCGGCGCGGCAGCGGTCCGGACCCGGTCGTACCGGACGGTCCGGAGCGCCCCCAGCGCCACCAACTGCCCACGCCGATCGTGCCGACGCCCAGTACCGCGCCGCTCATGGCCAGCACCCGGCGCCTTGGGGTGGGCGCCGCCTCCGGGGTTTCGGCCTCGGCCGTCACCGGGGACGCGTCGAGCACGGTGCCCTGCGGCACCGGCAGGTCCAGCACCCGCCCGGCACGCGCCGCCACCAGCGCCGCAAGCCCCTCCGGCAGCCAGGTCCGCCCGTCGAACTCGCCGAAGAACTCCCGCAGTTCACCGACCGACGGCCGCTCCTCGGGTTCCTTGGCCAGACATCGCCGTACGATCCCGTCCAGCGCCTCGGGCATGCCCTCCAGATCGGGCTCCTCGTGCACCGTCCGGTACAGCACTCCCGCCACACCGCCGTGCCCGAACACCGGGCGGCCGGTGGCCGCGTGGGCCAGGACGCAGCCCAGCGAGAACACGTCGCTCGGCGGCCCCACCGTACGGCCGCGCGCCTGCTCGGGCGAGAGGTAACCCGGGGAGCCGATGACCGAGCCGTCGGTGGTGAGCGCCGTCACCCCGACCGCCCGCGCGATACCGAAGTCGATCAGACGCGGACCGTCGGCGGCGAGCAGGATGTTGCCCGGCTTCACGTCCCGGTGGACGAGACCGCAGGCATGCACCTCCTCCAGCGTCTCGGCCAGCGCGGCACCCAGACTGCGCAGATGCGCCACCGGCCACGGCCCGTACCGTGCGACGGCCTCGGCGAGCGAGGGCCCCGGCACATAGGCGGTGGCCAGCCAGGGGGAGCGGGCCTCGGCGTCGGCCGCCACGACCGGCACGGTCCAGCGCCCGCCGAGTCGCTCGGCGAGCTGGGTCTCGCGCCGGAAGCGGGCGCGGAACCCCGGGTCGTCGGCGTGCTCGGCGCGGATCGACTTCAGCGCACACCATGTGCCGCGCGGCGAGCGCGCCAGGTACACCACGCCCATCCCACCCGCGCCGAGCCGTGCCGCGAGCCGGTACTCACCGATCGCGGACGGGTCGGACGGCAGCAGCCGATCCACGCCACGCCCCCCTCTGTCTGCCCAACCGTCCTTCCGCCTCAGCCCCGAGC
Organism: Streptomyces sp. DI166; assembly: GCF_900091315.1. GTDB lineage: Bacteria > Actinomycetota > Actinomycetes > Streptomycetales > Streptomycetaceae > Streptomyces > Streptomyces fuscus. The sequence continues at coordinate 29,626 of NZ_FLSP01000073.1, forward strand.
GGAGCTGAGATCGGCCAGCGACCCGAGCTGCTGGAACCGCCCGTCGCGCACCTCGTGTATGTAGGTGCCGCTCAGCCAGCCGTCGTTTTCGGTGGTGAACTGGTGGTAGTCACCGAAAGCGTACGTCCGGGCGATGCCCTGGTACTTCGCCTCGGCCAGCCGTTCACCGAGTGCGGCCCGCGCGGGCCGGCGCCCCTTGCGCTTGGGCACTGTCCGCGCGAACTCGGCGAGCAGCAGCCGGGCGGTGTCGTACGCCTCCGCGGCGTACGGCTCCGGAGCGGCCCCGTAGCGCTTGCGCCAGGCGGCGGTGAACTCCCGTGCCTCCTTGCTGGTCAGGGCGGAGGGATCGACGGCGGCGTCGATGACGTACCAGCCCTCGCCCGCTTCCCCGGCGCGCTTGGGGAAGTCCGAGCCGTGCAGCAGGTGCTGCATCCAGCGCGGGCCGTCGAACCCGGCCTCCGCGAGTTGTCCGGCCGCGGCGACGGTGGCGTCCAGCGGACCGAGGTAGGCGAGCGCGGTCACGTCCGCGGCGAGCAGCTCGCGTACCGCGAGGGGGCCGTCGCCGGTCTCCTCGGCGACCACCCGCGGCACCACCTCGGCCCCGAAGCCGTCCCGCCACTGCTGGACCAGCAGGGTGGTCTGGTCCTGGATGGTCGTACCGCCGGAGCGGTCCAGGACCACGCCGAGACGTCCCAGCCGCCCGGTCATCTGGGCGTGGAAGGCGATCCACGCGCCGAGCGAGGCGTGTGCCACCCCGGTCTGGAAGGACACCTTGGGCGAGGTGACGTAGTAGTCCTGCTGGCCGGTCGTGCTCGACGCGTGCGCCAGCCCGGCCTGCCCGTACACCTTCGCCGCCGACCGCATCGGCAGCTCGGTCACCGGTCCGAGGACGGCCACCACGTCCCGGTCCGCCGTGAACCGGGACGCCACCTGCTGGGCGCCGGCCGCGTCACCCTTGTCCCGCAGCACGCGGACCTTCAGGTCGTAGGCGCGGCCCGGGGCGGCGTTGTGCTGGGCCACCGCGAGCCGGGCGGCCCGCTCGCTGACCCGGCTGACCAGGTCGGCGGACTCGGAGGTGTGCACGCCCAGGACGTACGTCGGGCGGGACGCGGTGGGCTTGTCGTCATCGTCGTCGCGGCTCGCGAGCAGGACAGCGGCGCCCGCGCCGGAGGCGGCGAGCAGCAACCCGCCGCCGGCGAGCAGCAGTCGGCGGCGGCTCGGACGGCTCGGGACCTCGTCCCGGGGCTCGGCGGGCAGGGTCACCGCGGCGGACCGGTCCACCTCGGTCGGTTCGACATCGGGCAGCGCCAGGCCCTCGGCGGAGCGCGCGGCGATCATGCGCGCGACCGGGTCGGGGAGGCGCAGACCGTCGTCCGGACCGTCCTCGGCCAGCAGCGATCCGAGTTCCTCGGCACTGGGCCGCTCGTCCGGCTCCTTGGACAGACAGCGGGCCACCAGGGCACGCGTGTCCTCGTCCTCGATCCCGTCGAGCGCCGGCTCGTCGTGGACGGTGCGGTAGAGGAGGGCCTCCGGCGCGCCGGTGCCGAAGGGCGGCCGGCCGGTCAGGGCGTAGGCGAGGACACTGCCGAGCGAGAAGACGTCGCTGGCGGAGGTCGCGGTGTGGCCCTGGGCCTGTTCGGGGGAGAGGAAGCCGGGGCTGCCGACGACCATCCCGGAGGCGGTCAGCGCGATGTCGTCCTCGGCCCGCGCCACGCCGAAGTCGATCAGCCTCGGTCCGTCCAGGGCCAGCAGCACGTTGGCGGGCTTCACGTCCCGGTGGACCAGCCCGGCCGCGTGCAGGTCGACGAGGGCCTCGGCGAGCAGACGGCCCAGGGAGCGTGCGGTCGTGATCGGCAGCGGGCCGTGCTCGGCGACGGCCTCGACCAGGGAGGGGCCGGGCACGAACGCGGTGGCCAGCCACGGCTCGGCGGCCTCGGCGTCCGCGCCGAGCACCGGCACCACCCAGCGGTTGGTCACCCGCCGCGCCAGCTCGGCCTCACGCGCGAACCGCGCCCGGAACTCGTCGTCGCCCGCGCTCTCCCCGCGGATGACCTTGACCGCGGCGAGCGTGCCGTCGGCGTCCCGGCCGAGGTAGACCACGCCCATGCCGCCCGCGCCCAGCCGCCGCAGCAGCCGGAACCCGGCGATACGGGAGGGGTCGGAGGGAATCAGCGGCTCACTCATCGCCCGCCCCCTTCTCGTCGCTGTCGCCGGTACTGTCCTTGCCCCCGCCGCCCGGCGCCCGGTTGCCGCCGATGCCGTCGATCTCGGCCGCGGTGTGCGCGACTCCCTGCGCCACGTCCGAGGCGATCTGCTGCGCCTCCTCCTTGCTGTGGCCCGCGCCGACCCGGTCGGTGGCGGCCACGGTGACCGGGCCGAGCCGGTACTTGAACCAGTCGAAGACGAACTCGCCCTTCACCCCGTCCACGAGATACGTGCCGGTCTCGACGAGATCGTCGTCGGTGACGCCGTTGCGGCCCTCGGAGAACGGATCGGCCCGTGAGTACAGTCCGCGCACCCGCTCGGTGGCGTTCAGCCGCTGGTCCGGACAGCGCAGCGCCTCCTGCAGGGAGGCGGCCATGTCCCGGCGCGCGGCCTTGGTGTCCCGGTGCACGGTCACCGTGAGGGAGACCTGAACCGGCCCCTTGCCGCCCTTGGCCGGGAGGACGAACCTCCGGGTGAGGCTGGCCAGCACGGTCCTGGGCAGCGGTTCCCGCTGCCATACGCACTCCTCGTCGAGCACGGCCCACTCGCCCGGGTCGCTCTCGTACGGGCTCGCCTTGCGGAATCCGGTGCCGAAGTGGTCCGGTCGCGTACCCAGCCCGCGTACGAACTCGACCGCGTCGGCCCGGGTACGTGGTGCCCGCTCCTCGGCCATCGTGTACGGCTCGTTCTCTTCCTCGGCGGTCTCCGGCGCCGACGTCCCGGCGCTGTCGGTCGGCTTCGCGTCCTGCGTCGGAGCCGTCGGTTGCCTGTCGGCGTCCTTCCCGTCCGCCCCACTGGTGCATCCGGCCAGCAGCAGCGTCCCCGCCACCGCTGCCACGACCGGTCTCCACTCGGTCATCGCAGCCCCCCTCACACGTTTCGAGGCGCGCTCGCCCCATGGCGACGCGCATGTGAAGGAAGTGTGGCGCACCGTACGGCGTTCGAACTCCAACTCGACCCGCTTGGCACGGAGTTGGCACATTGCCACCGGCCGGATGCGGGACGGTTCCGGCCGGCCGTCATGATCCTTCTCACATCAGTGATCCCGTCCCTTCACCGCGGTCCGACTGAAATCGATTCGAACGGGCACTCGCCTGGTCAACAACGAGTGAGGGGCGGTGTACGCACATGGAGATATCAGGCATCCTCAGCGCGATCGTCATCGGCATCGTGATCGGTGTGCTGGGCCGGCTCGTCATCCCGGGCCGCCAGCGCATCGGCATCCTGTGGACGATCGCGATCGGCATCGTCGCCGCACTGGTGGGCACCGCCATCGCCTCCGGCCTGGACGTCGCAGACACCGACGGCGTCGACTGGGTGGAGTGGCTGATCCAGATCGCCCTGGCGGCCCTGGGTGTCGCCGCGGTCCACAAGGTCAAGCTGCGCCACTGACGGACCGTGCGCGCGCCGTCCCGGGCACCCGGGTGGCACGCGCACGGCCCGCTCAGAGGGCCATGGTTACTTCAGATAGGGGCCCGGGGCGCCGATCCGCCCCGGGCCGTTGAGCACGTACACCCGCAGGTTGCCCTTGCCGGGCGCGGCCACGGTGAGGGTGCCGTCGGTGACCTGCCGGACGTCCCCGGTGACGGCGTCCACGTAACGGCCGTTGGGGACACCGGAGAAGACGGCCCCGTCGGTCACGGTGACCAGCGCGAAGCTGTCCGTCGATCCGCTGGTCCAGCGGCGCTTGAAGGCCATGCCGCCGGAGATGTTCTCGGTGGAGTACTGGCCCATCTGGAGCGCCGGTATCGCCCGGCGGATCCGGTTCAGCCGCTGCACATGCTTGACCAGCGGCTTGTCCAGGGTGGCGGCGACGGCCCCGGAGGCGGACTCCACCTGCGAGAAGTCGGCCGCCTTCACCTCACCGGCGAGGTGGTCGCCGTAGTACGCCCTGCCCGTGGTGGCCAGGGGGCAGCTGGGGCCGCAGTCGATCTTCTTCCCCGCCTGGAACTCGATCTCCGAGCCGTAGTACAGCGTCGGGATGCCGCGGAAGGTCCACATCAGCGACATGTTCTCGGCCCAGGCGTCGGTGCCGCCCGCGTAGCGCTCGCTGGACTTGTTGGGGCCGTAGTCGTGGCTGTCGACGTAGACGACGTTGTACGTGGCGTCGTTGTAGCTGTCGTCGGAGTCCTTTCCGTTGGAGAAGGCGTTGCGGGCGTCGCCGAAGTTCATGTGCATCCGCATGTCGATGACGTTCATGCCGGAGAACTGCGAGTGGTCCGGGGTGTGGTAGCTGTTGCCCTGGAGGAAGGCGTTGGTGGAGGTGGGCTGGTTCGACGTGCCCAACTGCTGCTCGTACTCGTACATCTCCAGCGCCGCCTTGGCGTCGTCGGCGTCGTACTGCTTGCGCTCCTTCCAGGTGTAGAACTGCGCGGAGTGGTTGACCGAGCCGCGGTTCCACTTGTCGTTGACGAAGGCGGCGACCTCGCCGAAGACGAAGAAGTTCCTGGCCGCCTCAACGCCGAAGCGCTGGGTGACGCGCTCCTGGATGGCGGGCAGGAAACGGCGGTTCCAGGTGGTGCGCGGGATGTGCACGGCGGTGTCCACGCGGAAGCCGTCGACGCCCATGTCGATGTACTTGTTGTAGGCGCCGATCAGATAGTTCTGCACTGCCGCGCTCTCGGTGTCGAAGTCGGCCAGGTCCTCGTGCAGCCAGCACGAACGGGAGTCCTCGCCCTCCCAGTTGCCGATCCAGCACCGGTGGTAGAAGGCGCTCGGGAACATGCCCGAAGTGGGGCTCGGCCACTGGCAGTTGTACAGGGTGTAGCCCTCGGCGCTCTTCCCGCCGGTCGGCCTGCCCCAGTTGACGCAGGTGTTGCCGGAGGGCTCCGCGGTCGACCACAGGTCGCCGTTGTAGTACGACTTGCCGCTCTTGGGCTCGACGGTGAGGCCGTCGTACTCGAAGCCGTCGTTGTGCTCGTCGTAGTACCAGCTCCACTCCGCGTCCCGGACGCCGTACACCTTAGGTGTGAACAGCCCCTTGGCGCCCCAGCGGGAGGAGTGGTTGTAGACGACGTCCTGGTAGATCTTCATGCCCTTGGCGTGGGCGGCGTTGATCAGGTCCTGGTAGGAGGCGCCCGCCGACTCCAGCCGGGGGTCGACCTTGTAGAAGTCGTAGCCGTGGTACCCGTGGTAGTCGTAGTCGGAGCGGTTGAGGACCACCGGGGTGACCCACACGGCGGAGAAGCCGAGGGACTTGATGTAGTCGAGCTTCTGGACCAGGCCCTTGAAGTCGCCGCGGAACATGGGGTCGTCGTGGGCGGCGTTGCCCGACTTCACGTGCTGGCTGCCGCCGCGGTTGTTGGCGCTGTCGCCGTCGTGGAAGCGGGCGGTGAGCACGAAGTAGATGGGGTCCTTGCGCGGGTCGGTGCCCAGCGGGGTGCCGGGCGCGGGCGCGTCGGGCCGGGCGCCGGTGGTCACCCGGACCGCCTCGGAGGCGGGGGAGACGTTCCCGGCCGCGTCGACCGCCCGGACCGTGTAGGTGTACTCGGTCCGCTCCTCAAGACCGGTGTCGGTGAGGACGGTTGAGCCCACGTCCGTGACGGTCGACCCCGCGCCGCCGCCGCTCCGGGTGACCTGGTACTTGGCGACGCCCTCGTTGTCGGTGGACGCCTCCCAGGTCAGGACGACCGAGACACCGTCCGCGCTGGCACTCACCGCAGTGGGGGCGGTGGGGGCCTCGGTGTCGGGCGGCTCGGCCTCGCACGGGTCGTCGGCGTCCTTGACGACCGTACGGTTCTTCACCGTGCTGGTGCCGACGGGGATGGTGTAGTCGGCGCCGTTGTTGTTGTCCCAGGTGCCGTTGCCGTTGTTGAAGGCCGCCTTCAGCGAGGCCGCCGAGCCCAGGGCGACGGTCTGTTTCCACCATCCGGTGCAGGCGGCCTGCATGCCGATCCCGGGGACCGTGGTCCAACTGCCGCCCGCGGGCTGGTAGTGGATGTTCGCCGTCGACCAGCCGAACGCCTCGGTGGAGTAGTACACGGTGGCCGTGTTGCCGGACGGTGTCTCCGGGTCGGCGCAGGGGTCGGAGTGGGCGACGACGCCGTCCTTGACGGTGATGTTCCCGGTGCCCAGCGCGTAGTTGGCGCCGCCGTTGTTGTCCCAGGTGCCGCTGCCGTTGTTGAAGGTGGCCTGGAGGCCGGTGGCCGTACCCAGGTCGACCGTCCTCTTCACCCAGTCCGTGCAGGCCGCCTCCATGGCCACGCCCGGAACCGTCGTCCAGGAGCCGCCGTCCGGGGCGTAGTGGAGGTTGTACTGGGACCAGTTCCTGGTCTTCGTGTAGTAGAAGACCGTTGCCGTGTTGGCCGTCTCCGCGACCGGTTCCGCGGGCGATTCGCCGGTCCGGGGCACGGTGTGCACCAGGCTCAGCAGCGAGCCGGTGATCACCATCGCCGTCAGCGGTCGTCTCAGCCGCCGGGCGGGACTGCGTTTCATGGGACTCCCTCGATTGCAGAGCGCGTCAGGGCGCGGAGGCCGCCGCGCACACCGACGCAAGAATCGTCAGAAAGTTGCTGCAAGTCCTTGCGAGGCTGGAAATTACTGCCGTGTGAAGTCGGCGTAAAGAGATCTGACACGGCCCTCCGTGGCGGGTTCATGCCACACATGGGCCGAGGGGGAAGTTCTCCAGTGGAGACGAGACGGTTCGTTTTGCTAGGGTGGAGACATGGCTTTCCTCTTCTTCTTCGTCTGAGTCCGGGCACGGCGCCTGCGCCGTCCTCGCCGCCCGTCGACCCTTCGCATGCCCAGGGAAAGCCCCATGCGCGACCGCGCCCGAACCGTCCTGTCCACCGTCACGCCCGCCGCCGTGGCGCAGCTGTCCGTCAAGGACGTCACCAAGTCCTACGGCACCCGCACCGTCCTCGACCAGGTCTCCTTCACCGTCCGACCGGGCGAGAAGGCCGCCGTGATCGGCGAGAACGGCAGCGGCAAGTCCACCCTGCTGCGGCTGCTCGCCGCCGCCGAACAACCCGACGCCGGCGAGATCACCGTCGAGTTCCCCGGCGGCGTCGGCCACCTCGCCCAGACCCTCGACCTCGACCCGGCCCGCACGGTGCAGGACGCCGTCGATCTCGCCCTCGCCGACCTCCGGGACATGGAGCGCCGGCTCCGGGCGGCGGAACAGACCCTCGCGGACGCCTCCGACGACCAACTCGCGGCCTACGGCGACCTGTTGATCGCATTCGAGGAACGCGGCGGCTACGCGGCGGATGCCCGCGTCGACGCCGCCCTGCACGGACTCGGGCTCGCCCGGATCAGCCGTGACCGCCCGCTCGGCTCGCTGTCCGGCGGCGAGCAGTCACGGCTCGCCCTCGCCTGCGTGCTGGCCGCCGCGCCCGAACTGCTGCTCCTGGACGAACCGACCAACCACCTCGACGCGGCGGCCGTGCACTGGCTGGAGGAACACCTGCGCGCCCACCGGGGCACCGTCGTCGCGGTCACCCACGACCGCGGCTTCCTGGAGCGCATCGCCACCACGATCCTTGAGGTCGACCGCGACGAGTGCACCGTCCGCCGGTACGGCGACGGCTGGAGCGGCTACCGCGCCGCGAAGGCCGCCGCCCGGCGCGGCGCCGAGCAGCGCTACGCGGACTGGGTCGAGGAGGTGGCCCGGACGGAGGACCTGCTCGAAGCCGCGGGGCGGCGGCTCGCCACCACCGGCCGCGACCCGAAGCAGGGCTTCGGCAAGCACCGCCGCTCCAGCGAGGCGAAGCTCGGCGGCCAGGTGCGCGCGGCCCGGGAGCGCCTGGACCAGCTACGGCGCAACCCGGTACCGGAGCCACCGGCACCCCTCCGCTTCACGACGCCGATCGCGACGGCGGAGGAGCCCGAAGTCCCGGATGCCCTGGTGGAGTTGGAGGATGTGCGGGTCGGTGACCGGCTGCGCCTGGACGGGCGTGTGACGATCCCTCCCGGCCGACGGCTGCTGGTGACCGGTGAGAACGGCGCGGGCAAGACCACGCTCCTGCGCGTCCTCGCGGGCGACCTGGAGCCGGACACCGGCACCGTGCGCCGCACCGCCCGGATCGGCTACCTCGCCCAGGAACTGCCCCCGCACACGACCCGGCTCCCGCTGCTCGGCGCGTTCGCCGCCGGACGCCCCGGACTCCCCGACGAGTACGCCGAACAGCTTCTGTCGCTGGGTCTGTTCCGCGAGGAGGACCTGTCCGTCCCCGTGGCCGATCTGTCCGCGGGACAGCGCAGGCGGCTGCAGATCGCCACCCTGGTGACCCGCCCCGCGGACCTCCTCGTCCTTGACGAGCCGACCAACCACATCGCGCTCGACCTGGTCGAGGACCTCCAGTCGGCGCTCGCCGCGTACTCGGGTGCCGTGGTCGTGGTCTCGCACGACCGGGCCTTCCGCGCGCAGTTCGAAGGGGAGCGGCTGGAGCTGTGCGGCGGGCGCTGCGGGGATCAGGCGGCGAGCGACTGACGGAGGGCGGCGAGGCCGTCGCGGTAGATCCCGGCGAAGAGGGCCTCCGCGTCGGCCTCGCTCACCCCGTCGGGCGTGAACCGGCCGGACCACTGGACCTCGGCGACATCGTCCCGTCCGGGGACGGCGTGGACGCGGAGGGTGGAGAGGTAACCGGTCACGGGGAACGGCGCTTCGAGGATCGCGTACGTGTAGAAGCGCTCGGCCTCGCTGAACGCCACGAGGCGCTCGACGATCGTGTCGCCGTCGGGGTTGGTCAGACGGCGGATCCGGCCGCCTTCGAGAGCGGTGCTCTCGGGGATGTAGGGGAGCCAGTCGGGGAGGGCGTCGAAGCCGCCGATGAGGTCCCAGACCCGCTGGGGCGAGGCGGGCACGACGTGGCTGACGGAGGTGGAAGCCATGCTGCTGTTCCTTCTCGGGGGGCTTTTGCTCGGGGGAGTGCCGTCAGGCGTCGCCGGGGAGCGGCGCGGCCTCGCTGACCAGGCCCGCGGCGCGCAGGTCGGTCCAGAAGGCGGCCGGGACCGACTCGTTCAGGGCGGCCGTGTCCTCGGCGATCCGGCTCGGGCGGGTGGCGCCGGGGATGACCGCGGCGGACGCCGGATGGGCGAGGGAGAACTGGAGGGCGGCGGCCTTGATGCTCACGCCGTGCCGGGAGGCGAGCGCCTTGATCCTTTCGACGCGCTCGACGATCGCGGCCGGTGCCTGCTGGTACTCGAAGTGGCTGCCGCCCGCGAGGACGCCCGAGCTGTAGGGGCCGCCGACAACCATGTCGACGCCCTGTTCCTGAGCCATGGGCAGCAGCCGCTGGAGGGCGTGCCCGTGGTCGAGGAGCGTGTAGCGGCCGGCCAGCAGGAACCCGTCGGGCCGCGGCTCGTCGAGGCCGAGGGTGAGCTCGATGGGCTCGGTCTTGTTGACGCCGAGGCCCCACGCCTTGATGACGCCCTCGTCGCGGAGCCGGGACAGGACGCGGAACGCGCCGGTGCGGGCCTCCTCGAACTTCCCCAGCCACGCGTCGCCGTGGAAGTCCTGGGCGATGTCGTGGACCCAGACGATGTCGAGCCGGTCGGTGCCCAGGCGCTTGAGTGAGCCCTCGATGGAGCGCTCGGTGGCGTCGGCGGTCCACTCGTGGAGGATCTTGTTGGGGTTGCCGTGTTCGAACAGTCCGCCCTTCTCGCCGAAGTCCGGCGTGGAGGTCTCGTGCTCGTCGAGGATCACGCGGCCGACCTTGGTGGACAGCACGTACGCGTCACGGGGCTTGTCGGCCAGGACCTCGCCGAGTCGCTCCTCGGCGAGTCCGGCGCCGTAGAAGGGGGCCGTGTCGTAGAAACGGATGCCGTGGTCCCAGGCGGCCTGGACGGTGGCGCGGGCCTCGTCGTCGGGGATGGCCCGGAACATGTTGCCGAGCGGCGCCGTACCGAAGCCGAGCCGGCCGGGGAGGATCTTCTTCAAGGACATGGGGTGCTTTCGAGTGTGCGAGGCGGTGATCCGCCAGGGGGGTACTGGGGGTACGCCCTTGTTTCATGCGGGCGCGCCTTACGTGCAATGACAATACTTGCAGACGCGGACTAATGCAAGGCGGGTGCACTCGCGTGGTGCCGACACCCGGCGACTACCGCAATCGAGTGCCGAAAAAGAACCACGGACCGCTGTCGATCCGGACGCCTCCCGTTCGACGACAGGATGTGAGGCACTACGCCGCACGACGACCCGACCGGAACTTGGTGAGGCACACATGGAACAGCTGCTGCGCGTGATGAACTTCTGCGTCTCCAGCGACGGCATCGCGGCCGGGGAGGACCAGACCCTGGAGAAGCCGTTCGGCCACGTCGACCCGGGGCGGCTGTTCTCCTGGGCCGGGGCCACGGCGAGCTGGCCCATGCGCACCGACCCCGGCGGCACCCGGGGCCTCGACGACTACTTCACCCGGGACTTCCCCCGGAACATCGGCGCCGAGATCATGGGCCGCAACAAGTTCGGACCCCAGCGCGGGCCCTGGGAGAACCACGACTGGCAGGGCTGGTGGGGCGACGAGCCGCCCTTCCGCACCCCGGTCTTCGTCCTCACCCACCACAAACGCCCGTCGATCACCCTCTCCGACACCACGTTCCACTTCGTCGACGGCGACCCCGCCGCAGTCCTGGAACAGGCACGGGCGGCGGCCGACGGCAAGGACGTCCGGCTCGGTGGCGGGGTCACCACGATCCGGGAGTTCCTGGACGCCGACCTCGTCGACACGATGCACGTGGCGGTGTCACCGGTGAAGCTGGGGACCGGCCTGCACCTGTGGGAGTCCCCTGACGAGCTTCTCGACCGCTTCCACCTGGAGGTCGTGCCGAGCCCGAGCGGGGTGACCCATCACCTGTTCTGGCGCAGGTGACCTCGCCTACCGCCGACGCGCACGCCGGACCAGCAGAGCCTCACGGCCCAGCACCCGCACCGCCGCAGGGACAGGCGGCCGCACACTGTCGGTGAGGACCGCGGCACCCTTGCGCCGCAGGGCCTCCAGCCGCAGCTCCTGTACGCGGACGAGGGTGCGTACGAAGGGCCGGAACTCGGCGTCGACCAGCTCGGGCAGGGCCTGCGCCCTGCGCAGCGCGTCACCCGCGAGCGCCGCCTGCGCACCGACGAGCCGCCCGACCGCTACCGCGTCGGGCGACTGGGCGAGCAGCTCCTGCGGCTTCAGCCCGTGCTCGGTGAAGGCGTGGAGCGGGATGCCGACCTGGCCCCGCTCCGCGTCCTCGCGCAGGTCCGCCAGATTGTCGAGCCGCTGCCAGCCCTCGATCAGCTCCCGGCAGCACCGCAGGAAAGGCGCGTACCGCTCCGTCCCGGACGCCGGGGCGACGAGCGCGGCCGTCAGCATCAGCGCGGGCAGGGAGTACTGGTCGACGTACGCCTGGAAGTCCGCCTCCGTCTCGAAGGCGGTCCAGGACGCCTCGACCGCCGCGCCGTCGAGGAAGTCCCGGACCCTGGAGCCCAGTTGGGGGTGCCGCCGTACGGTGTCGGCCAGGGCCCGAAGCGCGGAGCTGTCCGAGCCGCCCTGCTTGAGCGCCTGCGTGACCTGCCCGTCCCACGCGCGAAGCGCCTCCTGGCGGGCGTCGACCTCCCCGGCGTCGATCAACTCGTCCGTCAGGTGCATGAAGGCGACGGCCGCCACGACCGGCGCGTGCAGCCGCGGCGGCAGCAACAGGCGCGCGGCGAGGTAGGCGTGCGGCTCGAACCGCCGTACGACCCGGCGCTGCGCGTCGTAGTCCGCGCGCATCTCCGGCTCCCGGACACCGGCTCGGGTCAGGGCGGTGGACCAGCGGGTCACGGTTCTCCTCGGGGTGGGGCTCGTACCGTCGGCCAGTGTCTCAGGCGCCCGCGTCCGGTTCGTACCGCGAGACGATCGCCGCCGCCCGTTCCCGCAGCAGCGCGCGCAGCCACTGCGGCTCCAACGCCTCCACGTCCGTGGTGAGTTGCCACACCGCCCACTCCGCGTGCCGGGCGTCCTGGAAGGTCACCTCCAGGCGCAGCCAGCCGTCCGGGTCCGGTTCCTCGGCTCGTACGGCCAGGGCGGTGCCGGTCAGTTCGTCCCGTCGGTCCGGGTGGACCCGTGCCCGTACGGTGACTTGGTCGCCGGAGGTCAGGAACCGCGCGCTTCGTTCCCGCCAGATGCGGTCCAGGTCGACCTGGCCGGGGCGTTCGGCGGGCTCGGGGAGTTCCTCGGCGTCCTGTATGCGTGACAGCCGGTAGGTGCGGTCCGCGCCGGAGCGGGTGGCGAGCAGGTAGCCGCGGTCGCGGACCGTCACCAGGCCGATCGGGTCCACCGTGCGCCACTTGGGCGCCTGGTCCGTGGCGGCGTAGTGGATGCGCAGCTTGTGTCCCGAGAGGACCGCGCGGCGGACCACGAGCATGGCGGGGTCCGGGAGTTCCTCGGTGACCAGGCGGTGGTTGAGCAGGTCGGTCTCCGGGTCGACGAGCAGGCGCTGGGCGGCCTCGCCGGCGAGGGCCCGCTGACTCTCGGGCAGTGCCTCGACGACCTTGCGCATGGCCGCGGCGAGTGCCGAACCGAGCCCGAACACCTGCTCCCCGCGCCCCGATCCGGCGACCAGCAGGGCGAGCGCCTCCTCGCGGTTGAGTCCGCTGAGGTCGGTCTGGAAGTCCGGCAGCAACGCGAAACCGCCGCGGCGGCCGCGCTCGGCGTAGACCGGGATGCCCGCCGCGGACAGCGCCTCGATGTCCCGCAGCACGGTGCGCGTGGACACCTCCAGCTCGCGGGCGAGCGCGGACGCCGTCATCCGGCCGCGCTGACGCAGCAACAGCACCAGGGAGATCAACCGGTCGGCCCGCATACGAGAACGCTAACGAAATACGTGACGAAGGATGTCGTGATTCACCGGGAGGCTTACCAGGGCAACGCCAAGAAGATCGAATGGAGTTGAAATGGCGATGGAACGCACGGCGGTCAACCCGTGGCCCTGGTCGGTCGAACTGGGCTACAACCAGGGCGAGCTGGTCTCCGGGCAACACCGCACCCTGTACCTCTCCGGGCAGACCGCGATGAGCGGCGACGGCAAACCGCAGCACCCCGGTGACATGGCGGCCCAGTTGGCGCTGGCCCTGGACAACCTGGAGGCCGTGCTGGACGAGGCCGGCATGTCGCTGGCCGATCTGGTCCGGCTGAACGTCCACACCACCGACGTCGACCGTCTCTTCGAGCACTACGGAGTCCTGGCCGCACGCCTGGGCGCCGCCGGGGTGGCTCCGGCCACCACCATGCTCGGCGTGACCCGGCTGGCGCTCCCCGACCTGATGGTCGAGCTGGAGGGAACCGCCGTGGCGTGAGGCAGCGCGTTCCCGCCCCCGGTTCCGGTCAGGAGAACACGGGGGCGGGGGCACGAAGGGCCGCGCTCAGTCGGTGGCGGGCAGCACTCCGGTGCGGGCCACCTCGGAGTACCAGCGGGCGCTGGCCTTGGGGATACGGGTCCCGGTCGGGTAGTCGACATACACCGCGCCGAAGCGCTTGCCGTACCCGTGGGCCCACTCGAAGTTGTCCAGCAGCGACCACAGGAAGTAGCCGCGCACGTCCGAGCCGTCCTTGACGGCCTGGTGCACGGCGGCCAGGTGGCCCCGCAGATAGGCGATCCGGTCGGGGTCGTTGACGTTGCCCTCGGGGTCCGCGTAGTCGTCGAACGCCGCCCCGTTCTCGGTGATGATCAGCGGCAGGTCCGGGAAGTCGGCGGACAGACGGCGCAGCAGGTCGTACAGACCGGTGGGGTCGACGGCCCAGCCCATGGCCGTACGGTCGCCGGGCGGCTGGTGGAAGGCGACCCGGTCGGCGCCCGGCCAGGGGCTGTGGTCGCTCCTGCCATGCCCGTCCGAGGTGTGGGTGCCGCTGCCGTCGGCCTCCGAGACGACGGTCGGCGTGTAGTAGTTGACGCCGAGGAAGTCCAGCGGCCGGTGGATCCGCTCCAGGTCGCCGTCCTGCACGAAGGACCAGTCGGTGAGGCCCGCGGTGTCCTTCAACAGGTCTTCCGGATAGGCGCCTTGGAGCATCGGTCCGGTGAACACCCGGTTGGCGAGCGCGTCGATCCGGCGCACGGCATCGGCGTCGCCCTCGCTGCCGGAGAGCGGGCGCACATGGTGGATGTTGAGGGTGACCGAGCACTGGGCATCGGCCGCGGCCCGCTCGCGCACCGCCTCAACGGCCAGGCCGTGCGCCAGGTTGAGGTGGTGGGCGGCGCGCAGCGCGGCGACCGGGTCGGTCCGGCCGGGGGCGTGCACACCGGAGCCGTAGCCGAGGAAGGCGCTGCACCAGGGCTCGTTGAGGGTGGTCCAGGTCCGAACCCGGTCGCCCAGAGCGTCCGCCGCGATCGCCGCGTACTCGGCGAACCGCTCCGCCGTCGCCCGCTCCGGCCAGCCGCCCGCGTCCTCCAGCTCCTGCGGCAGGTCCCAGTGGTAGAGGGTGGCGACCGGCCTGATGCCCTTGTCGAGCAGTTCGTCGACGAGCCGCTTGTAGAAGTCGAGCCCCTTCTGCACGGCGGGCCCGCGGCCGGTGGGCTGGATGCGGGTCCAGGCGAGCGAGAAACGGTACGCGCCGAGCCCGAGGTCGGCCATCAGGGCGACGTCCTCGCGCCAGCGGTGGTAGTGGTCGGTGGCGATGTCACCGGTGTCGCCGTTGCGGACCCGGCCCGGGGTACGGGCGTAGGTGTCCCAGATGGACGGGGTGCGGCCGTCCTCGGATGCCGCCCCCTCGATCTGGTACGACGCGGTCGCCGAGCCCCACAGGAAGTTCCTGGGGGAAGACCCGGGCGGCCCGCGGGTCGGATCCGGTCTGTCGTGCTGCGCTGGCCACGTAAGTCCTTTCGGGGT
>NZ_FLSP01000074.1 GCF_900091315.1 Streptomyces sp. DI166
GGACGGGCTCCGGCCGGGCGCCGTGGTTCGGGATTTCTTGATCGGGAACCTGTGGGGCGCGAGCGGTGTATGACAGGTAGGAGTCGGGCGCGTCGAAGGGACCATGATCGTGCAACGTCGAGCTGTGTCGGCCGTACTGGCCGCGGCCGCGCTTCTGCTGACGGCCGGGTGTTCCGACGACGGGGACGGCGGTGCGGCCGGGGGCGGTGAGAGCAGGGCGCCGACGGACTCGGCGCCGGCATCCTCCCCCGCCGCGACCGAGGAGGCCGCTCCCGCCAAGGGGTCGGCCAAGGTCGTGCGCACCGTCGCCGAGGGTCTGGAGACGCCCTGGGGGCTGGCCCCGCTGCCCGACGGGGATCTGCTCGTCTCGTCCCGTGACGAGGGGACGATCACTCGGGTCGACGCGAAGACCGGCAAGAAGACCGAGCTGGGCGAGGTGCCCGGGGTGTCCCCGGCCGGGGAGGGCGGTCTGATGGGGCTCGCGCTGTCCCCGGACTACGCCTCGGACCACATGGTCTACGCGTACTTCACCTCCGCCTCGGACAACCGCATCGTGCGCATGCTCTACGACGAGGCCAAGCCCGCCGGTGAGCAGCTGGGCGCGCCCGACACGGTCTTCCGGGGCATCCCCAAGGGCTTCGTCCACAACGGCGGCCGGATCGCGTTCGGCCCGGACAAGATGCTGTACGCGGGCACCGGCGAGAGCGGTGAGAAGGGGTTGTCCCAGGACAAGGAGTCCCTCGGCGGCAAGATCCTGCGCCTGACCCCGGAGGGCGAACCCGCCCCGGGCAACCCCTTCCCCGACTCCCCCGTCTACTCCTACGGCCACCGCAATGTGCAGGGCCTGGCCTGGGACGACCGGCAGCGCCTGTTCGCCTCGGAGTTCGGCCAGGACACCTGGGACGAGCTGAACGCGATCAAGCCGGGCGACAACTACGGCTGGCCCGAGGTCGAGGGCAGGTCCGACGACCCGGACTTCCACAACCCGATAGCCCAGTGGAGCACCGACGAGGCCTCCCCCAGCGGCATAGCCCACGCCGAGGGCTCCATCTGGATGGTGGGTCTGAGGGGCCAGCGCCTGTGGCGCATCCCGCTGAAGGGCACCGAGGCCGCGGCGGAACCGCAGGCCTTCCTGGAGGGCGAGTACGGGCGGCTGCGGACAGTGGTGCCGGCAGGCGGCGACAAGCTGTGGGTGGTCACCAGCAATACGGACGGCCGGGGCGACCCGGAGGGCACGGACGACCGGATCCTGGAGGTGCAGGTGCAGTAGCCCGTCGGCACTATCCCGCGCCGACCCGCTCCCCGTCCTCCGTCGTGAACAGGCCCAGCCGGTGGGCGACCGCCGCGGCCTCCCCGCGGCCCGCGACGCCGAGCTTGGCGAGGATGTTGGAGACGTGAACGCTGGCGGTCTTCGGGGAGATGAACAGTTCCTCGGCTATCTGCCGGTTGGTGCGCCCGGCCGAGACCAGGCGCAGGACGTCGTGCTCGCGGGTGGTCAGCCCGAGGCCGTCGGCGGCGGGGCGCGGCGACGCCTCCGCGGTCAGCGGCAGCCGGGCCCGCTGGGCGAGCGAGGTGACCTCGTCGGCCAGGGGGCGGGCGCCCAGGTGCTCGGCGACCGCGTGGGCGAGGCGCAGCAGTTCCGCGGCCGGGGCGCGGTCCTCCTCGCCGCCCGTGGTCAGCAGGGCCTCGGCGAGCCGGTGGCGGACGCGGGCCAGGTCGTAGGGGCGTTGGAGCTGTTCGAAGGCGGCGACCACCGCCGACCACAGGTCGACGGGCGTCTCTCCCCCGGCCCGGCGCAGTTCGGCGCGGGTCCACTGGTCGTAGGCGTGCCAGATCGGGGCGTCGGTGGTGAGGGTCTTCACCGCGGTGAACAGCCGCTCCAGGGTCTCGGCGCGGCCGTCCTGGGCGACGGGCAGGGTGCGGGCGTCGGCCTCGGCGACGGCGGCGTCGAGCAGTACGGGCCAGGCGTAGCGCTGGGTGCCGGGCTGGAAGCCGGTGTCGAGGGTGCGGGTGAGTTCGGCGCGGGCGTCGAGGAGGCGGCCCTCGGCCGCGGCGAGGGCGATGGCCAGCCGGGTGACGGGCAGGTTGTTCTGCGGCATGGGGTCGTGGGTGCCGTAGGAGGCGCGGGCGTCGGCCAAGTGGCGGGCGGCGTCCGCCAGTTGCCCACGGGCGAGCGCGATGGTGCCCAGGCAGTGGGCGGCGCAGCCGCGCGGCTTGGCGACCTGTCCCGTGCGCCGGGCGCTGTCGGCGGCCTCGACGGCCTCGTCCCAGCGGCCCAGGCAGATCAGCGCCTCGGCGAGGTTGGCCCAGATCCAGGCCTCGGAGTCGCGCAGGCCGCGCTCCCTGGTGATCCGCAGCCCGTCCTGGAGGACGTCGAGCGCCTCCTCGGCGCGCCCGACGCCGACGAGCACGGAGCCCAGGTTGATATGGCTGCGGCCGATCACGGACGGCACTCCGAGAGCCAGGGACTGCTCGCGCACCTCCTTCATCACGGCGAGCCCGGTCCCGCCTTCCCCGGCCTCGACGAGGAGGCCGCCGAGGGTGAGGCGGGCGTTCAGCTCGATCTCGGTGGCGCCGACCATGCGCGCGTACTCGACGGCGCGTTCGGCCGCCGTCATGGCCTCGGGGCCGGGTGAGCGGACCATGGCCCAGGAGGCCACGGTGGCCAGTACTTCGGCGTGCACCTCGGACGGGGGTGTGCCGCGGACCAGTTCCTGGGCGGTGGCGATCTCCTGCCAGCCGTCGCCGCGGGCCTGGGCCTGGATCAGCCGGGCCCGCTGGATCCAGAACCAGGCGGCCCGCAGCGGGTCGCCCTCCCCTTCCAGCAGGCGCAGCGCCCGCTTGGTGATCTTCAGTGCGCGTTCCCGCTCCCCGCACAGGCGTCCGGCGACGGCGGCCTCGGCCATCAGGTCGAGGTAGCTCAGGGCCTTGGTGTCGGGGTCGCAGCCGCAGGGCGGGTAGACCTCGGTGTAGTCGACGGGGCGCAGGGTGGCCCGTACGTCCTCGGGCACGGCGTCCCACAGCTCCATGGCCCGTTCCAGGAGCCGCAGTTGCTCGGAGTGGGCGTGCCGGCGGCGAGCCGCGACGGAGGCGTCCAGGACGGCGGGCAGGGCCTTGGCGGGGTCGTTGGCGTGGTACCAGTAGCTGGCCAGGCGCATGACGAGTACGTCGGCGGGGACCAGGCCGGGGTCGGCCTGGAGGGCTTCGGCGTAGGCGCGGTTGAGGCGGGAGCGTTCGCCGGGCAGCAGGTCGTCGCCGACCGCCTCGCGGACCAGGGAGTGCCGGAAGCGGTAGCCGTCGCCGCCGGGGGCGGGGGTGAGGATGCTGGCGTTGACGGCGGCGCGCAGGGCCTCGATGAGGTCGTCCTCGGGGAGCCCGGCGACGGCGGCGAGCAGCCGGTACTCCACGGTGGAGCCGCCCTCGGCGACGATCCGGGCGACACGCTGGGCGGTCTCGGGCAGCGCCTCGACGCGCACCAGGAGCAGATCGCGCAGGGTGTCGGTGAGTTGGGCGGCGCAGCCCTCGTGGGAGGCGACGGCGAGTTCCTCGACGAAGAAGGCGTTTCCGTCGGAGCGTTCGAAGATCGCGTCGACCTGGGCGGGGTCGGGTTCGGCGGCCAGGATCCCGGCGATCTGGCGGCCGACCTCGGCGCGGGTGAAGCGGCCGAGTTCGATCCGGCGGACGGTGCGCAGCCGGTCGAGTTCGGCGAGCAGGGGGCGCAGCGGGTGGCGGCGGTGGATGTCGTCGGCGCGGTAGGTGGCGAGGACGACCAGTCGGCCGGTGCGCAGGGTGCGCAGCAGGTAGGCCAGCAGGTGGCGGGTGGAGGCGTCGGCCCAGTGCAGGTCCTCCAGGGCGAGGACGACGGTGCGGTCGGCGGAGACGCGTTCCAGCAGGCGGGCGGTGAGTTCGAAGAGGCGGGCGATGCCGTTCTCGTCGTCGTACCGGCCGGTGGCGGTGGTGCCGAGTTCGGGCAGCAGCCGGGCGAGGTCCTCCTCCTGGCCCTGGGCGGCGTCGGCGAGTTCGGCGGGCAGTTCGTGGCGCAGGGCGCGCAACGCGGTGGAGAAGGGGGCGTAGGGCAGCCCGTCGGCGCCGATCTCGACGCAGCCGCCGAGCGCGACGACGGCCCCGGCGCGGACGGCGTGCTGGGCGAACTCCTCGACGAGCCGGGTCTTGCCGACCCCGGCCTCGCCGCCGAGCAGCAGCGCCTGGGGCTCGCCCGCGTCGGCGCGGGCGAGCGCGTCCTTCAGGGCCTGCAACTCCTCGGTGCGGCCGACGAACACCGGGCTGACGAACTGGGTCTCCACGGGCCAGAGCATCGCATGCGGCACTGACGGCGGGGCACCGGTTTTCCCGGGGGCTCCCGCCGTCAGGCCAGTCGTGGTCACGCGGTGCGGGCGGTGCGCGGACGGCCGCGGCGGACGCTGTGCACCTCGCCCTCGGCGGCCCGTCGGGCGGCTTCCCGGCGGGCGGCGCGGCGGCTGCGTACGGCCTCGCGGGCCAGGCGCTCGTTGTCCGCCTCGCGGATCAGGTCGGCGGAGCGCAGCTGGTGAAGCTCGAACTCGAACATGATGTTCCCCCTGATGAGAGTTGGTTTCGCGGGCTGCGAGGGTTTCGCTCCCTGCGATGCCTCAACTCTCGTCCGCCAGGGGGGTCGGCCACATCGGGAGAGTTCCGCATCTTCGGCGGCACCGGGGGCCTTAGACGCGGGCGAGGGGCCCCAAGGCGTCCGTAAGGTGCTCACGGATTCCCTAAGACCCCTCAGGACCTGCGGTGTTTCAGGGTGCGGAGGGCAGCCCGAGCAGGAGGTCGGTGTACTTCAGTACGGCCATCAGCAGGCCGATCACGCCGAGGGCGACGCCCGCCCAGGAGACCGACTTGATCCAGACGGGCTGCGGCTTGCCGGGGACGCCGAAGGCGGGCCTGGCCAGCGTGAGGACGCCGACGATCAGGGCGACGAGGGCGAAGGCGCCGGCCCAGAATGCGGTGGCCTGCCAGGCGTTGCCGTAGACCCGGTCGATCTGGGTGGCGACGCTGGCGCTGGAGGAGGTCTCCAGCTGGCCGATGAGGGTCTCCCGCGCGGCGGCGACGGTGCCGATCCAGCCGCCGGTCAGGGACACCAGGCCGAGCGCGGCGGAGACGACCGCGGCGGCGCCCTGGCCGACGAAGGAGGAGCCCTCCGGTGCGTCGGACTTCGGCTCGTCGCCGCTGTCCGGGCCGGTCTCGGCGTCGGCGGTGGCTTCGGTGTCCTCGGGGTCGGTGGCCGCGACGGCCTCCAGCTCTTCGGCGGTCTTCGTCTCGTCCACTGTCTTCGTTCCCATGTCTCGCACCGTACGGAGGCTCTCTGAGAGGTTTCTTAATGATCGTTGTGAGCGAGTCGCGCGCGGGCCGCGGGCCACTCGGGGGCCAGGATCGCCCAGATCTCCATGTCGAGGCGCACGCCCCGGTGGGGGAAGCTCTCGCGCTGCACGCCCTCGCGGGTCATGCCGAGCCGCCGCGCCACGTTGACGCTGGCGGTGTTGGCGCTCGCCGCGTGCCATTCCACCCGGTGCATGCCGCGTTCGCCGAACGCCCAGTCCAGCAGGACCCGCGAGGCGCGGGTGACGAGCCCGCGGCCGGTTCCGGCGGGCTCCAGCCAGCAGCCGATCTCGCAGTTGCCGGCCTCGGCGTCGAAGTTCAGGAACAGCACCCCGCCGACGAGCTTGCCGTCCAGCCACAGGCCGTGCAGCGAGCCGGTGTCGGCGGCGCGCATGTCGGCGTAGCGCTGGAGGACCGCGCGGGCGCCGGTGGGGTCGGTGGCCTTGGCGGCGAAGGGGATGTACTGGTTGATGAAGTCCCGGCCGCGTTCCAGGTGGGCCAGGAAGTCCTCGGCGTGCCAGGGCTCCAGGGGGCGCAGTTCGGCGCCGTCGTCACCCAGCGATATCGCGTACATCGTCCCGCCGCTCCTCGTCGAACTCCTCCACGACGTGGGCCAGCCTCTCATGGGCGGCGCGGCACTCGGGCGGCTCGATGCTGATCCGCGGCAGCCGTGCGTCCAGCCAGCGGGGCAGCCACCAGTTGGCGCCGCCGAGGAGGTGCATGAGGGCGGGGACGAGCAGGGTGCGCAGGACGAAGGCGTCCAGGGCGACGGCGGCGGCGAGCGCGATGCCGAACATGGCGATCACGCGGTCGCCGCTGAGCACGAAGGCGAGGAAGACCGAGATCATGATGACCGCGGCGGAGTTGATCACGCGGCTGGTCTCGGCGAGCCCGATGCGCACGGCGCGCCGGTTGTCGCCGGTCTCCAGCCACTCCTCGTACATCCGGCTGACCAGGAACACCTGGTAGTCCATGGAGAGCCCGAACAGCACGGACACCATGATCACGGGGAGGAAGGGCTCGATGGGCCCGGCGCGGCCGAGGCCGAGCAGTTCGCTGCCCCAGCCCCACTGGAAGATCGCGACGACGACGCCGAAGGCGGCGGCCACGGCGGCGACGTTCATCGCGGCGGCCTTGAGCGGGATGCCGACGGACCGGAAGGCGAGCAGGAGCAGCAGACAGCCGAGGCCGACGACGACGCCCACGAACAGGGGCAGCTTGCCGACGATGACGTCGGCGAAGTCGTCGTAGCCCGCGGTGACGCCGCCGACCTGGATGTCGAGGGAGGTGCCGGTCTCGGCGCGGGGCAGCACCTCGGTGCGCAGCCGTTCGACGAGGTCGCTCGTCTGCTGGGACTGCGGCGAGGACTCGGGGACGAGCGTGAGGTAGGCGGTGTCGCCGGAGGCGTTGAAGGTCACCGGGGTCGCGGAGGCGACGCCCTCGGTGGACCGGAGCGTGGCGTCGAGGCCTTCCAGGGCGAGCCGGTCGTCGCCGCTGTCGACCTCGGTGACCAGGGTCAGCGGGCCGTTGACGCCGGGGCCGAAGCCGTCGGCGAGCAGGTCGTAGGCCTGCCGGGTGGTGGCGGTCTCGGGGTTGTTGCCCTGGTCGGAGGTGCCCAGGCGCAGGGAGAGCGTGGGCAGGGCGAGCAGGGTGATGACGGCGAGGGCGAGGGCGCCGAGCAGCTTGGGGTGGCGTTCGACGAAGGCCGACCAGCGGGCGGCGAACCCGGTCGGCACCTCCGGTTCGGGGCCGTGCTCGGTGAGCCGGCGGCGTTCGCGGCGGCTCAGTGCGCGCATGCCGATGAAGGAGAGCAGGGCGGGCAGCAGGGTCACGGAGGCCGCGACGGTGAGCACCACGGTCAGCGAGGCGGCTATCGCGACGCCGTTGAGGAAGTTCAGCCGCAGGATCAGCATGCCCAGCAGGGCGATGCAAACGGTGGCACCCGCGAACACGACCGCCCGTCCGGTGGTCGCGACGGCGTTGGTGATGGACTCGGTGACGGGCAGTCCGCGCTTCAGTCCGCGCCGGTGCCGGGTGACGATGAACAGGGCGTAGTCGATACCGACGCCGAGTCCGATCAGCATGCCGAGCATCGGCGCGAAGTCGGCCAGCGTCATGGCGTGGCCGAGCAGCACGGTGCCCGCGTAGGCGGTGCCGACGCTGACCAGGGCGGTGGCGATGGGCAGCAGGGAGGCGGCGAGGGAGCCGAAGGCGAGGAAGAGGACCACCGCGGCGACGGCCACTCCGACCACCTCGGCGAGGTGCCCGCCGGAGGACTCGGTGAGGGCGACGGCGCTGCCGCCGAGCTCCACCTGGAGCCCGTCGGTCCCGGCGTCCTTGGCGGTGTCGACGACGGCCCGGACCTCGCCCGGGTCGATGTTCTCGGCCCGGTCCTCGAAGGTCACGGTGGCGTAGGCGGTCCGTCCGTCCGCGCTGACCTGGGCGGCTCCGCTGTCGTCGGACGCGCCGGACACGGCGGCCACGCCGGGCAGTTCGGCGATCTTCTCCAGGGTGCGGTCCATCGTCTGCTGGACGTCGGCGGCCCGCACGGTGCCGGAGTCGGTGTGCCAGACGATCGTGTCGCTGTCGCCGCCGAGGTCGGGGAAGCCGTCGCGCAGGAGCTGGGTGGCGCGGCCGGACTCGGTGCCGGCGACCTCGTAGTCGTTGGAGTACGCGGAACCCGTGACGGCGGCCGCGGCGCTCACCCCGCCGAGGGCGAGGAGCCACAGCAGTACGGCGACAAGGCGGCGCTGGACACACCAGCGTGCGAGGGCTGCCACGAACGTGCTCCCGGGGGGTGGGGACTATGGATCTTTGACCGGGTTCAGTCGCTCATGGGATGAACGGCGAGCAAAGAACGCATGAGCAATGCGGAGTCCACTCTTGCAGGTGAAAGTGATCGTTTAGCCCGTTCGTGGGCTTATTCACAGGAGTGGGAGGCAGATCACAGGACAGTAACGGCCGCCGTGTCAGGTCAGTCGAACTGGTCCCCGAACGCCATCACGGTCACACCCCCGACCAGCAGCCACAGCGCCCTGCGGGTGCGTCCCCGGGAGCCGAGCAGGGCGGCGAGGGCGCAGACGAGGGCGCCGAGGGCGTAGGCGGCGGGGACGAGCGCCGGGGCGGAGCCGGTGGCGCGCAGGGTGGCGGCGGCGAGGCCGGCCAGGGTCAGCAGCGCCCCGGCCGCGGCGGCGGTCCAGCGGGCCCGCCGGGCGTCCGGCACCTCGTCCGGGTCGTCGTCTGCCTCGTCATCCGGGTCGTCGTCCGGGGCGTCGTCCGGGGCGGCCTCGTCGACCGGATCCGCCTCGCCGTCCAGGGCGGCCTCGTCGACCAGATCCGCCTCGCCGTCCGAACCGGCCTCCTCGGTCAGGTCCGCATGCTCGGCCTGCTCGGTCTCGGCTATGTCCCCGGGGTTCTCGGAATTGGTGCGACCGCTCATGGCGGGCGAGCGTAGCGTGTCCCGTCGAAGCGGCCGGAACCCGTCCGGTCCATGATCGAAGCAGGTGTGTTGTTTGAGCGTCGGAGCGAGCTCCTCCGTATCCCTTTCCGTCTTCCAGGACTCAAGGAGCCCGTTCACCGATGTCGGACACCATCACCCCGAGCGCCTCTGACCAGGCACTCACCGAGCGGCTGACCCACGCCCGCTACCCGCGCAGCAACGCCTACGACGCCCGCTGGGTCGTCGAGAACCAGATGGGCCCGAACGCCCTGTGGCTGCTGGAGTGGCTGGCGCCCGCCCTGGGTCTGGACGCCCTTCCCCCCGGCGCCCGCGTCCTCGACCTCGGCTGCGGCCGGGCGATGACGTCGGTCTTCCTGGCCCGGGAGTACCACGCCCAGGTCACCGCGGCCGACCTGTGGATCGCCGCGGACGACAACGCCCGGCGCATCGCCGAGGCCGGTTTCGCCGACCGGGTGCTGCCCGTGCACACCGAGGCGCACGACCTGCCGTTCGCCGAGGCGAGCTTCGACGCGATCGTCAGCGTCGACGCCTACCAGTACTTCGGTACGAACGACCTCTACCTGCCCACCCTCACCCGGCTGCTGAAGCCGGGCGGGCGGGTCGGCATCGTCGTACCGGCGCTGCGCGAGGAGATCGACGGTGTGGAGCCGCCGGAGCATCTGAAGCAGTGGTGGGAGCCGGACTACTGGTGCTTCCACTCCCCCGGCTGGTGGCGCCGCCACTGGACGCGCAGCGGCGCCGTCGAGGTGGAGACGGCGGACTGGCTGGAGGACGGCTGGCGGGACTGGCTGCTGTGGTGCGAGGTCGTCGCCGAGGAGAGCCCCGAGGAGTTCCACCGCACGATGGCCCGCCGGGTCGGCGAGATGGTACGCGCCGACGAGGGGCGGGCGCTGGGGTTCGTACGAGTGGTCGGGCGACGGTTGTAGGACCCCCGGGCCCCCGGCGTTTACGGGCCCCCCGGGCCCTCAGCCTTCGCGGGTGAGCGCGGTCCAGCCGTGCTCCAGGAGCTCGAACGCCCTGGTGATGGCCTGGCGCGGGTCCTCGTGGGCGTAGGCGACGCGGGGGACTTCCAGGGCGAAGTGGGCCAGGGCCGTGCACGCCGGGTCGTCCGGGGCCAGGCCGCTCTCCTCGGCGATGACCCGGGCGAGGGCGGTGGCGTGCCGCAGCCACATCTTCTGGCCGTAGTCGCGCAGCGCGGGGGTGCTGGCCGCCAGTTCGAGGAAGGCGGCGAACCGGGCGTCCCCGCCCGCGGAGGCCAGCCGGGCGCTGAGTGCGTGCTCACGCAGCGCCGCGGGGACGGACTGTCCCTCGGGCCGCTCCCGCACGGCGGCGAGCAAATGCGCCTCCCGCTCGGCGTCCTCGTCGAAGACGAGGGCCTCCTTGACCGGGAAGTGCTTGAACAGCGTGGTGGTGGAGACATCGGCGGCGTCCGCGATCTCGCGGACGCTGACCGCGTCGTACCCGCGCTCCAGGAACAGGCGCAGGGCGGCGTCGGCGATGGCCTGACGCGTGGCGGCCTTCTTGCGTTCGCGGCGCCCCATCGGCGCGGGCGCCGAACCGGTCGCAGCGGAATCGGTGTCGATGGTCGGGCTGGGCATGCCCACACCTTACCCCGAGGTTGAGCGACTTCAAAAGTTGAGTCGTTGCACTTATTTAGTCGGTGTGCTTTTCTGAAGTGGCGGCTGCGCGGCACTGCCCGGCCGCCCCATTTCCCTTTTCTCTTCACCTCCGTCACCCATGCGACGAATGGAGCACGCCATGACCCCGACCCCCGCACCCCGCATCGCCATCGTCGGCGCCGGTCCCGGCGGCCTGACCTGCGCCCGCATCCTCCAGCGGCACGGCATCGCCGTCACCGTCCACGACCGCGACCCCGGCCCCGACGCCCGCGACCAGGGCGGCACCCTCGATCTGCACGCCGACAACGGACAGACAGCCCTGCGCGAGGCAGGGCTGTTGGATGAGTTCTTCCGGCTTTCCCGCCCCGAAGGACAGGAGATGCGCCAGTTCGACCCGGCCGGCACGGTCCTCTTCCACCACCTCCCCGAACCGGACGAGCGCTTCAAGCCCGAGATCGACCGCGGCCGCCTGCGCGCCCTGCTGCTCGACTCGCTGGAGCCCGGCACCGTGCGCTGGGGCCACACCCTGCACTCCGTCGACGGCCCCGCCGAAGGCCCCCGCCGACTGCGCTTCGCCAACGGCACCAGCGTGGAGTGCGACCTCGTCATCGGCGCCGACGGCGCCTGGTCCCGGGTCCGCCGGGCACTGTCCCCGGCCACCCCGCGGTACACCGGCGTGAGCTTCCTGGAGGCCTGGTTCCACGACGTCACCGACCGCCACCCCGAGATCGCCGAACTCGTCGGCCAGGGCAGCGCCGCCGCGGCCGACGGCGAGCGCGGCCTGTTCGCCCAGCGCAACGGCGGCGACCACATCCGCGTGTACCTCATCCAGCGCGCCCCGGCCGACTGGATCACCGCCGAGGGCCTCACCCCACAGGACACCGACGGCATCCGGACCCGCCTCCTGGAGCGCTACCGCGACTGGTCGCCCCGGCTGCGCCGGATGATCAGCGACAACGACGGCCCCTACGTCGACCGCCCGATCTTCGCCCTGCCCGTCCCGCACACCTGGGAACCCGACCCCACGGTCACCCTGCTCGGCGACGCCGCCCACCTCATGCCCCCGCTCGGCGTCGGCGTCAACCTCGCCATGCTGGACGCCTGCGAACTCGCCCTCGCCCTGGCCCGCCACGACACCGTCGCCGAAGCGCTCCGCGCCTACGAGAGCACCATGCTCCCCCGCTCCACGGAGACGGCCCGGCTGCTCGACGGCGCTGTCGACGGGCTGATCTCCACCGAGCTGCCGGACTTCGCCCGGTCCTGACCGTCGACAGGCACGAATAACAGGACCTGACCGTCGACGGGCACGACAAAGGGGTGCACCGATGCCGGTGCACCCCTTCGACGGTTTCCGTATCAGCCCTCGCTGACGCCGAGCTTCTCCAGGATCAGCTCCTTGACACGGGCCGCGTCGGCCTGACCGCGGGTCGCCTTCATGACCGCGCCGACCAGGGCGCCGGCCGCGGCCACCTTGCCACCGCGGATCTTGTCCGCGATGCCCGGGTTCCCGGCGATGGCCTCGTCGACGGCCGCGGTGAGCGCGCCCTCGTCGGAGACGACCTTCAGGCCGCGCTTGTCGACGACCTCGTCCGGGGTGCCCTCGCCCGCGAGAACGCCCTCGATGACCTGACGGGCCAGCTTGTCGTTCAGGTCACCCTTCGCGACCAGCTCGGTCACCCGGGCGACCTGCGCCGGGGTGATCGCCAGCTCGTCCAGTGCCTTGCCGGACTCGTTGGCGCTGCGCGCCAGTTCGCCCATCCACCACTTGCGGGCGGAGGCGGCGTCGGCACCGGCGTCGATGGTGGCGACGATCAGGTCCAGCGCACCGGCGTTGAGGATCGCCTGCATGTCGGTGCCGGAGATGCCCCACTCCTCGCGCAGCCGGTTGCGGCGCACCAGCGGCAGCTCCGGCAGACCGGCGCGCAGTTCCTCGACCCACTCGCGGGACGGGGCGACCGGCACCAGGTCCGGCTCCGGGAAGTAGCGGTAGTCCTCCGCCTCCTCCTTCACGCGGCCCGAGGTGGTGCTCCCGGTGTCCTCGTGGAAGTGGCGGGTCTCCTGCACGATCGTGCCGCCGGAGGACAGCACGGCCGCGTGCCGCTGGATCTCGAAGCGGGCGGCACGCTCCACGGAGCGCAGCGAGTTGACGTTCTTGGTCTCGCTGCGGGTGCCGAACTTGTCGCTGCCCTTGGGCATCAGCGACAGGTTCACGTCGCAGCGCATCTGACCCATCTCCATGCGGGCCTCGGAGACACCGAGGGCACGGATGAGCTCGCGCAGCTCACGCACGTAGGCGCGGGCCACCTCGGGGGCGCGCTCGCCGGCACCGACGATCGGCTTGGTGACGATCTCGATGAGCGGGATGCCCGCGCGGTTGTAGTCCAGCAGCGAGTGCGAGGCGCCGTGGATGCGGCCGGTAGCACCGCCGACGTGCGTCGACTTGCCGGTGTCCTCCTCCATGTGGGCGCGCTCGATCTCCACGCGGAAGACCTCGCCGTCCTCCAACTGCACGTCGAGGTAGCCGTTGAAGGCGATCGGCTCGTCGTACTGGGAGGTCTGGAAGTTCTTCGGCATGTCCGGATAGAAGTAGTTCTTCCGGGCGAAACGGCACCATTCGGCGATCTCGCAGTTCAGCGCGAGGCCGATCTTGATGGCGGACTCGACGCCGGTCGCGTTGACGACCGGGAGAGCGCCGGGCAGGCCGAGGCAGACCGGGCAGGTCTGGGTGTTGGCGTCCTGACCGAGGGCCGTCGAACAGCCGCAGAACATCTTGGTCTTGGTGCCGAGTTCGACATGGACCTCAAGGCCCATGACGGGGTCGTACGACGCCAGCGCGTCCTCGTACGACACCAGGTCGGTCGTGGTGGTCACGGTGAAACTTCCCTCTCAGCCCAGCAGGACGTCGTCGTCGCCCAGCCGCTTCAGCTCGCGGTAGAGAATGGCGAGGTTGGTGACGACCGCGGCGCCGGTCACCACGGCGTCGAGCAGCCGCAGCGTGTCGTTGTCGCCACGGGCCTTCTTGATCTGCTTGTAGACACCGACGGCGCCGAACGCCGAGGTGGCCATCGAGACGTAGAGACCGGAACGGGACTTCTTGAAGCCCTTGGCCTTGGACAGTGCACTCACAGCGACGGAGCCTCCTCCAGGAGCGGGTGGCCCCACCTTTCCACGAAGGCGGCCTCGACCGCGGCGCCCACCTTGTACAGGCGGTCGTCCTGCATCGCCGGGGCGATGATCTGCAGGCCGACCGGGAGGTTGTCCTCCGGGGCCAGACCGCAGGGCAGCGACATGGCCGCGTTGCCCGCGAGGTTGGTGGGGATGGTGCACAGGTCCGCGAGGTACATCGCCATCGGGTCGTCGGCGCGCTCGCCGATCGCGAAGGCGGTGGTGGGGGTGGTCGGCGAGACGATCACGTCGACCTGCTCGAAGGCCTTCTCGAAGTCCCGCGTGATGAGGGTGCGGACCTTCTGGGCGGAGCCGTAGTAGGCGTCGTAGTAGCCGGAGCTGAGGGCGTAGGTGCCGAGCATGATGCGGCGCTTGACCTCGGGGCCGAAGCCGGCCTCGCGGGTCAGGGAGGTGACCTCCTCGGCGGAGTGCGTGCCGTCGTCGCCGGTCCGCAGGCCGTAGCGCAGGCCGTCGAAGCGGGCGAGGTTGGAGGAGCACTCCGAGGGCGCGATCAGGTAGTACGCGGAGAGCGCCAGGTCGAAGGACGGGCAGTCCAGCTCGACGATCTCGGCGCCGAGGTCCTTCAGCAGGGCGACGGACTCGTCGAAGCGCTGGATGACACCGGCCTGGTAGCCCTCGCCGCGGAACTGCTTGACGACGCCGACGCGCATGCCCTGGACGCTGCCGTTGCGGGCGGCCTCGACGACCGGCGGGACGGGGGCGTCGATGGAGGTGGAGTCCATCGGGTCGTGCCCGGCGATGACCTCGTGCAGCAGAGCCGCGTCGAGGACGGTACGGGCACACGGTCCGCCCTGGTCCAGCGAGCTGGAGAAGGCGACCATGCCGTACCGGGACACGGCCCCGTAGGTCGGCTTCACACCGACCGTGCCGGTGACGGCGGCCGGCTGGCGGATGGAGCCGCCGGTGTCGGTGCCGATCGCGAGGGGCGCCTGGAAGGAGGCGAGCGCGGCGGAGGAACCGCCGCCGGAGCCGCCGGGGATCTTGGTGAGGTCCCAGGGGTTGCCGGTCGGGCCGTACGCGCTGTTCTCGGTGGAGGACCCCATGGCGAACTCGTCCATGTTGGTCTTGCCGAGGATGACGACGTCGGCGGCCTTCAGGCGCTTGGTGAGGGTGGCGTCGTACGGCGGGATCCACCCCTCCAGGATCTTGGAGCCGACGGTGGTGGGGATGCCCTCGGTGGTGAAGATGTCCTTCAGCGCGAGGGGGACGCCCGCGAGCGGACCGAGCTTCTCGCCCCGGGCCCGCTTCTCGTCGACGGCGCGCGCCTGGGCGAGGGCGCCCTCGCGGTCGACGTACAGGAAGGCGTGCACCTTCTCGTCGACGGCCTCGATCCGGGCCAGGTGCGCCTCGGTGACCTGCACGGCCGTGAGTTCACCGGAAGCGATCTTCGCGGCGGTCTCGGCGGCGGTGAGCTTGATGATGTTGACGTTGTCCGTCATGGCGGTTTAGTCCTCCCCCAGGATCTGCGGCACCTTGAAACGCTGCTGCTCCTGGGCCGGGGCGCCGGAGAGCGCCTGCTCGGGGGTGAGCGAGGGACGGACCTCGTCCGGGCGCATGACGTTCGTCAGCGGGAGCGGGTGCGAGGTCGGCGGTACGTCTTGGTCGGCGACCTCGCTGACGCGGGCCACCGCGCCGATGATGTCGTCCAGCTGGCCGGCGAAGTGTTCAAGCTCTTCGGGCTTCAGCTCCAGACGCGCCAGCCGGGCGAGGTGGGCGACCTCCTCGCGCGTGATGCCAGGCATGCAGCGATCCTCTGGGGTGAGTGTGTGTGGTTTGGGCCCAATCCTATGGGGCGCGGCCCTGTGCCCGTGAAACGGTTTCCGGAGGGCGGGCGTCCTGGGGGGCCGGGCATGGACTTCGGGCTGGGCGGGGGTGCGGTGCGGAGGCGTGCCGGCGGCCGCGGTCGCTGACGGCCGGACCGGGACGAAGGCTCACTTCTGAGGGACGGCCGGTCACCTTCGACTACGGCCCCAGGACACGCCCCGCCCACACCGGGCCCCGCGCCGACCACACCGCTCGGGGGCGTGGTCGCACCCTGGGACCGCCCCCTACCCGATCCGCCCCGGATCGTCGGCCGCTGCCGCGGGCAGGGCCGCTGCCGGGCGTTGCCAGCCGCGGGAACCGCGGGCCAGGAGCCAGGCCGTCGTCTCCTCGGGGGGCATCGCCGCGGCGACCAGCCAGCCCTGGACCGCGTCGCAGCCGAGGTCGCGCAGGCGTTCCCAGGTCTCGTCGTCCTCCACTCCCTCGGCGACGACCAGGAGGCCGAGGGAGTGGGCGAGGTCGACGGTGCAGCGGACGATTTCCGCGTCCTCGTTGTCGACGGCGAGGCGGGCCACGAAGGAGCGGTCGATCTTCAGTTCGCTGACGGGGAGCCGGCGGAGGTGGACCAGGGAGGAGTAGCCCGTGCCGAAGTCGTCCAGGGACATCTTCACGCCGTGCCCGGTCAGCCCCGCGAGGGTGTCCGCGGCGCGCTGCGGGTCCTCCAGCAGGACATGCTCGGTGATCTCCAGTTGGAGCGCTCCCGCGGGAACTCCGTGCCGGGCCAGGCGGGCGGCGACGGACCCGGCGAACCCGGGGGTGTGCACATCGCGCGGGGAGACGTTGACGGCGACCGGGACGTACAGCCCCTGCGCGCGCCACTTGGCGACCTGGCCGAGCGCGGTCTCCAGTACGTACTCGGTGAGGTAGGGCATCAGCCCGGAGGACTCGGCGATCGCTATGAACTCGTCCGGGGGCACCTTGCCGCGCTCCGGGTGCACCCAGCGCACCAGCGCCTCCAGACCGGCCACCTGCCCGTCGAAGCGGACCTTGGGCTGGTAGTGCAGCTGCACCTCGTGCGCGTCCAGCGCCCGGCGCAGATCACCGAGGAGTCCGAGCCGGTCCGGGGTGTTGGAGTCCCGCTTGGACTCGTAGACCTCCACGCCGGTGCGGTCCCGCTTCGCCTGGTACATCGCCACGTCCGCGCGGCGCAGCAGGCCCTCGGCGTCCAGGGCGTGGTCGGGGAAGACGGCGACTCCGGCGCTGGCCTCCAGCACGAGCGTCAGACCGTCGAGGTCAAGCGGGGAGCTGAGGTCGGCGACCAGACTGCGGGCGACGCGGGTCGCCGAGGTCGTGGAGTCGGCGACCGGCAGTAACACGGCGAACTCGTCACCCCCCAGCCGGGCGGCCTCGGCCCCGCGGGGCAGGGCCAGCCGGAGCCGGTCAGCGATCTGCAGCAGCAGCCGGTCACCGGCGAGATGACCGAGAGTGTCGTTGACGGACCGGAAGCGGTCGAGGTCGATCAGCATCAGCGCGGACCGGGCGCCGATCCGCTCGGCGTCGTCGAGCGCGGTCCAGATCCGCTCCAGCAGCCACTGCCGGTTGGGCAGTCCGGTCAGCGGATCGCGCAGTTGCTCCTCGGCGCGGGCCCGGGCTATCCACAGCGTGGAGTCGAGGGCGATCAGCGGGATGGAGAACAGCGGGAGCAGCACCGGCTTGGCCATGGCGACGACGCAGACCAGCGGGGCGATACCGAGCAGGGCCACCGCGACCAGGCCCTGTCTGACCAGGGCGGTGCGGGCGACGGTGGGCAGGCCCCTGGTGCGCGGGGAGTGCAGGTACCACAGCAGGGTGCGGCTGACCAGGAGGTACGCGGCGGCGACCAGCACCACTCCGGGGGCGGTGTAGAAGGTCCAGGTGTCCGGGTCCCAGGGTTCCTCGACCGAGGGCACCCGGCCGAACGCGGCGAGCACCAGCGCGCCGACGGCGATGCCGAGGATGTCCACCGAGCCGTGCAGGATGCCCTGCCGCCAGCGGTGGCGCCTGGCTATGCCGACCAGGACGACGACGGTGAGGCTGACCATCCCGGCCGGCACCCAGCCGTAGAGCAGCAGGACGGCGAGGGTGAGGGCGGCGCCGGAGCCGGTGCCGCCCCACCAGCGGGCCCGTCCGAGGGCGACCAGGTGGCCGACGATGATGCCGGTGAGCAGCGCCAGCGACCAGCCGACGGTGCCGGACGGGAAGAGGGCGTGGTCGCCGGAGAAGGCGCGGTAGAACCCGGCGCCGAGCACGAAGCCGGCCGCCGCGACCACGGCCGCGGGCAGCGCGGGCCAGGACAGGTGCCGTTCGGTCTCGCTCCCGGGCAGGCCGACCGGCTCGACGGTGAGCTGCACGGGGCCGCGGCCGTCCGCACCGGGTGCCTGCCCGGCCGTGCCGGGACGTGCGGCGGCCCATCCGGACCAGCGGCTCGCCCGCCAGGCGCCGGTGACCCGGCGCAGGCGCAGCCGTGAGTCCGGGGCGGCGCTCTCGGTCGGTTCCATTCCCGTCCCTCTCACAGCCGGCGGTGCCCACGCCACGCGGTCCGCTGCCCGACTTCCTTCAGCGGCACCGTGTTGGTAAAACCGTCCCCCGGCCCATCAAGAGCAAGGGAATGCCCCAACCGCAGCTGGGCACGGCAGGCGCACATCTCAACAGTAGGCCGCAGAAGGCTTCCACGGGCACCGGTCGTCGACGGTTGCCCGAATGAGCCACGGGCGCCCGTATGCATCTGGTATGCGCCGATCGGGTGGCCTTCAACCGCTGATGCCGCCTACTCCTCCGTCGGCAGCGCGGCTTCCGCCGCCGCCTCGGGCCCCTGTTCCAGCAGCACACCGAAGCCGTCCTCGTTCAGAACCGGCACCTTGAGCTGCATCGCCTTGTCGTACTTGGAACCGGGGTTGTCACCCACAACGACGAAAGAGGTCTTCTTGGAGACCGAACCGGTCACCTTCGCCCCCCGGCTCTGCAGCGCCTCCTTGGCGCCGTCCCGGGTGTAGTGCTCCAGGGTGCCGGTCACCACCACGGTGAGCCCTTCCAGCGGGCGCGGACCCTCGTCCTCGCCGGAGCCCTCCTCCTCCATACGCACGCCGGCCGCCCGCCACTTTCGCAGGATCTCCTGGTGCCAGTCCTCGGCGAACCACTCCTTCAGGGAGGCGGCGATGATCGCGCCGACGCCGTCGGTGGCCGCCAGCTCCTCCTCGCTGGCCTGCTCGATCCGCTCGATCGAGCGGAATTCGCGGGCCAGCGCCTCGGCGGCGACCGGTCCGACATGGCGGATCGACAGACCCGTGAGCACCCGGGCGAGCGGGCGCTCCTTGGCCGCCTTGATGTTCTCCAGCATCGCCAGGGCGTTCTTCTTCGGCTCGCCCTGCTGGTTGGCGAAGACCGTGGCGATCTTCTCCTCGCCGGTCTTCGGGTCCCGCTTGGGCAGGCCGCTGTCCTGGTCCAGGACGTACGCCTTGATGGGCAGCAGTTGTTCGATGGTGAGGTCGAACAGGTCGCCCTCGTCGGCCAGCGGCGGGTCCGCGGGCTCCAGCGGCCGGGTGAGCGCCGCGGCGGCGACGTAGCCGAAGTGCTCGATGTCCAGGCACTTGCGGCCCGCGAGGTAGAACAGGCGCTCGCGCAGCTGCGCCGGGCAGCTCCGGGCGTTCGGGCAGCGCAGGTCGACGTCGCCCTCCTTCATGGGCCGCAGGGGCGTCCCGCACTCGGGGCACTCGCTGGGCATCACGAACTCGCGCTCGCTGCCGTCGCGCAGGTCGACCACCGGGCCGAGGATCTCCGGGATCACGTCACCGGCCTTGCGCAGCACCACGGTGTCGCCGATGAGCACACCCTTGGCCTTGACCACGTCCTGGTTGTGCAGGGTGGCGAACTCGACCTCGGAACCGGCCACCGTCACCGGCTCGACCTGCGCGTACGGCGTGACCCGGCCGGTACGGCCCACACCCACCCGGATGTTGACCAGCTTGGTGTTGACCTCCTCCGGCGCGTATTTGTACGCGATGGCCCAGCGCGGGGCGCGGGAGGTGGAGCCGAGGCGGCCCTGGAGCGGGATCTCGTCGAGCTTGACGACGACGCCGTCGATCTCGTGCTCCACGGAGTGCCGGTTCTCGCCGTAGTACGCGATGAACGCGCGCACGCCGTCGAGGTCGCCGACCACCTTGTTGTGCCCGGAGGTGGGCAGGCCCCAGGACTTCAGCAGGTCGTACGCCTGGGAGAGGCGGCCGAGGCCCTCGAAGCCCTCCAGGGCGCCGATGCCGTGGACGACCATGTGCAGCGGGCGGGTGGCGGTGACGCGCGGGTCCTTCTGGCGCAGCGAACCGGCGGCGGCGTTGCGCGGGTTGGCGAACGGCTTGTCTCCGGCGGCGACCAGCCGGGCGTTGAGCGCCTCGAACTCCTCCATCGGGAAGTAGACCTCGCCGCGGATCTCCACGAGGTCCGGGACGCTGTCCCCGGTCAGCCGGTCGGGGATCTCGGCGATCGTGCGGACGTTCGGGGTGATGTCCTCGCCGGTGCGGCCGTCGCCGCGGGTCGCCGCGCGGGTGAGGCGGCCCCGCTCGTAGGTGAGGTTCACGGCGAGGCCGTCGACCTTCAGTTCGCACAGGAAGTGGTAGGCGGAGGTGCCGACGTCCTTGTGGACGCGCTCGGCCCAGGCGGCCAGCTCCAGGTCGTCGAAGGCGTTGTCCAGGGAGAGCATCCGCTGGCGGTGCTGGACGGCGGTGAACTCCGTCGCGTAGGCGCCCGCGACCTTCTGGGTCGGGGAGTCCGGGGTGCGCAGCTCCGGGTACTCCTCCTCCAGCGCCTCCAGGGAACGCAGCAGCCGGTCGAACTCCGCGTCGCTGACGACGGGGGCGTCCTTCACGTAGTACCGGAAGCGGTGCTCCTCGATCTGCTCAGCGAGCTTGGCGTGCTTTTCCCGCGCCTCGGCGGGCACCGTCGTCTCCGCTTGCTTGTCGCCGGCCACCGTGTTGTCCTCCCGTTACTCTGGGTTGTCCGCGAGGGATCTCGCCGCCCGGACGCAGTGGGCGAGCGCCCTGCGGGCGTACTCGGGGGAAGCGCCCGCGAGTCCGCACGCCGGGGTGAGCGTGACGGCGTCCGCGAGCAGCCCCGGTCGCAGCCCCAGCCTGCGCCACAGCGTCCTGACACCCATGACGCTACCGGCAGGGTCTGACAATGGGCCGTCCGTGCCCGGGACGACACCGGCGAACAGCCGGGTGCCCCCTTCCACCGCCTCGCCGATGGCGTCGTCGTCACGCTCGGTGAGGAGCGAGAAGTCGAACGAGATCGCCGCGGCGCCCGCCCGGCGCAGGAGGTTGAAGGGGACGTCCGGTGCGCACGAGTGGACCACGACGGGCCCGCCCCCGTGAACCCCGATGACGTCGCGGAGGGCGGACTCGACGACCTGCCGGTCCACGGCCCGGTGGGTGCGGTAGCCGCTGGCGGTCCGCACCTGGCCGCGCAGCACGGCGGTCAGGGAGGGTTCGTCGAGCTGGAGCACGATCTCGGCGCCGGGCACCCGCCGCCGTACCTCGGCGAGGTGCTGGCGCAGTCCCTCGGTCAGGGAGGCGGTCAGGTCGCGGCAGGCGCCGGGGTCGGAGAGGGCGGCCTCGCCGTTCTTCAGTTCGAGCGCGGCGGCGAGCGTCCAGGGGCCGACGGCCTGCACCTTCAGCTGCCCCTCGTACCCCTGCGTGAACTCCTCCAGGGCGTCGAGGTCCTCGCCGAGCCAGGAGCGGGCGCGCTTGGTGTCCCGGCCGGGCCGGTCGCCGATGCGCCAGCCGCTGGGCTCCACGCGCGCGTACAGCTCGACGAGCATGCCGGCGGTGCGGCCGATCATGTCGGCGCCGGGCCCGCGCGCGGGGAGTTCGGCGAGCAAGGGGAAGTCCTCGAAGGAGCCCGTGGCCGTCTTCGCGGCCTCCCGCGCGTCCCCGCCGGGCAGGGAGCCGACGCCGGTGGCGGGGGCGAAGTCGAACGTCGTCACCGGCCCGGCCTCACCGTCAGGTCGTTGACCTCGGCGTCCCTGGGCAGGTCGAGCGCCATCAGGAGGGTGGTCGCCACGGACTCCGGGTCGATCCACCGCGCGGCGTCGTACTCCTTGCCCTCCTGCTGGTGGACCTTGGCCTGCATGGGGCTCGCCGTGCGCCCGGGGTAGACCGAGGTCACGCGGACGCCGTTCGCGTGCTCCTCGTGGCGCAGGGAGTCCGCGAGGGCCTTCAGCCCGTGCTTGGAGGCCGCGTACGCCGACCAGTCCGCGTGCGCGTTGAGCCCCGCGCCGGAGTTGACGAAGATCACGTGCCCGCGGGCCGCCCTGAGCTGCGGCAGGAAGTGCCGGGTCAGCTCGGCGGGGGCGATGAGGTTGACGTTGAGCTGGTGGCGCCAGGACTTCGGGGTCAGGTCGCCGACCCGGCCCAGGTCCACCACGCCCGCGATGTGCAGCAGCGAGTCCACCCGGTCCGGGAGCGACTGGTGGGAGAAGGCCCAGGACAGCTTGTCCGGGTCGTCCAGGTCACCCACGAGCGTCTGCGCGCCGGGGAATTCAGCCGCGAGTTCCTTGGCCCGGGCCGCGTTGCGCGCGTGGAGTACGAGGTCGTCCCCGCGCTCGTGCAGGCGGCGCGCCACGGCCGCGCCGATTCCGGAACCGGCCCCGGTGATCACATGAGTAGCCATGGGCGACATCGTCGCATCACGGCGGGGTCACTCGATGCCCTGGCTCTCCTCCAGGTACGCCAGCGCCCCCACCGGCTCCTCCGCGAAGAACACCAGCTCGGCCAGCGGGCGGGGCAGGAAGCCCTCGTCCTCCATGCGGCGGAACTGCTCCTTGAGTCCGTCGTAGAAGCCCGCCGTGTTCAGCAGGACGACCGGCTTGTCGGTGTGGCCGTGCTTCTTCAGCTCCAGGATCTCGGTCGCCTCGTCGAGGGTGCCGGTGCCGCCGACCATGACGACCACGGCGTCGGCCTTCTCCAGCAGCAGCCGCTTGCGCTCGGCGAGGTCCTTGGCGATGACCATCTCGTCGACGCCGGGCCGGGTCCTCGCGGCCAGGAACTCGACGGAGACCCCGACGAGCCGTCCGCCCGCCTCCTCCACGCCGTCGGCCACGACCTTCATCAGCCCGACGT
The DNA here is from genome assembly GCF_900091315.1 of Streptomyces sp. DI166. Lineage (GTDB taxonomy): Bacteria > Actinomycetota > Actinomycetes > Streptomycetales > Streptomycetaceae > Streptomyces > Streptomyces fuscus. The sequence continues at coordinate 22,530 of NZ_FLSP01000074.1, forward strand.
CGGAGCCGCCCCACACGAGCGTGTGTCCGCCCTTGCCCAGCAGCGTCGCGAACTCCCGCGCGGGGCGGGTGTAGCGCTCGTCGAGGTCGGCGGCGGAGAGGAAGACACAGATGCGCATGGGCCAACGGTACGCGGAGACAAACGGGCCCCTTCGCGCGGGAAGGCGCCTCAGGCGGGAAGAACTCGGGAAGGCGCCTCAGGCGGGAAGAACTGGCGCCCCGGCGACGCTCCACCCTTCATGGCCATAGGACACACGATCACGATCGAGCAGGGCACGCGGCGCGTGCGGGTCGTCCACGAGGGCCGGGTCCTCGCGGAGAGCGAACGCCCGCTGATCCTCCGGGAGACCGGCTGTCCCGTCCGCTACTACCTCCCGCGCGAGGACGTCCGCTTCGACGCCCTCGTCCCCTCCGACACCCAGACGTACTGCCCGTTCAAGGGCACGGCCTCCTACTGGTCGCTGCCCGACGCGCCCGACCTGGTGTGGACCTACCTCGACCCCAAGCCGGACGTCGCCGAGATCAAGGGCCACCTGTGCTTCTACGAAGTGGAAGTGTTGTGACCGATTAGTCCGGGGCCCGATGGCAGTCTGTCCGACATGGGACAGAAGACCATTTCGCGTGACGGGACCTCCCTCGCCTATCGGAGCACCGGTGACGGCCCGCCGGTCGTCCTCGTCAGCGGCGCCATGTCGACGGGGGCGACCCTGGTCCCGCTGGCCGAGGCGCTGGCGGGCCACGGGTTCACGGTGGTCACCTACGACCGGCGGGGGCGCGGGGAGAGCGGGGACACCGCGCCGTACGAGGTGGCCCGGGAGGTCGAGGACCTCGCCGCGCTGATCGGCGCGGTGGGCGACGGGGCGGCGCTGTGCGGGGTCTCCTCGGGCGGCGCGCTGGCGCTCCGGGCGGCGGCGAGTGAGCTGCCGGTGCGTCAGGTCGCCGTGTACGAGACGCCGTTCGCCATGGACGAGGCCGGCAAGGAGCAGTGGGCCGTCTACACCGAGCGGCTCACCGAGGCGCTCTCCCAGGACCGCCGCGGGGATGCCGTGGAGCTGTTCCTACGGCTCGCCGGGCTCGCCGAGGACATGATCCGGGGCGCACGACAGGCCCCGATGTGGGCCGGTATGGAGGCCGTCGCCCCGAGCCTCGCCTACGACGCCGCGGTGCTCGGCGACGACGGAGTGCCGGGCGAGGAACTGGCCCGGATCGGCGTACCGCTGCTGGCGGTCGCGGGCGGCGCGAGCCCCGCGTGGATGAGGGACGCCGCCCGCGCGGTGGCGGAGGCGGCGCCGCACGGCACGTACCGCGTCCTGGAGGGCCAGACCCACATGGTGGAGCCGGGTGTACTGGCGCCGGTGCTGGCGGAGTTCTTCGCCGGGTGACCGCTCAGGCCACGCCCGCGTGCGCGCGCGTGGTCGTCGCGATGGTCGCCGAGCCCACCACGCGCGTGCCGTCGTACAGCACGATCGCCTGGCCGGGGGCCACGCCGCGCACCGGCTCGGCGAAGGTGACCTCCAGTGTGCCGTCGACCAGTTCGGCGGTGACCTCGGTCTCGTCGCCGTGGGCCCTCAGCTGGGCGGTGTAGGTGCCGGGGCCGGTGGGGGCCGCACCGCACCAGCGGGGCTTGATCGCGGTCAGCGCGGTCACGTCCAGCGCGTCGGCCGGGCCGACGGTGACGGTGTTGTCGACCGGGGAGATGTCCAGGACGTAGCGCGGCTTGCCGTCGGGGGCCGGGGTGCCGATGCGCAGGCCCTTGCGCTGGCCGATGGTGAAGCCGTACGCGCCCTCGTGGGTGCCCAGCTTGGTGCCGGACTCGTCGACGATGTCGCCCTCGGCCTTGCCGAGCCGCTTGGCCAAAAAGCCCTGGGTGTCGCCGTCGGCGATGAAGCAGATGTCGTGCGAGTCGGGCTTCTTGGCGACCGCCAGGCCCCGGCGCTCGGCCTCCACGCGGATCTCGTCCTTGGTGGTGACGGTGTCGCCGAGCGGGAACAGCGCGTGGGCGAGCTGCCGCTCGTCCAGGACCCCGAGGACGTAGGACTGGTCCTTGGCCATGTCGGAGGCGCGGTGCAGCTCGCGGGAGCCGTCCTCGCGGACGATCACCTTGGCGTAGTGGCCGGTGCAGACCGCGTCGAAGCCCAGGGCGAGCGCCTTGTCCAGCAGCGCGGCGAACTTGATCTTCTCGTTGCAGCGCAGGCAGGGGTTGGGGGTGCGCCCGGCCTCGTACTCGGCGATGAAGTCCTCGACCACGTCCTCGCGGAACCGGTCGGCGAGGTCCCAGACGTAGAACGGGATGCCGATGACGTCCGCGGCTCGGCGGGCGTCCCGGGAGTCCTCGATGGTGCAACAGCCGCGCGCGCCCGTACGGAAGGACTGCGGGTTCGCGGAGAGCGCGAGGTGGACTCCGGTGACGTCGTGGCCGGCTTCCGCGGCTCGGGCGGCGGCGACGGCGGAGTCGACGCCTCCGGACATGGCGGCGAGAACACGGAGAGGGCGCTGCGGGGTGTCAGTCATAACCCTTCCAGAGTACGGGTCCGCGGGAACCGGGGCCGCCGGATATCCGTTGGTGATCGCATGGGGGCGAGGAAGGCATCCAGGGACACGGACCGGCGCATCGGCCGGCGCGCGCTGCTGATCGGCGGCGCGGCGGCCGCGCTGGGCACCGTCGTGCTCGCGCGGGACGAGCTGGGGCGGCTGTGGTGGCGGCTGCCCGGCGTGGAGAAGCCGCGCAAGGAGGGCGAGGTCGACTACGCGGGCGCGCGCTGGGTGGCGGCCTCGGAGGCGAACTGGCGGCGCGCGGACCGGCCGGACGACTACGGCGTGGACATGGTGGTCGTCCATGTCACCCAGGGCAGTCACGACAGCGCGGTGAAGGCGTTCCAGGACCCCGGCCACCGAGCGGCGGCGCACTACATCGTCCGCAAGGACGGCCGCGTCACGCAGATGATCCGCGAGCTGGACGTGGCGTACCACGCGGGCAACCGCGACTACAACGAGCGCAGTGTCGGTATCGAGCACGAGGGCTTCGTGGACCGCCCCGAGGACTTCACGGACGAGATGTACCAGGCCTCGGCCCGTCTCACGGCCCGGATATGCGCCCGCTACGACATCCCCGTGGACCGCGAGCACATCGTCGGCCATGTGGAGGTGCCAGGCACGGACCACACGGACCCGGGCGAGCACTGGGACTGGAAGCGCTACATGAAGCTGGTGCGCGAGGCGCGCGCGGAGCTGGCCTGAGCAGCACCCCGGTCTCCGGGTGGCCCCGGGCTACGACAGGCCCGCCGCGCGTGCCCGTTCCACCGCCGGGCCGATGGCCTTGGCCAGGGCCTCGATGTCGGCCTCCGTGGAGGTGTGGCCGAGGGAGAAGCGGAGGGTGCCGCGGGCCAGGTCCGGGTCGGTGCCGGTGGCGAGCAGGACGTGGCTGGGCTGGGCCACTCCGGCGGTGCAGGCGGAGCCGGTGGAGCACTCGATGCCCTGCGCGTCCAGCAGGAGCAGCAGGGAGTCGCCCTCGCAGCCGGGGAACATGAAGTGGGCGTTGGCCGGGAGCCGGTCCACCGGGTCGCCGCCGAGGATCGCGTCGGGGACGGCCGCGCGGACCGCCTCGACCAGGTCGTCGCGCAGGGCGCCGATCTCCCGCGCGAACCACTCGCGCTGCTCGGCCGCGAGCCGTCCGGCCACGGCGAAGGAGGCGGTGGCGGGGACGTCGAGGGTGCCGGAGCGGACCTGGCGCTCCTGGCCGCCGCCGTGCAGGACGGGCACCGGGGTGTGGTCGCGGCCAAGGATCAGCGCGCCAATGCCGTAGGGGCCGCCGATCTTGTGGCCGGACACCGTCATCGCGGCGAGCCCGGAGGCGGCGAAGTCGACGTCGAGCTGCCCGAAGGCCTGGACCGCGTCGGCGTGCAGCGGGATGCCGAACTCGGCGGCGGTCTCGGCGAGTTCGCGGACCGGCATGACGGTGCCGATCTCGTTGTTGGCCCACATGACGGTGGCCAGGGCGACATCGTCGGGGTTGCGGGCGATGGCCTCGCGCAGCGCCTCGGGGTGGACCCTGCCGTACTCGTCGACCGGGAGGTACTCGACGGTGGCGCCCTCGTGCTCGCCGAGCCAGTGGACGGCGTCGAGGACGGCGTGGTGCTCGACGGGCGAGGCCAGCACCCGGGTGCGGGCCGGGTCGGCGTCCCGGCGTGACCAGTACAGGCCCTTGACGGCGAGGTTGTCGGCCTCGGTGCCGCCGGAGGTGAGCACCACCTCGCTGGGCCGCGCGCCGAGGGCCTCGGCGAGGGTCTCGCGGGATTCCTCGACCGTACGGCGGGCGCGGCGCCCGGACGCGTGCAGGGAGGAGGCGTTGCCGGTGACGCTCAGGTGCGCGGCGAGCGCCTCGACCGCCTCGGGAAGCATCGGGGTGGTCGCGGCGTGGTCGAGGTAAGCCATGGTGAGCTGATTCTACGGGCCTGTCCGGTTGCCGCGAGGACGGGCTCCGGCCGTTCCGGACGCGTCCGGAACCGGCTCAGAAGCTCCAGGACACCGTGTTGTCCATCTGCATGAACGTCAGCAGGACCACCAGGTCGGCGATGCCCAGGCCGAGGCCCAGGTAGGCGCGGCCGGGCCGGGCGGTGCCCCGCCACAGGGCGACCGCGGCCAGCACGATCGCGATGGGGCCGAGGACGACGTTGAGGACGAGCAGGCCGACCAGGCCGAGGATGAAGGACGCGACGGCCATGCCGTCGGCGTCGCGGGTGAACTGGCGTTGGCCGGTGGTCGGGGCGGTGAGGTGCAGCATGCGGTCGACTCCCTGTGCGGTCGATGGGCGGTGATCGGGGACCGCGGTCCGAGGGACCGCGGTCAGTGGCGGCGGGCGTGGCGCTCGCGGACGGCGAAGACGCTCAGCCAGGCGGCGATGATCACGGCGGTCACGACCGTGAAGCCGAGCGGCGCGTGGGCCACGGTGCCCAGGACGACGCCCAGCAGCAGGAGCGCGGCGACGAGGAACAGCATGGGATGGGATCCCCCTCCGAGATGCGTCTCGCGATGTTTCGGTGAACGGTTGTAGTAACAGTTGTTCACTGACTGCCGAGTCTAGCGTGCCCAACGGCTTTTCAATTCCGGAGAACAGTTGTTAACTGCATGGCATGAGTCACACCCTCGGCATCCGGCAGGCACAGAAGCAGAAGACCCGACAGGCGCTCCTGGACGCCGCGTTGGGGCTGCTGGAGGGGCAGAGCCTGAGCAGTCTGGGCCTGCGCGAGGTCACCCGCGCCGTCGGCGTCGCCCCCACCGCGTTCTACCGGCACTTCCGCTCCACCGCCGACCTCGGTGTCGCGCTCGTCGAGGAGGCGCTCGGCAGCCTGCACGCGATGATCCGCGTCACCGTCTCCGCCGACGGCACCCCCGACGAACGCATAGCCCGCGCCGTCGAGTTGATCGCCGGCCATGTCGCCGCGCACCCGGCCCACGTCCGCTTCATCGCCCGCGAGCGGCACGGCGGCGTACGGCCCGTGCGCGAGGCCATCCAGGACCAACTCGCCCGGTTCGGCGAGGAGGTCAAGCGCGAACTCGCCAAGGACCCGCTCTCGCGGGGCTGGAGCGACGACGACCTGCTGATGCTGGCCAACCTCTACGTCGACCAGATGCTCATCACCGCCTCGCTGTTCCTGGACACCCTGGAGAAGGGCGCGCAGGACCAGCGGGACGAGGTGGTCCGGATCACCACCCGGCGCCTGCGGCTCATCAGCATCGGCCGGCAGCACTGGCTGGACTGACGGCCACTCGGCCGCCCACCCCACCACGGACGCGGGCCGTTGACGCGCCGGAACAGCCCGGCCCGTCGGCCCCGGACCGCGACACGGAAGACGCCGGGGCGTTCGCCGCCCCGGCGCCACAACTCATGGAAAAGACCCGCCCGGCGCCGACACTTCCGGCGCCCGGCGGGTACGGAGGTTTCGGCGGCCGTCAGCCGAGCCGCACCCGCGCGAGCTGGCGGGACTGGGCCACCAGCCGGTCCGCGCTGTCCCAGACCTCCGCGTCCTCCTCCAGGAAGCCGCCGGCCAGATTGCGGGTGGTGATCGCCACCCGCAGCGGCCCCGGGGCGGGACGGCTGCGGACGTGGACCGTCAGTTCCACCGTGGGGACCCAGCCCTTGATGCCGAGCTCGAAGGCGGTCGGGGGCAGCGCGTCCACCGCGAGCAGCAGGGAGAACGGGTCCGGGTCCCGACCGTCGGCCAGGCCGAACCAGGCCCGCATCTCGCCCTTGCCGGACGGCGCGCCCAGGGCCCAGCCCAGGGTCGCCGGGTCCAGCTTGAGCATCAGCCGGTCGGTGATGGCCGAGCTGCCGGGGATCGGGGCGGGGCTGTCGTCAGGACCGAAGCACTGGTCCATCGGCGGGATCGCGGGCGGGCGCGCCGTGGTGCGGACGTCGTCCGGGAGCGTGTCGAGGTCGCCGTAGGAGGCGAGGACGCGGATGCGTTCGACCTCCCGGCCCTGCTCGTCGTACTGGAAGAGGGACGCCTGGCCGGTCGACAGGGAGCGGCCGGTGCGGATCACGGAGGTGCGCACGACGGCCGGGCCGGGCTGGGACGCGGTCAGGTAGTGCGCGGAGATGGTGAACGGGTCGGCGTGCGGCAGGGCGTCGGCGAGCGCGCGGCCCAGGACCGCCAGCAGATAACCGCCGTTGACGGCGCTGATGATGGTCCAGCCGGCGGAGAGGTCGATGTCGTAGACCCCGGGCTCGCGCCGGGTGAGCGCGGTGTCGCGGTCGAACTCGCTGTCTCCGATGGTGGCCTGCGTGAACGCTGCTTCTGGCATGGATGAACGGTACAACAGGTAGCTACTAAGCGGTAGCTTTCCCACCTCTAGAACTGAGCGCCCGCTTTCCTGGTGACCGCGCTCGGCCCCGGATGGGGTGCCCCGGCCGTCGCCGCGGTGTCCGTCGTCTGCACCCTGGGCGAGATCGTCTACGCCGGAAGCGCCACCGCGCTGGTCACCGCCCTCGCCCCGGCCCCTGTGCTGGGGCGGGCCCTGGCCCGCTTCGAACTGTCCACCGGCTTCGGGCTCGCGGTCTCCCTCATGGCCATCACCGCACTCGCGCCGCACGGCCCCGGCGCCCTGTGGGGCGGCCTCGCCACGGCGACCCTGCTGTCGGCGGGCGCCGTGGCGAAAGAAGGGGGAACTACTCCTCCTCCCGCACCGTCGAGCGCCTGTTCCAGGCCCGTGGCGCCCGCCAGTGGTAGCGCATCGCCAGCAGGCGCAGCACGAAGGCCGTGACGACCGCGAGGCCGCTGGTGACGGGGTTGAGGGCGTCGTAGCGGATGCACAGGGCGACCATGATGGCGCCGACCATCGCCGGGACCGCGTACAGGTCGCGGTCCCAGCGCAGCAGCGAGGGCACCTCGTTGGCGAGCACGTCGCGCAGCACGCCGCCGCCGACCGCGGTGGCCAGACCCAGGGCGGCGGAGGCGGTGAGGTTCAGGCCGTAGTCGTACGCCTTGGTCGTGCCGGTGACGGCGAACAGGCCGAGGCCGGCCGCGTCGAAGACGTTCACCCCGGTCTGGATGCGCTCCACGTGCGGGTGCAGGAAGACCACCAGGAGCGCGGCGAGCATCGGGGTCAGGAAGTACCCGAGGTCGGTGAAGGCGGCGGGCGGTACAGCGCCGATCACCAGGTCGCGGAAGAGTCCGCCGCCCAGGGCGGTGACCTCGGCGAGGACGGCGATGCCGAAGACGTCGAAGTTCTTGCGGACGGCCAGCAGCGCGCCGGAGATGGCGAAGACGAAGATGCCGATCAGGTCGAGCGTATGCTGCACGGACGGGGTGAACAGTTGCTGGAGCACCCCTATATTCTTACCCAAGAACAAGCCCCCGCCTTTCATTGCAAGGCGGGGGCTTGTTCTTGGCTTGAGGACTTAACCCTACTTGTCGGTGGACTCCGGCTCGTCGGAGGTCTTGGAGACCCCGTCGGAGGTCTTCGAGACCCCGTCGGAGGTCTTGGAGACCTCCTCGGAAGCGGGCTCGGCGTGCGCCTTGACCTCCGCGGCCACCGCCGCCGACGTCTCCGCCGACTCCGCCAGTACCTCGTCGGCGACCAGCTCGGCCGCCTCCTTCGCGGCGGTCAGCAGCACCGTGTCCTGCGGGGCCTGGTCCTCGAAGCTCTCCGGGTGGTGGCAGGCGACCTGCTGGCCCGGACGCAGCTCCAGCAGCGGCGGCTCGGTGGTCTTGCAGATCTCCGTCGCCTTCCAGCACCGCGTGTGGAAGCGGCAGCCGGGCGGCGGCGCGATCGGCGAGGGCACGTCACCGCGGAGCAGGATGCGCTCGCTCTTGGCACCCCGGCGCCGCGGGTCCGGCACCGGCACCGCGGACATCAGGGCCTTGGTGTACGGGTGCATGGGGGACTCGTACAGCGAGGTCCGGTCGGCCAGCTCGACGATCTTGCCGAGGTACATCACCGCGATCCGGTCCGAGACGTGCCGGACGACCGACAGGTCGTGCGCGATGATCACGTAGGTCAGGCCCAGCTCCTGCTGGAGGTCGTCCATCAGGTTCACGACCTGGGCCTGGATCGACACGTCGAGCGCGGAGACCGGCTCGTCGGCGACGACCAGCTTCGGCTTGAGCGCGAGCGCGCGGGCGATGCCGATGCGCTGGCGCTGACCGCCGGAGAACTCGTGCGGGTAGCGGTTGTAGTGCTCGGGGCTCAGACCGACGAGCTCCAGCAGGCGCTGGACCTCCTTCTTCACCCCGCCCTCGGGCTCGACGCCCTGGAGCCGGAACGGCGCCGAGACGATCGAGCCGATGGTGTGCCGGGGGTTCAGGGACCCGTACGGGTCCTGGAAGATCATCTGGATGTCCCGCCGCAGCGGGCGCATCCCGGCCGTGTTCAGCCGCGTGATGTCCTTGCCCTCGAAGTGGATCGAGCCGCCCGTCGGGTCCTGAAGCCGGGTGATGACCCGGCCCATGGTCGACTTGCCGCAGCCCGACTCACCGACCACGCCGAGCGTCTCGCCGCGGCGCACCTCGAAGTCGATGCCGTCGACGGCCTTGACCGCGCCGACCTGGCGCTGGAGCACGCCCTTGCGGATCGGGAAGTGCTTCTGCAGGCCCTGGACCTTCAGCAGCACGTCGTTCTCCGCCTCGGGGGCCGAGGCCTGCGCCGGGACGGTCACGTCCGATTTCTTGGTTTCACTCACAGCTTCGGCGCAATCTCTTCGGTCCAGATCCGCGTACGGTCCTCGGGCGAGAGGTGGCAGGCGGAGAAGTGTCCGGTGCCGACCTGGGTCAGCTCGGGGCGCACGGTGCGGGTGACATCGCCCTTGGGGATGTCCGCGTACGGGCAGCGCGGGTGGAAGGCGCAGCCCGAGGGGACGTTGATGAGGCTCGGCGGCTGGCCCTTGACGGGGATGAGCCGCTCGGAGGTCTCCCGGTCGATACGCGGCATCGAGCCGAGCAGGCCCCAGGTGTAGGGGTGCTGCGGCTGCTCGAAGATGTCGGCCACCGGGCCGCGCTCCACGCACCGGCCGCCGTACATCACCAGCACGTCGTCGGCGATCTCGGCGACCACACCGAGGTCGTGGGTGATCATGACGACCGCGGAGCCGAACTCCTTCTGCAGATCACGGATCAGGTCGAGGATCTGCGCCTGGACCGTGACGTCCAGGGCGGTGGTCGGCTCGTCCGCGATGAGCAGCTCGGGGTTGTTGACCAGCGCCATCGCGATCATCGCGCGCTGGCGCATACCGCCGGAGAACTCGTGCGGGTAGTTGTCGACGCGCTTGGTGGGCTCGGGGATGCCGACCCGGTCGAGCATCTCGATCGCCCGGGTGCGGGCGACCTTCTTGCTGACGTCGTGGTGAACCCGGTACGCCTCCACGATCTGGTGACCGATCGTGTAGTACGGGTGCATCGCGGACAGCGGGTCCTGGAAGATCATCGCCATCTCGCGGCCGCGCAGCCGGCGGACCTCGTCCGGGGCGGCGGAGACCAGCTCCTTGCCGTCCAGCCAGATCTCGCCGGAGATCTGCACGTTCTTGCCGCGCGCGCCGAGCTTGTGCAGGCCCATGACGGCGAGCGAGGTGACGGACTTGCCGGAGCCGGACTCACCGACGATGGCGAGGGTCTTGCCCTTCTCCACCTTGAAGCTGACTCCGTCGACCGACTTGACCAGGCCGTCGTCGGTCGGGAAGTGCACCTTGAGGTCGCGGACTTCGAGGAACGCGGTGGGCGCGTCGGAGGAGGCCTTCACGGGCTCCCCCACCGCGGCACCGGTCTTGGACAGTTCGGTCACGAGAGCCTCACCCGCGGGTCGGCGGCGGCGTACAACAGGTCCACCAGGAAGTTTGCGAGGACGACGAAGAAGGCGGCGAGCAGGGTGACGCCGAGGATCGGCGGCAGGTCGTTGTCCTTGATGGACTGCACCGCGTACTCACCGATGCCGTGCAGGGAGAACGTGTACTCGGTGATCACCGCACCACCGAGCAGCAGGCCGAGGTCCATGCCGAACACGGTGATGATCGGGGTCAGCGCGGCCCGCAGACCGTGCTTGGCCACCACGTTCCGCTCGCGCAGGCCCTTGGCGCGGGCCGTGCGGATGAAGTCCTCGCTCATCGTCTCCAGCATGCCCGAGCGGGTGAGCCGGGCGTAGATGGCGGAGTAGAGCAGGGCGAGCGAACACCACGCCGGGAAGAGCGTGTTGGCCCACTGCGAGGGGTTCTCGGTGAACGGGACGTAGTCGCGGCCGAAGATCGGCCACTTGAAGGTGAAGAGGAACAGCGCGAGCTGACCGGTGAAGAACATGGGCAGCGAGACACCGGCGAGGGCGATGCCCATGAAGGTGCGGTCGGCGAGCGACCGCGGCTTGAGCGCGGAGATCACACCGGCCGTGATACCGCCCAGCAGCCACATCACGGCGGCGCCGGCGGCCAGGGACAGCGTGACCGGGATACGGCTGGTCAGCTGCGGCCAGACCTCGACGTGGGTCTTGAAGGAGTAGCCGAAGCAGGGGGCGTTGCACTGCGCGGTGGTCGGCCCGAGGTCATACGTGGCGCCGGAGACGATCCCCTTGATGAAGTCCCAGTACTGGACGTACACGGGCTGGTCGAGTCCGAGGTTCTGCTTGACCGCTTCGATGTCGGCCTTCGTGGGGCTCTTCCCGATGTACTGCTGGGCCAGCTGGTCGGCCGTCTGGCCGGCGAGCCGGGGCAGCAGGAAGAAGATCGCGAAGGTGACCGCGGTGACGACCAGCAGCAGGATCACTGCCGCGACCGTCCGGCGGAGGATATACGAGATCACGGGGATCGGCGCTGATGCCCGCGGGCCGCGAAGCCCGCGGGCATCAATGCCTTCACCTGCCTTCCGGGGCTACTTCTTGGTCGTGCCGATGTTGAGGTAGTCGTACTGACCGCTGAAGGCCGCGGTGGACACCAGGTTGGTGAAGCCGGCCGGGCGGTACAGCAGGACCTTGAAGTAGGTCAGCGGAACGAGGGCCGCCTCCTCCATCGTCTTGTTGTCGATCTCGGCGTAGAGGTTGTTGCGCTCGGCAGCGTCCTCGGTCGCGATCGCCTGCTCCAGCATCTTGTTGACGTCGGCGTTGTCGAGCTGCGACAGGTTGGTGTTGCCGGACTCGCCGATCGCGTCACCGTGCAGGATCTGCTGGTCGAAGCCGTAGCCGGAGGGCCAGTCGGCACCCCACTGCATCATGTGCAGACCGATGTTCTGCTTCTTGTTGAAGGCCGGAACACCAGCGGCGTCGGTGAAGTACTTACCCGACGGGAACTGCTTCAGGGTGGCGTCGATGCCCGCCGCCTTCAGCGAGTTGATGATGGCGGTCGCCGCGGCGATCTCCTGCGGGCGGTCGCTGCGCGCGGAGATGTTGGTCTTGATCTTCTCCGTGCCGCAGGCCTTCAGCTGCTCCTTGGCCTTGGCCGCGTCACCCTTGTTGTCCGGGGTGGCGTACAGGTCGGCCTTCTTGTAGCCCGGGACGTCCGGCGGAAGGACGGTGGTGGCGATGTCACCGCGGATCGGGCCGCCGAGGGCGGTCTGCACCGACTTCTTGTCGACCGCGTACTGCACGGCCTTGCGGCACTCGACCTTGTCGAACGGCGCCAGCTTGGTGTTGATCGCCATGTAGACCAGACGGCCACCGTAGGTGTTGTCCGTGTTGGCCTTCAGGTCGGGGTCGCTGACGATCTCGGCCTGCGTGGCGGCCTGGACGCCACCGCCGCCGAGGTCGATCGCCTTGCCCGCGCGGACGTCCTGGTCGATCGTCTCGGCGTTGACCTTGAGCTTGATGACGATCTTGTCCGGGTACTGCTTGCGCAGCGGGTCGGTCTTCGCGTCCCAGTTCTCGTTGCGGACGAGGACGGCCTGCTTGCCCTCCTCGTAGCTCTCGAACTTGTACGAGCCCGAGGAAACGATGCTCTTGACGTAGTCGACGCCCTTGTCCTTGGCCTTCGGCACGGGGGCCGTCTGCGGCTGGGCGACCAGGTAGTCGAACTCCTGGAAGGAGCGGTTGAGCTTGAAGACGATCGTCTGGTCGTCCGGCGTCTGGATGGACGCGATGCCCTTGTCGCTCTTGTCCTTGTAGGGACCCTTGTACTTGTCGCCGCCCTCAAGGAACTGCTGGAAGTAGTTCGGGCCGAGGGAGAGCACGTCACGCGCGAAGTTGGAGCGCTCGACGGCGTACTTCACGTCCTTGGACGTGATCGGCGTGCCGTCCTCGTACTTCAGACCCTCACGCAGCTTGTACGTCCAGGTCTTGCCGTTGTCGCTGGACTCACCCGGAGCCGCGGCGAGGTCCGGGACGAGCTCGTTGCCCTTGTCACCGGGGGCCGGCTTGTAGGTCATCAGCGGGCGGGCGTACAGCCGGCTGAGGTTGAACATGTAGCCGTAGTACGTGTTGCCCGGGTCGAAGGAGTCCGGAACGTCCGAGTACTCGTAAGTGACCGTGCCACCCTTGGCGGTGGAGGCGTTGACGACACCCTTGGTCGCCGCGTCGGCGCCGGCGGACTTGCTGTTGCCGTCGCCATTGCCCGAATTGTCATCGGCCTTGCTGCAGCCCGAAAGAACCAGGCTGACAGTGCCGATGGCCGCGATGGCGGCCAGCGCTGACCTTCGCATGATGGTCTGCTTCCCCTCCATAGTTGGAAACTTGATGGGCTCTCGATGGGGCCGCATATCAGCGGCTGCGCGGGTCGAGAGCGTCACGGAGTCCGTCGCCGAGCAGGTTGAACGCCAGGACGGTGACGAAGATGGCGAGGCCGGGCACGATCATGAACTGCGGGTCGACCTTGTAGAACTTGACCGCCTCGCTGAGCATGCCGCCCCACGACGCCTGCGGGGGCTGGATGCCGACGCCGAGGAAGCTCAGGCTGGCCTCGAAAAGAATGTTCGTCGGGATGAGCAGCGTCGAGTAGACGATGATCGGGCCGACCAGGTTCGGGAGCAGCTCCCGGAACAGGATGTACGGACCCTTGGCGCCCATACCGCGGGAGGCGTCGACGAATTCACGCTCCCTGAGCGCCAGGGTCTGGCCGCGGACGATGCGGCCCAGGTACGGCCAGTTGAAGAAGCCGATGATGAAGATCAGCACGCTGATGTGCAGCGGCAGGCCCTCCAGGCCGAAGGCACCGCCCTGGAGCGTCGCCGAGATGGCGATGGCGAAGAGCAGCAGCGGGAAGGCGAGGAAGGTGTCCATCAGCCGGCTGATGATCGCGTCGGTGCGGCCGCCGTAGTAGCCCGCGATCACGCCGAGGATGGTGCCGATCGTGTTGGACAGGATCGTCGCCCCGAACGCGACGACCAGGGACACCCAGGACCCCTCCAGGATGCGGGTGGCGATGTCGCGCCCGAAATTGGGGTCGATGCCCAGCGGGTGCTCGGCGCTCATGCCGCCCCAGTCGCCGTGCGGCAGCGAGGTGTTGGGGTCGAGCAGGTCCTGGTTGAAGGCGTTGGGGTCGAGACCGAACAGGGCCTGGATGGGCCGGGCGAGGATCGCGAGCAGGATCAGCAGGATGACGACGACGCCGCCGGCGACGGCGACCTTGTCCTTCTTGAACCGGGTCCAGGCGATCTGCCCCAGGGAACGGCCCTCGATCTGCCCCTTGTCGGCACCGCTGAGCACAGCCTCCGGCTGTGCTTCGGATGCCCCGGTGGTCTCGATCGGTGCGGTCACGGTGACCCGACCCCTCTCGCCGGTGGTGACCGGCCTACGCCTGCCGTGGATTACGGCTTTGTCGACTTGCACTCGATCACAGGATCGACCGATCCCATGTCTGACTGGGGAGTCTTCAGCTTCGTCGTGATCAGCCGCCAGATCTGACGGCGAAAGTATGCGCAACCGTGATGATGTGCTGGGGATTCCGTTATCCGAACAGGGGATAACGGACGCCGGACGGGCGGAACTTATGACATTTCGGACAATTAGTGATCTTCGCCATCATCTACGCGCGAAGAAATGTGTCGTTCCTGTGACCGAATTGATGGTCCGTCAGGAGATCCGTCCGGGGATCCGGCCGGGGATCAGTAGCCGCCCTGGGCGGGCGGGTAGCCGTATCCGGCGGCGGGCGCCGGCGCGGCGTGCGCCTCACGGTCGTAGAAGGGGCGGGCGTTCGCCCGCATCCACATCGCGACCGGGTCGTACTCGTCCGACATCGCCACCGTCGACACGGGCAGCCCGTCCGGGACCGCGCCGATCGACTGCTGCATCATCGCACGCACCGAGTCCACCGCCGACGGACTGGTGTCGTAGACGTCCAGACCGATGGCGAGATAGGGCGCCCCGAGGGCCGGCTGCACCCAGGCACGGCGCAGGCTGCGCACGGCCGGGGTGCGGTGGGCGTTCTGGGCGAGCAGGGCGTAGAAGTGCGGGATCTCGATGCCGGGCTCGGACAGGCTGAGCGGGCCCGCGGGCTGGCGGTCCAGGCCGGTGGCGATCCGGCGCAGATCCAGCCACGGGATGCCGACACCGCCGCCCGGAGCGTGCGGATTCAGCCAGAGGCCGTAGTGGTCGGGGTAGAGGGTGCGGGCCACGTCGAGCCCGTCGACCACCTCGTAACTGCGGTTCCAGCCACTGGCCGACAGCTCCTGGGCGGAGGTGACGCAGGGGGCGTAGCCGTAGCCGTCGACCTCCATGTTCCCGTACTGCGCGTCCGGGGAGCCGGACTGGCCGTGCCACAGCAGCATCCAGATCTGGCCGGAATTCGGGGTCGCGAGCGCGCGCAGGAGCGCCTCGTAGGCGTCGTAGCGCCCGGGCGTGACCTGGCGCAGCATGTGCTCGACCTGCCCGGCCGCGATGCCGCTGGCGCTCACCTGTACCGCCCCTTCAACCTGTTCTCCGACCGAGCCGTGACCCTAGCTTAAGGCCGCCCACTGCAGTGGGACTTGCTCCGGGCGTGCGTCCGCGGCTCCGGTTGCGGCTGGTCGCACAGGCCCCGCGCCCCTTGCAGCCGCTCCGCTAACCCCGCGTGTAGAAGGGCCGTACGTGCTCGCGCATCCACAGGGTCACCGGGTCCTGCGCCGCCATGTCCAGCAGGATCAGGTTGACCTGCCACTTCGTGGGGACCCGGCCCAGCGCGCGGCCCAGGGCGTCCATCGGCGCGGTGCGCAGATCGCCCTCCCAGTGGGAGAGTTCCACCCCCACGAACATCACCGGGTCCGCGGTCTCGACGGCGGCCAGGCAGCGCCGGGCCGTGGTCACCACGCCCGTCTCCGCGAACTCCGCCGAGGCCGCGGAGAGGAAGTCGACCGGGTCGTCCTTCCAGTCCGGCTCGAACAGCTTGACCCGGCCGCCGCTCGCGGGCCCGTCCAGCGGGGTGCGGCCCACCCGGCACAGCTCGGCCACCGCCGGGGGCGGCAGCGGTATGCCCACCACACCGTCCGGGTTGACCATGATCCCGACCTGCGGCGGCAGTCCGCGCGCGAACTCCACGGCCGGCGCGACGGCGAACGACATGTGCGTGCCGACGACCTGACGGAACTGCTCCTCGGAGCTGAAGACCGGGACGTATCCCTGCCCCTCGATCTCCATGGTGGGCAGGTCCAGCGGACCGCTGTTGGGGCCGCCGCCGGACGGCAGCGGGACCCACAGGAAGCTGCGGCCGAGGACCTCGATGATCCGGCCGCCCGCGCTGGGCACGCCGAGGGAGGCGGAGAGCACCTCCTCCAGTTCGTTGCCGGGCCATCCGCCGTGCGAATGGGGGTGTGCCTGTGCCGGGAAGTCCGCGGGGAGATCCGCCGGGAAGTCCATACTCTTCTGACCGCCTGCCGTGAACCACTGGTATGGCTGAAAAGGCTAGCGCCTGCGCGCCCGCCCGGGCTCAGCCCGTGAACCCGATCCGCCGGAGCACCCCGGCCGCCGGCCGGTCGACCAGCACCGCGGAACCGATGCCCCGCGGCAGCTCCCCCCGCTCCACCGCGCGCAGCAGCCGCCCCACCGCCGCCCGGTGCCGCAGGAAGGCGTACCGCGACACACCCCGCCCGCGCTCGCGCTGGCCCTGGAGCGCCTGGTCCGGGGTGACGTCGAGGAGCAGCAGGTGCAGGGTGCCGCCCCGGCCCCGCGCGGCCCGCGCCAGCCAGCCGCGCACCCAGGACTGGGTACCGCAGTCGTGCACGACCAGGCCCTCGCCGGAGCGCAGGGCCCGCCACAGCCCGACGTAGTGGGCGATCCGCACGAGCGGGCGGTAGACCGCGTACGGCAGCAGGCCCGGCATCCGGGCGTCCCAGCGGTCCCGGGTGTCCTGGGAGTCGATCCGCGGTCCGGTGACCGCCCGCTTCATCAGGGTGGACTTGCCGCTGCCCGGCAGGCCGGTGATCACCACGACGTCCTTCGGTCCGAAGAGCAGGGCGTGCGGGCTCAGGCCGGAGCGCTCGCGCAGATCGCGCACGACCGGGGCCGGACACACCTCCACAACGGGGGCTGCCGGCTGCCGGGGCACCGCGATGCCCGAGGTGGCCGCGTACGCCGTCGTCCTGTTCACCGTGATCGTCCTCCCCTGGGTCAGATGGAGACCATCTGCCCGTCGACCGTAAAGAGAAGGTAATTCCGCGTGCCTGGAGTTTCTGTACGCGTACCGCAACAGCCCGGTTACAGATGCTGCCCTGCCACGCCGGACCGATGCGTGCAATGATGTGCGCGCCAACTGCATACCGGCCGTTTGAATCCGCGCGGGAGAGTTCCCAGCCTTGTGCTGGGGCGCCGAAGGAGCAAGTCCCTCCCTTGAATCTCTCAGGCCCCGTTACCGCGCGGGCGAGGCACATCTGAAAAGCGGGCCGCCGTCGCCGGTGGTCCCACCCAAGGTGCAAGTCATGCCCACGCGCGGTCATGACGAACCTCTCAGGTTCCGATGACAGATGGGGAGGAACGACCCCCCGTCATGCCTTGGGAGACGACCGACCGATGAGCAGTACCGAACCGCGCCGTACCGCCCTCGATGCCCTGCATCGCTCGCTGGGCGCCACGATGACCGACTTCGCCGGCTGGGACATGCCGCTGCGCTACGGCTCCGAGCGCGACGAGCACAACGCCGTGCGCACCAAGGCCGGACTCTTCGACCTCTCCCACATGGGCGAGATCACGGTGACCGGTCCGCAGGCCGCCCAGCTGCTGAACTACGCCCTCGTCGGCAACATCGCCTCCGTCGGCGTCGGCCGCGCCCGCTACACCATGATCTGCCGCGCCGACGGCGGCATCCTGGACGACCTGATCGTCTACCGGCTGGCCGAGACCGAGTACATGGTCGTCGCCAACGCCTCCAACGCCCAGGTCGTGCTGGACGCCCTGGTGGAGCGCGCCGCCGGTTTCGACGCCGAGGTCCGCGACGACCGGGACGCCTACGCGCTGATCGCCGTCCAGGGCCCCGAGTCCCCCGGCATCCTCGCCTCGCTCACCGACGCCGACCTCGACGGCCTGAAGTACTACGCCGGGCTCCCCGGCACCGTCGCGGGCGTCCCGGCGCTGATCGCGCGCACCGGGTACACCGGCGAGGACGGCTTCGAGCTGTTCGTGAAGCCGTCGGACGCCGAGCCGCTGTGGCAGGCCCTGACCAAGGCCGGCGAGCCGGTGGGCCTGGTCCCGTGCGGGCTGTCCTGCCGGGACACGCTGCGCCTGGAGGCGGGCATGCCGCTGTACGGGCACGAGCTGACCACCGAGCTGACCCCCTTCGACGCCGGGCTCGGCCGGGTGGTGAAGTTCGAGAAGGAGGGCGACTTCGTCGGGCGCGAGGCGCTCACCGAGGCCGCCGCCCGCGCCGAGACCAACCCGCCGCGCGTCCTGGTCGGCCTGGTCGCCGAGGGCCGCCGCGTCCCGCGCGCCGGGTACCAGGTCGTCACCGACGGCAAGGTCGTCGGCGAGGTCACCTCCGGCGCCCCCTCCCCCACGCTGGGCAGGCCGATCGCCATGGCCTACGTCGACGCCGCGCACGCGGCGCCCGGCACGGCCGGGGTCGGCGTGGACATCCGGGGCAGCCACGAGCCGTACGAGGTCGTGGCGCTGCCCTTCTACAAGCGCCAGAAGTAGTAGCCACCCGCATCGGATGCAGGAGCTGTGAGCGTCACCGGCACCGGCCGTGGGTGATGCTGAACACATCACCGCTGCTCACGCACGCCTCCAGCGGTCCCACCTTCATCAGCACACCCCCGCGTACAGGAGAATTCAGGCCATGAGCAACCCCCAGCAGCTGCGTTACAGCAAGGAGCACGAGTGGCTGTCGGCCGCCGAGGACGGCGTCGCGACGGTCGGCATCACGGAGTTCGCGGCCAACGCGCTCGGTGACGTCGTCTACGCCCAGCTCCCCGAGGTCGGCTCCACGGTGACCGCGGGCGAGTCCTGCGGTGAGCTGGAGTCCACCAAGTCGGTCTCCGACCTGTACTCCCCGGTCAACGGTGAGGTCACGGAGATCAACGAGGACGTCGTCAACGACCCGTCGCTGGTGAACTCCGCCCCCTTCGAGGGCGGCTGGCTGTTCAAGGTACGCGTCACGGAGGAGCCGTCCGACCTGCTCTCCGCCGACGAGTACACCGCCTTTTCCGCCGGCTGAGGAGTCGTAGACGCATGTCCGTCCTGAACACGTCCCTGCATGAGCTCGACCCGGATGTCGCCGCCGCGGTCGATGCCGAGCTGCGTCGTCAGCAGTCGACCCTGGAGATGATCGCCTCCGAGAACTTCGCGCCGGTCGCGGTGATGGAGGCGCAGGGTTCGGTGCTGACGAACAAGTACGCCGAGGGCTACCCCGGCCGCCGTTACTACGGTGGCTGTGAGCACGTCGATGTGGCCGAGCAGATCGCGATCGACCGGGTGAAGGAGCTGTTCGGCGCCGAGTACGCCAACGTGCAGCCCCACTCGGGTGCCTCCGCCAACCAGGCCGCGCTGTTCGCGCTGGCCCAGCCCGGCGACACCATCCTGGGCCTGGACCTGGCCCACGGCGGCCACCTGACCCACGGGATGCGGCTGAACTTCTCCGGCAAGCAGTTCAACGTGGTCGCCTACCACGTCGACGACGCCGGCCTGGTCGACATGGCCGAGGTGGAGCGCCTGGCCAAGGAGCACCGCCCGAAGGTGATCATCGCCGGCTGGTCGGCCTACCCGCGCCAGCTCGACTTCGCCGAGTTCCGCCGTATCGCGGACGAGGTGGGCGCCTACCTGTGGGTGGACATGGCGCACTTCGCCGGTCTGGTCGCGGCCGGGCTGCACCCCAACCCGGTCCCGCACGCCGATGTGGTCACCTCCACCACCCACAAGACCCTCGGCGGGCCGCGCGGCGGGATCATCCTGGCCCGTAGCAAGGAGTTCGCCAAGAAGCTGAACTCCTCCGTCTTCCCCGGCTTCCAGGGCGGTCCGCTGGAGCACGTGATCGCCGCGAAGGCGGTCTCGTTCAAGGTGGCGGCCTCGGAGGAGTTCAGGGAGCGGCAGCGGCGTACGGTGGAGGGTGCGCGCATCCTCGCCGAGCGGCTGACCGCGCCGGACGCGCGTGAGGCCGGGGTGAATGTGCTGTCCGGTGGCACGGACGTGCATCTGCTCCTGGTCGACCTGCGTGAGTCGGAGCTGGACGGGCAGCAGGCCGAGGACCGCCTCCACGAGGTGGGTATCACGGTCAACCGCAACGCCGTCCCCAACGATCCGCGGCCGCCGATGGTGACCTCGGGTCTGCGGATCGGTACCCCGGCGCTGGCCACGCGCGGTTTCACGGCCGAGGACTTCGCCGAGGTCGCGGACGTGATCGCCGAGGCGCTGAAGCCGTCCTACGACGCCGAGGCCCTCAAGGCCCGGGTCACCGCCCTGGCCGACAAACACCCGCTGTACCCCGGCCTGAGCAAGTAGTAGTTCCCTGGTGGGGGCACCCGACGAAGTGTGCCCCCACCCTTATTCCAGGAGTTCCCGTGGCCATCTCGGTCTTCGACCTGTTCTCGATCGGCATCGGCCCGTCGAGCTCCCACACGGTCGGCCCGATGCGTGCGGCCCGCATGTTCGCCCGCCGACTGCGCAACGAGGGCCTGCTGCCCTCCGTCGCCTCCGTCCGCTCCGAGCTGTACGGCTCGCTGGGCGCGACCGGCCACGGCCACGGCACCCCGAAGGCGGTGCTCCTCGGCCTTGAGGGCGCCTCGCCGCGCACGGTGGACGTGGAGACGGCCGACGACCGGGTCGAGGAGATCAAGTCCTCGGGCCGTCTGAACCTGCTCGGCGAGAAGGAGGTCCCCTTCTCCTTCGACGACGACCTGGTCCTGCACCGGCGCAAGGCCCTGCCGTACCACGCCAACGGCATGACGATATGGGCCCACGACGCCGACGGCACCGAGCTGCTGTCGAAGACCTACTACTCCGTCGGCGGCGGCTTCGTCGTCGACGAGGACGCGGTCGGCGCCGACCGCATCAAACTCGACGACACGGTCCTGAAGTACCCCTTCCGCACCGGCGACGAACTGCTCCGCCTCACCCGCGAGACCGGCCTGTCGATCTCCGCCCTGATGCTGGAGAACGAACGCGCCTGGCGCACCGAGGACGAGATCCGCGCGGGCCTGCTGGAGATCTGGCGCGTCATGCGCGAGTGCGTCCAGCGCGGCATGACCCGCGAGGGCATCCTCCCCGGCGGCCTGCGCGTCAAGCGCCGCGCCGCCACCACCGCCCGCAAACTCCGCTCCGAGGGCGACCCCCAGGCCCTCGCCATGGAGTGGATCACCCTCTACGCCATGGCCGTCAACGAGGAGAACGCCGCAGGCGGCCGAGTCGTCACCGCCCCCACCAACGGCGCCGCCGGCATCATCCCCGCCGTCCTGCACTACTACATCAACTTCGTGCCGGGCGCCGACGAGGACGGCGTGGTCCGCTTCCTGCTCGCCGCGGGCGCGATCGGCATGCTCTTCAAGGAGAACGCCTCCATCTCCGGCGCCGAGGTCGGCTGCCAGGGCGAGGTCGGCTCCGCCTGCTCCATGGCGGCCGGCGCCCTCGCGGAGGTGCTGGGCGGCAGCCCCGAGCAGGTCGAGAACGCGGCCGAGATCGGCATGGAGCACAACCTGGGCCTGACCTGCGACCCGGTCGGCGGCCTGGTCCAGATCCCCTGCATCGAACGCAACGGCATGGCGGCCGTGAAGGCCGTCACCGCCGCCCGGATGGCCATGCGCGGCGACGGCTCCCACAAGGTGTCCCTCGACAAGGTCATCAAGACCATGAAGGACACGGGCGCGGACATGAGCGTGAAGTACAAGGAGACGGCGCGCGGGGGCCTGGCGGTCAACATCATCGAGTGCTGAGCGTTCCGGTCGGGTACAGAGTGGGCATCCGAACAACTCCCTTCCCCCAC
>NZ_FLSP01000075.1 GCF_900091315.1 Streptomyces sp. DI166
CCCGCGAACCGCTGCACCGCCGACGCTCGCGCCACGACCTCCGGGGCCGCCCCGCCCCGCACCCGCAGCACGCCCGCGACCCGGTCGCCGCCGGTCAGCGCGGGCGCCAGCCGCGCGGTCACCCGCAGCCGCGTGGACGGCAGCAGCCCCAGCCACGGCGACCCCTTCTCCGCCCGCACCACCATCAGCACCGGCGCCCGCGTCCCCACCGCCGCACCTCCGCCGACCGCCACCCGCCGCACGCGTGCGTCGATCAGCACGGCCGTCGGAGCCGTCCGGTTGCCGTCGACCCGGGGCCGGGTGAGCCGGGGATCGGAGGTCAGCTCCACCTCCGCGGTCACGGTCGCGTACCTGCGCGCCAGTTCCGGCACCGGGCCGCGCCGCAGATCGGCCCCGTGCAGCCCGGCCGAGGCGGCGGCCGCCGCGACGCAGAGCAGCACCGCGGCGAGCGACACCCGCGACCACACCGACCGCGCAGACCGTGCCGACCTTCGCACCCCCAGCAGCACGGCCCCCAGGACAAGGGCCACGGCCACCACCCCGACCACCCACCCACCGGATGCCGTCAGCGTCAGCGCCGCCGTCGCCCAGGCCGCGAGCGCCGGTGGCACGAGGCGCATATCCGTCGGCCCCTCCTGGCGCGGGTGGGACGCGCCGAGCCGGTGCCCGGAGGCCGCGTGCACCTCCTCCCGCACGGTCCCGGGAGCGCTCGCGGCAGTCGTACGGGACTCGGCGGACGCGGTCTCCGCGGATACGGCGCCCGTCATGGCCGTACGAGATTCCGCAGATCGGCGAAGCGGCGTTCGCCGATGCCGTTGACCTCGCGCAGTTCCTCGACCGAGCGGAATCCGCCGGTGCGGGTGCGGTGGTCGATGATGTGCTGGGCCAGGACCGGGCCGACCCCGGGGAGGGTGTCGAGCTGTTCGGCGGTGGCGGTGTTGAGGGAGACGGGGGCCGCCGGTCCCAACCCGGGCGCGGCACCCGCCCCGGGCGCGCCACCCGGCACAGCGGCAGGGCCCTGCGCTGGCGGTGCCGGGCCGCCCACGACGACCTGCTCGCCGTCGACGAGGAACCGCGCCCGGTTGAGCCCGTCGGTACCGGTCCCCGGCTTCACCCCACCCGCGGCCCGTAACGCGTCCTCGACCCGCGACCCAGCGGGCAGCCGGTGGATCCCCGGCTTCCGGACCTTGCCACTGACGTCCACGACGATCTCGGACGCCGCCGAGGATGCGCCGGAGGATGCGTCGGAGGCCGCTGCACCGGTCCCGTCCGACGGCTCCGCGCCCGTCCCGAACGCGGCCCGGTCCGCCGCGCCGCCTCCCGGCTCGGCCTCCCCGGCCCGCACCACCTCCGGCGCCCGCACCCCTTGCGTCCGTCCGCTCCAGAAGTGCTGTGCCGCGAACCCGGCCGCGACGACCAGCAGAACCGCGAGCGCGACCACGCTCCGCCGTTCCAGCCCGCATCGGGCCTGCGCCCACAGCGGCAGCCGCTCCCGCAGCGCGAGCCCGGCCCGCCCCCGCCAAGGGGGCCGGTCGTCCTCCGCATCGGGCGGGCCGGGGTCCGACTCCCGCCCCACCACCGCCCGTTCCCCGAACAGGGCCTCCGCCCTCCGGCGGATCTCCTCACCCGGCCCACCGGCCGAGGTGCCCGGGCGTGAACTGCGCGTACGTGATCCAAGTGCCATGCGACGAGGATCGGACAACTCGCCCCACCGCGATGATCTTGCTCAATTCCCGGGGAGAATCCCCCCGGTTGTGGATAACCCGCTCACTCACAAGGGTCACCGCGCCGAAACCACAACCCCCAGCAATCCGGGCCCGGTATGCGCCCCGATCACCGCGCCCACCTCGCTCACATGCAGGGCCGCCAGCCCCCGTACCCGCGACCGCAGCCGGTCCGCCAGGGCTGACGCCCGGTCCGGGGCGGCGAGATGGTGCACGGCGATGTCGACCTGCGCGGCGCCCGCCCGGTCCGCGGCGATCTCCTCCAGGCGGGCGATCGCCCTGGACGCCGTGCGCACCTTCTCCAGCGGCTCGATCCGGCCGCCGTTCAGCTGGAGCAGCGGCTTCACCGCGAGCGCCGAGCCGAGCAGCGCCTGGGCCGCGCCGATCCGGCCGCCCCGGCGCAGATAGTCGAGGGTGTCGACGTAGAAGTAGGCGGCGGTCCCCTCGGCGCGCTTCTCGGCCGCCGCGACCGCCTCGTCGACGGTGCCGCCCGACTCCGCGACCTCCGCCGCGGCGAGCGCGCAGAACCCGAGGGCCATCGCGATCATCCCGGTGTCCACCACCCGTACCGGCACCGGCGCGTCCTGGGCGGCGAGCACGGCCGCGTCGTAGGTGCCGGACAGTTCGGCGGACAGGTGCAGGGAGACGATGCCGGTGGCGCCGGACTCGGCGACCTGGCGGTAGGTCTCGGCGAACCGCTCGGGGCTGGGGCGGGAGGTGGTGACGGGGCGCCGCTTCTGCAGCGCCTGGGCCAGCGAGCGGGTGGAGATCTCGGTGCCCTCCTCCAGCGCCTCGTCGCCGAGGACCACGGTCAGGGGCACCGAGGTGATGCCGTGGCGATCCATCGTCCGCGGCGGCAGGTAGGCCGTTGAATCGGTGACGATCGCGACATGGCGGGACATGAGCTGGAGGTTACCTGGCGTAGTGCCCCCGCGGCAGCCCGGCCCCTGTCACCTGGGCCGTCGTGGCCGGATCAGGTGGTGCTCTCGGGGCGCGGCTGCTTCTTCTCCCACGGGTACGTGGGACGCGGCTCGGGCGGGGTGATGGCGGGCATGGTCGGTTGCTCCGCGGTCTCCCGCCGCGCGCCGCCCGGCCAGGTCTGCTCGGCTTCCGGCGCCTCGGGAGCCGGGGCCTCGGGCCACGGCGGGGGCGGCGTCGCGGTGGACGCCTCCTCCTCGGTGGTCCAGTGCCGCAGCGCGCCGGCCTCCATGTCGATCTGCGCGCTCAGCGAGTCCAGGTCGTCGTCGGCGAACCGGCGGGCCCGGTCGCGGGCCGCCCAGCGCAGCGAGTCCGCCGAGGAGACGATCCGCTCGGTGCGCTCCCGCAGCCCCGGAAGCCGCTCGGCGAGGGTCGTACGGTCCGGTTCGCTCTCCAGGCGCCGCAGTTCGCCGTCGAGCTCGTGGCCGTGGGCGCTGAGCCGCTGGAAGAGGGCGAGGGACTCCTTCAGGGACTCGTCCTCGGCGGCGCCCGCGTGCAGCGCGTCCTGGGTCGCGCGCATCGAGGTGCGCAGCTTCAGCCGCAGCTGGGCCAGCTCGGCCTGCGGGCCCACCTGGACGAGGGACTTGGCGCGCAGGGTGTGGTCCTCGACCGTGCGGCGGGCCTGGGTGATCGTGCGGTCGGCGGCACGCTTGGCCGCTCCCACCGCCTTCACGGTGGCCCAGGCGCCGAGCACCACGAGAAGCACGAAGAGCAGGGCCACCACTGCGATCGCTGCTTCCACTGTGCTCCTCCTCGAATCCACGCCTGCGTGCGCCGCGCTGCTCTCCACGGTAAACGCCACGGGCAGGCCCGGAGTTCCAACAGAACCCCGAACCTGCCCGTAGGGGACCACCCGGAGGCGGCCCGTCCGGCCGGTCGCACCCGGCCCGAGTCCACCGGCTAGGCCGGAACGATGTTCACCAGCTTCGGCGCCCGCACGATCACCTTGCGGATGCCCGCGCCGCCCAGCGCCGCCACGACCTTGTCGTCGGCCAGCGCGACCTTCTCCAGCTCCTCCTCGGAGATGGACGGCGAGACCTCCAGGCGGGCCTTGACCTTGCCCTTGACCTGGACGACACAGGTCACCGTCTCGTCGACCACGTAGGCCGGGTCGGCGACGGGGAAGTCCTGGTGCACCACCGAGTCGTCGTGGCCCAGCCTGCGCCACAGCTCCTCGGCGATGTGCGGGGCCAGCGGGGCGACCAGCAGCACCAGCGGCTCGGCGACCGAGCGCGGCAGCGCGCCGCCCGTCTTGGTCAGGTGGTTGTTCAGCTCGGTGACCTTGGCGATGGCGGTGTTGAACCGCATGCCCTCCAGGTCGCCGCGCACGCCGTCGATGGCCTTGTGCAGGGCGCGCAGCGTGTCCTCGTCGGGCTCGGCGTCGGTGACGGTGACCTCGCCGGTGGCCTCGTCGACGATGTTGCGCCACAGCCGCTGCAGCAGCCGGAACTGGCCGACCACCGCGCGGGTGTCCCACGGCCGGGAGACGTCCAGCGGGCCCATGGCCATCTCGTACAGGCGCAGCGTGTCGGCGCCGTACTCGGCGCAGATCTCGTCCGGGGTGACGGCGTTCTTCAGGGACTTGCCCATCTTGCCCAGCAGCCGGGAGACCTTCTCGCCCTGGTAGTAGTAGGCGCCGTCGCGCTCCTCCACCTCGGCGGCCGGTACCGCGATACCGCGGCTGTCGCGGTAGACGTAGGCCTGGATCATGCCCTGGTTGAACAGCTTGTGGAACG
This sequence comes from Streptomyces sp. DI166, assembly GCF_900091315.1. Lineage (GTDB taxonomy): Bacteria > Actinomycetota > Actinomycetes > Streptomycetales > Streptomycetaceae > Streptomyces > Streptomyces fuscus. The sequence continues at coordinate 4,439 of NZ_FLSP01000075.1, forward strand.
GCTCGGCCGACGAGACGTGCCCCAGGTCGTACAGGACCTTGGACCAGAAGCGCGCGTACAGCAGGTGCAGCACGGCGTGCTCGGCGCCCCCGACGTACAGGTCGACACCGCCGTGCGGCTGGCCCTCGCGCGGGCCCATCCAGTACCGCTCGATCTCCGGGTCGACCAGCTTCTCGGAGTTGTGCGGGTCCAGGTAGCGCAGCTCGTACCAGCAGGAACCGGCCCAGTTGGGCATGGTGTTGGTTTCGCGGCGGTACTTCTTGGGGCCGTCGCCCAGGTCCAGGGTGACGTTGACCCAGTCCTCGTTGCGGGACAGGGGCGTCTCGGGCTGGGTGTTCGCGTCGTCCGGGTCGAAGGTGCGCGGGGAGTAGTCCTCGACCTCGGGCAGCTCCAGCGGCAGCATCGACTCGGGCAGCGCGTGCGCGACGCCGTCCTCGTCGTAGACGATCGGGAAGGGCTCGCCCCAGTAGCGCTGGCGGCTGAACAGCCAGTCGCGCAGCCGGAAGTTGACGGTGCCCTGGCCGCGGCCGGTGCGCTCCAGCCACTCGGTGATGCGGGCCTTGGCCTCGACGACGCCCAGGCCGTCCAGGGAGACGCCCTCGCCGGAGGAGTTGACGATCCTGGCGTCGTAGGAGACGAACGCCTCGGTCCAGTCGGCGGTGTCGGTGCCGCGGCCGTCGGTCGGCTCGACCACGCAGCGGATCGGCAGCTCGAAGGCGCGCGCGAACTCGAAGTCACGGCTGTCGTGGCCGGGGACGGCCATGATGGCGCCGGTGCCGTAGCCCATCAGGACGTAGTCGGCGATGAAGACCGGGATCTGCTCGCCGTTGACCGGGTTGGTGGCGTACGCGCCGATGAAGACGCCGGTCTTCTCCTTGGCCTCGGCCTGCCGCTCGACGTCGGACTTGGACGCGGCCTGCGCCCGGTAGGCGGCGACGGCCTCGGCCGGGGTGGCGTGGCCGCCGGTCCACACGTCGTGGGTGCCCTCGGGCCAGGCGTCCGGGGTGAACTTCTCGACCAGCGGGTGCTCGGGGGCCAGCACCATGTAGCTCGCGCCGAACAGGGTGTCGGGGCGGGTGGTGAAGACGGTGATGTTCTCGCCGTCGATCGGGAAGTCGACGCGGGCGCCCTCGGAGCGGCCGATCCAGTTGCGCTGCTGCAGCTTGATGGCCTCGGGCCAGTCCAGCGCCTCCAGGTCGTCCAGCAGCCGGTCGGCGTAGGCGGTGATGCGCATGTTCCACTGGCGCAGCTTGGCCTTGAAGACGGGGAAGTTGCCGCGCTCGGAGCGGCCGTCGGCGGTGACCTCCTCGTTGGCCAGCACGGTGCCCAGGCCGGGGCACCAGTTGACGGGCGCGTCGGAGGCGTAGGCCAGGCGATACTCGCTCAGGACCTCGGCGCGTTCGGCGGCGGTCAGCTCGTTCCAGGACCGGCCGCCGGGCACGGCGCGTTCACCGCTCTCGAACTGGGCGACCAGCTCGGAGATGGGGCGGGCCTTCTTCGCCTCGTCGTCGTACCAGGAGTTGAAGATCTGCAGGAAGATCCACTGGGTCCACTTGTAGTAGTCCGGGTCGATCGTGGCGAACGACCGGCGCTTGTCGTGGCCCAGGCCCAGGCGGCGCAGCTGCGCCTTCATGTTCTCGATGTTGGCCTCGGTGGACACGCGCGGGTGCGTGCCGGTCTGCACGGCGTACTGCTCGGCGGGCAGGCCGAAGGCGTCGAAGCCCAGGGTGTGCAGGACGTTGTGGCCGGTCATCCGCTGGAAGCGGGCGAAGACGTCGGTGGCGATGTAGCCCAGGGGGTGGCCGACGTGCAGGCCCGCACCGGAGGGGTACGGGAACATGTCCATGATGAACTTCTTGGGCTTGGCGACCAGCTCGGGGTCGCCCGCCAGGTCGCCCTTGGGGTTGGGGGCCGCGTAGGTGCCCTCGGCATCCCAGAAGTCCTGCCAGCGTGCCTCGATCTCGGCGGCCATGGCCGCCGTGTAGCGGTGCGGCGCGGCCACCTCAGGGGCGGCAGCGGGGTTCGTCTCGCTCATGATCCTCAAAGCTCCATCGATCGTCTCTGCAAGCGCTGCGGTTTCTCCCGAAACGAAAAATCCCCTCACACAGGAGGGGACGCCGCGCCGATGCCGGCCACTTTCCGACGGTGGCCGGTGCTGATCAGCGCGGCTCGCTAAGCAGAAGGCGTACGGCACGCATGGCGTCAGGGTACCGCAGCCGTCGACCGGCTCGGGACCAATAGATACCGACCCCTCCGGTCTTCGAACCTGTTGTGAAGATTCAGAGAACTTGAACGAAGTTCAATTTTTACCCGGCGTAAGGGCCCCTAGCAGGACAACACCGACCCCGCACGGCGCATTGATAACAACGCAATAACTCAAATGGCGCCTGCCCGGTTCAGGAGCCACTTAGAGTGCGGCAGCGGGACCGCTTTCCCGAACCGCTCGGAGTTGCCCCCATGAACCCTCAACGCAGTACCCGTTCGCTCCCCCGGCCCGGCCGTTCGGCCTACGGGGCGGCGACGGCTGTCGTCCTGCTGCTCATACCCGTGATCGTGCTGCTCGGAGGCGACTGGCTCCGCGAGTTCCTGAACTTCGGTGCCGGAGTGCTCTCGCTCGTCTCCCTGAGCTGTTCGGTGATCTGGGGCCTGGTCGCCCAGGACCGGATCGTGCTGAACACGCGCCAGCGGATCATCGGCCAGGCCGTGCACCGCACCATGGCGGTCGCCTCGCTCGCCTTCCTGATGCTGCACATCACGACCAAACTCGTACTCGAACACACCGAGCCGATCGCCGCCGTGATCCCCTTCTCGCTGGGTGTCACCGGCCTCGGCGGCCTGATCGGCCTCGGCTCGACGGCTGCGCTGCTCATGATCTTCGTGGGCATCACCGGCGCCCTGCGCAGCGCCTTCGCCTCCCCGGCCCCGGTCGCCGCCCGCTGGCGGGCGATGCACATGCTGGCCTACCCGGCCTGGTGCTGCGCACTCGTACACGGGCTCTACGCGGGTCGCCAGGCCAAGCCCATCTTCGTGATCATGTACGGCATGTGCGTGGCCGGCGTCGCCGTCGCCCTGGCGGTGCGCGCGGCGCCGCGCCCGGTCAAGCGCAAGATCGCCGACAGGATCGCCCTGATCGTGGGCGACAACGAGGAGCGCTCGCCCCGCGAGGGCCTGGAGGCCAGCCGGGCCCGGATGGCCGAGGCCACCGCCGCCCCGGCCGCCGCCAAGGCGGACCGGTCCGAGAGGCCGTCCGCCACCACCTCCTCCGCGCTGCCCGGCTACGAGTCCCGGCTCGCCGAACCCCCGGCGGCCGAACCGGCCAACGGCTTCGCGGCCGCCTACCGCGCCGTCAACACGCCCTCGCGCGGCCAGCAGTCCTTCGCGCCCGACCCCGGCGGGCAGTCCTTCGCGACCGACCAGACCGCGCGTATGGACCTGCCGCTGGACATGCAGGCCACCGAGGCGATGCCGCGCGTGGACAACGTCTCCAGCACGTCCGGGAACTGGCCGATCCCCTCGCCCCCGCCGGTCGGGGAGGCGCCGCCGTCCGCGTACGACCCACTCACGGACACGGGATACAACATCCCGACCTATGACACTTCGGGCGCCGCCGGGTACGCGGGAGGTGATGTGTACAACACCGGTGAGTCGAATGGCCTCTACGGCACGTACAACTCCAACGACACGTACAACAGCGGTCCCGCCAATGAACCAGCCCCCGGTCAGTCGTTCGACGCGCCGGGTTCGGGCGAACCTTGGAACACGCCTTCCGGAGGCTATAGGTGAACGAGGCCCTGCCCGACGTACCAGAAGTCCGCGTGGTCGGCCTTCCCCAGCTCACGTCGGGCTTCGACCTTGTCGAAAGACTGGATCTGCCCATGCACCTCAAGGTGCACGGGCCGCTCGAACCGTTGGGCGGGGAGCAGCTCGCGCAGCTCTCCGAACGCATCAACCTGAAGGGCCGCGGCGGCGCGGGCTTCCCCTTCCACAAGAAGCTGCGCTCGGTCGCCGAAGCGGCGATCAAGCGCGGCGTCCGGCCGGTCGTCGTCGTCAACGGCAGCGAGGACGAACCGGCCTGCCGCAAGGACACGGTGCTCATCAACCGTGCCCCGCACCTGATCCTGGACGGCGCGCTGCTCGTCGCCGAGGCCCTGGGTGCCCGCACGCTCGTGGTGGGGGTCACCCGTGAGTCGACCCAGCGCTCCATGGAGGCCGCGCTGGCCGAGCGCGGCCTGAGCAACGGCCGCCGCTCCGCGCTGCGGGCCCGCGTGCAGCGCAACCCGGTGCGCATGGTCACCGGAGCGGCGGCGTCGCTGATCCGCTCCATCGACGGCGGCCCGGCGATCCCGCCCGGCCGCAAGATCAGCGCCTCCAAGAGCGGCGTCGGCGGCGCCCCCACCCTGCTGTCGAACGCCGAGACCTTCGCCCAGCTCGCCATCGCGGCCCGCATCGGCCCGGAGCGCTACGGCAACACCGGCCTGTACGACGAGCCCGGCACCGTGATGCTGACGGTGTCCGGCGCGGTCGCCCGCCCGATGGTGATCGAGGTCCCCACGGGCGTGCCGCTGCGGTACGTGCTCCAGCTGGCCGGCGCCCCGCCGGTCCCGCAGGGCGTGCTGACCGGCGGCTACCACGGCAAGTGGATCGACGCGGCCACCGTCAACGAGGCGATCGTCTCCCGCAACTCGCTGGACGCGGTGGGCGGCGCGCTCGGCGCCGGCGCCATCCTGCCGATCACCCAGGAGACCTGCCCGCTCGGCGAATCCCTCCGGGTGGCGCAGTGGCTGGCCGAGGAGAGCGCGGGCCAGTGCGGCCCCTGCTACCTGGGTCTGCCGGCCGCGGCGCGCGGTATGGAGGACATCCTCAACGGCGGCGGTCCGGCCGCCCTTGAGGCGCTCAAGCAGGTCGCGAAGAACGTGAAGCGGCGCGGCGCGTGTTCGCACCCGGACGGCTCGGCGATGTTCCTGGAGTCGACCATCAAGGCGTTCACGGACGACCTGGCCGCCCATGTCCTCGGCAACGGCTGCGGACGGCCCGTGGAGGGCGTACTGCCGCTCTTCGAGGGGGGCAGGATGCCTACGGGCATCCCCGGCGGCGGAGAGTCCGAGGAGAACGGCCCCAGCCGCCAGAAGATCTACGTCGACTGGACCCTGTGCCGGGGACACGGCCTGTGCGCGGACATCCTCCCGGAGGTCTTCGAACTCGGCGCCGACGGCTTCCCCACGGTCGCCCAGGCCCAAGTCCCGCGCTACGCGGAGGCGAAGGCGCTGCGCGCGGTCCGGCGCTGCCCGGCGCTCGCGCTGCGCATCGAGGACCAGGCGGAGCGGGCGCCCTCGCGCACGAACCTCCCGGTGCTCTCCCAGGGCCGCGGCCGCCGCGCCCTGGGCCGCTGACGCGCCCACCCCACAGGGCCGCCCACTCCCCTGGGCGGCCCTTTTTCATGCCCGTGCGACCGGGCGCCGGCGCATACGAAAAAGATCCCGCCGGATCTTTACGATCCGGCGGGATCTCACTGTGGAGCTAAGGAGAATTGAACTCCTGACCTCCTGCATGCCATGCAGGCGCTCTACCAACTGAGCTATAGCCCCTTGCCTGGTCCCCCGGGTTTTCCTGTCGGTTTCCCCGGCGGCGACGCCAACATTACACGGTCTCCGGGGTGCGCCCCAAATCGATTACCCAGCCGACCGATTGGGGCGCAATGTCCGTTATGCTCCCACAGACTTCCCCGCAGACCTGTCACGCCGTCACGAACGAGTAGAACCGCTTGAGCGTGCAGTGCTCCTCCAGGAGCCGGCCGTAGATCGGCTCGCCCTCCAGCTCGCGGTACGTCTCGATGGGGTCGCCTTTTATGATCAGCGCCCGCGCGCATTCCTCGCACCAGTACTGGTAGTCCGGGTTCACGGGTTCCATGTCGCGCACGATCGGCGTCCCGCTGCCGCACCAGTCGCACTTTCGCCTGTGTGCACCCATCGATCAGCTCCAGCTGTGGCCGCAGGCCGTGCACACGTAGGAAATCCCGCCGTTGTCACCGAGTACCTGGGCGACATGGGCGGAACCGCAGGAAGGGCAGCTGAGCCGGGGCACCGTGTCCCGTGTCCAGCTGGCGTCGGAGGGGCCACCGCCCCGTCCGAGGATGCTCGCAGGCATCACTGCTCCCTCCCGTTCGGGCCGCGCCCCCTTCCGGCCGTTTGATTCTGCCACGGCCGGGCCAATACGGTCAGCGACGCCTCAGTACCAGTCCGGACACGGCGGCCACCGCGGCGGTTCCGGCCAGTGCGAACAGGCACGCGAAAAGCGCCTCCGCAGAGGTATACGCCGAAGAGGCCCCGAGTGACTCAACGCGGCTCAGGAACAGTGTGCCGAATACCGCGACCCCGGTCAGCTGCCCGAGCTGGGTGACCGTGGCGAGCAGTCCGCTGGCGTCCGGGGCGTCCTCGGGCCGTACGGCGGCGAGCGCTCCGGTCAGGGTCGGGCTGAAGCCGAGCGCGAGACCGGCGCCCATCCCCGCGTACGCGACGTACACCGCCGCTCCCCCGTCGCCCCCGCCCTCCAGCGCGAGAGCGATGCCCGCCAGGGACAGCGCGGTGAGCCCGAACCCGGCCGGGATCAGGGCGCGCTGCCAGGCGGCGGGCCACATCCGCCAGGTCAGACCGACCAGCCCGAAGACCACGGCGGTCGGCGCGAAGGTCAGCCCCGTGCGCAGCGCGCTGTGCCCGAGGCCGCCCTGGAGGTGCAGGGTGAGCGCGAACAGGAACCCGCCGTTGACGGCCATCACCGCGAGGATGCGGAAGGCGGCGGTGCCCATGCCGGGGTGGCGCAGCACCCGGGGCGCGATCAGCGGGCTGCCCCCGCGCCGGGCGAGCCGGGACTCGTAGCCGCAGAACAGCGCGAACACCACCGCCGACCCGGCCAGCGACAGCCAGGCCCACAGCGGCCAGTCCTGCTCCTGCCCGAGCACCAGCGGCACCGTGAACAGCGACACGGCCGCCCCGAGCAGCACCAGCCCCGGCAGATCGAGACCCCGCGCCGTCCGGTGCCCCGCCTCGTGCCGCGGCAGCACGCGCCGCCCGAGCACCAGGAGTACGGCGCCGACCGGCACGTTCACCAGGAACACCGGCCGCCATCCGGTGCCGAACACGTCGGCGGCGACCAGGACCCCGCCGAGCACCTGGCCGGCCGCGGCCCCGGTGGCGAGGACCGCCGCGTAGGCGCCGAGGGCGCGGGCCCGGGAGGCGCCGGTGAAGGTCCGCTGGATGAGGCTGAGCACCTGAGGGATCATCAGCGCCGAACCGGCGCCCTGCGCCAGCCGGAAGACGATCAGCTCGGTGACGCCCTGCGCCAGCCCGCAGGCGAGCGAGGCGACGGTGAACAGGGCGAGCCCGGCGAGGTGCACCCGGCCGTGGCCCAGGCGCTCGCCGAGCCGGGCGCCGGTGATGAGCAGCACCGAGTAGGTGATGGCGTACCCGGCGACGACGAGTTGCAGGTCGGCGCCGGAGGCGTGCAGTTCACGGCTGAGGGTGGGGGCCGCGACGTTCACGATGAAGACGTCCAGCAGGGCCATGAACTGGGCGCCGAGCAGCACCGCGAGCAGCGCGCGGGGCCGGTTGTCAGTGCGGGGTGTTTCACTGATCGCGGGACTGGTGCCGGCTGCGGGAGCCGGTCCGGTCCGGGGTGTTGTCGTCATGGCGTCGAGCCTGACGAGGGTGCGGTACGGGTGCCGAGAGCCCGCTGATGCTGGTACTGACAGCACCTGGCAGGGGGCGGATCCGGCGGCGACGATGGGGGCGTGACGATGGGGACGACACAGCGCCGGCGGCCCGAGCTGGCCGCCTTCCTGCGCAGCCGGCGGGCCCGGGTGACTCCGCAGGACGTGGGCATGCCGCCGGGGCAGCGGCGCCGCACACCGGGCCTGCGCCGGGAGGAGGTCGCGCAGCTCTCCGGGGTGGGTGTGACCTGGTACACGTGGCTGGAGCAGGGCCGCCCGATCAACGCCTCGCCGCAGGTGCTGGACGCCGTGGCGCGCACCCTGCGGCTGGACGCCCCGGAGCGCGAGCACCTGTACCACCTGGCCGAGGTGCCCGTCGACCCCGCCCCGCAGGCGCCGGTGGTGACCGTCGGCCCCGAGATCCGCAGCATCCTGGACGCCCTCGTGCCGCGCCCGGCGGTGGTCTACAACGCGCGTTACGACATCCTCGCCGCCAACGCCGCCTTCCTGACCGTGTTCACGTTCGGGGGCGAGACGCTCCAGGAGGGCAGTGCCAACGCGCTGTGGGTGCTGTTCACGGCGCAGGAGGAGGACTGCCCGCTGGCCTTCCGGGAGGAGGAGCTGCCGGTGATGGTGGCGACCCTGCGCGACGGCTACGGCCGCCACGCCGGGGAGCCCGTCTGGGAGGACTTCATAGCCCGGCTGTCCGCGGCCAGCCCGCTCTTCGCCCGGCTGTGGCGCAGCGGTGACGTGCTGCGGCCCGGACGGCGGGTGAAGGTCTTCCGGCACGCGGAGGTGGGCGAGCTGCGGATGGCCACGGTGTCGCTGTCGGTCAACGGCATGCCGGAGTGCCGGATCGTCGTCTACACACCGGACGACGAGGAGACCGAGCGCGCCACGGCGGCCCTGATGGACAGGGAGTACACGAAAAATCCCGCCCCCTGACGGGGACGGGATCCTGATCTGTGGAGCTAAGGAGAATTGAACTCCTGACCTCCTGCATGCCATGCAGGCGCTCTACCAACTGAGCTATAGCCCCTTGTCACGCGGTGGTGGCCGCATGAGGTTTTCGCTTCCCGCTCGGCGGGGCGAACAAGAAGAACTTTAGCCTGCGACCTGCCGGAAAGTGAAATCCGGGTCCGGAGCCACCCCGGCAGGACGTCAGTCGTCGTCGCCGAGCACCGGCTCCGGCAGCGTGCCGGCGTTGTGCTCCAGCAGCCGCCAGCCGCGGGCGCCCTCGCCGAGGACGGACCAGCAGCAGTTGGAGAGGCCGCCGAGGCTCTCCCAGTGGCGCGGTTCGAGGCCGAGGAGGCGGCCGATGGTGGTGCGGATCGTGCCGCCGTGGCTCACCACGACCAGGGTGCCGTCGTCGGGCAGCTTCTCGGCGTGCCGCAGCACCACCGGGGCGGCGCGGTCGGCGACCTCGGTCTCCAGTTCGCCACCGCCGCGGCGGACGGGCTCACCGCGCTTCCAGGCGGCGTACTCCTCGCCGTACCGGGCGATGATCTCCTCGTGCGTCAGGCCCTGCCAGACGCCCGCGTAGGTCTCCCTGAGGCCCTCGTCCTGGGTGACGTCCAGGCCGGTGAGCGCGGCCAGCTCACCGGCCGTGCGCGCGGCGCGCTGGAGGTCGGAGGCGATGATCGCGTCGGGCCGCAGCGAGGCCAGCAGCCGGGCGGCGCGGCGGGCCTGGGCGACCCCGGTCTCGGTGAGGGCGACGTCGGTGGAGCCCTGGAAGCGGCGCTCGACGTTCCACGAGGTCTGCCCGTGCCGCCACAGAATGACGCGGCGCCCCCGGCCGGGGCGCCCGGCGTTCACCTCGCCGGTGGAGCTCATGCCCACTCACCGCCCGGCTCGGCCGCCTCCTCGGCTGCCTGCAGCTTGGCGTGCTCCTCGGCCTTCCCGCGGGTCGCCTTGGCGTCCGCGGGCAGCTCCAGCTCGGGGCAGTCCTTCCACAGCCGCTCAAGGGCGTAGAAGACGCGCTCCTCGCTGTGCTGGACGTGGACGACGATGTCGACGTAGTCGAGGAGCACCCAGCGGGCCTCGCGGTCGCCCTCGCGGCGGACCGGCTTGGCGCCGAGCTCCTTGTTCAGCCGCTCCTCGATCTCGTCGACGATCGACTTGACCTGACGGTCGTTGGGCGCGGAGGCGAGCAGGAAGGCGTCGGTGATCGACAGCACGTCGCTGACGTCGTAGGCGATGATGTCGTGCGCGAGCTTGTCCGCGGCCGCCTGGGCGGCGGTGTTGATCAGCTCGATGGAACGGTCAGTGGCGGTCACTACAAGGCTTTCCGTCGGCGGTCGATTGGACTCCAGGGTCTCATGACCGCCGACGTCGCCCCACGGGATTCCTCGCCCCGCCCGGGGCCGCCGGGCGGGACTACGAGGACGACGGCTTGTAGTCCTGCCCGAGGATCACCGCGACGTTCGCGTTGGTGGTGACCTTCCCCTTCGTGACGGCACTGGTGGGCAGGCCCAGGGTCTTGGCGACCTCGGTGGCGTTCTCCTTGTCGGCCGCCTCGGCGTAGACGACCTCGGACGTGGCCCGGGCCGAGCCCGCGGTGCCGCCCTCAAGGAAGGTGAAGCCGCCGTTGAGCAGGACCACCCGGGCCTTCTCCGTGTTGTCCTTCACACCGGTGGCGTTCTGCACCGAGACCCGCACGGCCGCGCCCTGGTCGGGGCTCTTCGCGGTGCCGCCGAGGACGTCCTTGACCACGCTGGCGCTGGTCTCCGCGGTCAGCGTCCCGTCGTCCTGCACCGGCAGCAGCGCCGTCTTGTAGTCGCCGCCCTTGGCGAGGTCGGCGAGCCCGGCGAGGAAGGTGCCGAGGTCCTTGTCCGTCATGGACGGGTCGAGGATCTGCTGGAGGGTCTGCACGGTGATCGTGGCCGCCCCCGCGTCGGAGGACAGCTTGCGCAGCACGCCCTGCATGACCTGCCCGAACCGCTCCAGCTGGGCGTTCTGCGCCTCGCCGGAGCCGCGGTAGGTGGCGTAGGCGACGGCCATCTTGCCGCTGAGGGTCTGCGACTCGCCCTTGTTGACCAGCGGGGCGGCGCCCTTGGACTTGGCGGACGGGTCGGGCACGTCGGTGTTGGTGTCGATGTCGATGTTGCCGACGAGGTCGACCAGGTTCTGCAGGTACGGGGTGTCCAGCCGCCAGGTGCCCTGGATCCGGGTGCCGAGGACCGTGTCGAGGGCCTCGCGGGTGCCGGAGGAGCCGTCGTCCTCGACGGACTTGGCGAGCGTGGTCGTGGTGCCGTCGTCGCCGGTCAGGGCGAGCGAGTTGGGCAGCAGGACGGTGGTGCCCTGCTGGGTGGTGGCGTTGTCGACGAGCAGGGCGGTCGCCGTGTCGCCGTTCTTGGTGTTGTGCAGGTGGACGACGACCACGTCGCGTTTCTGCGCCCCGGCGGCCGTGGTGGTGCCGCCCTTGCCGTCGGAGGAGGACAGGCCGGGCAGCTTGCCCGCGTACCAGAGGTAGCCGACGCCGCCGACCGCGACCAGCGCCAGCACCACCACGAGGGCGACCATGCGGCTGCGGGCCCGGCGCTTGGCCTCCTCGCGCCGCTCGGTGCGGTTCTCGGTGAAGTTCAGCCAGTCGATGACGTCCTCGGAGTCGTCGTCCGGGTCCTCGACGAAGGCGAACTGCTCGGTGCGGTAGTCCCGTTGCTCCGGCTCCCGCTGCTCGGGCTCCTCCTCGGCGGGCCCGGACTGCTGCGGGATGTAGGCGGTCTGCTCGGCGACCCGCGGCTGCTGCCCGCTCACCGCGGTCTGCCCGTAGGGGTCGTAGGCCGGGGCGGCCCCGGGGTCGCCCGTCGCGGTCTGCCCGTACGGGTCGTAGGGGGCGTAGGTGTCGTACGACTGGACCGGCTGCTGCTGGCCGGTCGCGTACGGGTCGTAGCCGTACGGCTGCTGAGCGTAGGGGTCGTAGGGCTGCTGGGGGCTCTGCTGCGGCGGGACCTGTCGGTACACAGGCTGCCCGTACTCGTCGTAGCCGACGAGTTCGTACTGGTCGCCCCCGTACGCGTCGTATCGGTTGTTCACCGGTGGTGCCCCTCTCGGCTCACTCGCCGCGGTACAGCTCGCGCTTGTCGATGTAGCGCACGACTCCGTCCGGCACCAGATACCAGACCGGTTCGCCCTTGGCGACTCTCGCACGGCAGTCCGTGGAGGAGATGGCGAGGGCGGGAACCTCCACCAGAGATACACCGCCCTCCGGCAGCCCCGGGTCGGCCAGGTGGTGGCCGGGCCGGGTGACGCCGATGAAGTGCGCGAGGGAGAACAGCTCCTCGGTGTCCCGCCAGGTGAGGATCTGTCCGAGGGCGTCGGCACCGGTGATGAAGAACAGGTCGGTGTCGGGGTTGAGCGCCTTGAGGTCGCGCAGGGTGTCCGTGGTGTAGGTCGGTCCGCCGCGGTCGATGTCGATGCGGCTCACCGAGAACTGCGGGTTCTCGGCGGTCGCGATGACCGTCATCAGATAGCGGTCCTCGGCCGGGGAGACCTTGCGGTGGGTCTTCTGCCACGGCTGACCGGTGGGGACGAACACCACCTCGTCCAGGTGGAACTGGGCGGCGACCTCACTGGCCGCCACCAGGTGCCCGTGGTGGATCGGGTCGAACGTTCCGCCCATGACGCCGAGCCGGCGCTTGCCGGAGTTCGACGGGCCGCTGCCCGGGCCGGTAGGCATGTCCTGCTCTCCCATGCGTGCAGACCCTACCGGCCCGGCCTGTGGGCCGCGGAAGCCAGACCCCTCGGGCTCTCGGTTCAGCGGTCGCGGTTGAAGCGCGTGGTGATCCACAGCAGCAGCATCAGGGCGACGAAGGCACCGCCGCCGGTGACCAGCGGGTTGAGGCTGTCGTGGTTGCCGCCGTGCTCTCCGCCCTCGGAAGCGAGGGTGACCAACTGGGCAGCGGTGCTCTGGAAGCTCATCTTCGGCAGGACCTTCGGGTGTGGGCGGGATAAAGATGTCGGCTCATCGTAAGCGGGCGGCTCGGCGCCGATCACGCCGACTCCGCCGTTGGGGCACCCCGGCCGGCCGCCGCATTCGCGCCGAGGCAACTTATCCGGCGCCCCGTTCGTCCTTCAGCTTGTACCCCCGGCAGGAACCAGTCGGGACGGGGTGCCTTCGCCGTACTGCCCGCCGAAGGCGACCGCGCCTAGGCTGGAGCCTGCTCCGGGGCCCAAGGGCCGCACGGCCACACAGACGCACATGGGGGACCACATGTCCGACGACGGCCATCAGCAGGACGGACACGAGCACGTGCCGAGCCGGCAGCGCAGGCGCTTTCCCGGCATCTCCTCGCGTGCGTACGAGCACCCCGCCGACCGCAGCGCCCTGGTGGCGCTGCGCAAGCTGAGCGGGTTCGACACCGTCTTCAAGGCGCTGAGCGGTCTGCTGCCCGAGCGAAGCCTCAGACTGCTGTTCCTTTCCGACTCGGTGCGGGTCTCCGACCAGCAGTTCACGCACCTCAACGACATGCTGCGGGACGCCTGTTACATCCTGGACCTGGAGAAGGTCCCGCCGATGTACGTCAACCAGGACCCGCAGCCCAACGCGATGTGCATCGGCCTGGACGAGCCGATCATCGTGGTGACCACCGGCCTGGTCGAACTGCTCGACGAGGAGGAGATGCGGGCCGTCATCGGCCACGAGGTCGGCCACGCCCTGTCCGGGCACTCCGTGTACCGCACCATCCTGCTGTTCCTGACCAACCTCGCCATCCGGGTCGCCTGGATCCCGCTCGGCAATGTCGCGATCATGGCGATCGTCACCGCGCTGCGCGAGTGGTTCCGCAAGTCGGAGCTGTCCGCCGACCGTGCCGGGCTGCTGGTCGGCCAGGACCTCCAGGCGTCGATGCGCGGCCTGATGAAGATCGCGGGCGGCAACCACCTGCACGAGATGAACGTGGACGCGTTCCTGAAGCAGGCCGAGGAGTACGAGGCGGGCGGCGACCTGCGCGACTCCGTGCTGAAGATCCTCAACGTGCTGCCCCGCTCGCACCCCTTCACCACGGTCCGCGCGGCCGAGCTGAAGAAGTGGGCGGAGTCCCGCGACTACCAGCGGATCATGGACGGCCACTACCCGCGCCGCTCCGAGGACAAGGACACCTCGGTGACCGACTCCTTCCGCGAGTCGGCGTCCCACTACGCCTCGCACGTGAAGTCGTCCAAGGACCCGCTGATGAAGCTGGTCACCGACATCGCGGGCGGCGCGGGCGACCTGGGCGGCCGGGTCCGGCGCGGCTTCGGCGGCTTCACCTCCTCGACGCCGCGCGACGGCGGCGACGAGCCGCCCGCGGACACCCCGCGCGACGGGAGCTGAGCCTCAGACCTTCGGCAGCGCGCCGGGCGCCAGCGATCCGCACAGCGCGGTGGCGTTCCCGGTCGCGTAGGGGTCCGTACCGGCCGGGCCGCCCTCCTTGGCGGTCTGGCCGGCCAGCAGCGGGCGCAGCCGGTTCGCCGAGTCGTCGGCGCAGGACAGCGGGCCCGCCTGGACGTAGGAGACCAGCAGCTGGGCCTGGTGCAGGCGCAGGTCGTCGTGGTCGAAGCGGAAGTGCAGCTCGCGCCGGACGGTGAACAGGGAGGCCTCCGCCTTCGCGCCGGAGCCGGCCGGGCGCAGCGCGTAGACGACGGTGTGGTCGGCGGTGACCTCCAGGGTGGTGGAGTCGGTCTCGCCGAAGGAGAGGCTGCCCTGGACCCGGATCCCGCGGTCGGCGAGCTCGACGCCGCCCGGGTCGAAGCGGGTCAGCCAGCCGGTCGGGGCGTGCCTGCCGTCGGCGACCGGGTGGTCGAAGCTCCGGTCGAACTGGTCGAGCTGGTCGGGGTCGATCAGCACCCGTACCGGCCGTACCTCCTCGCCCAGGATCACCTCGGGGTAGAGCGCGGAGCGGACGATGTAGTCCTTGGCGACGGTCAGCGCGTCCACGACCTGGCCGTCGGAGAAGTGCGCGGTGCGCCGGGCGGCGGGCAGCGGCACGCCCTCGGCGCCGATCCGGTACTGGGCGGCGGGGCTGCGCGCGAAGAGCGCCTCGGTGTCGGTGGAACCGGGCACCTTGCCGCTCGGGGCGAGCGGGATCACGGTCATCCGCAGCGGCTCGGCGGCCGGTGTCCCGGCGGGGGTCTGGTAGGGGTGCCGTACGCCCATGTAGATCGCGGTGCCGAAGGCGACGGCGATCAGCAGGACCAGGATCAGCGCCTGCCGGGACAGGCCGCCGCGGCGCAGGGGCGGGCGGCGGCGGACGGCGGGCGCGTGGTCGTCGATGCGTTCCTGCGCGGAGAACTCCTGGAGGCGGGCAGCACGGACGAACGACTCGTCGAAGACGACGGATCGGTATTCGTCCTCGCCACCTCCGGGTCCGCCCTCGGGTGTCCCCTCAGGTGGGTCTCCAGGCCCGCCCATATCTTCAGGGTAGGTCTGACGGCGCCCACATAAACGCCCCGCTGTACGACAAGTTCTGACAGGTTCTCACCAGTCGTGGCGGGTTGTGGCCGGGCTCTGTTCAGGGCGTTCGCGGTACGGCCGAGATGGGTGGCTGGGAATGGTCGGCGGAGGCGGAGGGTACCGCCGACGCGCCGCCCTGTTCCACGCCGGTCGTGGCGCCGGGCGGCGGGGGAACCTGCTCCCGGCTGCCCGAGGAGGCGCTGCGGTAGACGGCGGCGAAGGCCAGCGCGACCATGCCGACGCCCATGACGACGGCGAGTATCCAGGCCACGGGCCGGTGCCAGCGGACCTGCTTGCCGTGGGTGCCGGGGGCACCCCAACGGCCCTCCAGGACGTCGGTGTCGTCCAGGTCGTCGAAGTCCGGATCATGGCCGAAACCGCCGGTGCCGTCCGGGCCGTACCCTTCCTGGTACCGCTCGGATCTGCCGCGCGTGCGGCGGGCCTCGGCCTCGGATGCCTCGGCTCTGGCCTGGGCCGCGGCCAGGAGGCGTTCGACGGCGGTCGGCTCGTGGACCTTGGCCGCCTGTACGAAGGCCTCGTCGAAGACCACGGAGGCGAACTCTTCGTCCGACACCCCGCGGTCGTGGTCGTCGTCGGGCTCCCAGCCGTCAGGGAACGGCGTGCCCCCCACGTCCTCCGGCACGGCTCCAGAGTAGTCGCGGGGGGTCAATTTGGGCAGACGGTACGGAAATTCATCCGCCCGGTGAGACGCGTTCAGGCCGCTCGCGGGTCAGCTCCGGATGTGCCCGTCACCGGTGACGATGTACTTGGTGCTGGTCAGCTCCGGCAGGCCCATCGGGCCGCGGGCGTGCAGCTTCTGGGTGGAGATGCCGATCTCCGCGCCGAAGCCGAACTGCCCGCCGTCGGTGAACCGGGTGGAGGCGTTCACGGCGACCGTGGTGGAGTCGACCAACTGGGTGAAGCGGCGGGCGGCCTGCTGCGAGGTCGTCACGATCGCCTCGGTGTGGCCGGAGGTCCACAGCCGGATGTGCTCGACGGCCCGGTCCAGGGAGTCCACGACCGCGGCGGCGATGTCGTAGGAGAGGTACTCGGTCTCCCAGTCCTCCGTGGTGGCCTCGACCACGGTCGCGCGGGAGTCCTTCGCGTACGCCATGACCCGCTCGTCGGCGTGCACGGTGACCCCGGCGTCGGCCAGGGCGTCCAGGGCGCGGGGCAGGAACTCGGCGGCGATGTCCTGGTGGACCAGCAGGGTCTCGGCGGCGTTGCAGACGCTCACCCGGTGGGCCTTGGAGTTGATCAGCACCTCGACGGCCATGTCGAGGTCGGCCTGGGCGTCGATGTAGACGTGGCAGTTGCCGGTGCCGGTCTCGATGACAGGGACCGTGGACTCGTTGACGACCGTCCGGATCAGGGAGGCGCCGCCGCGCGGGATGAGGACGTCCACCAGGCCGCGGGCGCGCATCAGCTCGCCCACGCTCTCCCGGCTCTGGCCGGGGACGAGCTGGACGGCGTCGGCGGGCAGTCCGGCGCCGCCGACGGCGTCCCGGATCACCTTCACCAGGGCGGTGTTGGACCCGTAGGCGGAGGCCGAGCCGCGCAGCAGGACGGCGTTGCCGGACTTCAGGCACAGGGCGGCGGCGTCCACGGTGACGTTCGGGCGGGCCTCGTAGATGATGCCGACGACGCCGAGCGGGACGCGGACCTGGCGCAGGTCGATGCCGTTGGGCAGGGTCGAGCCGCGGACCACCTCGCCGACCGGGTCGGGCAGCGCGACCACGTCCCGCACGTCGGAGGCGATGGCCCGCACCCGCTCCGGCGTGAGGGTCAGCCGGTCGACGATCGCCTCGCTGGTGCCGGCCTCGCGGGCGGCGGCGATGTCCTTGGCGTTGGCCTCGACGATCTCGGCGGTACGGACCTCTAGGGCGTCCGCGATGGCGAGCAGCGCGTCGTCCTTGACGGACCGCGGCAGCGGCGCGAGCTGGGCGGCGGCGGCCTTGGCGCGGTAGGCGGCCTGGGTGACCGGGGTCATCGAGTCGTACGGCGAGAGCGTGGTCATGCAGGAAGGGTAGTGCGCCGGACGGACCGGTTCACGGGACGTCCCACACCGCGAGACAAGCCGTCTGAAGGTCACCCAAAAGGGATTCTCGACGGCTGTTCCACGCGCCCCGTCAGTACGGGTGCACGCCCACCGGGCTGGCCGGGGGCGGGCCGTACCCCTCGGCGACGCGCTGGTGGTAGGTCACCCGGTCGATGACCTCCAGGCCGACGATCTCCCAGGGCGGCAGCCCCGCGCTCTGCCGGTGCTCGCCCCACAGGCGCAGCGCGACGGCCGCCGCGTCGTGCAGATCGCGGGCCTCCTCCCAGTACCGGATCTCGGCGTGGTCGCCCGCGTAGCGGCTGGTCAGCAGGAAGGGGTGGTCGTGGGCGAGCTGCTCAAGGGCGCGCCGGACCTCCTTCAGCGGGGCCTCCTCGCCGGAGACGCTGAGGGTGACGTGCCACAGCCGGGGCAGGTCCTCGGCCTGTCCGCCGCCGACCGCGTCACCGGTCGCGACACTGGTCAGGGCCCGCTCCTCGCCGGGCGCCCGGGAGGAGGTGCCGCCGATCCCACCGCCGGACGCCGCCGCCCCAGGGCGTACTCGTCTCACGACGGCCTCCTTCGTCCCTCGGTCGAGCTGCGCTCGGCGGATTTTGTCCTTGAGACAAAGTTGAGCAGTCCGCAAGCGGTCGTGTGGCGCTTTTGCGGAACGTCCACCTCAGGGCGACACAATCACCGGGGCGTTCCCCCTGTTTTCGGACGCGGAGCCCCAAGGGCCGGTTTTCAGGGCTCCAGGAGCACCAGATCGTCGCGGTGGACGACCTCGCGCTCGTAGGCCGGGCCCAGCTCGCGGGCCAGCTCACGGGTGGAGCGGCCGATCAGCTGGGGGATCTCCTTGGCGTCGAAGTTGACCATGCCGCGCGCGACCGCCCGCCCGGCGGTGTCCCGCAGCTCCACCGGGTCCCCGGCGCTGAACTCGCCCTCGACGGCGGCGATCCCGGCCGGCAGCAGCGACTTGCGGCGCTCCACGACCGCCCGCACGGCCCCGTCGTCCAGGGTCAGCGAGCCCTGCGGGGTGGAGGCGTGCTGGAGCCACAGCAGCCGGTCGGCGGAGCGCTTGCCGGTGGCGTGGAAGTAGGTGCCGGTGTCCCCGCCGGACAGCGCCTCGGCCGCGTGGACGGCGCTGGTGAGCACCACCGGGATGCCCGCGGCGGCGGCGATCCGGGCGGCCTCGACCTTGGTGACCATGCCGCCGGTGCCGACCCCGGCCTTGCCCGCGCTGCCGATCTCGACGCCGGCGAGGTCCTCGGGCCCGCGGACCTGCGCTATCCGTGAGGTGCCGGGCTTGCTGGGGTCGCCGTCGTAGACGCCGTCCACGTCGGAGAGCAGCACCAGCAGGTCGGCGCGGACCAGGTGGGCGACGAGGGCGGCGAGGCGGTCGTTGTCGCCGAAGCGGATCTCGTCGGTGGCGACGGTGTCGTTCTCGTTGACGACCGGGAGGGCGCCCATCGCGAGCAGCTTGTCGAGGGTGCGGGAGGCGTTGCGGTGGTGGGCGCGGCGGCTCATGTCGTCGGAGGTGAGCAGCACCTGGCCGACGCGGACGCCGTAGCGGGCGAAGGAGGCGGTGTAGCGGGCGACGAGCAGTCCCTGGCCGACGCTGGCGGCGGCCTGCTGGCGGGCCAGGTCCTTGGGCCGGCGGCGCAGCCCGAGCGGGGCGAGACCGGCGGCGATGGCGCCGGACGAAACGAGAACAATCTCACGTTCTCCACCGCTGCGGCTCTTGGCGAGGACGTCCACGAGGGCGTCCACGCGGTCCGCGTCGAGACCTCCGGAGGCGGTGGTCAAGGACGAGGAACCCACCTTGACGACGATCCTGCGGGCCTCGCCGACGGCCTGCCTTACGCCTGTCACCTGCTGTTCCGTCCCCTCACACGTCGACTGCACCGCAATCTACGCGAAGGGGGCCGTCCACCGCGCATCGGTCCGGAAACCGGACAGCGGGGCCGTAGCCGCCCCCTCACGCTTTGCGTACGGCAAAAAGGTTGTACTGGTTGCTTATAGAAATGAAAGAGCTCTCAAACTTAATCTGATGCATGTGTCATCGAATGTTCCCCCCGCGCGGCGCATCCTCCTCAGATCGGGGAAGAGCCCCTTCGACGTCCTTTCGATCGAGGAAGCCCTCCATCGCGACGTCATAGCCACCAACTCCGGCAACCTGATCTTCAGCGACGCCACCCACAAGATCCTGCAGACGCCCGGCACCGAGGTCGTCTCCAACGGCATCAAGACGGACACCAAGGCGGCAGGCCGGATCAACGACGAGTACGACGCCTTCGTCGTCCCCCTCGCCAACGCCTTCCGGCCGTCCTTCGAGGCGTCGCTGAAGCGAATGACGCAGCTGATCAAGCAGCTGAAGATCCCGGTGGTCGTGGTGGGTGTCGGTGCCCAGACGAGCCTGACCTACGACCCGGCGCGCCTGAAGCCCATTGAGCCTTCGGTGCGTGAGTTCGTCTCCGCCGTACTCGACCGCAGTGCGTCGATCGGCGTGCGCGGCGAGTTCACCGCTCAGTACCTCAAGGACATGGGTTTCCGGGACGTCGAGGTCATCGGCTGCCCGTCGATGTTCATGTACGGCAAGGAACTGACCGTCCGCAAGAAGGTCCCGGCGCTGACCCCCGAGTCCCGCGTGGCGATCAACGGCTCGCACAGCGCGGTGCGGTCGCAGGGCGTGGGCCGGATCATCATGGAGACCCACGCGCGCTACCCGAACCTGCGCTACATCGGCCAGAACCTCACCGACGGCAAGCAGCTGCACTGGCGCGAGGTGGCCGGTCCGAACGGCAAGATCACGGCGATGCCGACGCACCCGGACCACCCGATGTACCAGGAGGGCAAGGCGCGCGTCTACATCGACCCGGTCACCTGGATCGACGACCTGCGCGGCTTCGACTACTCCTTCGGCTCGCGCATCCACGGCAACATCGCCGCGCTGCTGGCGGGCACGCCCGCGACGGTGCTGTGCGGCGACTCGCGCACGCTGGAGCTGTGCCGCTACTTCGACATCCCGCACCACCGGATCGACCAGCTCGGTGCCGACGCGGACGTCGACCCGGCCCGGCTGTACGAGGAGGCCGACTTCGGCCCGCTGGTCAACGGCCACCAGGAGCGCTTCGAGCGGTTCACCGGCTTCCTCGACCGCAACGGCCTGCAGAACACCTTCACGCACGGCGACGGCGGCCAGGCGTTCGAGGAGCGCCTGCGCTCGCTGTCCTTCCCGCCCGGCATCCGCCCCTGGATCGACAACGACCCGGCCGAGCTGGCCGCCCGCTTCGGCTGGCTGCAGACCCGGATCGGGCAGCTGGCCTCGGACAACGCCAAGCTGAAGAAGCAGCTCGCCGAGGCCAAGTCGACGCGGACCGTCACCTCGGCCGTCCCGGTCCAGCGGACCTCCGTCTACCGCCGGGCCCGCCGCGTGGTCGGCACGCCCCTGCGCAAGGCGATCCGCCCCGAGCGCTAGGCGGTCCGCCCCACCACTCCAAGAAGCCTGCCTCCGGACGTCACCCGCGTGTCGTCCGGAGGCAGGCGCGCGTTAACCCGGACGCACGTATGCGCCCGACCTTGGAGTGACCGCAGTGCCCCTACGGATCCCCCGCCCACCCCGCCTCCGCGTCCCGGCCAGGCCCCTGCCGGCCGCCGTCCTGGTGGTCGCGTTCTGCGCCCAGGCCTTCGCCGCCCTGCGTCCCAACGTCCCGCTGCTGATCGGCGCGACCGCCGTCAGCCTCGCCGTCGAAGGCTTCCTGCACCGCTGGCAGCGCGGCATCCTGGCGGTCTTCGCCAAGTCGCACCTGGACGTCACCGTCCGCCATGTGCTGCGGGACCTGCTGCTGGTGGTGGCGCTGCTGAGGCTCGGCGGACAGGACCGGGAGTCCTCGTACACCCCGCTGATCGCGGCGCTGCTCGCCTTCTACGCGCTGCACGGCGCGATCCAGGCGGCCTCGATCCTGGTCCGCCGCACCCGCACCCTGCCGGTGGTGACGCGGAACATCGACGCCTCCGCGCTGCGCCTGTCCCCCGCCCCGCCCCTGCTGCTGCGCCGCCCCGGCCCACGGCTGCTCGTCTACGGCCTGCCCGCGACGGCCGGTCTGCTGGCCACCGTCGCCACCGCCGACCGCCGCCTCGCGGCCCTCGGCCTCGCCCTCTCGCTCGGCCTGGCCGTCGTGGGCCTGGGCGACCTGGCGCTGCGGCTGCTGCCCGGCCGCCGGCCCGCGGGCGAGCGGGAGACCCTGGAGTGGCTCGACCGCTGGCTGGCGGAGTACCGGCCGACCGTCGGCCTGTACTTCTCCGGCGGCACCTCTTCGGCGTACCAGGCGAACATGTGGCTGGAACCGCTCGCCCAGCTGGAGGGACGGCCGCTGATCGTGCTGCGCGAGCGGTTCATGGTGCAGAAGCTCGCGGCGACCGACGTACCGATCCTGTGCCTGCCGAAGGTGTCCACGCTGATGCGGCTGGAGCAGTCCACGCTCCGGGTGCTCATCCATCCCTCGAACTCCGGCAAGACCTCGCAGGTGCTGCGCATCCCCACGCTCAAGCACACCTTCGTCAACCACGGCGAGAGCGACAAACTGTCCTCCTGCAACCCGTACGCGAAGGCGTACGACGAGGTGTGGGTGGCCGGTCCCGCGGCGCGCGAGCGGTACGCGCAGGCCGAGGTCGGGGTCGAGGACAAGGACGTCGTGGAGATCGGCCGCCCGCAGCTGGACGCCGTGGAGCCGTACGCGGGCCCGCCCGCCGGGACGTACACCACCGTGCTGTACGCGCCGACCTGGGAGGGCTGGGACGGCAACCCGGGGAACACCTCGGTGATCGAGGCCGGCGAGAACATCGTCCGGGCGCTGCTGGCGGACCCGAAGGTGCGCCTCCTGTACAAGCCGCACCCGCTGACCGGTTCGGTCGATCCGCGCGCCGGTGCCGCCGACATGCGCATCCGCGACCTGATCCGGGCCGCCAACCGGGAGCGGTCGGGACCGCGCCCCGCCGACAACGGTGAACTGGCCCGGCGTACGGCCGAGTTGGACCGGATCACCGCGACCGACTTCCGGGCCGCCGCCGACCAGGTCGAGCGGATGCTGGCCCAGTCGACGCCCGAGGAGGGACGGGCGCGCGCGGTGGCCGAGGCCACGACCGCCTGGGAGGACGCCTACTGGGCCTCGCTGCCTGAGTGGGAGCACCAGATCGTGCTCGGCCTCCGGCCCACCCTCTTCTCCTGCTTCAACCGGTCCGACCTGCTCATCAGCGATGTCTCCAGCGTGGTCAGCGACTTCCTGGCGAGCGGCAAGCCGTACGCCGTGGCCAACACCAGCGGTCTGGCTCAGGACGTGTTCCGCAAGACCTTCCCGACCGTCCGCGCGGCAACCGTGCTGACCCCCGACGCGGCCGGAATGCCCGAGCTCCTGGCATCGGTACGCGACCCGGAGCTGGACGAACTGGCGGATGCCCGGCTGGAGTTGAAGCGATACCTGCTGGGCCCGGACGAACCGACCTCCCAGGAGCGCTTCAACACGGCGGTACGCGCCCTGTACTCGGCCGCCGAACAGCGCAGGGAGCGAACAGCGGCCCACACCATCCCCCCGGTCCCGGCCCAGCGCGACGAGCGCAAGTCCGAGACACTCGACGGAACGGCGACCTCTTGAGGGGTTCCCCCGGTGACCGGTGAGTCGCACGGCCGACGCTCGGGTCAGACCCGCACCCTCGTCCGCTCGGGCCGGGTGGCCCTGCCCAGCCTGCGGGCGGCCCGGCGCAGCACGGAATCTTTGTCGTCCTCGCGGTACCCGGGCACGCCCCGGGCCTCGCGGGGCGAGGCGAGGTAGACCGAGTCCGGTATGCCCGCGGCCGAGTCCCGGAAGTACGGATACGCCAGGTACAGTCGGCGGCCCTTCTTCTCCAGGAGGGCCGCCGGCTGCTTCTTGGCCTTGGTGAACTTCAGGACCTCCACCAGCCGTTCGGTCTGCCGGGTGGCGACCAGGTGCACGCGCAGCCGCTCCTCGACCTTCAACTGGCGGGCCACGCCCTCGTGCCAGTGGGCGGCGAGCAGGGGCGCGGCCAGCTCCATCTTGTGGCGCCGGACCTGGTCGCTGTCCTTGAGGAACTTCGGGCCGAACTGCGGCAGCAGGGTGACGGCGAAGGGGCGGACCATCAGCGTGTCGCGCCGGGGGCCGGCCGGGACCATCTCCGTGATCAGGTTCATCAGGGAGCGCGCGGAGTCGAACCGCAGGGTGTAGCCGCCGCTCTTGGTGACCTGCTTGCCGTCCTCGCGGCCCACCAGGTAGTAGCAGGTGTAGTCGGCGAGCACGGAGACGCCGTCGGCCCGCAGGTACGCCTCCATCGTGAACAGCGCGTCCTCGCCGGTGAACAGGGACTCGTCGAAGCGCATGCCGTGCCGGGTCAGCAGCTCCCGGCGGAAGAGCTTCTGGGCGCTCAGCGTGAACTTGATGTTGGAGGAGAAGACATCGGTGCGCTCCAGCGTCCGGTGCCACATCGACTTCGGCGCCCCCCGGTTGACGCCCTCGATGCGGCCGAGAACCACATCGGTGCCGTTGCGGTCGGCCATGGCGACCATCCGCTCCAGCGCCTCGGCGCCCAGCCGGTCGTCGGCGTCGAGGAAGAAGACGTACCGCCCGGTGGCCTTGCCGAGGCCGACATTGCGCGGGCCGCTCGGGCCGCCGGAGTTCTCCTGCCGGATCACCGTCACCGGCATGGGCACGCGGGCGGCGAACTCCTCCAGGCAGTCACCGGTTCCGTCCGTGGAGCCGTCGTCCACCGCGATGACCTCGATCCGCGCCGGGTCCAGCGTCTGCGCCTCCAGGGACGCCAGGCACTCGACCAGATACGGCATCGCTTCGTACGCGCCGATGATGACGGACACATCAGGCTGCGTCACGGTCACGTTCCCCCCAAACAGACGGGTGCTATTTCTCCCGTTTCTCCTTTTCGCTACCTAGAAGACGGTTCAGCCCGGCGCAAGGTTGCCTAGCATTGCGCTATTTGTGACCCACCTCACCGGCTGGAGCGGGGCGTGAAATGCCGTCGGCCCCCGTGGAGTTGAACTCCACGGGGGCCGAACAGGGCTTTTTCCAGGGCGAGTTGTCAGCCGGTCAGTTCCGCCGACTCCGCCGCGGCGATCCGGGCCTCCTGGCCGAGGTTGCGGGTCTCGGCCTTCAGGGCGAGGTTCGCGACCGCGGTGTTGAACTGCTCGATGGAGGGCGGCTCGTCCGGGCCGAGCAGATACCGCTTGAGCTCGACGCGGTCCTCGGCCAGCGGGTCGGCGGACGGGTCGCGGACCGCGTCCAGCAGCCCGCCCAGCTCGGCGGCGCTGTTGGAGAGGATCACCGCGGCGCGCACCGCGGTGTTCTGCCGCTTGAACTCCTCCTCGCCGAGCCCGGCGGAGTCCGTCACCGCGTACGGCTTGCCGCTGGCGATGAAGTCGGAGACCACGCTGGAGATGTCGGAGACCATGGCGTCGGAGACGTTGAAGCAGTCGTACAGCCGCGGCTCGGCGCCGGTGATGACACGGTGCTCGTGGGTGCCGAAGGACCGCCAGTAGGCGTCGTTCCACTCCGCGCGCAGCCGGGCGATCTCCTCGTGCCGGGCCATGTCCACCAGGCCGTCACGGCTGGCCTCGGCCTCGTCGCCGCGCTCCTTGCCCGTTCCGGCGAGTTCCGCGAGACGCGCCTCGATCCGTGCCAGCTCGGCCTTGGCGGCGCTCAGCGCGGCGGCGTCGACCCGGAAGCGGGAGTCGGCGGCGCGCTCCGCGCGGGCCTTCTCCATCAGCGCCGTGATCCGCGCGTGGGCGGCCTTGGCCTCGGCGCTGACGGTGCCGGTGAAGGGGTGCGGCTTGTACAGGACGCGGACCGGCGGATCGGCCTTGACCAGACGCTTGACGATGTTCTCGCCGGCCAGCACCAGCGAGGTGTTGCCCGGGTTGCCGTCCCAGCCCTCCCAGGTGGGCGCGTACAGCACGGTCGGGATGCGGCCCTCGGGCACGCCCTGCCAGGTCTGGATGGGCGCCAGCTGCGGGCGGCCGACCTCGGCGATGTCCTCGTCACGGACGCCGACGTCCGCTATGGCGTACCGGTCGCGGCCGGCCCGGCCCGCGGTCCACACCTCGTCGTAGACCTTGCTGAACGGGTTGACGCTGGCGAGCTTGTCGCTGTCGCCGTGGCCGATGAAGACGTGCTTCATGGTGGGCACGCGCAGCAGGTGGATGTTCTTGCCCACGTTCGCCGCGTACAGCGCGACGCGCACGGTGCTCAGGTCCATGTTCATCAGGTGCACCCCTCCGGGCACGCAGATGACGGGGACCGTGGTCGGGGCGAGGTTGGCCAGGATGACCCGCTCGCGCAGGATGATCAGCGGCTTGGAGTCGAGCTGCTCCATGGTCTCCAGCCACATGTTGACCTGGTAGGCGGAGTCCTTGGAGCCGGAGAAGTACAGCACCGTCTCGGGGCGGTACTCGGACAGCCAGCCGTCGACGGCGGCCAGCACGGTGTCCGCGTTCGGCGGGATCCGGTTGCCGCGGATGTACGGCACCAGGGCGAGCACGTAGAAGGTGCCCAGGAGCAGGGTGACGCCGATGCCGATGAACCCGGCGAGCGGCTCGTCGAGGAAGGCCGAGACCAGCACGCCGACGACGGCGGCCAGGTCCAGGTGGAGCATCTTCTCGGCGGACCGGTCCAGCAGGGCGCGCGGCGGGGCGTCCGGGATGCGGATGCGCGAGGCCAGGTCGACGTTGCGGGTGGCGACGGGCATCCGGCGGCGGTTGCGGATCAGGGTGACCAGCGCGCCGTGCGGGGCCTGCAGGCCGTAGAAGCCGATGAAACCGGCGACCGCGGCGTAGTAGACCAGGTTGTCCGAGAGGTCCAGGCGGGCCAGCAGCAGGATCAGCAGCAGCTGTCGGATCAGGAAGCGGATCGACAGCCCGGCACGCACCTTGCTCAGTCGGTTGACCAGGTAGCTGCCCTTGCGGTGCAGATAGTGGTCCGCCAGGTACGTCACTGCGGCACCGGCCGCGAAGGCGGGGACGCTCGGGACGAGCGCGGCCACCATGAGGCAGGGGAAGCCCAGCATCATGAGGACCGCCGCGGCCAGCTCGGCCGCGCTGCCCACCCGGGCGACGCGTATAGCGGTGGAGATCACGGATAAACCTGCTCTGGGGGAGGGGTTGCCGGTCTGAGGAACGAGGGGCCAAGGACTCAGGCCCCTGCCAATTCTTCATCAGAAGAAACAGGGGCCTGAATTCCTAAAGGCTTATTAACTGTTGATTATGCCACGCCGTCCTGACGGTCCAGCACACTGGCCAACGCGGCCTCGAAGCCGGAGGCCTGGCCCGCGGCGGCCGTCGGGTCCTGCTGGCGGACGTCGATGACATGACCGGTCAGCTCGGAGAGCAGCACGTCGAGCGAGGTGCGGGCGACCGCCTCGGAGGAGAGCAGGCTGCCCGCCGGCTCCTGGCCGAACGCCTTGGTCCGCATGGGGGTCGCGGTGCGCTCGGGGTTGATGCAGTTCACCCGAACGCCGTCACCCGCCCATTCGTCGGAGAGCGCCTGGGTCAGGTTGACCATGGCGGCCTTGGTGGAGGAGTACAGGCTGTACTCGGCGCGGCCCCGGGTGTAGCTGCTGGAGGTGTACAGCAGCAGCTGGCCCTTGGTCTCGGAGAGGTACTTGTACGAGGAGCGGGCGATCTGCACCGGCGCCAGGTAGTTGACCTTCAGCGCCTCCTCGATGGTGGCGTTGTCGGTCTCGGCCAGCTTGCCGATGCGCAGCACACCGGCGGTGTTGACGACGTAGTCGATCCGGCCGGTCTCGGCGTACGCCTTGGACAGCGCGTCGTCGACCTCCTCCGGGTTCTCCACGTGCGTACCGGTGGTGGAGCGGCCGAGGGCGTACACCTTGGCGCCGTAGGACTCGGCCAGCTCGGCGATGTCCTTGCCGATGCCGTAGGAGCCGCCGAAGACGACGACGGTCTTGCCGGTCAGCAGCTCGCGGTAGGCCTCCTCGGAGACCTGCTCGGGCGCGGCGGTGGAGGCCAGCTGGAACAGCTTGTCGGCGATGAAGACGTCGACCGGCTGGGTGACCTTCATGTTGTACTCGTCGCCCGCGACCACGTGGATCGGCACGTCCGGCAGGTACTTCAGCACGACCGTGCAGTCGTCGGTGGCCTGGAAGTTCGGGTCGCCGGCCGCGACCTCGTAGGCCCGCCGGATGGTGGACAGCTTGAACGCCTGCGGAGTCTGGCCGCGGCGCAGCCGGGAGCGGTCCGGGATCTCGGTGATGAACTCGCCGTCCTCGCCGTGCGTGCGGGTCACGATGATGGTGTCCGCGGACGGGATGGCGACGTCGACGGCCTGGTAGCGCTCCAGGGCGGTGACACAGTCGTCGATCACACGCTGTGACAGCAGCGGGCGCACGGCGTCGTGGAAGAGGACGTTGCGGTCCTCACCCTCCGCGAGGCCCTCGCTGAGCGCCGCGATGGCCCGCTCGGTGGTCTCGTTGCGGGTCGAGCCACCCTCGATGATCTTGGTGACCTTCTTGAACCCGGCCTTGGCCACGATCTTCTCGACGTCGGGCACGTAGCCCGGCGCCATCAGCACGATGACGTCGTCGATCGAGTCGGCCTTCTCGAAGGTGGTCAAGGTGTGCTCGATGACTGCCTTGCCGGCGATCTTCAGCAGCTGCTTGGGGATGGAGAGACCCACGCGCTGACCGGTACCACCGGCCAGGATCACTGCGGTGGTACGGGGCTTGGCTATGTGCTGGGACACAGGTGACCTACCTTGTGGCGACTGGGAACGCGGAAATGGTCCCACTTCCGGTAACCGCTGTGCAAGGTGAGCGCCGCCCGCCGCATATGGGCGCGCAACCCTTCATTCACCTCGCACTCCTGGTGACGGTCGGGAATGCCTTCCCGGTTCCCTGGGGAATTGCTGGGCGTAGCTGTGAGTAACCGCACAGATCACCGGCGGCGCAGCTTCTTCAGGCAACGGTGTCCGAGAACCTTCACCAGTTCCTTGGACGGTGTCTGGTGAACCGTACGCGACTGCGCGGGCACGGAGCTGCGCACCGGCGCCGCGGCTGCCGCGGCGAGCGCCCCGTACAGTGCCTGCGCCGCGACCTCGGGCGCGATGCGCGGCTCGGCGTCGGCCGGGGTGTCGGGCTGCCTCGGTACGGCGGACAGCAGGGCGAGGTCCCCGATCACCCGCACGCCCGACGCGCCGATCCGCTCCGCCGCCTCCGCCCCGATCCCGGCCGCCGCCTCGGCGGCCCACCGGGGGGTGCGGATCTTCACGTCGCCGGGACCGGGAACGCACGCGTTCTTCATATGCATGACGGCGCCATATCGGACGAGTTGTGAATAGAGCTCCTCGGGCAGCTCGTTCCCGCGGAATTCCACATTAAGATTCCGCAGCATTTCGGTCTCGGCGAGGGTGAGGGAACGGTTGGCGGTGTCCGGAACCTCCTGAAGGAGATTCTCCGGGAGCCCCAGCAATGCCTCGAAGGTACGCATCAGGCCACCGCGGTCGGTGTCGTCCACCACCACGACGGTGACCCGTCCGGGGCCGACCGCCCGCACCCACCGCTCGATCAGCCGGTCGTGCCGGTGCCGCCGCCAGAAGCTGGGGTTGGGCTTCTCGTACGGCGGCTTGCGCAGCATGTGCTCCAGCCAGTCCTCGTAGCCCATGCGCAGCCCGTTCTGCACGTACTGCTGCCACTGCGAGGGCATGATCCGCGCCAGCGGGCGCAGGGTGACCAGAACGTGCACCCGGTCGCCCCCGAGCTCCTCCACGATCCGGGCGATCGTCGCGTCGTCGGGCGCGTCGGCGAAGAATTCGCTGCTGACCGCGGAGGTGCGCCGGCCGGTGGCGGCGACCTGACCGACCAGGGTCTCCCAGTGCCGGTCGGTGGGCTTGCTGTTGCCCATCATCCCGGGGCGGGAGCACACCGCCAGGGCGGCCGACATGGGGTGTCTGCTGGTGGCCGGGAAGTCGACGCCGTGCTGGGCCATCGCCTCCTTGGCCGCGAACAGCGCGCCCTGGAGCGCCGTGGTCCCGGTCTTGTGCGGCCCGATGTGCAGCAACCGGGTACCGGCCGCCAGCGGAGCCACCGCACGGTCGGCCGGTACGTCGTCTCTCGTACAGTCCGTCTCCATGGTCAGGGGACGGTAGGAGGTGTTCCTGAGGGTTGGATAAGAGCGGGATGTGGATGTGACGAGGGCCACATCCACCGCCCTCCGGGACGGCCCCGTCAGCCCTCGAACGGGTCGAAGTCGTCGAACTCGCGCTGGAACTCGTCCCGTTCCGCCTGCTTGTCGCGGCGGCGCTGGGCCGCGGGGCGCGGGGCCTCGAAGCGGTGGTCCTCGCCGCGGCGGCCGAGCATCTCGGCACCGGCCATGACGGTCGGCTCCCAGTCGAAGACCACGGCGTTGTCCTCGGGGCCGATCGCCACGCCGTCGCCCGCGCGGGCGCCCGCCTTCATCAGCTCCTCCTCGACACCGAGGCGGTTGAGCCGGTCGGCGAGGTAGCCGACGGCCTCGTCGTTGTTGAAGTCGGTCTGCCGCACCCAGCGCTCCGGCTTCTCGCCGCGCACCCGGAACAGCCCGTCGTCCTCGCGTACGACGGTGAAGCCCGCGTCGTCCACGGCCTTGGGCCGGATGACGATCCGCGTCGCCTCCTCCTTCGGCTTCGCCGCGCGCGCCTTGGCGACCAGGTCGGCGAGGGCGAACGACAGCTCCTTCAGCCCGGTGTGGGCGACCGCGGACACCTCGAAGACGCGGTAGCCGCGCTCCTCCAGGTCCGGCCGCACCATCTCGGCGAGGTCCTTGCCGTCCGGTACGTCGATCTTGTTCAGCACGACGATCCGCGGCCGGTTGTCCAGGCCGCCGTACTCGCGCAGCTCCGCCTCGATGACGTCGAGGTCGGAGACCGGGTCGCGGTCGGACTCCAGGGTGGCCGTGTCCAGGACGTGCACCAGCACGCTGCACCGTTCCACGTGCCGCAGGAACTCCAGGCCCAGGCCCTTGCCCTGGCTGGCGCCCGGGATGAGGCCCGGCACGTCGGCGATGGTGTAGACGGTCGAACCGGCGGTGACCACACCGAGGTTGGGCACCAGCGTGGTGAAGGGGTAGTCGGCGATCTTCGGCTTGGCCGCGCTGAGCACCGAGATCAGCGACGACTTGCCCGCGCTCGGGTAGCCCACCAGCGCCACGTCGGCGACCGTCTTGAGCTCCAGCACGATGTCCTGGAGGTCCCCGGGCTCACCGAGCAGCGCGAATCCGGGCGCCTTGCGGCGGGCGGAGGCGAGGGCCGCGTTGCCGAGACCGCCCCGGCCGCCCTGGGCGGCGACGAAGGACGTGCCGTGGCCGACCAGGTCGGCGAGGACATTGCCCGCCTTGTCGAGCACCACGGTGCCGTCCGGGACCGGCAGGACCAGGTCCTGGCCGTCCTTGCCGGAGCGGTTGCCGCCCTCGCCGGGCTTGCCGTTGGTGGCCTTGCGGTGCGGGGAGTGGTGGTAGTCCAGCAGCGTGGTCACGGACTGGTCGACGGTCAGGATGACGTCGCCGCCGCGCCCGCCGTTGCCGCCGTCCGGTCCGCCGAGCGGCTTGAACTTCTCACGGTGGACGGAGGCACAGCCGTGGCCTCCGTTACCCGCGGCGACATGCAGCTCGACGCGGTCCACGAAGGTGGTCATGGTTCAGTGCCTCCAGTTACGTACGAAATGTCTCGGTGTGCTGTATGTGTCTCTGTCTACATCACGTCTACAACACGTCTACAACACGCGAAAGGCGGACCCGCCTTCCCGACCGGGAAGTGAGGTCCGCCTCGCGAAAGCTTCCGATCAGCCTGCTCAGGCGACCGGAACGATGTTCACGACCTTGCGGCCACGGCTGGTGCCGAACTGCACCGCGCCGGCCTGCAGGGCGAACAGCGTGTCGTCGCCGCCACGGCCGACGCCCGCGCCCGGGTGGAAGTGGGTGCCGCGCTGACGGACCAGGATCTCGCCCGCGTTGACGACCTGACCGCCGAAGCGCTTCACGCCGAGCCGCTGAGCGTTCGAGTCGCGGCCGTTACGGGTGGACGATGCGCCCTTCTTGTGTGCCATCTCTCCTCAGTCCCTTACTTCGCAGCCGTGGGGATCTCAGTGACCTTGATCGCCGTGTACTGCTGGCGGTGGCCCTGACGACGGCGGTAGCCGGTCTTGTTCTTGTAGCGCAGAATGTCGATCTTCTGGCCCTTGTGGTGGTCCACGACCTCGGCCTGGACCTTGATACCGGCCAGCACCCACGGGTCGCTGGTCACGGAGTCGCCGTCGACAACGAGCAGGGTCGAGAGCTCGACCGTGTCGCCCACCTTGGCAGTGGAAATCTTGTCAACCTCAACGATGTCGCCGACAGCAACCTTGTGCTGGCGACCACCGCTGCGCACGATGGCGTACACGCGGATCTCACTCTCTCGCTCGGGAACGGCACCCCCGCAGTCCAGCCGCCCGGCACGCGGACAGCCTCTCCAGGACACCCAGTGCTCCGGAGGAAGAGGTTTACGGGGATGTGGCGCGCCTATATCCACGGACACGCCGACGGTCAAGGTTACGGGGCCACGCCATGGGGGTCAAACCGGGCCCCTTCGCTCCCGTCGCCGTATGCTCACGCAGCGGAGCCGATCACCGGAGGCGGAGAAGTGAGCTACAGGATCCAGCCCGGCGCACAGGTCGACGACACGGCCGAGATCGGCGCCGGAAGCAGCGTATGGGAGCTGGCGCAGATCCGTGAGCACGCCCGCCTCGGCACGGGCTGTGTGATCGGCCGCGGCGCGTACGTCGGCTCCGGAGTACGCATGGGCGACAACTGCAAGCTGCAGAACTACGCCCTCGTCTACGAGCCCGCCGAGCTCGGGGACGGTGTCTTCATCGGCCCCGCCGTGGTGCTCACCAACGACCACAATCCGCGCTCCGTGGACCCCGAGGGCGTCCAGAAGCGCGGCGGTGACTGGGAGGCCGTCGGGGTGCGGATCGCCGAGGGGGCGTCCGTCGGGGCGCGCTCGGTGTGCGTGGCGCCGCTCAGCATCGGCCGCTGGGCCATGGTCGCCGCGGGCGCCGTCGTCACCAAGGACGTCCCCGACTTCGCGCTGGTCATGGGCGTCCCCGCCCGCCGGGTCGGCTGGGTCGGCCGGACTGGCGTCCGCCTGGTCGAGCGGCCCGGCGAACCGGGCGTGTGGGAGTGCCCGCGCACCGGCGCCCTGTACGAGGAGAAGGAGGGCGTGTTGACCGAGCGCGCCGTCAGCCCCCGATGACGATGCGGCGCACGCCCTGCCAGGCCTCGGGGTCGGTGGCACGGCGCCCGTCCACCAGGACCGTGACGTCCGGCAGGTCGGCCGGGGTCAGCGCGCGGTACTCGGCGTGGTCGGCCTGGAGGATCGCCGCCGTCACCTTCTCACCCCGGTGCGGCAGGAGG
This sequence comes from Streptomyces sp. DI166, assembly GCF_900091315.1. Lineage (GTDB taxonomy): Bacteria > Actinomycetota > Actinomycetes > Streptomycetales > Streptomycetaceae > Streptomyces > Streptomyces fuscus. The sequence continues at coordinate 37,068 of NZ_FLSP01000075.1, forward strand.
CCGAGCGCGGTCAGTTCCTCGGCCGTGTAGAGCGGGTCGGAGACGTACGGCAGCGCGCCGCGCGCCCGGAGCGCCTCGACCGTGGGGAACACCCCGGAGAAGGCGGTCTCCTTCACTCCCCCGCGGTAAGCCGCGCCGAGCACGAGGACGGGCGCCCCGCTCAGGTCGCCGTACGCGGCCGCCAGCAGGTCGACGGCGTACTCGGGCATCGCGGCGTTGGCCTCGCGGGCGGAGCGCACCACGGTCGCCGCGGGGTCGTTCCACAGGTACATCCGCGGATAGACCGGGATGCAGTGGCCGCCGACGGCGATCCCCGGCTGGTGGATGTGGCTGTAGGGCTGGGAGTTGCAGGCCTCGATGACCTTCTGGACGTCGATGCCGTGGGCGTCGGAGAAGCGCGCGAACTGGTTCGCCAGGCCGATGTTGACGTCGCGGTACGTCGTCTCGGCGAGTTTGGCCAGCTCGGCGGCCTCGGCGGTGCCGAGGTCCCAGACGCCGTTGGGCCGCGGCAGGTCGGGGCGCTCGTCGAAGTCGAGGACCTGCTCGTAGAACTTCACGCCACGGGTCGTCGAGGCCTCGTCGATGCCCCCGACCAGCTTCGGATAGCGGCGCAGGTCGGCGAAGACCCGGCCGGTCAGGACCCGCTCCGGCGAGAAGACCAGGTGGAATTCCTCGCCCGCCCCGAGCCCGGAGCCCTCGGCGAGCATCGGCGCCCAGCGGGTGCGGGTAGTACCGACCGGGAGCGTCGTCTCGTACGACACCAGGGTGCCGGGCCGCAGTCCCTGCGCGACGGCCTTCGTCGCCGCGTCCATCCAGCCGAAGTCCGGCACACCCTCGGCGTCCACGAACAGCGGGACCACCACCACGACGGCCTCGGCCTCGGCGACCGCGGCTGCGGTGTCCGTCGTCGCGGTCAGCAGCCCGGCGTCGACGGCCCGCTTGAGCCGGACGTCGAGGTCGTACTCGCCGGGGAACGGCTCGGCACCGGCGTTGACCAGGTCCACGACCCGTTCGTCGACGTCCGCGCCGATGACCCGGTGGCCCTTGGTGGCGAACTGCACGGCCAGCGGGAGTCCGATCTTGCCGAGCGCTACTACACAGATGTTCATGGGCGGTCGCTACTGCTTCCTCTTCGCTGCGGGTCGCGCCGGCTGTGCGCCGCGCGTGAGGCGCGCCCTCACCCGCTCGGTCAGTGACGGCTTCGGCGGGAACATACGGGCGGTGTCGATCACCACCCGTCCCTTGGAGTTGACCAGGGCGGAGGCCCGGTACGGATCGTCGTGGGCGCCCCAGCGGCGGGCCAGCGGCATCGGTTTGCCCTTGCCGCGCACCGGGATCTCGTAGGTGTCCCCGGCGACGTCCAGGTAGAGGCGGACGCCGAGTCTGGCGTCGCGCCGCTCCAGCGGGACGCGGGCGTGCAGCACGGTGCCGGAGCCGTCCGCGGCGGGCTCGGTGCGGAACTCGCCGACCGGCTCGGGCAGGCCGTGCCCGTCCGGGAGCCTGCGGGCGCCGGGCTTGTCGGCCGAGGACGGCATGGCCCCGTGGGCGAGCCGCAGGACGGCACCGGAGACATCGCCGACGACGCCGGTCCTGACCGACGCGGTGTACGTGATCCCCTCGCCCTCCTGCTCCCAGGCGGAGGCGAGCAGCTCGGTGCCCTTGGCCAGCCGCCCCGGCACCGCCTCGCCCACGAGTTCGAAGCAGCGGTCGGGCAGGGCGACGCGCGGATCGCGGTAGCCGGGGTAGCGGGCGAAGGCTCGCCCGCCCTCCAGGACGAACGGCGGCGCCCCGCGCAGCTTCTCCGAGGTGATCGCCTCGCACAGCTCGTCCACCGCCCCGGCCCGCGCCAGACAGATCCGCACCCGGCGCTTGACGTCCATGGCGTCGCGGATGCCGTCGGTGAAGTAGGCGTCGGCGAGCCGGGCGATCCCGGCGCAGATGTCCCGCTGGAGGGCGCGGTCCAGGGCGGGGAAGTCGTCCTGGACCAGCTTGGCCAGCTCCCAGGTGAAGTGCCGCAGCAGCACCGCGTCCCGGCGCGGTCCCTCCTCCACCAGCCGCGCGGTGAAGTCCATGATCTCCGCGGTGCACCGCAGCCGGGCCAGGTGGTCGGCGCGGTAGGTGATGTTGCTCGCGTCGCCGCGCTTGACCGCGTAGTAGCAGGTGTAGTCGGCCACCACCGAGATCCGCCGCGCGCGCACGCACGCCTCGATGGTGAAGGGCTGGTCGCTGCCGACCGGCAGATGCTCCGGGAAGCGCAGCTTGTACCGGTCCACCAGTTCCCGCCGGAACAGCTTGGTGTTGGCGAGGGTGAACGGCAGCGCCGAGTCGTACAGGCTGACGTCGACCGCGTTCTCCTTGTACAGCGCCTGGTGCACGTACCGCCCGTTGACGCCGGTCATCCGGCCGGCGACGACGTCCGAGCCGTGCTCGTCGGCGACGGCCACCATGCGCTCCAGCGCTTCCTCGCCGAGGTAGTCGTCGGAGCCGACGAAGTACACGTACCGGCCCCCGGCCAGCTCCAGGGCACGGTTGCTGGGGGCCGCCGGGCCGCCGGAGTTGGCCTGGTGGATCACCTTGACGGTGTCCGGGTACCGCTCGGCGAAGCGGTCGAGTTCGCGTCCGCTGTCGTCGGTGGAGCCGTCGTCGACCGCGACGACCTCCAGCCGGTCCAGGCCGATGCTCTGCCCGATCAGGGAGTTCAGGCACTCCGTCAGGTACGGCATGGTGTTGTAGACGGCGACGATCACGGTGACGTCGGGCGTGGTCATGCCCACCGCTCTCGTGCTCTTTCGCCGGCCAGGCGCGCATAAACGCCGTCCAGCACCTCGGCCTGCGCCTCCCACGTCCACCCGTCGAGGAGCCCCGGCGTGTCGTACGCGCCCCGGTACCGCTCGGCGTCGCCGAGCACCGATTTCACCGCGCGCACGTAGTCCTCCAGGTCCTCGGCGCGGAACACCTCGCCCTGACCGGTCCGGGTGACGGTGGCGCCCATCGTCCGCACATCGCTGACCACCAGGGGCAGCCGGGCGTGGGAGTACTCGAAGAACTTGGTGATGAGCGCGATCTCGTGGTTCGGCCAGTGGTGGATAGGGATGACCCCGACGTCCGCGGCCGACAGGAACCGCGCCACCTGGTAGTGCGGCACGTACGGCACGAGGTGCAGCCGGTCGGCGGCGCCCAGCTCCTCCGCCCGCGCCCGCAGGGTCCGCACATACGGGGACTCGGTGTTGAGCACGACGAACGCCGTGTGCACCTCGGGCAGCAGCGGCAGCGCCTCGACCATGATGTCCAGGCCGCGCTGCGGGGCGGCCGAGCCGCTGTAGACGGTGAGCGGCACCTCGGGGCCGATACCGCACAGCTCCCGCAGGTCGGGGACGGGTTCGGCGGCCTGTTCCGGCGAGATCTCGGCGTCCGGGGCGTTGAGCACGACCGTGGGGCGCTCCTTGAGCCCGTGCCGCACCTGGAGCATCCCGGCGAGGGTCTCCGAGACGGTGGTGACCGCGTCGGCGTGCCGGGCGTACTCGCGCTCGTGCGCGCACTGGGCAACGTGCCAGCGCGGATGCGGGCTCCACGGCTTGATGCCGGGCAGGTATTCGTGGGCGTCCCAGACGAGCCGAACGTCCCTGCCGCGGGCCCGCGCGCGCAGCTTGGCCCGCGCGCCGACGCCGAGCATGCGGAAGTCGTTGGCGTGGACGATGTCCGGTTCGAGTTCGTCGACGACCTTGCCGTAGGCCAGCTCGAAGTCCCACAGGTGCGGGTCGAGGCGGCGCCAGCTGCGGTCGCCCATGGTCCTGAGCCAGAAGGCGGTGGTGAAACGGTCCAGGGGCGAGTCCATGTCCTTGCGGCGCTTGTCCAGCGCCCGCGTCCTGCGGTGGCGCAGCTTCACCCAGGGGTAGGCCGCCCTTGCCGTCAGCCGCGGCACCGCCAGCCGCAGCCGGGTCAGGGCGGTGCCCTCCTGCCGGGCGAGGATCAGCCGGATGTTGAGGTCGGCACGCCAGGCCTTGACGCGCTGCTTGCGGTACTCGGCGAGCGGGCCGGGCCGGTAGGCCAGCGGGGAGCGCAGCACGGCGCGGCGGTACTCGTGGCGGCGCCGGACCATCGGCGTGGGCACGGGGATCAGCCGGACCTCGGCCTCGCCGATCCGCCAGCTCTCCGGCTTCCGGCCCTTGGCCCTGCCCAGCAGGACGACGTCCCAGCCGGCCTCGGCCGCCGAGCGGGCCTCCTTCTGCACGCGCGAGTCGCCGCGGACGCCGTTGTCGACCAGCATCACGATCCGTCCGCGCGTGGCCACCCGGCGGGTCTCGGTGTCGTGCTCAGTTGCCATGGGCCGCCAGCTCCTCCGTCTGCAGTTCGACGCTGCGGCCCGAGACCGCCGACTCCAGCACCGCGGCGGCCACTTCGACGGTGCGCATGCCCTGGCGCAGGGTGCAGATGTCGGCGGGCCTGCCGAGGACCGCGTCCCGGAACAGCTCGTGCTCCACGAGCAGCGGCTCCCGCTTGGGGATGGCGTAGCGGATCATGTCTCCCTCGGAGACGCCCCGGAAGGCGCGCAGGGCCTCCCACTCGGTGGTGACCGCCGCGTTGGAGTGGAAGGTGAGGTCGGCGGTGAGGGTGTCGGCGACGAAGCAGCCGCGCTCGCCGGTGACCGACGTGAAGCGTTCCTTCAGCGGGCTGAGCCAGTTCACCAGGTGGTTGACCATGGTGCCGTCGTCCAGTCGGCCGACCGCGCAGACCATGTCCTCGTGCGGCCGGCCGCTCTTGGAGACGACGTGCGCGGAGACCGACACATAGGCGTGGCCCGTCATCCAGCCGGTGAGGTCGATGTCGTGCGTGGCCAGGTCCTTGACCACGCCGACATCGGCGATGCGGTGCGGGAAGGGGCCCTGGCGGCGGGTGACGACCTGGTAGACGTCGCCCAGCTCCCCGGCTTCGAGACGGTCGCGCAGCGAGCGCAGCGCCGGATTGCAGCGCTCGATGTGCCCGACCCCGGCCACCAGCCCGCGCGCCTCGAACGCCTCCACCAGACGACGGGCGCCCTTGACGGTGTCGGCGACCGGTTTCTCGACCAGGGCGCACACACCGGCCTCGGCGAGCCGGAGGCCGATCTCCTCGTGCAGACCGGTGGGGCAGGCGACGACGGCGTAGTCGATGCCCAGAGCCAGCAGTTCCTCCACCGTGGCGAGGACCGGCGCGCCCTGCGCGGCGCCGTCGGAGTCGCCCACCGGATCGACGGCACCGACCAGGTCGACGCCGTCCAGACCGGCCAGGACACGGGCGTGGTGGCGGCCCATCGAGCCGAGGCCGACCAGTCCGGCCCGCAGGGGTCTCGCGGTGCTCACAGCAGCTCCCCCAGGGTGTTCACAGCGGTCACGACACGGTCCAGGTCCCGCCGGGAAAGGGCGGGGTGGACCGGGAGCGAGACGACCTCGGCGGCCGCGCGCTCGGTCTCCGGCAGGTCCCAGGTGCGGCCCGCCTTCTGGTCCGGCTCCCAGTACGGCTTGAGCCGGTGGATCGGGGTCGGGTAGTAGACGGCGTTGCCGATCCCGGCCTCGGTCAGCCGGGCGGTGGCGGCGTCCCGGTCGCCCCGGACGCGCACCGTGTACTGGTGGTACACGTGCCGGGCGCCCTCGGCGGTGCCCGGCGTCACCACGTTCGGCGCGGTGATGTGCGCGGTGAGGTGGGCGGCGTTGGCGATCCGCCGCTCGGTCCAGCCGGGCAGCCTGGCCAGCTGCACCCGGCCGACGGCGGCGCAGACGTCGGTCATACGGACGTTGGCGCCGATGATCTCGTGGGCGTAGCGCTGCTCCATGCCCTGGTTGCGCAGCAGCCGCAGGGTGCGGGCGATCTCCGCGTCGGCGGTGGCGACCATGCCGCCCTCCAGGCTGTGCATGTTCTTGGTCGGGTAGAAGCTGAAGGCCCCGGCGACCCCGAACGCGCCGACCGGCGTGCCGTGCAGCGCGGCGGCGTGCGCCTGGCAGGCGTCCTCGACCACGGCCAGCCCGTGCCTCTCGGCGACCGCGGTGATCCGGTCCATGGCGGCGGGGTGGCCGTAGAGGTGGACCGGCAGGACGGCGGCGGTGCGCGGGGTGACCGCGGCCTCGACGGCGGCCGGGTCGAGGCCGAAGGTGTGCGGCTCGATGTCGGCGAAGACCACGTCCGCGCCGGTCAGCCGCACGGCGTTGGCCGAGGCGGCGAAGGAGAAGGAGGGGACGATCACCTCGTCGCCGGGGCCGATCCCCAGGGCCATCAGCGTCAGCTGCAACGCCGAGGTGCCGGAGTTGACGGCGACGCAGTGGCGTCCGCCCACCAGCGCGGAGAACTCCTCCTCGAAGGCGCTGACCTCGGGTCCTTGGACGACCCGGCCGCTGCGCAGCACGCGCACCGCGGCCTCGATCTCCTCCTCGTCGACAACGGGCTTGGCAGCCGGTACCGGCTCCTGGGCGTCGTCCATCGACTCCCTCTCCTCCTGGGCGACCCACAAGGGGACGCACCACGTCGTGCCGGGCCGGGAGGGACGGTCGTCGAGCGCAGTACGTCCGCATCCCTTGGACGTTCTCGCTGCGGCTCGGATAGCCACGGAAAGTGGATAAAGGGTGACCCGTGCGAAATCAGGACACACCTGTTACGGCAGGTAATGACCCGACCGGACGAACGCGAAAGCGCGGGGCACCGATGTGGTCGGTGCCCCGCGCTCGGGTGGGCCGGGTGGGACCGGGGGCGCTGTGGCCCCCGGCTCCTCGGTCGTGCCGGTCAGGCCGGTCAGGCCGGTCAGGCCGGTCGTGCCGGTCAGGCCTCGTCGGTCGTGGCCGAGACCGACGGCAGGCTCTGCTCCGCCGCCACGGTCTTCTTCGCCGCGGCCTTCTTGGCCGTCGCCTTCTTCGCGGTCGTCTTCTTCGCCGCCGTCTTCTTGGCCGCGGTCTTCTTCGTCGCGGCCTTCTTGGCGGTGGCCTTCTTCGCCGTCTTGCGCGCCGCGGCCTTCTTGGCCGGGGCGGGCTCCTCCTCGGTGGCCGGGGCCTCCTCGGCGGGCGACTCCGCGGCCGTCTCCGTGACGGTCTCAGCGGCCGCGGGGACGACCACGACGGCCGCCTCCTCGGGCGCGGTGGGCGCGGTGGCCTTGCGCACCGCACGGCGGCGCGGACGGGC
>NZ_FLSP01000076.1 GCF_900091315.1 Streptomyces sp. DI166
CTGCGCGTCTCCTTCGCCGAGGCGACCGCGCTGATGGAGGCGCTGCACCGGCTGAACATCGTCGGCCCGTCCGAGGGCTCCAAGGCCCGCGACGTCCTCGTGAAGACCTGGGACCTGCCCCAGCTCCTGGAGGACCTGAAGGCCAACCCGCCGGCCCCGGTCCGCCCCGCCGACGACGGCAAGGTGGTCACCCTCGCCGAGTACCGCGCCGCCGAGGCCCCGACCGTGGAGATCCCCGCCGCGCCGATCCCGGTCGTCGACTTCACCAAGGCCGACCCCGACGTGCTCGTCGAGGAGGTCTACGACCAGGAGGCCGACGAGGAGGACCAAGACGAGGACGAGGTCCTGGTCGTCGAGGACGACGACGAGGAGCCGGCCGCCCGCAGGCGGCGGGACGACGAGGACTGGGAGCCGAACTTCCGGGACCGGCTGCGCGAGCTGCCGCAGGTCCCGGCGACGTTCCGCTCGAAGGCCGCCTTCACCCAGGCCCTGCGCGACCTCGGCAACGACGCCAAGCACGGTGCCTTCCACGCGCTGACCCACTCGCCCAAGTACGCCGGGCGCGAGGTGAAGCGGGCCGCGAAGTTCTACGGCCGCAGCACGGGCAACCTGGCCCGCTGGGTGTACGCCCGCGAGCACAAGCTCCTGGTCCAGCAGCAGTGGGCGGCCAAGCAGAAGAACGCCGCGCTTCTGCTGTCCACGACCAAGAACCTCTACAAGGAGCGCACCCGCCGCGCCCTCAAGGCCGGCGGCCTGGTGCTCGCCGCCGCGGTGGTCACCGCGATCGAGTTCGGCGCGATCTGGTACTTCAGCCCGGACTGGCTGCGGCCCTTTGCCTGGGGCCCGGCCCTGGCGACGCTGACCACGCTGGTCGGCATCGGCGCCGTGTGCGAGCGGGTCTACAACAAGGTCACGCCGGTCGACGCCGACGAGGACTACGAGGCGGACCGGGCGGACGACGAGCCGTTCCCGATCGCCGACGCCCGCTCCCGTGCCGAGGCCGTCGACTGCGTGCGCCGCACGCTCGTCTCCAAGGGCATCGACGTCGGCGCGGTGCTCCAGCCGCACCGGCACAAGTGGGGCTGGGAGGTCACGGTGCGCCAGAAGTCCGGCACCCCCGCCGAGCTGGTATCCAAGGCCCCCGACATGGAGACCCCGCTCGGTCTCGGTGTCGACCGGCTCCTGGTTCAGCCGCACAAGAACCTGCGCTCCGACTCCACCCTGCGCCTGGTGATGCGCAACCCGTTCGCCGGCATGGGCGAGCTGGAGAAGGTGAAGCCCGGCTCGCTGAGCATCACCGAGCCGCTGCTGATCGCCCGCCGCATGGACGCCAAGCCGTTCCTGCTGCCCGCGCTCGGCAGCCATGTCCTGGTCGTCGGCGGACCCGGCTCGGGCAAGTCGATGCTCCTGCGGGCGATCGGCTCGCGGATCTCCGACTGCTATGACGCCCAGCTGTGGGAGGCGGACCCGGTCGGCCCCGGCCTGGACGCTCTGGGGCCGGCGGTCGCCCGCAAGGCCCGCACCATGCCGCAGATCGAGGCGCTCCTCGAGGACGCGCTGAAAATCGCGAAGGCCCGAGCGACGAACATTCTGGCCTGGGGACACGGCGACAACTGGCGGCCCTCCGCCAAGGAGCCCGCCCTGGTCGTGATGCTGGACGAGTACAAGTCCCTTTCCGCATACGCGAAGGAACTGGTCATCGAGATTTTCGGCGTCGGCCGGAAATCCCGCGTCACCGTCATCATCGGCTCGCTGTACGGCACCGCCGACGCCATCGGCGAGGCCATTGCCGGTGCGGTCGCGGTCCGCATCATGCTCCCGTGCCGCCACAAGGACATCGAGCTGGTCTTCGGGGCCGGCGCGGGCGCGCAGGGCTGGCGCCCGGACCGACTGCACCCGCTGGTGGAGGGTGAGGACCCCGACGACTCCGACGTCGGCTGCTGCTACATCATGGGCGGCGGTTCGAAGGAGCCCCTGATCTACCGGTCCTACCCGCTGGCCCCGAAGGAGGCGTACGCCCGCGGCGTGGCCCGCGCCAAGGTCGGTCTCCCCCAGCTGGACCGCCGCTCGCTCAAGGCCGCCGGGGTCACCGCCCCCGAGCTGCCCAAGGCGGACGACGTCCCGGCCCCGGAGGAGACCGAGGCCGCCGAGCCGGAGGCGCTGGCGCTGGAGGACCCGGCGCTGGAGCTGCTGATGGACGTCCTGGACGGCATCGACGCGGTCGGCGCGATCAACCGCGACGGCAACGGCCGGGGCCACCTGGACACCCTCGCTACCTGGCTGGCGGCGGAGTACCCGGACGTCTACGGCGACTGGGACCAGGCCCGGCTGTCCAAGGAGCTGAAGGCCGCCGGCGCCAAGGTCCACGGCTCCGTCCGCGTCGGCTCCGAGGGCCCGCGCTCCGGCGTCAAGGGCGAGGAGATCGCGGAGCTGATCAAGGAGGCGCAGGACGCCGCCGAGGCCGCCGCGGAGGGCGAGAGCCCCGAGTCCTGACTGTAGAACCGCAGGTCAGCGGCCTCTACGTGCCTCTCTACACCCCGCTCTACACGCCGGATCAGCTCTACGTAGAGCAGGCGAGAGAGCGCCCGAGAGACCCCCGTAGAGGCCGCTGACCTGCGAAGACGCCGCTGTAGAGCGGCTGTAGCGCGTCCGAGAGGCCCGAAAGGCCCGGAATGCGCCCCAACCCTTTCTGATCTTGAAGGAGGCCCCGCGATGGGCGACGCCAGCACCGCCCGGGCCCGCACGGCCCCCGCCGCTCGCAAGTCGGCGGCCGCCAGGACGGCGGCACCCCGCAACGCCGCGAAGAAGGCCGTCCCGGCCGCCCGGACGCCTCGCAAGGCCGCAGCCCGCAAGACCACCGCCCGCCGGCCCGATCCGGCCCCGACCGAGCCGACCGCGCTCGCCGAGGCGATCGCCGCCCGCCAGGCGCAGCCCGGCTTCGACGCCGACGCCCTGCTTGCCAACTCCGCCCCCACCGCCCCGCGCAAGACGGTGCCCCGCAAGGCGGCGGCCAAGAAGACCGCCGCGAAGAAGACCGCGCCCGCCCCGGCCGCCAAGAAGGCGCCGGCGAAGAAGACACCGAGGAAGGCCGCGGCCAAGAAGCCGGTCAAGCGGCCGTCCGCGGCGAAGGCCGGCACGACCCGGGCGAAGAAGTTCACCCGGGTCGTGAAGTACGCCAGGAAGCACCCGTTCACCGCCTCGCTCGCCGTGCTCCTGGTCGTCACCACCGTCGCCTGGCGCGGCGTGAAGGGCGGCGGCCGCCTGATCCGCAACGGCGTCGCCAAGGCGTGGGCCAGGGGCGAGGACGACCGGCTCAACCGCCGGGCCGCCAAGCAGGCCGCCGCGGTCACCGCCGCCGGGCACAAGGGCTGCCCGGCCTGCAAGGGAACCGGCGTCCTGCCCAAGCACAACGCCGACGGCACCTGGGCCGGGTCGGTCCGCTGCACCCCCGCCGCCGCCCGGCGCGCCGCCGCCCGGCGCAGCGCCTGACCAGGGAGAACCCCGTGCAGGAATGGAGTACCGACACCCCTTGGGGCGTCATCACCCCGTACATGCTCATCGTCGAGGGCAAATGGCGCCTGCGGGACGTCATCGGCCCCTTCTTCGGCGAATACGTCACCTGCCCCTTCTGCGAGAACCAGAAGGGGCTGAAGTTCGAGACGGACTCCAGCCGCCTCGGCGAGATGTGCGACATCACCTGCCCGCCGCCGTGCGGCCGGACGTTCCAGATCCTGGAGATCACCGGCTACGACCTGCAGCAGCGCCTGGCCTTCCTCGCGGGCGAGGAGACCGACCCGGCGTGGGAGGCGAAGATCCTCGCCGAGGACCCCGACCAGCGCAGCGGACCGCAGCCGCCCGGCACCGACGACGACCGCCTCGCTGCGGCGACCAGCTCGGCGGCCGCGCCGGAGCCCAGGACCCCGCCCGCCCGGGAGACGGCGGCCCCGCGGATGCGGACCGCCCGCCGCGCCCGGTCCGAGAACCACGGCGTCGTCGTCGGCCGGGGCGAGACCGTCACTGGCCCGGTCCGCGCCACCGCCGGCAGCACCACCGGCAAGCGCGCCCCGGCCCCGAAGACTGCGGGCCGCGCGACTCGCCAGGCCGTCGACGAGGCGACCCGCCCGACGCCGGGCACTCGCGTCTACCGCAATGACGGCGTCGTCAACACCGGCCTCCTGGTCGTCGGCGACAACAACCGCCAGGTCAACGTCCGCGCCGACGGCAAGGGCGGCGGCCAGGTCACCGTCAACGGCCAGCCGGTCACCTCCGGCGGCCGAATACCCCGCAAGGTCGCCGCCCGCGCCGAGCGTGCCGTCCGCGACGCGCAGCGCCAGGCCGGGCAGGGCGCCGGCCCCGGCGAGGTCCGCATCCACGGCGAGAACAACAGCGTCGTCACCACGACCACCAGCGGCGACCAGGTCCAGGTCACCCGCACCAGCAGAAGGAAGAAGGAGGACTAGCCGTGCTGACCGTCTCCGCCGTCGTCGTCTTCGTGCTCGCCGAGGCCGGACTGATCTGGAAGGGCGGCCTGAAGTTCTGGCACGCGGCCATCTGCAACATCGCCGCGCTCTACCTGGCCGCCACCTCCATGGGCCCGTCGCTGTACGGCGGGCTGGAGAACGCAGCCAACATGCTGAGCCAAATCCGTTTCTAGTCGCGTCGCAATTCCGCTAGCGGAAAAGCTCAGCTTAGTGATAGCCGATCTGACGGATTACCCGCTGAGCGGCAAAGCGACCGGCAAAGCTCACCTTTCCCAGTCCCTGTCAGCGATCGCTGACAGGGACTTCGTCCGCTCCCACCTCGCGCAATGCAACGGAAGGAGCCCCTTTTCGTGGGCGTCAAGTACGTCATAGTCGAGCCCGATCCGCCCGGCTGGTGGGCCCGCAACAAGTTCAAGACCGTCGTCGTCCTGGCCGTGGCCGCCGTGTTCTACCTGCACGGCCGTGACGGGCAACCGGCTGACAATCCCCAGCCGAGGCCCACGCCGAATCCGTCGGCGAGTACCAGCCGCAGCGCGGCCCCGTAGCCCGGCCGATCCCGCCGGCCCCGGAGCGCTCTCACCGTTCCGGGACCTGGCGGGGACGCCCGGTCACCCCGACCGGCGCCCTCCGTCCGACGAAGGAGAGCACCGTGTCCGTCGCCGACTTCCTCGCCCGCCTGCAGGGCAAGCGGCCCGCGTTCGACACCACCGACGAAGTCACCCAGCTCCTGGACGACCAGTACGAGCGGATCCGCGACACCCGCCTCCCGCTCCACCTCCAGCGCGCCGCGCACCTGGAGCGACTCCTCAGCTTCCAGCCCGGCCTGGTCGACGCCCGCGGCGCGGCCGCCGACCTCGCGCTGCACGCCGAGGCCCTCATCACCGCCGCCCGCTCGGGCGGGCACGAGGACCTCGCAGAGCGCCTGGTCGACGCCGCCGAAGCGCTCAACGAGGCGGTCTCCCACCTTGCCGCGGCCGCCCACGCGACCGTCCCCGTCCCGCAGGTCCCCCTCGTGCACGCCGCCTGACCTGCACAAACAAAAAAAGGCATCCTCGAAAGATGCCAACCCCTAGAAATGCATCCTTCGAGGATGCATTATGGATGTGCGGGGGCCACCCGGTCCCCGCACTCTCCGACCAAGGAGCAGCCTTGAGCAGCGAGAAGATCCACGTCATGAACACCGCCGGCGCCATCGAGCTGGACCTGTCGGTCTCCAACGGCGCGGTCAACGTCACCGTCGACCCCAAGGCCGTCTACGGCCGGGTCCGCGTCCACACCGCCGCCGCCGAGGGCCCGGTCGCCGACGCGGTGAACGACACGAAGTTCACCGAGCACGGCAACAAGCTCACCGTCTCCGTCCCCGACGACCTGGCCGGCGGGATGGGCGGCACCAACGTGGTCCAGATCGGCGGCAGCACCTTCAGCTTCGGCGGCGGCGTGGTGAACACCGGCTCCATGACCGGTGTGACCATCAGCGGCGGTGACATCTGGGTCGGTGGGCAGCGCGTCGTCTCGGGCGGCCGGGTCGTCGCCGAGCAGGGCGCCACCGTCGGCGGCGCGACCGGCACGATCACCGTCGACGTCGTCCTCCCGGCCGGGTCCTCGCTGGCCGTGAGCACGAAGAACGCCGAGACGACCGTGCGCGGCGACCTGGAGGCCATCCGCTTCGACGCCCGCAACGGCTCGCTGCAGGCGGGCGGCGTGAAGGTGCTGGAGGCGGAGACCCACAACGGCTCCGTCCTGGTCGACATCGTCGACGAGGAGCTGGAGGCGAGCACGCACAACGGCTCCATCACCATCGGCGCCTACAACGGCCGCCGCGGCTCCGCTCGCACCCACAACGGCGACGTCACCATCAGCGCCACCCCGGCCTCCTCCGGCCGCCTCGCCGCCCGCACCCACAACGGCAACATCCGGGTGCGCGGCGCCGGTCACCTGGACCTGAAGACGTCCACCCACAACGGCCGCGTCTGGTGACTTCGCCCCGGGGTGGCCGCCTCTGGCGACCAAACCTCACCGGCCACCCCGGGCCTCCCAGCCCGCTCCAAACGGAGCGGGGGGCAGACACATCGTCCCTCGAATCCCGACTGGAGCCAGCCATGACCCCGCGTCCCGACGACCAGGCCCGCACCGAACTGCGCGACCTGGTCGCCAAGGCCAAGCAGCGTCGCGAAGAAGAGCACGAGCGCGTGGAGACCGAGTTCTGGCAGGAGATCGACCGCCTGCAGAGGCGGTACCACGGCGCACAGCAGGACATCGCCGACGCCCTGGACGTCAAGCGCAACCAGATCCTGCGGCAGACCAAGCGCTACCGGTCCGCCGGCCAGGACGCCGTCACCGACTGACCCCGGACCGCCGTCCGGTCCGGCCCTCCCCGGGCCGGACGGCCCCACCGGGGAGACGCCCCGAGGAGCATCCGATGCCCCAGTTCCCCCCGGCCCCCGGTGAGATGCCGGCCCCGAGGACCCCCGCGACCTTCCTGCGCGAGCACGCCGCGTACGCCACCACCGCCGTCTCCGCCGGCACCCTGCTGACCCTGGCGAGGATCTGGAACGAACAGGGTGCCGAGCACAGCGTCGGAGCCGCGGCCCTGATGCTGGCCTTCGGCGGCGCGTCCGGCTTCTTCGCCATCCGCCTGGACGACCCCACCGCGCAGGCCGTCTTCGCCTCCGGCGCGATGACGTTCGGCGCGCTGTCCGTCGGCGTCTACTCCGACCCGATCACTCCGGCCCTGATCATCTGGGCCGTCGCCCTGATCGCCTCCTGCGTGCTGATCGGCCGCTCCCACCGCGACGACCACCGCGTCCAGCGCGCCCACCTCAACAACCTGGAGGTGCGGAACCTGGAGCGCTCCGCCGACCTGACCATCGCGAAGGTCAACGCCAAGGCCACGGTGGAGGCCGCCCGCGAGCAGAGCGCCGCGATGGCGGCCCTCGAGGAAGCCCTCGCCCACCGCGCCGCCCTGGACGAGAACGGCGCCGTCGACCCGATGGCGATGCTCCGGGCCACCGGCCAGCTCCCCAAGCTCTCCGTCGTCCACGACGACACCGAGCGCCGCACCGCCTGAACCCGCCCGCCACCCACCCTGAACAGGAGAAACCTGATGGCGAGCCACAAGGCCCTCAACCCGCCGAAGGGCGAGTGCAAGCAGTGCTGGCTGCACGCCTACGACAGCCGCGAGCAGCACAAGCACCTCAAGCCGCGCGAGGACTGCCCGGCCTGCGTGGACCACATGCTCAACGGCCACGGCAACATGATCGTGGGGGCCGACCGATGAAGCTCCCCTGGATGAGCCGCGCGGACAAGCGCCGCTGGCGGTCCGCCGAGAACCTTCAGGACCTCGGCGCGCTCGTGGCGTCCTGGCTGATCGGCGACATCGCCAGCCAGCCCGGCTACCAGCCCCACTGCGGCCCCGACGAGGAGACCCGGCACCTCATCCCGGTGCTCGTGGCCGTCAACCGGCTCGGCTACGTCACCGACGGCTCCCAGCCCGGCCACAACGGCTTCGGTGTGAACGGCCACTGGTGGGAGCAGCGCGCCGCCGTCTCCGGCCTGGTGGACGACCCCGAGCTGCGCGATCGCCTGGTGGCCGCCGCCGAGGTGGCCGGCCTCACCGTCGTCCAGCACGACCTCACGCCCCGACGCCACGCCGAGGGCGTGCCCGTCACCCGCTGCCTGGGCCGCGTCCACACCCGCTTCGGCGGCTTCCTGTCGGCCCGTCACCTGCGCGGCGTCTGGCAGCCGGAGATCATCGGCCGCCGCGCTTTCGAGAAGGTCACCGCCGCGTGGCAACTCACGCTCATCGACCCCGAGTGGGGCCGTGACGACGTCCTGTGGGAGGCCCTGGCGGAAGTCGTGCGCCGCTACCGCCTCGAAGACGTCGAGCGGCAAGCCCGTCTGCGCCGTGAGGCCCTGACCCACGAGAACCTCTGCCGCCGCTACGCGAACCCCTTCCTCGCCCGGGGCCTGGTCCAGGAGTGGCACGACGAGAAGGTCCAGGCGGCGATCGAGGAGGCGAAGCTCAGCGGCTGCACCGACGCCGACATCGCGCTGGTCGTCGGCTGCGAGTGCGACTGATCTGCCCCTCCCCCGTGCCGACCGGCGCCGCGACGGGCCGGGCGGTGCGGGGGACCGGACAGGCCGGTCCCCGCAGAGATCAGCACGAAGGAGGTGGACGCCATGGCGTACTGGGAGATCAACGTCCCCACCGTCGACGCAGAGCAGCGGAAAGGCGTCCAGACGTTCACGTACAGCGCCGAGCGGTACCCCCTGCAGCTCCTGGCCAAGCGCCAGGCCCGCAAGGACGTCGACAGCCCCGAGGCCATCCGGCACCGCCGGGGCGCGACCGCCGACACCGGCGCCATGAGCGTCGTGTGGCACGACACGTACCAGTTCTGAATCCGCCCCGGGGCGACCGTCCTACGGCCAAGCAGACCGGCCGCCCCGGGCCCTTCCACCCCGTACGAGACGAGACGGAGAGCCCCATCATGACGCACCCGGAGACTGTCTTACAGCTCCTCGCCCCGCTCCTGGCGGGAGGGTGGGCGCTGCACGCGCACCGCCTCTACCAGCGTCTGCACCGCGGCCGGAAGGACCCGCTGACCGGGCTGCTCACCCGTGACGGCTGGACCCGCGCCGCCGAGCGCGTCATCCGCCGGCACCCCGGCGCGACGGTCCTGCTCGCCGACCTCAACGGCTTCAAGGCCGTCAACGACCGCCATGGCCACGACGCGGGCGACGCCGTCCTCGCGGCCGCCGGCGAACGGCTCGCCGCCTGGTGCGGCAAGAACGGCGTAGCCGGGCGGCTCGGCGGAGACGAGTTCGTCGCGATCCTCACCGATGACACCCGGCTCCCGGACCGGATGGCCGACCTCGCCGAGACTCTGCGCCAGCCCGTCGGCCACCACGGGCTCCAGCTGCGCGTCGGTGCCTCCATCGGCGCCGCCCGGCTCGCCGAGCTGGACACCCCGACCCTTGCGGCCGCGCTCAAGGCGGCCGACACCGCGATGTACCGGGTCAAGGGCCGCACCCGCCGGGGCCGCCGCCTGCTGGCCCCCGCCGCGGCCGCCGTCCGTCGGCGCATCCCGCAGCGCTTCCGCCTCGCCGCCTGACGCGATCCGAGAAGACGGAACCCATGCGCAAGCGCACCTACCGCTTCACCGCCCAGGTCAGCGACGGCAAGCACCACGACGGCGAGTCCGTCGGCACCGTCAAGGCCAGCTCCGAGACCGAGGCCCGCCAGGCGGTCGCCGACTGGGTCCGCCAGGACGGCGCCCGCAAGGGCCGCACCTGGACCGCCCTCCGCATCGACCTGGCCTGATCGCACCCGGGGCGGCCGCACCACGACCAAGCAGCCGGCCGCCCCGGCCAGCCCATCCCATCCGGAACAGGAGAACCCAGCATGTCCGACCGTTCCCGCGCCATCGAGGGCCTGGCCCTGGTCGCCACCCTCACCAGCGTCTTCGGCGAGATCCACCCGCTCTGCGACCAGGTCGTGCAGAACTCGCACGACGCATCGACCAAGGGGATGCACGGCTCCCACCTGGTCTACGTCAACGACGGCTCCCCGGTGGAGGAGAACCCCTGGCGGCACGGCAAGGAGGGCCGCACCTGCACCGCCAGCGCCTACGGACGCCGCTCGGTGACCCGGCACGTGGCCAGCTACACCGCCGTGCAGCTCGCCTCCACCGTCGCCGTCACCCGCACCCTCGGCTACCGGGTCCCCGTCAGCGCTCTGCTGACGGGCGCCGCGATCAACGCGATCACCCACGGCGTCATCGACCGCCGGGACCCGCTGCTCTGGCTTGCCCAGAAGGCGGGCAAGACCGGCTACATCAAGCACGCCACCGTCGTCCGCAAGGCCGGCGGCGAGGGCACCGAGTACCCCGCGCCCGTCCAGGACGTCTCCGGTCCCGGCACGGCGCTCATGGAAATCGACCAAGCCGTACACCGAGCGGTCGGCGTCGCCGCCGCCCTGGTCACCGCCTGGATCACCCTGCGCAAGGGCGGCCGCCGGTGACCGGCACCGAGACGGCCAAGGCCCGCGCCGCGATCGCCCTCGGCATCGACAAGCTGCGCGAACTCGCCCTCGGCGACACCGCCGACCACCAGGACCAGGCCGACGTCCTCAAGGCCCTCTACGACGACACCGACCGCGACAACAGCGTCCTGGTGCAGCTGTCCGACCTGCTGAGCGACCTCGGCGTCACGCTCTCCGACCAGGGCGCCGAGGACGCCGCCGACGACCTCGGCGAGGCCGCCGCCTACATCGGCGACAACGCCGGCCTCCGCCTGCACCGCGCCCACGCCTCCCTCACCAGCTCCCAGGAGGGCTGACCATGACGACCATCACGATCACCTCGTTCGGCACCGGCCACCCCGACGCCCCCTGGTCCGCCAACCCGGTCGTCGTCGACACCAAGCCGCTGCGCAACCCGCCCCAGGACCCGGCCGTCCGCGCCCGCATGACGCAGATGACCGGCCTGGACCGCGACGTCGCGTTCTACGTGATGACCACCCCCGGCGCCGAGCGCCTGGTCGAAGACGCGCTGCTCGCCGTCTACGACCGGCTCGTGACGGCACCGGACACCGACGTCGACGTCCATGTCTCGTGCGTCGGGGGCAGGCACCGCAGTGTCGCGGTCAGCGAGGAACTCGCCTCCCGGCTGCGCGCCCTGGACGCCGTCACCGCCGACGTACAGGTCGTCCACCGACACATCGACCAGCCGATCCTGCCGCGCCTGAGTGACCGGCTGCACGAGACCCACGGCCGCTACTGGGTGGTCAGCCACGCCGAGACCGGCATCAACACCCGCTTCTCCGAGAAGGCCGTCGCGCAGATGACCCGGCAGGCCCCTGACACCCTCGCCGACTTCTTCACCGCTCAGTTCCTGCAGATCCACCGAGCTGCGCACACGGACCTGCCCGCGCCGCTCGCCTACAGCCCGCAGGAGGCCGCCACGATGGCGGACACCCTGCGCCAGCTCCGGGCCCTGTTCGGTGTCCCATCCCGCCACGCCGACCTCGCCGACCAGCTCGCTGCCCACGCCGACCGCGCGGCCGCCGCCGGCGAGACGTGGACCTGGACCAAGGAGGTGTCCGTATGACCCCGCGGGCGATCCTCACCCCGAGGACCGAGCCGGTCGGCACCGACGGCTTCACCCTGCGCGAGCGGTCCTGGAAGCGGGAGGCCGACAAGCACGTCGCCGCGCTCAACGCGCTGCTCGCCGAGCGCGGCGCCCCGATCCGCTTCGCCTTCCCGGCCCCGGTCGCGGTGCCGTTCGAGGGACCCGGACCCGACGAGGCGTACGCCGGGGCGGCACCGCTGGACGACGAACTCGCCGACGTCCTGGCGCTCTCCACCGCACTGCTGCAGGCCGCCCGCGCCGGCACCGACGACGTCGCCGACGAGCGGGAGCTGCTGCTGCGCCGGGCGGCGCTGCTGGACCGGCTCGCCCTGGCCGCCCCGCACGACGCCACGGCGCAGAGCCGGGCCATCCGCGAGGCGCACATCCTGATGACGTTCGACGTCGTCCACCACTGCGGACGCGGCCCGTTCGCCGCCGACTCCATCGAGGCCGACGGCGCCGGCGGACCGCGCGCCTACGTCCGCCAGGAGTACGCGGCCTGGCACGCCCCGATCGCCCCGGGCGAGGGCATCTGACCAGTTCGTCCCCGCACTGTCACAGCGGCACGACACAGTGAAGCCCGGGGTCGTCCGAACCGGCCCTGGGCTTCACCCATGAAGGGAACCAGATGAGCACCCCGACCACCGACTCACCCGCCCGGATCCGCCGCATCTACGACGGCCACGCCGGTCTGTACGCCCCGAGCGTCGTCGACGAGGCCGCCGCCTTGCTGGACGCCTACCTCGCCACCGCCGAGCAGCACGGCCTGGACCGCAAGGCCGCCGACGACGAAGGCTGGCTCGCCCTGGCGGCCGCCGAGGCGGTCGCCAGGAAGTACCGCCGCCCGGAGTCCGAGCGGACTTCCGCCGAGCTGGCCGAGCTGTCCGCCGCGCTGCGCGCCGCACTGACCGCCGAGGGCCTGGAGGTCGTGCCCACGCCCGTCCGTATGGGCGTCGGCGTCGCCCCGCTGCCTGGCGGCCCCACCTGGGGCACGGCCGGCGGCCTGGCGGTCGCCCTGTACTCGGACAGCGGGTGGGAGCTGATGCTCAACGCCACCCGCACCACCGCGCACTCGATCTGCGCCCCGGTGACGGAGGCCGGGGCCGCCGAGGTCGCCCGGCTCGTGCACGGCGTGCTGCGCGGCGACATCCGTGACCCGTTCCGCCGATGACGCCGCCCGATGACATGTGACCGCGCCGGACGGTCCCAGGGGAGACAGCGGCCACCGCGCCGGGTCACACTGGAGACCGTCCGGGAGGAGGTGAAAGGACCGTGAGTGTCGCCTACAGCCACGCCGGACCCTGGACGCTGGACGCCGTCCTGGCGCTGCCCGAGGACACCACGCAGCGCGTCGAGCTGGTCGGGGGGCAGCTGATGATGAGCCCCGCGCCCGGCCTGCCGCACCAGCGCGCGTCGCACCGCCTGCACGTCCTGCTGGAGCAGGCCGCCGAGGCCGCCGGCGCCGACGTCGAGGTGTTCGAGGGGATCAACGTCATCGTCCCGGACGGGCTGCTCATCCCGGACCTGGCCGTCATCGACGCGGCGGCCGCCGAGGAGTCCCCCGTGGCCGTCCCCGCACAGGACGTGCTCGCCGTGGTGGAGATCGCCTCGCCGTCGACGAGGGTCACCGACCGCAAGCTCAAGCCCGCGCTGTACGCCGCGGCGGGCATCGAGCACTACTGGCGCATCGAGCTGGAGCCCGCCCCGCGGCTCCTGGTCGGCCGCCTGCAGAACGGCTCCTACGCCGATCTGCCGCCGTTCCTGGCGGGCGCTGTCGCCCGCGTCGACGAGCCGTTTCCGGTCGCGTTCGACCCGGCGTCCCTGTCCCGCAGGTAGCCTTCCGCACCGCACGTCCGAGGCCCCCGTGCTGATGGTCCCCTCCATCAGCACGGGGGCCTCTTTGCGTTTCCGGGCCGGGTCGGAAATCTGACCCGCCGCCGGGCACCGGGCCCGCCAGGCGGAGCCGAAAGCAAGATCGTTGCCCGCCAGGCGGGAGCGGACGAAGTTCCTCGCCCCGAGGCCGCCCGGGATGCCGTAGGCCGGGGAAGGCTGCGTGATCCCGCGCCGCCGACTCTGTGGAAGGAACCGCCCTCCGATGTCAGAGATCTACAACCCGGACCCCGGGTCCGTCGCCACGCTCGCCGAGGCGCTGCACGAGCTGGTCGCCACCCACGGTCCCCTGGCCGAGCGCGAGACCGCCGACTGGCGGCTCCTCCTGGTGCCGGCCGCCGCCGACGTCGCCCCGCCAGGGCCGGTCACCGTGACGCTGTCCGTCGGCGCGGAGGTCACCCGCGTCGAGGTGGCCCGGCCCGCCGACGACACCGACGACATCGAGGAGAACCCGTACGAGGTGCCGCTGCCCGCCGAGATCGTGCGGCCGTTCACGCGCCTGCTGATGGACCTCGTCTATACCGAGGAGCAGTCGGCCCCCGGACCCGCCCGCGGCGTGTGCCAGCTGTGCGGCGGCCAGGGCCACGCGCTGTCCATCTGGCGGCCCCGCTGAACGCCCGCCGGCCGTCGCCGTGCGGCACGCCGCGCGTGCCCCGCACGGCGGCCGCGGCCCTCTATCACACACCCCCTGGACCACGGTCTGACGCGCGCATTCCCGGCGTCCGATTTCGCCTTGACCACCGCACCCCTGTACCGCGCTTCCAGCGCAGGTCAGCAGTGAAAAACCGCCCTCGCAAAAGACCTCTTTGGTCAACCGCCATTCCGGAGGTACTGTCATGCACCCAAAGATCAACAGCGGAAGTACCAAGGTATGGCTGGGCCATACGTCAACGGACTTCAAGATCACCGACGCGGGAGGGGGTGAGTAGCGATGGCGTGGGTGACACCACTGGGGCCGGACATGCAGCAGGTCGAGTACCGGCTGACCGGGCAGTGCGGATGCGACCTGGAGCACCAGGAGCAGCGCGAGCAGGAGACCGACGCGCAGGTCGACTACCGCCTCGGCGACGCGCGTGATCTGGAGTGGATCGGCGGCGGTCTCGCCGACGTCGGCCTGGTCGCCGGGCAGAGCGTCGACAAGGACCAGGCGCGGCTGCTGATGGACGGCCGGCACCCGCTGACGGGCGAGCTGCTGGTGACCCCGAAGGTCGCCGTCGACCCGCGCGGCAAGCTGCAGGCGCGGCCGCTCGCCGAGGCGATCGAGACGGCGGCCGCCGAGCGCGGCGTGGACGTCGACGAGCTGCTCGGCGACGACAAGCTGAGCAAGAGGTTCGCCCGCCTGCAGCGCGGCATCGTCCGCGAGGGCGACCGGCACCGCGTCCCCTTCCGCGCGGTGGAGGATCTCGCCGAGGCGTCCGGCGTCGACCTGGTGCAGCTGTACGGGCGCTCCCATGTGGCGGAGGCCCGCGAGTACGCCGACGCCCGGATCCGCGTCGGCAACCGCGGCTACGACGTGACGCTGGATCTGTCGAAGACCTACAGCGCCGCCGTCGCGCTCGCGGGCGAGGAGATGTCCGAGGCGCTGCGCGAAACCTTCCTCGAGGTGGCCCGCGAGACGTTCGGCGCGATGGAGGGCTGGGCCGCGTACGCGATGGCCGGCGAGCACGGCAACGGCAAGACCGCCGACCGTGTCGACACCAGCGGCTTCCTCGGCTGGATGACCGTGCACTACTCCGCCCGGCCCGTCGGCGGCGAGGTCGGCGACCCGCACCTGCACGTCCACGGCAACCTGGCGAACATGGCGCTCGCCGCCGACGGCAAGTGGCGCACCGTCGGTGCCGGCGGCCGCGACATCCTGCGCCACGCGCACGCCGCCGACGCGTTCGTGAAGGCCCGCCTGCGGCAGGTGACCGGCGAGCGGTTCGGGATGCGCTGGGAGCGGCACGCCGAGACCGGCGCCTGGGAGGTCGTCGGCATCGACGAGGGCCTGCGCCGTCACTTCTCCCGCCGCAACGCGCAGATCGTCGCGGCGGCCGCCGACGACGCGACGACCGGCGAGCAGAAGCTCATCGCCCGCCAGCTCGCCGAGGGCAAGGACACCACCATCACCCGGGCCGACGTACGGGCCGCCTGGCGGGCCCGCGCCGAGGAGGTCGTCGACGACGTCGACGCGATGATCCGCCGCGCGATCCCCGGCCCCGAAGGCCCCGATGGGCCATCCGTGGCAGGCCCCGGCGGCGGCCCGGTCATGCCCTCCCCGGAGGAGATCGCCGCGTTCATCTGGCGGCGCGAGGGTGGCCTGACCGAGTCGCGGAAGTCCGTCACCCGCGCCGACGTCCTGGCGCACGTCATCGACGCCTGCCCGTTCGGCGTGCCCGACCTGGCGGCCGCCGAGGCCCTGACCGACGCCGTGCTCGCCGTCGACGGCGAGGCCGTCGCCCTGCCGAGCGGCGGCATGACGCACCTGACCAACCCCCAGCGCTACACGCACGCGTCGATCCTGGCCGCCGAGCAGACCATCGCCGGGTCGGTCGCCGAGCGGCTGAACGAGGGCGCAGCCCAGCTCACGACGGAGGCCGCCGAGCTGGCCATCACCACGTTCGAGACCGCCCGCACCACCGACCCGCTGCGCCCGTTCGTCATGTCCGACGAGCAGCGTGCCGCCACCCTGCGCTTCCTGACCGCCGGGCACGGCGTCGACGTGCTGCGCGGCAAGGCCGGCACCGGTAAGACGACCATCATGAGCGCCGCCCGCATGGGCTGGGAGGCCGCCGGGCTGCGCGTGGCAGGCGCCGCCACCGCGGCGGTCGCCGCATCCAAGCTGCAGGCCGAATCCGGCATCACCAGCGCCACGGTGGCGACCTGGCTGATGGACATCCGCGACGGCGGCCGCCGCATGGCCGACACCGACGTCCTGGTCCTCGAAGAGGCCGCCATGGTCGACGACCGCGACGTCGCCGACCTGCTCACGGCGGCCGCCGAGCACGGCGTGAAGGTCGTCCAAATCGGCGACTGGGCACAGCTGAAGGCGATCGGCGTCGGCGGCGGCTTCAAGCGGGCCCACGAGATCGTGGACGGCCTGGAGCTGAGCGAGAACCGCCGCCAGAAGGACGCCGTGGAGCGGGCCGCCCTGGAGGCGTGGCTGGACGGCGGCCGCCGCACCGCCCTGTCGATGCTCGCCGAGCACGGACGCGTCCACGCCGTGCGCACGCCCGACGAGGCGTACGCCGCGATGCTCGGCGCGTGGAAGGACACCGTCGACCGCCTAGAGGGCGACGCCCACGACCAGATCGAGGACCTGGTCGTGCTCGCCGCGCGCAACGCCGACGTCGAGGTTCTCAACCTCGGCGCCCGCGAGCTGCGCAAGAAGGCCGGCGAACTGACCGGCGGCCACACCTTCGCCCTCGCCGGGGGCGAGCGCCTGGAGCTGGCCGCCGGCGACGTCATCCGGATCAAGCGCAACGACTACCGCACCCGCCGCGGCGGCGACGTCGACGTCCTCAACGGCTACCGCGGACAGGTCACCTACGCCTCCAAGGGCGGGGTCGCCGTCGAATGGCGCCGACCCGCCGACGACGGCGGCTACGCTATCGAGCGGGCCTGGATCACCGCCGACCAGATCGCCGACGGCGCCCTGCAGCACGGCTACGCGATGACCATCGCGGCAGCCCAGGGGCTCACCTGCGACTACACCCTGGTCTACGGCGTCGGCGCGGACGCGAACAGCCTGTACCCGGCGCTCTCCCGTGACCGGATCGCCACCCACCTGTGGCTGCCCGCCGACGTCGTCGAGAGCGACGAGACCCGCCGCCGCCTCGGCGAGGCACAGAGCGACCAGGAGCTGCTGGATCGCGCGGTCGCCGCGTACGCCGACTCCCTGGAGCGCGACAACGACGACCGCATGGTGTCCGACGAGCTCGCGGCCGCACCCGAGGCGCAGCCCGCCGTGCCGATTCCGCACCGGGTGCAGCAGCCCGAGCACGAACGCGTCGTCGACGAGACGGAACAGCACCCGGCCCCCGAGTCGGCCGACGTCGCCGAGCAGCGTTCTGCGGCCGTACGCGAGGACGCGGGCGACGACGGCATCGAAGGCGCTCGCGCCCACCCGGAAGCCGCTCAGGAGGCCGCTCAGGCCGCTGCGGAGCACGAGGTGGAGCCGAGCGCCGAGGACCGCGCGGCGGCGCGCCAGGCGCAGCTCGGTGTCCTGCGGGAGCGTCTGCAGGGCGACGGCGCCCCGGAGCTGACCGACGAGCAGAAGGCCCGCCTGGAGAAGCTGCTCGCCGCCGGGTTTGCCTCGCGCGCCGAGCAGCAGCCGGAGCCGGAGTTCGAGGCGTGGCGTGACCGTCCGTACGGTCACGTCGGCACCCAGCGGCTCACGTCGCTGATCGCCGAGCGGACCGCGCAGGCCCGCCGCGCCGAGCGCCTGGCCGCCGACCTCGCCCGCCAGGCCGAGGCCAAGCGCGAGGCCCTGGCCGCGCCCGTCACGCCCGGCCAGGAGCGGGCCCGCGAGGTCGCCGAGGTCCTGGACCGCGCCGACCAGCTCGCGCAGACGGCGGTCGCCGAACGGGTCGCCGAGCAGCGGGCCCGTGAGGCGCTGCGTCACGCGCAGGAGGTCCTCCGCCAGCTGGAGGAGGCCAAGACCAAGTCCCGCCTGGCCCTGCGGCTGGCCGGCACCAGCCGCAAGGAGACCCTCGCGCTGGCCGCCGAGTACGACCAGAGGGAGACCGCGGCGTACCGGGAGATCCTCCGGGCCAACCGGGCCGCCGAGACCGCGCACCGCGAGGCGTGGGCCACGATCCGCAGCCCCGAGACGGTCGGCTGGTTCGAGCAGCAGGGCTCCCGCCGGGAGGCCCCGAGCACCGTCGAGGAGCTGCAGACCCGGCTCGCCGAGATGCGCGAACGCCTCCCGGACATCGAGCGGATCACCAACAACGGCGTGGCCCGGGCCGCCGCCAACGCCGAACGGCAGGCCAGCGAGCACCAGAAGGAGGCGACCCGCCTCACCGCGGCGGCGGCCAAGCTGCAGGAGGAGAAGGCGCTGCGCACCCGCATGGCGGCCGTGGCCCCCACCCAGCACGCCCGCGAGGCGCAGGAGCGCGCCGCGCACATCAAGCAGGCCCGGCAGCAGGCCGCCGAACAGGCCCGCGAGAACGCCCGGCGGGCGCAGCGGGAGTACCGCTACGAGCCGCCGAGCCAGGGCCGCTCAGGACCGTCCCTCGGACGCTGAACCACTCGCGTCAGCGGACCGCTGACACTCTGTCGGCGGCGTCCGAACCATGGCGGACGGGGCTCACCAACACTGGCTCCACGCGCCAAAAGAGCCGGTACCGCAACTGCGGTCACCGGCTCTCGGCGGTCTCGCGCTGCAACGCAAGACCATGCAGTCCCTGTTGGCCTTTGGTTGGAGTCAGCAGCAATCAGGGCAGGGCCCGACCCGCTCGGTGCAAGCCCCAGGTCGCGGATCGTCGCAACAAGCACTGACATCGTGCAACCGCGATCGGCGCACGCCTGCATCAACTCGTTCACTATCACGGGGTACTGACACTCAACGTCCGGTGACGGAGGCGCTGGTCACATCGCCGTACGCGGGGTGACGCTGACTCTGCGTGTCATTTATCGCTTCATTGTGCTCACAGGCGGACGGGGACAGGCGCGCATCAAACCCCGTCATGTGAACCGCCTCCGGGCCTTTCGCCCCCTTGCGGCTGTCACCATCATGACCACGCACCACACCGAGGGCGGCTGCAACTGCCCGTAGTCCGGAGTGGTTTGTACCCGGTTGGAGTCAGCAGTGGTGTCCGGCGGCCGGTGGGTCGCCGGACCCGAACGAACAGGGAGGCCCCGTGCCCAAGCCCCGTCCCGTCTCCTGCGTGGAGAACGGAAGCCAGTCCCCCCGGCGTCTCGGCGGCGCCGAGGCCATCGTCATCATCGTGGTCATCGCCGTGTCTGCTGCCCTCGTCGCGGTAGCGGGAATGCCGCTGCTCGTCGTGCTGCAGCTGCTCGCGGGCGCCGGCCTGACCGCTGCCGTCGTCGTCGGCCTGCTCACGGGCGCCACCAGCCGATGGATGCGGGCCGTACTCCGGGCCCTGCTGGCCCCGGCTGCGTGAGGTGACGGTCGTGTGCCGTCCCGAGAAGCCGCTCACCACCAGCAACAAGGCGCTGCGCGAACTCCAGGAGTGGCTGCGCGAACACCGATCCCGCACCCGCCAGGGCTACCGCGCCCTGGCGGTACGGGCCGGCTGCCACCCCACGACCCTCCAGCGGGCTGCCTCCGGTGACACCGTGCCCAAGCTGCAGACGGTGCTCAACTACGCCCGAGCGTGTGACGCCCCGCCCGAGGAGGCCCGGCTCCTGTGGCGGCGGGCCCGGTACGAGCAGACCCGCCAGGCGCGGGGCGGTCGTGGCTTGCCCGCACCGCGCCCGGAGTTCATCCGCGACTTCGTCGACCTGAGCGCGGCCGTGCAGGATCTGTACGAGAAGGCCGGCTCCCCGCCGCTGCGCACCTTGGAGCAGCGGGCGGGCGGGTTCGGGGTACTGCCCCGCAGCACGGCCCACCGCATCGTGACCAAGCAGGCGATGCCGCACAGCCTCCAGCAGTTCCAGGCGTACCTGCGGGCCTGCGAGGTGCCAGAGGCAGATTGGCCGGACTGGGAAGCTGCCTGGACCCGGGCTTGGCGTCACGAGAAGAACGACGACGTCGCCCTGC
The DNA here is from genome assembly GCF_900091315.1 of Streptomyces sp. DI166. Classification (GTDB taxonomy): domain Bacteria; phylum Actinomycetota; class Actinomycetes; order Streptomycetales; family Streptomycetaceae; genus Streptomyces; species Streptomyces fuscus. The sequence goes on from NZ_FLSP01000076.1 coordinate 20,205, forward strand.
AGAGCCTCATTCGGCACGAGCAGTTGCGGGAGGCCATGGAGAAGGCCAAGAGCGACATGGGGCGCCTGACCCAGCGCGTCGTGGAGCAGGTCACCGTCGTGGTCGATGGCAAGGAAGAAGTCGTGCTCTCGCGCAACGGGACCTACCGTCGGCTACTGCCCACTCAACGCAGTCAACCCCGGACGGCACGGCGGCGGCCTGCACAGGCATCCCGGCTCCTGCCCGGGCGGCCTGTGCAGGGGCAGCTGGCCATCCCTATCGGCGAACCCGAAGCGGAAGCCCCCGCCCTCTTCTGAGGTGATCATTGCGGCAGCACAGCAGGTGGGCGGTGTCCCCGCCCACCTGCTGCTGAGCCTTCGCCCAAGCTCAGACCTCTTCTGTCTCCGGGGGCTGCCGCGCTCCGGATGCGCGTGTGCGCAGCGCGCGTGCGCTCCAGCGGACGACGGCGACTGTGAGGGTGGCGGTGAGACTGCCCAGGAACTCCGGCAGCGCGTTGACGAGCACGCTCATCACACCTGCTCCCCAGGCGTCATGCGGACCGGGCGGTGAACCACGGTGGACGCCCGTGCAGCGGAGCGCCGTTGCGTGTACCGGGCGCCGAGTCGCTTCAGCTTGCGTCGCACCCGTTCCCCCACCGCCCGGTCCAGGCCCGCTGCGGCCGCGCACTCCGCCCAACTCCTCCCGTCGTAGGCCCACATCACGGCGAGAGCGGCTTCGCTCTCGCGCAGACCACGCAGCACCGGAGCGATCCGGGGATCGGTGAACTTGGCGATCTGGGCTTCCAGGCCGTCGTACGGGTGGGTAAGGCAGCGGAGCTGGGAGCCGTGCGGCGGTAAGGCATTCGGCATGAAGGCGTGTCCCCTCGGGTCGCTGTTGAACCGTGCGGCCTTTAAGGCGTGGTTGGGGAACCCCAAACGGCAAAAGATCTTGAGTCGGCGTCTGTGACGTACGCCACGCCGCGCGATGGCGAATCCCGCATCCCCAGGAGGGCCACCGCCGGGTGGTGGACGAAACCTGTTCGCCGACGGACAACCGTCCCAGGCAGGGCCGGGGAGCCCGTCCCCAGCCAGGCGCGAAGGCTCGGGCGATGCAGCCTGACCCCAGGGCGTGCCAGGATCGCCCGCATGATCAATCTGGGGGTACGTGTCGAGTTCTACGAGCGCGTCGGACAGGTCGGGGAGCCCTCCGAGGGGTACCTCGGCGCCTTGGAACGGACCGAGGGCTACCGGGCCGCGGCGGTGCCGGCGGTCGGGACCTTCCTCATGGCCGCCTCGCTGCGCGTGGTCGACCGCGAAACGGCCCTGCCGCTGCCGGGCCCGATCCGGCTGCCGGTGCGGGACGTCGAGCACCACCTGGTCCCCGAGCGCGACGGCAAGGTGCCCGTCTGGTGGGACAGCTACAACGAGCCGGGTCCGACCGTCGTGGTCCACGTGGCGCTGGGCTCGGCGCCCGGCGGGGAGCTGCTGCGGCGGATGATCCGCCAGTACGTGGCGGACGGCTGGGAGTGCAGCGGGCCGGAGGGCTCGGACCTACGCGAGTACAGCCTGGAAGCGCGGCGCGACCTGGGCCTGTAGGAAGCGCTCCCGGGGCGCGTGTTCCGGCATCGATCGGGCTACGGCCCGACGGTCGCCGGCAGCACGCGCTCCTGCTCCATCTCGCCGGTGTCCGGGTTGAGGACGTAGACCTGGAACGGCGCCCACGCCCGCCCGGCGAGGGTGTCGAGATCGCTGGGGGAGGTGACCAGCAGGGCCACATCTTCCGCCCATGCCCTCAGCCGGCCCGGGTCCGGGCAGGCGACTCCGACCAGCGTCCACTGCCTGCCGTCGGGGCCGCTGCGTTCATAGACCGGCCTGCCGTCGCCGTACCGGGAATCCGGCGCACCGAAGACCAGGTCCCGGTCGAAGAACAGCTCGGCGATGGCCCGGAAGTACTTCCACTGCTGCTGGTTCAGGCCCGTGCGGCTCCAGAACGCTGCATACGCCCGGTCCTTGGCCGCCTTCTTCCTGGCCTTCTCCCTCTCCTCGACCGCCCGCCGCCGCGCCGCGTCCTTCTCCTCCGCCTCCCGCCGGCGCTTGGCATCCGCCTCCTCCCGGGCGCACTCACCGTCCAAGGCCGCGTAGGCGGGGGCCGTCCACCACAGACGCCATCCGTCGTTCCAGGACCTGGTCCAGCCCTCTGCCCAGCTGTACACGTTGACTCCGTCGGTGACCCGCCGGGCGCTGGAGAGGGGCTTGTGCGGCGCGATCCGGCCCGTCAGCATCCACGCCACCGCGTCGCTCAGCGTCGTACCGACCGGCGACCAGCTCAGCGGCCGCGTGGATAAGCGAGCCAGGCCGGCGGTCACCCTCCACTCCTGCCCCCGGTCCTCAGGGGCCTGGACCAAGAGCGTCGGCACCGTGCCCACCCACGGGCGCGGCCGGAAGCCGAACCAGCACACCTGCACTCCGTCCCGCTCGTACAGGCTGGTGCGTGCTGCGATGTCCTCCACGGTGATGGGCGACAGCTGCGCCTCCAGCGCCATCAGCCGGGCGCCGTCCGGGCTGAAGACCATCACGTCCGCCCTCCATTCCCCGGTGGGTGCGGCGACTTCGAGTTCGGCCTGGAAGCCTGCAGCGCGCGCACAGGTCACCAGCTCCAGCTTGAGCAGGTGATGCTCCAGCGACTCGTTCGCCAGCGAGCACGATGGTGGCTTGGTCCGGTGGTAGAAGTGCCGGGTGTCCAGCTTGGAGAGCCGGGCGTGGACCTGACCGCCGCACTCCGGGCACGTCAGTTCCACACCACGCACCCGGTGAATCTCCCGCCACGACCTGCCGCAGCCCAGATCGTCCAGGGTGACGTCCAGCCGCCCCCACTCGGCGTGATCGGCAGTCAGCTGCACCAGGCCCTCCCCCACCGCGTCTCCGGTCGCGGTCATGATGCGCCCGGGCACTGACACGGCACGCTGCGGAATCCGGACGCGTGAGCACGTGCCGCACAGACGCGTGAGGCTTCCCGCAGATAACTGCTCTGTTATCTGCACTATGGTGATCATCCACCAGGGAGAACGCGCCCGTTCCCCGACATGACGAGCACCTGTTATCTGTGGCAAGGAGAACCGTGGCGACCGTCGTCCCCCTCAAGACCGCTTCCGGAGCGGTGACCGTGCGCACCGCCGCCGACCGGTACCTCGACTCCATCACCGTGGCGAACACCCGCCGGACCTACACCACGGCGCTCGGCAAGGTCTGCCCGGCGCTCGGCGAGGACCGGCCCCTGTCCACCGTCGCCGATGACGAGATCGGCCAGGCGCTCGAACAGCTCTGGGGCACGGCCGCCGTCGGCACCTGGAACGCCCGGCGTGGCGCGGTCGGCGGCTGGCTGGCCTGGTGCCACGAGGCGGGCCTGCAGCCGCCCCGCATCCCGGCCTGGTGCAAGCGGGTGCCCGACCCCGGATCCGACACCCCGGTGCGCTCCAAGACCGCCATCGACCGGCTCATCGCCCGGCGCGACGTCGCCCTGCGCGAGAAGGTCACCTACCGGATGCTCTATGAGACCTGCGCCCGCGCCGACGAGCTGCTCGGCGTCAACATCGAGGACCTCAACCTCGCCGCCCGCCAGTGCCCGGTGAAGGCCAAGGGCGCCAAGGCGGTCCGCCGCCGCGGCCAGGCCCGCGAGGACTACGAGACCGAGACCATCTACTGGGACGCCGGCACCGCACGGTTGCTGCCCCGCCTGATCGGCGAGCGCACCCGCGGCCCGCTGCTCGTCACCCACCGTCGGCCCGGCCCCGGCAAGGTCCTCACCCCGCGCGACGTCTGCCCCGACACCGGCCTGGCCCGCCTGTCCTACGGCCAGCTGCGCGCCCTGCTGGACCGGCACACCTGCGTCGGCGGCCAGGAGGGCACCGGCTGGGACCCGCACGAGTTCCGCCACTCCGGCCTGACCCACCTCGGCGAGCAGGGCGTTTCCCTGCTGCTGTTCATGGCGAAGTCCCGGCACAAGTCCGTCAGCGCCGCCCGGAAGTACTTCAAGCCCGGCGACGCCGCCCTCGCCGAGGTCACCAGCCTGCTGGCCCCCAGCGACAGTCAGCGTTGAACCGGCCCGTTTGTCGGCACGCTCGGCAAGGATGGCCACACCATCAACGATCTCCGGGAGGGGACGCGTGACTAACGTCTGGATCATGAGGAAGGTCAAGGGATCGCCCGGTGGCAGGGGGGACAGGCGCGTCCTGGTGCGGGCCGACACCATCACCTACCTGAGCGCCGACGACCACCAGGTCCGCGCCACCGAACTCGGCTCCGACGACCTCACGGTGCTGGCCGACGAGAAGGACGGCGGCCACGACGCCCCGCTTCTGCCGGAAGGCTTCAACGTGGACCTGCTGTTCGCCATCAGCGAGGCGCGGCGACGAGCCAGTGAGGCCAACGACGACCCGCACCAGGAGGACCGCGTCCTGGTCGCGCAGGTCTACGACGGCGGCTGGGTCTGGCGGGAGTTCCGGCCCTCCGAGCCCGAGCCCAAGCCCGAACCCTGACCGTCGAACACACGAAGCCCCGGGGCTCAGGCCATGACGGCCCCGGGGCTTCACTGTGCACATGGGCACCCGGTTCAACGACCCGGGCCCGACCCGGTCACCGGCCGACCGGCTCCGGGTAGCGCTCCCGCCGGCGGCCGGGGTCGTCGACGCCGAGCCGGAGCCACGGCTCCCGGCGTTTCAGGCGCGGCAGCGTGGTGGCCAGCACGCCCACCGCGATGCCGTGGACGTCCTCGGTGAGTGCCTCCAGGCGCCGCTGGAGCAGGTGCTCCTCCAGGCCCGCCAGGACGACGTGCAGCGTCGGGAACCGCTCGCTGCGCATGTAGCGGTACCGGCGCCAGAACGGGAACGTCGTCCCGATGGTCCCGCGGGCGCCCTCCCAGCAGCGGTGTCCGGCATACCGCTCGTAGTCCCACACCTCCCGGGCGAGCCGGGCCCGGGGCATGGTGCCGTTGTCCACCTCGAACAGGCGCACCTCGCTGGTCTTCGTCGGCAAGGTAAGGACCGCGTCGGTGTTGAACGACAGCCCGGTCTCCTTGATGGCGTGGTTGACCTCCACCTGCCAGGCGGTCAGGTGCGCGCGGCCGCCGTAGGCGAGGATCGTCTCCGTCACCGCCAGGCCGTGACCGCCGTACCCGGCCCGGACAGCCCTCGCCCCCGTGCCGGCGCGCGGCCGCAGGGGCAGCTCCCCTCCGTCGGCCACGGCCTGCAGACCGCGCCGCGTCAGGTTCCAGATCGGCTCCTTGCCGTGCTTGCCGTTCGTATCCGCCAGGCCCTCCTCCTCCAGGTCCCGCAGCGCTCGCCGCACGTACGACCGGCCGTCCGCGTCTTCCGCCGTGACCACCCGCGCCATCTGCCGCACCGTGGCTATCCGCACACAGCCGAGCATCCGCAGCACATCTCCCCTGACTCGGGGAGCCGTGAGGGGAGAGGACCTCTGCCCCTCATCTGACGAAGCAGGGGCAGGGAGAGAGGTGTCGGCATCGCTCACGCCCCCTTGTCCAGGGGCCTGACCTGCGCCGACAGCGGCGGCCGGCGAATCGTTCGCGGCACTGGATGCGGCACTGGAATCCGGGCCGTTTTCCGGCTCTCCGGAACCCTCCGGGACGGATGATCCGTGGTCGTTGTACGTCATGAGCGGCACTCCTCATCAGCCGCGCGGACCTCCCCGGACGGAGATCCGCTCTCATCCCGTACAGGTCTGGATGATCATGCTCGTGTGACATTGCGAGCCGTACTTTTTCCGAGCGCCTCCGTTGAGCCCGGCATGGAACTGCCCGACCGGGCCGCGCCCGGCGTCGAAACCCTGGCTTCGGAGGCCGCCGACGCCGCCTGCGCGCTCGCCGACGCGGCCGGCCCCACCGCGTGGAACCTCGCGGCCGCCGAGGACGCGGCCGAGGCCATCGACACGCTCGCGCAGGCCCTCGCCGCGATCGACCCCGAGGCGGCCCGGCTCCTGGCGGTCGTCCCGGCTGCCACCAAGGCCCTGCTGCGTCACCTCGGACAGGACCAGGGCGACGGCGTCGCCGAGCAGACCGTGGCCGCCGTTCCGTCTCCCCGGGCACCGAAGCCCCGTCGGCGCGGCCTTGGGCCCGGTTGGCAAGGCGTCCGGGAGCCGTCAGCGGAACGCTGACACCCGCTGCGGTAGCCCATCAGGTACTCACCGCCGAACGAACTGGCTTTCCTTGACACTCGCTGTGCTTCTATCTCATCAGCGTGCGGTTATGCGAACGGTTCACCTAGCGCAGTAGCCCAGTAATAGCGCTAGCGGAAATGCGAGCCGTTAGGCGATTGGTGTCCCGCCCTTGCTGGCGGAGGCGGATCCGCTGCCGCGTCCTATGGCCAGCCGCTACCTTGGAGGCGGCCGCCACACGTCGGCCTGACTCCGAGCCGCGGCCCGCCCACGCCGGGGGCGGCAACGAGGACAAGGGGCCCCGCTTCACGTGCCGCATCGTCCGCCTGTCTGTGGTCCTCACGGCGGGGATGCGTGGGATCTCCGCTGGCCTTTGGAGACGACCGTGACCACCGACAAGCAGTTCAAGCGCGCGGCCCGAGAACTCGCCGAGCGTGAAGGAATCTCGTACACCGCGGCTCGCCGCCGCCTCGCTGCGGCTCCCGAACCCTCCGTCAGTGATCCGCTGACGGAAGCGTCGACTGCCATTGAGAGCCACCAGGAGCCGACTCCCCCGCGCATCTACCGCACCGCCGGCGTCCCGTGCCCGGTCGACTGCGACGGCACCGCGCACCCGAACGCCGTGTGCTGGCTGTGGCGGCCGGAGGACTCGAAGGGAGTCCGGCACGAGGTGCGGCGCGCGGCGCAGCTTCCCAACGGGCGGGCAGCAGAGGTCTGCTGGCGGTACGAGCCGAAGCCGGGAAACGGGTCCTTCCATGCCCGGGAGGCCAGGTGGCTGCTCGCCCTGGTCTACGCGATGCTCACCGACCAGCACCCCGAACTGCGCCCCGGCCGGGCAGAGCTGCGGGCCGCCGTCGAGACGGACGACCAGGACGCGGTCGACGCGGTCATGGAGCCGCTGGACCGGGCGGCGGCCCGGCTGCTGACGAAGGTCCCGGAGCAGTGGTGGGGCGAGGTGAAGCCGCGCCTGGACGCCTACGCCGCGTTCGTCGAGAACGACGACCGGCCGCTGCAGACCTGGCAGGAGATCGACGACCGGCACTGGGTTGGCCGCCTGGTCGACCGGTGGCGTCAGGCGTGGCGGGAGACGCACCTGAACATGCACGGCTTTTACGAGGCGCCCGGCGTGCTGTGGCTCGCCCCGAAGGGCTGGCTGGACACCCTCCTGGTCGACCGGCACGGCGGGTACGGCCCCGGCGCCCGGGTCCGCCTCGCCGACGGCCGTCCCGCCGTGGTGTACGCGGCGGAGTGGGTCGGTGAGGGTGAACCCGTCGCCTACCGGATCCGCGAACTGGAACCGGGCCAGCACGGCAACGCCGGGAAACTCGTGCCGTCGCTCACCAGCGACGAACGCATGCCGCGCGACCAGATCGCCGGGGAGTTGGACATCCAGGCGTAACCCCGGTGGCCGCTGGGGGCCTTCGCCGGCCCCCAGACCCCCGCTGCCCCGGCGCCCTGCAGCGCGGACCGGTATCGCCGTGGCGGACCGCCGTCCGCGCTGCAGAACACCGGGGACGTATTCACCCCCGGAGCGCCCTCGGTCCGACAGGTTCGGCGAAGAGTGTCTTCGCCCATGACTTGCTGCCCCTGGGATTGGAAACTCCGCCGGAAACTCGCGGGTGTAAAACCACCTATAAACCAGCGTGTGACTCACTGCTCTCCGCACCCCCGCCCTGACCTGCGGGGACCTGCCTGCCGGAGACGACACCACCCGCGCTCCTCGTCCCTCAAGCGTGGGTGGTGTCGTCTCAGTCAGTCAGGAGGTCAGGGCGGGGGTGCGGAGAGCAGTGAGTTGAGGTCAGGAAAACAGGAAGGTTCAGCGGGAGTTTGCGGGCGATGGGAAAGCCCGGAGAGGCGGGGAAAGGGGAAAGCCGGTGCCCGGGAGAAACCCGGAGCACCGGCTGGAGAGGCGGACGGTCAGGTGGTGGGCACGGCGGAGGCCGGCGGCGCGGGGTGAACCTCAAGCCACTCGCGGGGGGTGAACGGTGACGTCTCGTCGGGGCCGTCCTCATAGCCGGGGTCGGTCCGCCGCATCTTCATCATCGGGTAGTACGCCTGCGGGTCGGGCGCGGGTTGGTCGGCGAGGACCAGGCCGTGGACGCTGTAGTCCCGGCCGACCAGGGTGACCTCCTGGCCCCGCAGGTAACTCCAGTCGACGCCGAGCGGGTACGTCGGGAGCCGGGGCGAGCAGTACGGCGGGTTGTGCCAGTGGTGGTCACCGATGCCGTCGCGGTACTCGAGGCCGCACTTCCAGCAGCGGGTGTAGTCGGCGGTCCTCTTGCGGTCGTCCTCGCACAGGTAGCAGTCCGGGTCGTGCTCGGAGTGCTCGGCGTAGTCCCGGGTCACCTCGGCGTCGATGCGGGCCTCCTCGGCGGCCTCGGCGCAGTAGCAGGCATCGCAGGTGGTGCAGACGCCGCAGCCGCCGCACAGCGCCTTGTAGTGGTGACCGCAGGCCGGGTTGACGTCGTTGGACGGGTCGCCGCTCCAGGCGGAGATCCACGGGCCCCCGTCGCCGGGGAACGTCTTCGGCGGGGCGGATTCCTCGGCGGCCCGCAGAGCGGTGGTGAACTTCTCGCCCTGGCGCGCGGCGGCGCGGGCCTTCTTCGAGGCGGTCGACTGCTTCTTCGGCGACATGCGCACTCCAGACGCGGCGGTCTCCCACGCTCCCGCCGGCCAAGTACGTCGGGGCCGAGCAGGACAACACGATGGTGATGAACTCCGCGGGCCCCGAGAGACCTTGACCGACTGTGCCCTGGCGGCGTGGGCGCCGGGCGGCGGTGGACGGCAGTACGCGTCTAGCCGTACGAGAACGGTAGCGCCCGCCACTGACAGGGCACCAGGAAGCGGCGAGCGGCCCCGTGGACAGTTCCACGGGACCGCTCGTGACGGATGAAGTCAGGACGCCTCGGACCGCTGCTCCTGGTCCGCCTTCGGCACCTTGGGCAGCTTCCCGGTCCGCCGCAGGTACGCGGCGTAGTGGGCGATCGCCGCGTCGGCGACGTCCTGCGGGCCCATGCCCGTCTCCTCGCCGATCTCGGTGACGAGCTGGTCGGTCTCCAGCAGGACGCGCACGTTCATCATCACGCGGGTCGGGCCGGGCTTGCGGCCGCGCCGGCGGGGCGGGAGCCCCAGCTGCGTCCGGCTGTTCGGCGTCACGGAGGTGCGCTTCTTCGCGGGCGGGCGGACGTCGTCGCCGACCTTGATGTCCTCGTCGTCGTCCGGCAGCTGCGGGTCGTCGTCTGCGGTACGGGTGCGCTGCGCTGTCACGGGAGGGGAATCTCCTTCAGGAAGGTCTGGGTGAGCAGTTCGTAGGTGGCGCGGATCTCCGGGAGCCGGTCGCCCTTGGACTCGTCGAGGGAGATGCCGTTGTTGTTGCTCGTGGCCAGCTGCTCGATGAACTTCACCGTCGGGTCCCAGACGAGCGGGCCGAAGATCCGGCGGATCGAGTCGCGCTGCTCGTTCTGGCGGACGGTGTCCTTGTAGCGGTTGATGATGACGCCGCGCAGCGACAGGCCCGGGTTGGCGAGGTCCTTGGGTGCCTTGTGCTCGATGAAGTCGCGGACGCGTTTGGCGCCCTCGATCGAGTAGAAGTCGGCCTCGGTCACGATCACCGCATCGTGCGCCGCGGCGAGCCCGAGCTGGGTGAGGTGGAACAGGCTCGGCGGGCAGTCGATGAGCGTGTAGTCGACCGCGTCGTCGACGCCCTCCAGCGCCTTCTCCAGCCGCCGCCAGGCGCCCGCGATCCCGGCCTCCGACATCCGGTTCTCCAGGGGGAAGCCGGGCGGGGGCGATGGAGATGCGCTCGGCGTAGTCGCACGTCCAGGCGATCGGCTGGAAGACCTCGCGGGCGGAGCCCAGCGCGTCGCTATCCGTGTTGGCCTTGATGGCCTGGCTGATCGTGGGCTGCTTCTTCGCCGGGTCGTAGTGCCACCCGAACATCTGCGAGCTGTTGCCCTGCGGGTCCATGTCGACCACGAACACCCGCTTGCCCGCCTTCGCCAGTCCCTCGGCGAGGCGGACGGTGGTGCCGGATTTCCCGACTCCGCCCTTGTTGTTGACCATTGCGACCCGTCGGGCCATCGTTCCTCCAATCCGCTCGCCCGGCTCGTCGCAGGCCAGCTCGTAGGCTTCGACCCGGCATGGCGCGGGCCCGGTCCGGGCCCGCGCGCAACACCGGACGCTCGCGCTTCAGCGAGCGTTACCGGTCATCATGACGGCTCGCTGCACCAGGTGCTGACAGGCTCGTCAACCCGAGATCCGAGCCGATCAGCTAACCCGTCTTCATTCTCGCTAGCGGAAAAGGTCGCTAAAACAGTCGCTTATGCGCTGACTGGTTCAGATCGCTCAACCGTTAGCCGTGTCAGCGGAATGCTGACACCCGTGATGTGTCAGTGGAATGCTGACGCCCATGGCGATCGACCCCGTGCGGCACCACGAGATCAAGCAGGCGGCCGAGAAGCTCCTCCAGGAGCGCTACGGCAAACCCGACGGCCCCGGCGTGACCGGGCAGCAGGCCATGGAGGCGGTCCTCCGGGCGGTCAACGGCTTCGCTCCCTTCGGTGAACAGCCGCGCGAGGTGCCGGCCGAGGAGATCCTGGCCGCGCTGACACAGGTGGCGGAGGCCCGGGAGCGCCTGGACCGCATGGAGCTGCGGCTCATCGAGTCCGCTCGTGAGCGCGGCGCCTCCTGGCAGAAGGTCGCCGACTCGCTCGGGCTGGAGAAGCGGCAGTCCGCCGAGGGACGCGCCCTGCGTCTGCAGGGCGCGGTCAAGAGCTACCGGTCCAACGGCCGTGACGTGGGCTCCCAGCGGCTCGAAAAGGCACGTCAGCGGGCCGCTGACGCCTGGTGCGAGAGCCAGGCGGACCGGATCCGCGACGTCGCCGAGCGGCTCATCGACACCTCCGAAGCCTGGGGAGACGCGGCGGCCGGCGACGTCCTCACCCGCAGCTACTTCCAGATGCTGGGGGCCCGCCTCGCCTCCGACGGCGACGCCAAGGACCTGCTCGACACCATGGAGAGCCTGCGGATCTCGCTTGTGCCGTACGGACGCCCGGAGCCCCAGCCGACCGGCAAGCACGCGGCGGCCGCCGCCAAGGCCCGCGATGACCTGGTCGCGCTGCACGTCGAGGTCTCCACCGCCCGCTACGCCGTCACCAGCGCCCGCGACGGAGGCAAGCCGTGAGCGAGACCCACGAGGTCGAGGTCGTCGACCGGACGCTGACCGGCGGCGAGCTGCTCGCCGCGGCGGCCGCCGAGGTGAAGTCCTGGCCGTTCGTCTCCGCCTCCCGCGGCCGCCAGGTGACGTGGGTGGCGAACGAGTACACCCGCGCCCTCGCCCACCCCGAGCACCCGCTGACCGAGCAGGCCGCCGCCCGCGACCTCTTCACTCGCGAACCGGTCGATGCCTACCTGCAGCTGGCCCGCACCGGCCAGCTCCGGGTACGCAAGGCCGCCGACCCGGACAAGGGCTCCGACCACTCCGACCAGATCCGCCTGGAAGTCCTGCGCCTGCTCGTCACCGCCTGCGGCGCCCAGGACACCGCCGACCTGCCGCCGCAGCCCGACCCGCCGCGCAAACAGCCCGTCGCCAAACGGGCCCGCGCCCTGCTGCGCGCCCAGCTCACCGAACTCGCCGACTCCCCCGACGCCACCACCAGCCAGCTGCGGATGCTCGCCGTCGGCGCCGTCGTCTCCGACACCGGCATCCGCGCCGGCGAGATGTGCGCCCTGCGGATCGAGGACCTCTCCCCGCTCCTGGAGGAACTGCGCGTTGTCCGCCGCCCCCAGGGCTGGAGCGAGTCGGAGGCGTACACCGAGCTGCTCGCCCTGTCCGGCCTGTCCCGCGCCGCACTCAAACGGTGGCTGCCCCAGCGCCAGCGACTGCTGGAGCGGGTCCGCGGCACCGCGACCGCGCTGTGGGTGTCCCTGCACGGCAACCACCACGACGGCCAAGCCGTGCCCGCCGGCACCCCGCTGCAGCCCCGGGGCCTGGCCCGCGCGTGGACCCGGGCGGTCACCGAGACCAACATCGAGATGGCCGGGCAGCCGTCCTGGGAGCCGCTGCCCACGCGGATGGAGCAGCTGCGCCGTGGCGTGCAGCCCAAGGCCGTCGCCGCGCCGAGGCAGCCCGACGCCGAGAAGGCCGCCGACCTCCTGGACGCCGTCGCCGCCCGCGGCCGCGACCTCGCCGAGCTGCGCCGCGCCGGCGAACAGGACTCCACCGCCGAGCTGCAGGCCCGCGTCACCGTCCGCCAGGCCGTGCGCGACGCATGGGCGGAGGGCATCGAGCACACCGTGCAGCTGTCCGTCCTCGCCGACGCCGGTCTCACCGACGACGCCGCGCTCGCGGCCGCCGGGTTCGAGCCGGTCCTGCTCGCCGCGATCGAGCGAGGACAGGGCTGGGGCCGCCCCTCCAAGGCGGCCGCCGCCGTGTGACCACCGCCCGCCCACCAAACGGCGGCGCCCCGGAGCCGATGCTCCGGGGCGCCGCCGACGCGTACGGACTACCGGCGGGAGGCGGTGTTCTCCCGGATCGCGTCGGCGACCTCCAACAGCGCGTAGGCCACGGCGGACAGGCCCGTCCCGATGGCCCTGGCCAGGGCGTCCTCTCCCCCACGCACTGTCACGTCGTCCGCCCGGTCGGCCCGGCTCTCCGCGTAGTCGGCGTAGTTGCTGCTCATGCCAGCTCTTCCCCTCCCGCTTCCCGCCGGACCCTCCGGCGGCCCCTGCCACTCTCCCCCGCCGTGGACACGGCGAACCCGGCCTCCCCGGCCATCCCGTCCACATAGCGCTCCGGGTAGACGATCGGGGCGACCTCCGGGTGCTCGTGCAGCGCCTGACGCAGGGCGTGCGCGGTCAGGCCCGCCCGGGTCGCGGTGGGGCCGAGGGGCTCCCGATGGTGCAGGACCAGGTCCACGGCGGTCGCGGTGACCGTCTCCCTGTGGTGGTTGAACACCTTGGCCTGGCGGTCCAGGAGCGCCAGCTTCTTCTCCAGCTCACTGCGGTAGGTCGGCATGGACCCCATGCCACCCGAGCGTCCTGGAGGTGGCAAGGGGAAGACGCAAGTTGCCCGTTGCCAACCTGGTCAGCGGCTCCCACGTCGTGCATTTCCGCTAGCGACAAAGCAACTGGGATAGATATGGCATAGCTATCGGCTGAGTTGGCTGGAAGGCGACTTTGTACGCGTACCTGTAGGCGTTCGAGTAGCCATGCTGGTGGGCTACTGCAGAGTGGCGTCAGCGTTCCGCTGACAGGCTGCGTGGACACGGTGCCGGCACCGTGTCCGTCCGGGGCGGCGCGAGGTTCCGGTTTCCGGCACCCAGAACCAGAGAGAACCGAAGGGAACCGGAAGGTACTCAGTGAGCGCGCGCGGGCGCGTCGCTCTCCAGCACCTCCGCCGTCCACTCCTGGATCGCCTCGCCGACGAGGTCGTCGACGGGCCGGCCGGTGACCGCGGCCGCGTGCTGCAGCCGGGTGTGCATGGCGGGGAAGAGGTCGAAGGTCCTGAGCAGCAGGCCGCGTGCGGCGAGCCTGTCCCGGATCGCGTCGGGCTTGGCCTGGGCGGCCCGGTGGAGGGCGGTCAGTCGGCTCGTGCGCATCATGCGGGGCTCAACGACATCCCCGCCCGACCCGTCACGGCGCCAGCGGCCGCAGGAGCGCCGATCTCGCGCGCAGTGACACCGAGGGGCGCGGGGAGCGTGATCGTCCGGCACGCAGCCGCACAGGCACCCTCCTGCGGCCTCCACCGTGACGTCGACCGCCGGATGCACCACCCGCCACACACGCACCGTGCAGCCACGCTCGGCGCAGGAGAGCCCCGAGAACGGGCCTGTACGGCCCACAGGCGGCCGATCATGCGGCGGCGGCCCCGTTCCCGCCCCGAGCCGAGAACGGCCGTCAGACGGCGATCTACGGACGCGCCGCCCTGCTTCTTCCAGTCGCCGCGCGAAGCGCGTCCGCTTTCCAGTTCTGACCTGGACGTACGCACTCACCTCAGCCACCCACGGCGCGGGCCCCGTCATCACCTCAGCCACGACGATGCGGTCAGCCCCGCACCGGCCGTCACCCGAACGGGTGACGGGGCCCGCGCCCCTATCCACTGACCCCTAACAGGCCCTCGCGCCCGCGAAGCGGGCTGGTGCCACGCTCCGCTGATCGCTCTGGTGCGGCTCCATTGTGGTTGCGGCTCCGACCTGCGCTTTCAGCGTGAGAGGGTCGCCTCGGAACGTGGCGATGTGTCCAGTACCGGGAGCATCAGACCCCCTGGGGACGGTCGCGCAAGGGCCTGTTAGGGGAATGAGGGGGCGGAATCCTTCGGCGCCGCGGCGCCGACGAACGCGGCGGAGCCGCCCTCGCGCCTCGCGCGCACCTACCGGTAGTTGGCCTACGGCGTTCAGCGGCGCATACGCGCCGCAAGGCGCAACCCCGATCTTGGTTTCGATGACCTTGGTACCGATGACCTTGGTTTCGTTTTGCGGTGTCGTTTTGGCCCCCCCGGGAGGTGTCGTTTCCGCGCCCCCGGGAGGTGTCGTTTCCGCAACCTCCGGAGGTAGCTCTAACGCAACCTCCGGAGTGACCTGCGGTTTTTCAGGTCGGGGGGCGAAAACCGGGCCTCAAAACCGGGGACCGGGCGGTGCCGGTTTTCAGGCTCCCGACCCCCTGGTCCCGCCCGGTCGCTCCCCCGCCGGCGGGCAGGCCCCGGCGGGCCAGGCGGTCAGGCCCACCCACATCCACGGCCACTCCGGGATGTGCCCGAGCACCTTCTCCGTCGGCACCTCGATGCGCAGCTCCTCCCCGGCCTGCAGGGCGGTCCCCCAGGCGTCCAGCAGCAGCCGCACGTAGTCAACGTCGCATGTGACCGCCGTGTATGGCCGCCCGTCGGCGTCGAGGACCAGGAGCAGGCCGTACCCCTCGGCAGTCGGTTGCAGCCCGGCCACCGCGCACAGCGCGAGGTAGGCGGCGGGCCCGTGGAAGTCGTCAGCGGTGGCGAGCATGGCTCCGTGGATGGCGATCACAGCGTCCTCGTCTCGGTCGGCGCCGCCCTGCGGACGGCGGTGCGGGTACACGACGACGCCCCGCCGGCGGCAGGTGCTGGCGGGGCGTCGAATGCGAAGCAGGGCGTGTCAGTAGTCCGCTGACAGGCGGTGGGGTCACGGCAACCCCTGCGGCAACGCCAAAATCCCGGTCCGATCCTGGCGATCCAGGGGAACCGGGTCTCGGGACTACAGGGGCGGAGGGGAGGACCCCGCAGGCCCTCCCCGTCCCGTCAGTGGATGGCGGCCAGGTCGTCCGCTTGCTGCACGTTCTGCGCGCCCCGGCAGACGCCGCACAGGCCGTCCGGGGCCTCCGTGAGCCGACCGCACGGCGAGCCGTCCCAGCGGGAACCGGAGCACTTCACCGGCTCCGGCCGGGCGGGCGCGGGCGGAGCCGGAGCAGGAGCCGGGGCAGGCGGCGGAGGCAGCTCCTGGTCACCGCCGAGCGCCGCCAAGCGGACCCGGTGCGCCTCCCGGGCCGCAGCCCGCGCCGCGAGCTGCGCCGCCAGGAGCTCGCCGAGCTGATCCGCCCCGGCTTGCCGGGCGTCCTCCCGCGCGGCCGCCGCCTCGGCGAGCACCCGGGCCCGGGCGTCACTCCACTCCTCGGGCACCGTCGCCATCCTGGCGATATCGCGCGCCGCCTTCTCGGCGGCCTCGGCGACGTCGCGCTCCATCCCCGTCACGCACTCCGGGCACACCGTGCCGTTGGTGCCCCGGTCCTGCTCGCACGACGGGCACACCATGGCGCGGGCGGCGCGGCGGGCATCGGCGGCCGCCGCCTCCTTCGCCGACTTCCGCGCAGCGGCGTGGTCGGCCTTGTAGTTCTTGCCGCGCTCGATGCACAGCACGCACGCCTCGCCGCTCTCCAGCACCGTGCCGTCCTCGCAGCCGGCGTCCGGGCACTCACCGTGCCGCAGCATGGCCACCGCCGCGCCCACTGGACGCTCCAACTGGCCCGCCTCGAACTTCGCCTCGTACCCGTGCGTCGTCCAGCGCCGCAGTACCCGGTCGACCAGCTGCTCGGCGGTTCGGCCCTTGAGGGCCTTCGTCACCGCCGTCACCAGCGTCTTCGGCGCATCGGTGTGCGCCGTCTCCCGCATCGCCGCGCGAAGCTCCGGACGGAACGCGCCGAGCACCTTCAGTACGTCCGGAGGCAGCGCAACCTCACCGCCGGCCCCGCGCCTGGACGGCTTCGGCGCCGGGGGCTTCGGTGCTGCGCCCTCCCCGGCCGGGCCCGATCCCTGCGCCGGAATCGCCGCCGTCTTCTTGGCGGCCTCCGTGCGCCCCTCCCACTTGGCGGCCGAACGGAACTCCGGGTGCCCGGCGTAGAACTGCTTGAGCACCATGTCGCCGTCGTAGCCGACCGGCGGGTTGTAGCGCACGAAGTACTTGTAGCCCTGGCGCATCCCGCCCGCGTACCGGTACTTCTCCACTCGGATCGCGCCGAGCGCCTCCAGTTCCTTGCGGTAGCGCGCCACCTTTCGGTCGTCCTTCAGTCCGAGGATCGCCGCGATCGCCTTCTGCTTCGGGCAGGCGATCCGCTTCCTCGGGTCACGCAGGTTGACGTTGATGTGTTCCGCCAGGAACGCGTACATCTTGAAGGCCCGCGGGGAGCACCCCGACAGCAGCACCCACACCGGAACCGGCGTGGCCACCGTCGGCCAGTCCTCGGCGACCAGCTCGTCGCCCTGGTCCTCGTCGAACCCGTCGAACAGGTCCTCGTCGAAGTCGCTCATCGGGCCACCCCCGAGACCGGAGCGGCGGGGGTGAGAGTGGGGCGCGTGAGCGGGGGCATGTTGGTCATGAGCAGGGTGTACTCGCCAAAGCGGACACCCCCGCGCGCGTGAGATTCGCCGGAGAAACGTCGGCTGAAACGGTCAAAACCCGCCGTAATGACCTTGACGGATGACGTGATGGGCTGGTTGATGCCCAGGGTCTTGCGTACGCTCATTAGTGAGCTTCCTCCACCGTGACTGGAGAGCTTTCGACTGGCCGGAGGTGAGAGCCCGGCCCGTCACTGTCAGGGGCCCCGCCGTATGGCGGGGCTTCTTGCATGTGGCGCAACCCGTGAGAGAGGCCCTGGTGGGGGCTGGCTGCGACACGCGCTTGGTTCATCCTCCTCTTCCTACATCGGGGCCCAACGCCTGAACACGTGTTTTCGTTGCTGAGGCCCCGATCTCCCGCCCGGCGGGCAGGAATCCGGATCTGCTTCCCGTCACATGGGACGGCCTCGCAGTTCTCGCAGGTGGGCGAGGAACGCCTGCGCCTCCCCGACCTGCGCGTACCGCTCGTGCAGGACACCGCCGAGGTCGCTGGCGACCATCGCCAGCGAGGGCACCGAACGCCGGTTGCTGCCCAGCGCCCGCTCTCCGTACGACAGCGCCGTGTCGAGGTCGCCGTCGCGGGCTGCCGCCACGGCGAGCGTCACCCGGGCCTCGGAGATCCGCATCGGCGCCTTCTCCGTGCCGTCGAAGTCGGTGCTGGCCCGGATCACCTCGCCCGCGATCTGCGCGGCGAGCCCGTCCTCTGCGACGCGCCGGTAGGCGTCCATGCGGTAGAAGTCGAACTTCGCCGGGTCGACCTGGAAGTGGTTCTCCACGTTCTCCGGGTACGGGAGCGACTCCAGCAGCTGGCGGCCCGCATCGAGGGCGACCTCCGTCTGCTGCCGGTCGCCGATCCGCGCCCACGCCTTGGCCTTCTGCGCGTACAGCTGGACGGCGACGCTGTGCTTCGGCGCAGCCGCGAGTCCGGCGTCGGCGGCCGCGATGACGCCCCGGTAGTCCCCGGCGGTCAGCGCGAACCACGCCTTCATCTCATGAGCCCAGCCGACGATGCCCGGGTCACCGGCCTCGCCGCCGAGGTCCAGCGCCGCCCGCCGCGTCGCCTCGGCGGCCCGGCTGAGCCCGGAGTCGTACTCGACACAGCCGACCAGGAGCGCGAGCTGCCCGGCGAGCGCGATCACCTCGCGGTGCTGCGCGAGCGTCAGCCGCTGGTGCTGCAGGTTCGCCACCCGGCCGAGCCACGCCTTGCCCTCGGTGAGCAGCTGCTCGGCGGGCAGGTACGCGTACTCGGTGCACAGCCGGTCTGTGGTGATCCGCAGCGCGTCCAGCGTCGCGGTGTCGACGTCGCTCGCCCGGAGCCGGGAGACGATGTCGACGGTGTCCATGCCGCTGACGGCCTGGACCTCCGCCCGCCCGTCCCGCCTGCTCGCCATCGGGAAGAACGCGTACGTCGTCGTGCCGAAGGTGGCCGCGATCGCCGACGCGTACTTCCGTGGGTAGTTCTCGCCGGCTTCCCAGCGCTTCCACTGCCGCAGCATGTCGTGCTCGGCGGGCGCGTCGGCGTCCAGGCGTGGCATCAGCGCGCGAACGGCGTCGGCCTGGCTCCAGCCGCGGACTAGCCGCTCCTCCACCATGCGACGGGCCCAGTCCGGACGGTCGTCAGCCATCGAGGTCCCCTCTCCTCCCGTACGGAACCCGCAACGGATGCGGTCCGACCTGGAGGTGCCCAGCGTCCAGCGGCGGGTCCTGCCCGCGAGTCTGGCACGCGAGCACCGGCCAGCGGTGGTGACAAACGGCGGGGACATTTCAATATCACCAGCGTTCGTCACTTTCGGCACTTCGCGCTCCGGAGCACCGTGAGCACTCAACCGGCAGTCCTGGGAGGCGCGTTGTGCTGGACAGTTCGCGATCATGCGGAGCCCTCGATCACGGGGACGAGGCTTCCGGTGTAGATGACGTGCGGTTCGTCGGCCCCGGGCGGCTCGAACCGGGCGCCGTGCCGCAGCAGGTCCTCTTCGCTGAAGTACATGGCGTTCGGGTCGTCGAAGGTGGAGGCGTTGCGCTCCTTGATGCGATCCCACAGCTCGTCGTGGGTGGCGGGCAGGTACAACAGCGTCACCACGGCTCCGGCGTCCTCGCCGAGCTGGCGCCACTCCTGGCGCTCGGCGGCCGTCCAGAGTCCGTGGTCCAGGACGGCGTCCCGGCCGGCGGCCAGCGCGGTGCGCAGCTCGGTCGCGATCTCGCCGAGGATGGGGCGCTCCCGGATCTTGTACGAACCGCGGGGGAAGTCCCGTCCGTAGTGCCCGTGCTGCTCGAAGACCCGTTCGTCGGGGCAGAGCCGCAGGAAGCCCCGGGCCTCCAGCTCCCGGGCGACCGTGGTCTTCCCCGAGCCGGGCAGTCCGGCCATCAGGATCAGCCGGGTCGGGCCGGTTCGCCCTGCCAGGGTCCGCATGATGCGCGTGATCTCCGTCTGTCCAGCCGGGGTCAGTTCTCCCCGGTCCTGTGCTTGGAGGAGGGCCCCCAGGCGCTCCTCGGCAACGTGCATGAGGGTGTCGTCCAGCAGCGAGGGCATCATGCGGTGCTCTCCTCCTTGGTCCAGCGGCGGCCGGGACCCCCGATGTCCACGCCGTACTCGATGACGACGCCGCCGCTGTCGATGACTCGCACGGTCAGCACGATGACGGCCTCCCGCGTGTCTTCCGGGATCTCCAGCGGTCCCGCGTCGGCGGGCGAGGTGATCCGGGCCCACATGGCGCTGATCCGGCGGGCGACCGGGCGACCGGTGTGCCGCGTGATCACGTCGATCGACGTTCCGTTGGGCAGCCGCTTGCCCATCAGCAGCTCGGGCAGCTCGTCGGCGAAGGCAGCCGGAATCCACGAGGTCGAGTGCGAGATGACGGCGTTGGTGTGCTCGTCGCGGTACGTACGAGAGCGCCGGAGCACCGGCTCGCCCGCCGTGATCCCCAGGGCCTCGGCGACGTCTTCGGGCGCGGCGACGATCCCGGCCATGTGGGAGTCGGACCGCTCGCCGGCCCGCCACGACGACCCGGTCAGCCGACTGCGCTCCTCACGCTCGGCGCCGGTTGCCAGAGACAGACGCTCGCGCACGACAGTCCCGTGACCACGGGACGACGTGACCAGGCCCTGAGCCTCCAGCGCCTTGTACGCCTGGTGGACGGTGGTCTTCGCCCACTCCTTCTCCCTGGCCAGGTCCTCGATCTTGGGCAGGCGGTCGCCCGGCGCGTACTTGCCGCTCTTGATCTGCGCGGCGAGCGCGTCGGCGAGGTCTTTCCACTTCGGCGGCATGTCCGCTGATCTCCTCCGTCTCGGGCGCCACCAGTGAACCACAGTCCTGTGATTGGATCACGGCGACTCGCAATCACAGTATTGCAACGCGCGAGGCGGATTGACAGCGGTCCGCAATACTGGGAATGTCATTCCCGCAAGGCAACGCCGAGTGAGGCAACTCACGGAGCGTCACGGCACAGCCATGTCTAAAACGGCCGCAAATGCGGGCTGGTAACCACCGCGCGACTGTCGCGGCAGGACACCCGAGCGGAACCGAATGCTCCTTGAAAACCGAATAGGTCTCCGTCAAAGCCCCTGGTGAGGAGGTGAATTGGGGCACGGCGGATGGCAGACCCAAGGACGGCTCCGTAGTCGGAGCCCCTGCGGGGGCGAGGGTGCGATCCCCTCCCCGTCCACGCACCACTGCCCACGCCCGAGCACGACGCGGCTCCCCGGCCGGCCTGCAAGCAAGACCGGGGAGCCGCACGGGCCGTCCAAGAGAGGAAACCGACCCGTGGACATCATCGTCGCAGGACAGCGCATCGTGAGCGAGAGCGAGTTCGCCGAGGCCGCGATGGGCTTCGGGGAGTTCACCCCCACCAAGGACGACCTCCAGGCGTTCGCCGAGTTCGTCGCCGAGGGCTACGGCCCGGCCGACCAGCGCAACGAGATCGACGCCGCGAACGACTTCTACTTCCGCCGGCGCAAGCCGGTCGCCCGCCGCCGCCGTGCGGTCCAGGCCGCCTCCGCCGACGTCGTCCCGCTGCCCCGCAGCGGCGCCGGCCTCGCCCCGAGCCGGAAGGGGCGGGCGGCATGAAGACCCCCTTCGGAACCTGGATCTACCTGCTGCTCGTGGCCTGCGGCGGCGCCTGGGCGCTGGGACTGCAGACCACCTGGTGGCAGCGCACCCTCGCCGTCATCGCCGTGATCGGCCTGGCCGTCGCCGACGCCGCGCACACCGCGATCGTCTCCGAGCTGCGCGAACGCACCGCTCAGGCGCTCGACTCCCTGTCCATGTGGATCCGGGGCCCGCTGGCCATAGCGGGCGGCGCCTGGATCGCGGGCCTGAACCTCCCGGCCGCCGGCCGCGTCACCCTCGCGGCCGCAGTTGTGACCGTGCTCCTCTTCGAGCGGTCGATGACCGCCGCGCCGGTCGCCAGGAGCGCGCGGTGAGCCGGGGGCAGCGGCTGGCCCGCTGGCTCCTGAACGCCGCCGTCAACATCGACGGCGTCCGCCTGATGGTCTCCCAGCCCAAGCAGTGGCTCCTGGCCCGCGCCCACCACGCGTGGATCGGGCTCGCCCCGCTGGCCCTGATCGCCGCCGGCACCTACTTCGGCCGGTACACCCCGTACTGGCTCTGGACGATCGCCGTGATCTACGGCATCGCCAGCTTCGGCACCGACGCGGTCGGCAACCTCGCCCACTCGCTGTGGCAGCGCGGCCGGATCTGGCAGGACACGATCTGCCCCTGCTGCGACGACCACGGCGGCGGCTGGTGGTTCGAGACCCCCGACCTCTCCCCCGACGGCCCGGAGGACCACGGGCGCACGCCCGATGAGACGCCCCGGCCGTCCCTGACGACCATCACGACCCCCCGCGAGCGGGCGGCCCAGGCCGCGTACGCCGCGCTGAACCTGGAGGGCCTGCGATGAGCGAGGCAACCACCTACCGCGGCCGCGAGCAGATGGACGCGGTCAAGGCCAAGGCGGCGCAGGCACAGGCCGCCGCCGAGTCCCGCCGTACCAACGCGCTGACCTCGATCGAGATCGAGGAGGCGCGCGAGAAGGCCGCCGAGCGCAAGGAGCTGCGCAAGCAGGCGGCGAAGACCAAGAAGCTGGAGGAGCGGGCCCGCCGACGCGAAAAGGCGGCCGCCGCCCGCA
Source organism: Streptomyces sp. DI166 (assembly GCF_900091315.1). Taxonomy (GTDB): domain Bacteria; phylum Actinomycetota; class Actinomycetes; order Streptomycetales; family Streptomycetaceae; genus Streptomyces; species Streptomyces fuscus. Next base: position 42,332 of record NZ_FLSP01000076.1, read on the forward strand.
AGGCCCGCAACGAGCGCCTGTCCGCCGCGATCGGGCAGCCGCTGCCGTGGGTGATGACCGTGGTGATCACCTCGATCGCGTTCGCCTTCCCCGGGCAGTTCTCGGCGGTCGTCGGCCTCGGCGTGATCTGGGTCCTGGCGCTGCTGGTGCCCGTCTTCATCGAGGGCGCGACCTGGGCCATGGCCTGGCTGCGCAAGTGGGCGGTCGCCAACAACAAGCCCGCCAAGCTCTACACGGTGATGACCTGGCTGTTCGCGTCCGTCGCGGCAGCGCTCAACGCCTGGCACCACCTGGACAAGCCGCAGCTCGCCGTGGTCTTCGCCGCGTCCAGCCTGTTCGGCGTCGCGGTCTGGGAGATCTACATGCACTCCCAGAGCCACGCCGCCGGCGGCCGCGACGCCGCCGACATCAAGCTCGCGCTGCAGCGCCGGATCCGGCACCCGCGGGTCTCGCGCCGGGCCTCGTGGCTGCGCACCGCGACCATCCCCGCGCTCAGCGAGAGCGAGGCGTGGGCGATCGCGTGGCGGCAGATCCGGGGCACCGAGCCGGGCCTGACGAAGCGGACCCTCAAGCGCCACAACCGGCTCGCGGAGAAGATCGCCGAGGCGGCGGAGAAGGCGTGCGAGCCGCGCCTGACGGCGTCGCTGGACCTGTTCGCCGCACCCGTCGAGCCGGTCCGCGAGGTCGGCCCCGGCGAGGCGTGGGCGATCGACCCGCAGGCCATCGCGCGGATCCTCGCGGACCCCGCGAACGCTAGCCGCGCGGACCGCGCGAAGGCGTCCGGGAGGGAGATCAATTCCGCTAGCGGAAACGCCGACCAGAAGGCTACGCGGGGCGCGCAGGAGGCCCGCACGCGCGCTGCGAAGCCGCAGGTCACGCCCAACAACCCCCCGCTCGTGCGAGGCCGCGAGAAGGCCGCTGACGGGGCCGGTGGGAAGCAGGCGCGCGCGGCCCGCACGCTCGCTGCGGAGACCGCTCGCGCGGCCACGCCGGAGCAGGCCGAAGCGGAGAAGCGCGCGGCCCGCGAGTGGGTGCTGGAGCAGCTGCGCGCGGGCCGCGAGGTCGGCTGGCGCGACGTCCAGCGCTACTTCGAGAAGGAGATCCCCGAGCAGCAGATGCGGATGGTGCGCGGGGAGACCTGGTGCCGCCAGCGCATCAAGGAAGCCGAGCGCGAGCACGGCGGCGACCCGGCCCTGACGCTGGTCGGCTGACCCAGCGCGCGCACCCCGTCCCCACCCGCTCACACGGAAGGACTCGCCATGCGCGAGAGCACCTGGCTGATCCTCAACATGCTCCTCTTCGGCCTCGGAGGACTCGGCATCGTCCTGGCCGCCGCCCTGATCCGCTGATCTCCCGGCGCGGCCGCCACCCCCCACGCGCGGGCCCCGGCACTCACTGTCCAGGCGGGGGCCGGGGCCCGCTCCCCTCACCACACGCTGCGCGACGGCGCGCGGCACAGCTCACCGACTTCTGCGCGAGCCCCGGCACTCACTGTCCAGGCGGGGACCGGGGCTCGCTCACCTCACCAGGGAGGCAGCACCAGCATGACCGAGATCGACGAGCGCCCGGCACAGTCCGGCCACAACCCCCCGAACAAGGTGATCGACGCCGCTGAGCTGGTGGTCTCCACCCAGTTCGGCTCCACCTCGATGCTCCAGCGCAAG
>NZ_FLSP01000077.1 GCF_900091315.1 Streptomyces sp. DI166
GCCGCCGACGACACCGAGGCGCTCGGCGGACGCGCCTGCGCCGTGCTGGGCGCCGGTCCGCGCGGCCCGGTCTGCGCGGACCTCGCCGCCGACGGACCGCACCTGCTGATCGAGGGCCCCGCGGGCAGCGGACGCACCGAACTGCTGCGCGCGCTGGTCGCCTCGCTCGCGGCCGCGGAGCGCCCGGACCGGCTGACCATGGTCCTGCTGGACGGCCGGGACGGCACGGGCGCGGGCGGCGGCGACGGGCTGCGGGTGTGCACGGACGTCCCGCACGTCACCACCCACCTCACCGCCAACGACCCCGTGCGGATGCGGGAGTTCGCCCAGTCCCTGAGCGCGGAGCTGAAGCGGCGCGCCGAACTGCTGGGCCGCTCCGACTTCGCCGAGTGGCACGCGGGCCGGCTGCTGACGGACCGTATCGTCGCCCAGCGCACGGCCGGTCCGTCCGGCCGGTCCGGCGGCGCCGCCGACCTGGACGCCCCGCCCAGCTCCACCCTGCGGCTGCGCCCGGCCGCGTCCCGGCAGAAGACGGAGGCCGCGCCGCCGCTGCCCCGGCTGGTCGTGGTCGTGGACGACCTGGACGCCCTGGTCTCCCCCGCGCTGGGCTCCCCCGGCCGCCCCGCCGCCGGTTCGGTGATACGCGCGCTGGAGGCGGTGGCCCGCGAGGGCGAGCTGCTCGGCGTGCACCTGATCGCGGCGACGGGCCTGGACGGCCGTACGGCCGCCTCCGAGACCGCGCGTCTGGCCACGCTGCGGGTCGCGCTGGAGGCCCCGGCCGCCGGACCGGACGAACCGGCGCCCGGCCGCGGGCGCTTGACCTGGGCGGACGGCCGCAGCACCGCCTTCCAGGGCGGCCGGGTGACGGGCCGTATCCCGCGCACGGCGACCCTGCGCCCCACGGTCGTACCGCTGGAGTGGCACCGCATGGGCGACCCGCCCGCGCGCCGCCCGGTCCGCGAACTGGGCAACGGCCCGACCGATCTGGCCCTCCTGGCCAGCGCGTTGGAGCGGGCGGCCAAGGAGGTCGCGGCGGCCGAGGTGCCCTCGCTGCTCTGAGCGCCCGCCGGAGCGGGAGTCGAGCCCCAGTCACGACGTGGTCACGATCGGCCACTTGACACTGCGGGCGCTCTTGCCGACCCCGGACACCGGGCGTAGACCAGAGCGCATAACAGGACAGCGCTGAACGTTCGACGAGGCAACGAAGCACGAAGAACGGGGCAGTGATGCGCAGCAAACGCACGATCCGGATCGCCATGGCAACGGTCGGCGCCCTCGCGCTGGCGCTCACCGGCTGCGGCGGAGACGACGACAACGGCGACGGCGGGGACAGCGGCACCGACAACAGTTCCGCCTCGACCGTCCAACTCCCCAAGCTCGACGGGCAGACCCTGGAGGTCGCGGCCGTCTGGACCGGCCCCGAGCAGGACAACTTCACCAAGGTGCTGGACGAGTTCGAGAAGCGCACCGGCGCCAAGGTGAACTTCGTGCCCACCGGCAACAACACCTCCACCTTCCTGGGCACCAAGATCGAGGGCGGTCAGCCCCCGGACGTGGCGTTCCTGCCCCAGGTGGGTGTGCTCCACCAGTTCGCCGAGAAGGGCTGGGTCAAGCCCCTCGGCCCCGAGGTCCAGGAACAGCTGGACAAGAACTTCTCCACCGGCTGGAAGGAACTGGGCGCCTACGAGGGCAAGCAGTACGGCGTCTATGTGAAGGCCGCCAACAAGTCGCTGATCTGGTACAACACCGCCGCCTTCGAGGCCGCCGGCATCTCCGGGGAGCCGAAGACCTGGAAGGAGTTCATCGAGACCGCGCAGACGCTGTCCGACGCGGGCTCCCCGGCGGTGTCCATCGGCGGCGCGGACGGCTGGACGCTCACCGACTGGTTCGAGAACGTCTATCTCTCGCAGGCCGGCCCGGAGAAGTACGACCAGCTGGCCAAGCACGAGATCAAGTGGACCGACCCGTCCGTGAAGGACGCGCTGACCACGCTCGCCGAGCTGTGGGGCAAGGACGAGCTGATCGCGGGCGGCCGTTCTGGCGCGCTGCAGACGGAGTTCCCGAAGTCGGTGACGCAGACGTTCTCCGGTGACACCCCGGCCGCCATGGTCTTCGAGGGCGACTTCGTCACCGCGAACATCAACGCCGACACCGACGCGAAGGTCGGCACGGACGCCAAGGTGTTCCCGTTCCCGGCGGTCGGCGACGAGCCTCCCGTGGTCAGCGGCGGCGACGTGGCGGTGGCGCTGAAGGACGGCAAGGGCGCGCAGGCGCTGATGACCTTCCTGGCCTCGACCGACGCGGCCGAGATCTGGGCGGCGCAGGGCGGCTTCATCTCCCCCAACAAGGAGATGGACCAGGGCACGTACAAGGACGACGTGACCCGGGGTATCGCCGAGGCGCTGATCGCGGCGGGCGACGACTTCCGCTTCGACATGTCCGACCAGGCGCCGGCGGCGTTCGGCGGCACCCAGGGCGTGGGCGAGTGGAAGCGGCTCCAGGACTTCCTGAAGAACCCGAGCGATGTGGCGGGCGCCCAGCAGCAGCTGGAGGCGGACGCCGCCAAGGCGTACAAGACCGGCTGACGCGCCATGTCGGCCGTCGCGAACGAGGGTGCCGGCGCTCCGCCGGCACCGCGCAAGAGCGTGACGGGCACCAGGGTGTGGGTGGCGGTGCTGTTCCTGCTGCCCGCCCTGGTGCTGCTCGGCGCGCTCGTGGTCTACCCGATCGGGTACTCGGTCTGGCGCAGTCTCTACGACGCGGGCGGGGACGGCTTCGTCGGCCTGGACAACTACGTCGACGTCTTCACCGACGACGCCACGCTGACCGCCGTGCGCAACACGGCGATCTGGGTCGCGGTGGCGCCCGCGGTGGTCACCGCGCTGGGCCTGATCTTCGCCGTGCTCACCGAACGGGTGCGCTGGGGAACGGCGTTCAAGCTGATCGTCTTCATGCCGATGGCGATCTCGATGCTGGCGGCCGGCATCATCTTCCGGCTGGTGTACCAGGCGGACCCGGACCAGGGTGTGGCGAACGCGGTCGTGACGACGGTGCACGACACGTTCACGGACTCCTCGGTCTATCCGAAGGCCCGGCCCAACGCCCAGGTCAGTGACCTGAGACCGTCCGGCGACGGGTCCTTCACCACTACCGGCACGGTCCGGGCGGGCACTCCTGCCCTGCTGCCCATGGTGGGCATCGCGCCCAACCGGCTGCCGGGCGAGCCGCAGGACGCGAAGGCCGCCTCCGGCGACGGCGTCACCGGCACCGTGTGGCTGGACTTCAAGCTCGGCGGCGGTGGCGAGAAGGGCCAGGTCGACGCAGGCGAGAAGGCACTTGAGGGCGTGAAGGTCGAGGCGGTCAAGGACGGCGACGTCGTCGCCTCCACGACCACGAAGGCGGACGGCACCTTCACGCTGCCCGACTCCGCCGACGGGGCCCGACTGCGGCTGCCGGGCTCGAACTTCGCGGCGCCCTACAACGGCGTCGACTGGCTCGGCCCGACCCTGGTCACCCCGGCGATCATCGGCGCGTACGTGTGGATGTGGGCGGGCTTCGCGATGGTGCTGATCGCGGCGGGGCTCGCCGGGGTCGACCGGAACCTGCTGGAGGCGGCGCGGGTGGACGGCGCCAACGAGTGGCAGGTGTTCCGCCGGATCACGGTGCCGATGCTGGCTCCGGTCCTGGTCGTCGTACTGATCACACTCATGATCAACGTGATGAAGATCTTCGACCTGGTCTACATCATCGCGCCGCAGCCCACCCAGGACGAGGCGAACGTGCTGGCGCTGCAGTTGTTCCTGTCGTCCTTCGGCGGCGGCGGCAACTACGGGCTCGGCAGTGCGATCGGCATCATCCTGCTGCTGCTCGTGGTGCCGGTGATGATCGTCAATATCCGCCGGCTCAGGAAGGAGCGCGAGCGGTGAGCGCACTCGACACGCCCGTGCGCGGCAAGCGGTCCTGGGCGTCCCGGCTGGCGAGCGGGGCGGCGGGCGGCGCGCTGCGGGTCTTCCTGCTGCTGGTGGCGCTGTTCTGGCTGGTGCCGACGTTCGGTCTGCTGGTGTCCTCGTTCCGCGAGCCGACCGACATCGCCGCCTCCGGCTGGTGGAAGGTGTTCTCGGCCCCGGCGCAGCTCACCACGGAGAGCTACCGCACCCTGCTGGAGAACGAGGACATCACCAACTCCCTGTTCAACACGGTCTGGATCACCGTCCCGGCGACCCTGCTCGTCGTGCTCATCGGCGCGATGGCCGGATACGCCTTCGCGTGGATGGACTTCAAGGGCCGCGACTGGTGGTTCATGGTGGTGATCGCGCTGCTGGTGGTGCCGGTCCAGGTGGCGTTGATCCCGCTGTCCCAGCTCTTCGGCGACCTCGGGATCTTCGGCTCGATCACCGGTGTGGTGCTCTTCCATGTGGCGTTCGGGCTGCCGTTCGCCATCTTCCTGCTGCGCAACTTCTTCGCGGAGATCCCCCGCGAGCTGCTGGAGGCGGCGCGGCTGGACGGCGCGGGCGAGGCCCGGCTGTTCGCGACGGTGGTGCTGCCGCTGGGCGCCCCGGCCATCGCCTCGCTGGGCATCTTCCAGTTCCTGTGGGTGTGGAACGACATGCTGGTGGCGCTGGTGTTCTCCGACTCCGGCTCGCAGCCGCTGACGGTGGCGCTCCAGCAGCAGGTACGGCAGTTCGGCAGCAATATCGAGGTGCTGGCGCCCGGCGCGTTCATCTCGATGGTCATCCCGCTGGCGGTGTTCTTCGCCTTCCAGCGGCAGTTCGTCTCCGGTGTGATGGCGGGCGCCGTGAAGTAACGCGTACGCCCGTACGGCAGGGGCCGGCCGGTGTGCACCGGCCGGCCCCTCGGCGTGCCGTCCCCCGGATGCCGCAACGCTGCGTAACCAAGTCACCCCGTCGGCCGTTCCGGGGCCAGGGCCTGCGGCCCGCCCGTCCCTGCTGACCGCGCCGACCCATGGATGTTCCCGTTGCCCAGGTTCAGTGTCATCGTCCCCGCGTACAAGGTTCAGGCGTACCTGCACGAGTGTCTGGAGTCGGTGCTCACGCAGTCGTACACCGATCTGGAACTCGTCGCCGTGGACGACGCCTCACCGGATGCCTGCGGGGCGATCGTCGAGGAGTTCGCGGCCCGGGACCCTCGGGTACGGCCGGTGCGCCTGGCCCGCGGGCAGGGTCCCGGCGCGGCCCGCAACGCGGGTCTCGCCGAGGCGGGCGGCGACTACGTGCTCTTCCTCGACGGCGGCGACACCCTCACCCCGGGCGCCCTCCAGGCCGTCGCCGACCGGCTGAAGGAGACCGGCGAGCCGGATGTCCTGGTCCACGACCACGCCGAGGTCCCCTGGACCGGTGAGCCGCCGCACACCCCGGCCCGCCCGCAACTTTACGACCGGGGCCCGGCGCCGTTCCGCCCCGAGGACCGGCCGGGGCTGCTGCGGCTGCCGACTGCGCCGTGGACCAAGACCTGCCGCCGGGAGTTCCTGGAGCGCGAGGGCCTGGCCTTTCCGCCCGGCAGCCACGAGGACACCCCCTGGACGTTCCAGGTCCTGCTCACCGCCGAGTCGGTGGCGACCCTGGACCGGGTGTGCGTGCACCACCGGCTGCGCCGCGAGGGCAGCGGCCCGAGCCGCCGTCACTTCGATGTCTTCGAGCAGTACGAGCGTGTCTTCGCGTTCCTCGCCGAGCGTCCCGAACTCGCCCGCTGGCGGCCGGTGCTGTTCCGCCGGACGGCCGACCATCTGACGGCGCTGTTCGCGCGCGGCGATCTGCTCCCGCGCGCCGGCCGCGCCGAGTTCCTGCGGCTGGCCCGCGACCTGCTGCGCCGCCACCGGGCGCCGGGCACCCCCGTCCCGCCCCTGCGCGAGCGGCTCCGGCACGCCCTGGTCCGTCTGGGCCTGCACCGCACCTACCGCGCCCTGCATGTGGCGGGGGCCCTGGGCCGCAGGGCCGGGAAGGGCGCCGTGAAGCTGGCGGGCGCCCTGCGCGCGGCGGCCCTGCGCCTGCACTACCGGGTCCAGTTGCGGCTGCCGCTGCACCAGGACCGGGCGGTGTTCCGGGCGTACGGCGGCGCGGGGTACGGCTGCAATCCGGGCGCGCTGGAGGAGGCGTTCCGCACCCACGCCCCGCATCTGCGCACGGCGTGGATCGCCCACCCCGAGCACCACCACACGATTCCGGTCGCGACCCGCCGGATCGCCCCGGGCTCGGCCGCGTACTGGACGGCGCTGGCCCGCTCCAAGTACGTCGTCGACAACGAGCCGCACCCGCCGGTCAAGCGGCCGGGTCAGGTCGTCGTGCAGACCTTCTCGGGCACCCCCCTCAAGCACATGGGCCTGGACCTGCGGGAACGCCCGGCGGCGGGCGCGGGCACCGACTTCGGGGAACTGCTGGGGGCGGCCGGTACCTGGGACTACGTCGTCTCCGCCAACCGGCACTCCACGCTGGTCCGGGAGCGCGTCCTGCCGGGCCCGTACCAGACGCTGGAGTACGGCCAGCCCCGCAACGACGTCTTCCAGCAGGCGACTTCGGCCGAGGTGACCCGGCTGCGCGAGTCGCTCGGCATCCCCGGGCACGCGGTGGCGATCCTGTACGCGCCGACCCACCGCGACTACCGCCGCACCCAGCGCTGTCCCCTGGACCTGGACGAGGTGGCGCGCAGGCTCGGCCCCCAGTTCGTGATCCTGGCCCGCGCGCACCGCCGGCACGGCGGCCCGCTCGCCCCCGAGGCCCTCTCGCCCCGGATCGTCGACGTCACCGGGCACCCGAGCGTGGAGCAGCTCTGTCTCGCCTCGGACGCCCTGGTCACCGACTACGCGTCGGTCATGTTCGACTACGCGGGCCTGGACCGCCCGATCGTGCTGCACCTGGACGACGAGGAGGCCTTCGAGGCGGCCCGCGGCACCTATGTCGACCTGCGCGCCTTCCCGCCGGGCGCGATCGCGCGCAGCGAGGACGAACTGGTCGACATCTTCACCACCGGCCACTGGCGCGGCTCCCGCTCCACCCAGCTCCGCTCGGCGTTCCGGGCCCGCTTCTGCCCGTACGACGACGGCCGCGCCGCCGAACGCGTCGTACGCCATGTGGTGTTCGGGGAACGCGGGCTGCCGCCGGTCGTGCCGCCCGCCGAGCGGCATCCGGTGCCCTCGGCGGCGGCCCGCGCGCACGCGCCACTGCCCACGGTGCCGCGGCCCGCTCGGCCGCTGACGCTCACCGACCGGCTCTGACCGCCGTACTCACCGTACTGACCAGGGGAGTTGCCATGCCCTCCAGCCCGTCGCGGCCGACCCCGAGCCGGCCCACCACCTGGCGTCCGGCAGGCCGGCCCGGCGGCCGGGGGGCCGTATGAGGCCGCGCACCTGGGTGCTGCTGCTGGGGGCCCTGTTCGCGGTGCTGCAACTGGCCAACGTCACCGGCCGGGACACCCCCGACTCGCGCAACTACCTGTCGTACGCGCTGGTGCTGCGCGGCGACAGCAAGCCGGAGGCGGCCGAGGCGACCGTCGCGCACTACTGCGCGAGCCGGGCGTCGATGGCGCACCGCAGGCAGAACGTGCACGTGGTCCGCTTCCACCGCGCCGATCCGGCGCCGCTGGTCGAGGCGCGCTGCCGGGCGAAGGAGCTGTCGGAGGTCGAACGGCGGCTGGAGGCGGGCGAGTCGGCCGGTCCGATGGTGCCGTTCTCCTCCGAGCGCTTCATGCGGATCTTCGAGGCGCGGCCCGGCTACCCGCTGTTCCTGGTGCCGTTCGTGACGCTGTTCGGGGTGACGTGGGGGCTGTGGGCGGCCGGGGTGACGGTCGCGGTCGCGGGCGGGGTGCTGGTCTTCCTGATCCTGCGCGCGATGGACCTGCCGGTGCCGCTGGCGCTGACCGGTCAGGCGCTGTACTTCGCCCTGCCGAGCGGGGCGATCGCGATGCGGCCCATGACGGAGGGCCTGCTGATGGCGCTGACGCTGGCGGCCGTGTGGGGCTGTGCGCTGGTGCTGCGCGGGCGGCGGGCGGGGCTGGCGCTGATCGCGGGTTCGCTGGCGGCCCTGTTCGCGGTGAAGCACTCGCAGGCGATGTTCCTCGGGGGGTGCCTGGCGGCGGCGGGCGCGGCGGTGGCCGTGGCGCGGTGGCGCAAGGGCGGGGCGCCGGGCCGGGATCTCGCGGCGATCACGGGGATCGGGGTGTGCGCGGCGCTCGGCACGACCGTGCTGGCGCGGCTGCTCGGCTATCCGACGGTGGCGGAGAGCCTCCAGGACCTGCTCGCCGACCACTTCACCCGGCCGGACCGGGAGCGGCCCTGGGCGGAGTTCTGGCAGTTGTCGGGGAACTTCTGGATGGAGTGGGCGCGCCGGCAGTTCTGGGAGCCGTTCTTCCTCGCCGCGGTGGCGGCGGGGGTGTGGGGGGCGCTGCGCAGGCCGGTGTTCGGGGCGTTCGTGATCGCCGCCGCGGGGACCGGGTTCCTGACCCAGGCCGGGCATCCGGACATCAACATCTGGGGCGGGCGGCTGCTCGCACTGGCCTGGCTGCTTCCCGTGCTGGGGGTGCCGATGCTGCTGGAGCACCTGGTGCGCGACCGGGTGTCCCTGCCCGCGCAGGGACACGCCGATCGCGCGCGGTCATCGACTGCGCGATGAACTACTCGGCGAACTACTCGATGACGAGGTCGACGTCGATGTTGCCGCGGGTGGCGTTGGAGTACGGGCAGACCTGGTGGGCCTGCTCGACCAGCTTGCGGCCGGTCGGCTCGTCCACCGTGTCGGGCAGCTCGACGCGGAGGGTGACCTTCAGGCCGAAGCCCGCGCCCTGCTTGCCTATGCCGACCTCGCCGGTGACGGCCGCGTCGCTCACATCCACCTTGGCCTGCCGGCCGACCAGACCGAGGGCACTGGCGAAGCAGGCCGCGTAACCGGCGGCGAAGAGCTGCTCGGGGTTGGTGCCCTGGCCGTTGCCGCCCAGCTCCACCGGCGGGGCGAGCTGGAGGTCGAGCTTGCCGTCGGAGCTGATGGCGCGGCCCTCGCGGCCGTGGGTGGCGGTGGCGACAGCGGTGTAGATCGCGTCCATGAAGGTTCCGTCCCTGTTCGAGGAGTCGGGGCTCGTTGACGTCCACAAGTAGAGCACACGATTCAGTTGTGCACAACTAAATGGCGAGCAAGAGCTACTCTGGACCCATGAACCGGACCGGGACACCCCACCCGCACCAGGAGGAATGGCTCCGCCTGGACCGCCAGATCTGCTTCTCCCTGCACGCGGCCGCCCGCGCCTTCAACGGCGTCTACCGCGTGATCCTCAAGGACCTCGGCCTCACCTACCCCCAGTACCTGGTGATGCTGGTGCTGTGGGAACAGGGCACCCTGCCCGTCAAGAAACTCGGCGAGCACCTGCGCCTGGACTCCGGCACGCTGTCCCCGCTACTCAAGCGCCTGGAGTCGGCTGGTCTGGTGCGCCGGGAGCGCAGCGCCCGCGACGAACGCTCGGTGGAGGTCGGCCTCACCGAGGAGGGCGCGGCCCTGCGCGAACGGGCCCTGGAGGTCCCGCGCCGGATCGCCTCGGCGACGGGCTTCGAGGTCGACGAGATCAACGACCTGCGCACCCGCCTGGACGCGCTGACGTCGGCACTCGACGCGGCGGCACTGTCGGGGGCGTAGCCGGAAGGGCCGACGGCACTGTCGGGGGCGTAGCCGAAAGCGCCGTTTCTCCTTCATTCTGGGCAAATCGGAGTGGCTATGCTCCAGCGCGGGCCAACTGACGAGGGGACGGCCATATGACCTGGCTGATCACCGGCGGTGCCGGGTACATCGGGGCGCATGTCGTGCGGGCGATGTGCGAGGCGGGTGAGCGGACCGTGGTGTACGACGATCTGTCCACCGGTATCTCCGAGCGCGTGCCCGACGGTGTGCCGCTGGTCGTGGGCTCCACGCTGGACGCCGAGCACGTCACGCGCGCGCTCGTCGACCACGACGTCAGCGGGGTCGTCCATCTCGCCGCGAAGAAGCAGGTCGGCGAGTCGGTGCGGCAGCCGCTGGTCTACTACCGGGAGAACATCGAGGGGCTGCGCGTCCTGCTGGAGTCGGTGACCCGGGTCGGGGTCCCCTCCTTCGTCTTCTCCTCCTCCGCCGCGGTCTACGGCATGCCGGACGTGCACCTCGTGACCGAGGAGACGCCGTGCCTCCCGATCTCCCCGTACGGCGAGACCAAGCTGGCCGGCGAGTGGCTGGTCCGGGCCACGGCCCGGGCGACGGGGCTGTCCACGGCCTGTCTGCGCTACTTCAACGTCGCGGGCTCGGCCGCCCCCGAGCTGGCCGACGTGGGCGTCTACAACCTGATCCCGATGGTCTTCGAGCGCCTCACCGCGAACGACCCGCCGCGCATCTTCGGCGACGACTACCCCACCCCGGACGGCACCTGCATCCGTGACTACATCCATGTCGCGGACCTGGCCGAGGCCCATGTGGCGGCGGCCCGCGCCCTGCGCACCTCCCCCGGCCGTGACCTCACCCTGAACATCGGCCGCGGCGAGGGTGTCTCCGTGCGCGAGATGATCGACCGGATCAACGCCATCACCGGCTACGACCGCCCGCCGACCGTCACCCCCCGCCGCCCCGGTGACCCCGCACGCGTCGTCGCCTCCGCCGACCGCGCCGCCACCGAGCTGGCCTGGAAGGCCAAGCACGACGTCCAGGACATGATCAGCTCGGCCTGGGAGGGCTGGGTCCGGCTGCACCCGTCGGCGGCGCGCGGATGAGCACGGGGACCCCCGACCGGCTGGACCGCACCCTCGGCGCCGTCATCGGCTCGGCCGTCGGCGACGCGCTCGGCGCGCCCTTCGAGTTCGGCCCCGAGGGCGCCTTCTCCGCCCGCTTCCCCGCACCCGGCACGGGCGGCGAGATGTGCGGGGGCGGGGGCTGGGACCCCGGCGAGGCGACCGACGACACGCAGATGGCGGTGCTGGTGGCCCAGTCCCTGCTGGAGCGGGGCGGGCTCGAACTCCCGGACGTCTTCCGGCGGTTCCAGCGCTGGGCGGCGTCCGGCCCGAAGGACATCGGCCTCCAGACCGAGGCCGTGCTGACCAGCGGCGACCCCTGGGACACGGCGGCCGCACTGCACTTCCAGGTCAGCCAGCGCGCGGCGGGCAACGGCGCGCTGATGCGGGCCGCGCCGTCGGCCGTGTACTTCGCCCCGCGGGGCCGCGAGGCCACGATGGACGCGGCCCGCCACCTGTCCGCGCTCACTCACGGGGACCGGGCGGCCTGGGAGGGCACGGCCGTCCTCCACGAACTGATCCGCGTGGCCCTGACCGGCGAGGACCCCCTGACCGCCGTCCCGGACTCCCTGGCCGCCCTCCACCCGGCCCACCGCCCCCGCTACGCCACGGTCCTCTCCCCCGACTGGCACCCCGACGACGCCACCGAGTTCAACGGCGCGGTCTGGCCCTGCCTGGGCTCGGCGGTCTGGGCCGTGCGCACCACCAAGTCCTACGAGGACGCCGTCCGCGCCGCCGTCGACCTGGGCGGCGACACCGACACCGTCGCCGCGGTAACCGGCGCCCTGGCAGGAGCGGTCCACGGCATCGACGCCGTCCCAGCGCGATGGACGGAGGCCCTGCACGTACCCCTGCCGGGCTTCGGCGACCGCGCACTGGACACCGAGGACCTGTCCAAGCTGACGCACGGGCTGGTCACAGGGCCCTGAACACACCCCGGCCCGGCCTGGGCGAACGCGTACGGCACGCCGGGGACCCGGTCGGAGCCGACTCACGGCCGGTCACAGGGCCCTGAACACACCCTGGCCCGGCCTGGGCGAACGCGTACGGCACGCCGGGGACCCGGTCGGAGCCGACTCGCGGCCGGTCACAGCACCCTGAACACACCCTGGCCCAGGGCTGGGCGAACGCGTACGGCACGCCGGGGAGCCGGCGAAGGCCACGCACGGGCTCATCACAGCACCCCGACCACACCCCGGGCCGGGGAACCCCGGCGAAGCCGACCCACGGCCGGTCGCAGCACCCCGACCACACCCCCGGCCCAGGCTCGGCGAACACGCACAGGACGCCGGGGACCCGGGCGGAGCCCACGCGCGGGCTCGTCGCGGCGCCCCGACCACGCCCCGGGCCGGGTTGGCCGAACGCGTCCGGGGCGGGTGCCCAGGGCCTGGCGGAGCCGGGCCGTCGGCTCGTCACAGTGCCCTGAGTGCTCCCGCCGTGGCGCGGGTCAGGGAGGCCAGGTAGTCCTTGGGCAGTTTGGGGCTGCGGATGACCACCGAGCGCCAGTACAGCGGGCCCGAGATCAGGTCCAGGGCCAGGTCGTGGTCGATGCCCGCGCGGAGCTCGCCGCGTTGCTCCGCCGCCGCCACGATGCCGCTCGCCACACCGTCCTGCCCCTCGCGCAGGGCCTTCTGGAGCGCCTCGGCGATCTCCGGGTTCCGGGCCGCCTCCGCCTGGAGGTCCGGGAGGATCTGCGAGGCCACGGGGTGGCGCAGGGCGCGGGAGGACACCTCGTACAGCAGCCGCAGATCCCCCTCCAGGGACCCGGTGTCCGGCGTCGGCAGCCCCTGTACGGCCAGAACCGAGACCACGTCCAGCACCAGGTGCAGCTTGGAGCGCCAGCGCCGGTACACCGCCGTCTTGCCGACCCCCGCCCGCCGCGCGATGCCCTCGATGGACATGCGCGCGTACCCGACCGCCGCCAGTTCCTCGAACACCGCGGCCCGGATCGCTTCCGTCACGTCCGCCCGCAGCACGGCCGCCCCCGCGGGGGCCCGGCGGCGCGGACGCGGCTGGGGTCCGTCGGCGTTCGTCGTCATGCCGCCCAGCATAAGGCGTGACGACGGAACGGTTGCGTTCCGACGTCAACTCGGCCTACGCTCACGTTGCGACGATACGGTCCCGTCCCGACGTAAGCCCGGGACATCACCCCCCTCCCCCGACCGAAAGCAGCGGATGTGAGCCAGGTCCTCGACACACCGCCCCCGACGACGACGGCCCCACCCGCCGACGTCGACCTCGCGGCCCTCGCCGCCCGCCACGGCCTCGCGGTCAGCGGCGCCCGCCCCTCCCTGCCCGAGTACGTCCGCCAACTGTGGGCCAGGCGCCACTTCATCTCCGCGTTCGCCACCGCCAAGCTGACCGCCCAGTACAGCCAGGCCAAGCTCGGCCAGCTCTGGCAGGTGATGAACCCGCTGCTGAACGCGGCCGTCTACTTCCTGATCTTCGGCGTGCTGCTGGGCACCAGGGACGGCGTCCCGGACTACGTCCCGTTCCTGGTCACGGGCGTGTTCGTGTGGACCTTCACGCAGAGCTCGATCCTCGCCGGGACCCGCGCGATCTCCGGCAACCTCGGCCTGGTGCGCGCCCTGCACTTCCCGCGCGCCGCGCTGCCGATCTCCTTCTGCCTCCAGCAGCTCCAGCAACTGCTGTTCTCCATGGCCGCCCTGGTGGTCATCCTGCTGGCCTTCGGCATCCCGGTCGCCGCCTCCTGGCTGCTCGCGGTCCCGGTCCTGGTGCTGCAGTTCACCTTCAACGCGGGCGTCTCCCTGGTCATGGCCCGGATCGGCGCCAACACCCCGGACATCGCCCAGCTGATGCCGTTCGTGCTGCGCACCTGGATGTACACCTCCGGCGTGATGTGGAGCATCGAGCACCTGCTGACCAAGCACCAGGACTGGCCGTCCTGGGTGGGCACCGTGCTCCAGGCCAACCCGCCCGCCGTCTTCATCGACCTCATGCGCTTCGCCCTGATCGACAGCTTCCGCGCGGGCCAGCTCCCGCCGCACGTGTGGGCGCTCGCCACCGGCTGGGCGCTGCTCGCCGGCGTCGGCGGATTCATCTACTTCTGGAAGGCAGAGGAGACGTACGGCCGTGGCTGACCACACCGACCAGCGGGTCCCCACCGTCGTCGCGGACCGCGTCGACATCGTCTACCGCGTCAACGGCACCGGCGCCGGGCGCGGTTCGGCGACCGCCGCCCTCAACCGCATCCTGCGCCGCAAGCAGGCCGAGAAGGCCTCCGGCACGCGCACGGTGCACGCCGTGAAGAACGTGTCCTTCGTCGCGTACCGGGGCGAGGCCATCGGCCTCATCGGCACCAACGGCTCCGGCAAGTCCACCCTGCTCAAGGCCGTCGCGGGCCTGCTGCCGGTGGAGAGCGGCGCCATCTACACCGACGGCCAGCCCTCCCTGCTCGGTGTCAACGCGGCGCTGATGAAGGACCTCACCGGCGAGCGCAACGTCCACCTCGGCGGCCTGGCGATGGGCATGTCCCGCGAGGAGATCAGGGCCCGCTACCAGGAGATCGTCGACTTCTCCGGGATCAACGAGAAGGGCGACTTCATCACCCTGCCGATGCGCACCTACTCCTCCGGCATGGGCGCCCGGCTGCGCTTCTCCATCGCCGCCGCCAAGGACCACGACGTGCTGCTCATCGACGAGGCCCTGGCCACCGGCGACCGCTCCTTCCAGAAGCGTTCCGAGGCCCGTATCCGCGAACTGCGCAAGCACGCGGGCACGGTGTTCCTGGTCAGCCACAACAACAAGTCCATCCGCGACACCTGCGACCGCGTCCTGTGGCTGGAGCGCGGCGAACTGCGCATGGACGGCCCCACGGAGGACGTCCTGAAGGAGTACGAGGCCTTCACCGGCGAGAAGAAGCCCCGGAAGAAGGCCGCCGCCTAGAACCCGCGGCACGACAGGGCGCCCCGAGCCATTACGGCCCGGGGCGCCCTGGTCGTCGTACGACCGCCTACGAGTGCGTGCGCAGCAGGGTGCGCATCGTCCGCATCGCCACCGACAGGTTGGCGAGGTCGAACGTCTCCGAGCCCTGGATCTCCTCCAGGGTGGTGCGCGCCCGGCCCAGGATCGCCGCGTTCTTCTGCTCCCAGGCCCTGAACCGCTCCTCCGGGGTGGAGGTGCCGTTGCCGACCGCGAGGACGTCCGAGGTCAGCGCCGCGTGCGCCGCGTACAGGTCCTCACGGATCGAGGCGCGGGCCATCGACTGCCAGCGGTCGTTGCGCGGCAGCTCGATGATGCGGTCCATGAGCTGGGAGATCCACAGCCGGTCGGCGAGGTCGTAGTAGACCTCGGCAACATCCAGCGGCTCCTTGCCCATGCGGTCGGCCACCGAGACGATGTCGAGCGCCGGGAAGGCGGAGGAGAACCCAGCCACGCGCGTGGCGAGTTCGACCGGGACTCCGGCGGCCGACAGCTCGTCGTAGATCTGCTGGTACCAGTCCAGGTCCGCGCCCTTGAGCAGCTTCGGAAGCTGCGACCAGACCTGCTCGACCCGCTCGGCGAAGAAGTCGATCGTCTCGGCGAGCTCCAGCGGCTGCGGCCGGTTGTTCAGCAGCCAGCGCGTGCCGCGCTCGACCAGACGGCGCGAGTGCAGCCGGATACGGGTCTGGACATCGGCCTCGACCTTGTTGTCCAGCGCCTCGACCGCGTCCCACACCTCGGAGGACTTGAAGATCGCGCGGGCCACCGTCTGCGCCCGGACGATCTCCTCCAGCGAGGCGCCGGTCTCCTCCCGCAGCCGGTGCAGATAGGTCGTACCACCGGTGTTGACCGTGTCGTTGACCAGCACGGTCGTGGTGATCTCCCGCCGCAGCGGGTGGCTGACCAGGTACTCCGGGAACCGCTCGCGCAGCGCCGTCGGGAAGTACGCGTGCAGCAGCGTGCTCAGGTACGGGTCGTCGGGCAGCGAGGTGTGCAGCAGCTCCTCGGCGACCGTGATCTTCGTGTACGCCAGCAGTACGGCCGTCTCCGGGCCGGTCAGACCGTGCCCGTTGGAGATCCGCTCGCGGATCTGGCGGTCGGTGGGCAGGAACTCCAGCGCCCGGTCCAGGTGACCCTCGCGGACCAGGTGGCGCAGGTAGCGCGCCTGGGCGTGCAGCATGTCCTTGGACTGCGCGAGGGCGTTGGCGATGGCCGTGTTCTGCGCGTAGTTGTTGCGCAGGACCAGCCGGCCGACCTCGTCGGTCATCTCCGCGAGCAGCTTGTTGCGCTGCTTGACGGTCATGTCGCCCTCGGCGACCAGCGCGTTGAGCAGGATCTTGATGTTCACCTCGTGGTCGGAGGTGTCCACGCCCGCGCTGTTGTCGATGGCATCGGTGTTGATCTTGCCGCCGTGCCGGGCGAACTCGATCCGGCCGAGCTGGGTCAGCCCCAGGTTGCCGCCCTCGCCGACGACCTGGACGCGCAGGTCGGCGCCGTCGACACGGATGGCGTCGTTGGCCTTGTCGCCGACGTCGGCGTGCGACTCGGTGCTGGCCTTGACGTAGGTGCCGATGCCGCCGTTCCAGAGCAGGTCGACCTGCGCCTTGAGGATCGCCTTCATCAGCTCGGCCGGCGTCATCTTCGACACCTTCTCCTCGATACCGAGGGCCTCGCGGATGTGGGCGTTGACCGGGATCGCCTTGGCCGTACGCGGGAAGACGCCGCCTCCGGCCGAGATCAGGTCGGTGTTGTAGTCGGCCCAGCTGGAGCGGGGCAGCTCGAACAGGCGGCGGCGCTCGGCGTAGCCGGTGGCCGCGTCCGGGTTCGGGTCGATGAAGATGTGCCGGTGGTCGAAGGCGGCGACCAGGCGGATGTGCTCGCTGAGCAGCATGCCGTTGCCGAACACGTCACCGGACATGTCACCGATGCCGACGACCGTGAAGTCCTCGGACTGGGTGTCCACGCCCAGCTCCCGGAAGTGCCGCTTGACGGACTCCCAGGCGCCACGGGCGGTGATGCCCATGCCCTTGTGGTCGTAGCCGGCCGAGCCACCGGAGGCGAAGGCGTCACCGAGCCAGAAGTTGTAGCTCTCGGCGACCTCGTTGGCGATGTCGGAGAAGGTCGCGGTGCCCTTGTCGGCGGCGACCACCAGGTAGGTGTCGTCCTCGTCGTGCCGGACCACGTCGGCCGGGGGCACGACCTCGCCGCCGACCATGTTGTCGGTGATGTCCAGCAGCGCCGAGATGAACGTCTTGTAGGAGGCGATGCCCTCGGCCAGCCAGGCGTCCCGGTCCACGGACGGGTCCGGGAGCTGCTTGGCGACGAACCCGCCCTTGGCGCCGACCGGCACGATGACGGTGTTCTTCACCATCTGCGCCTTGACCAGGCCGAGGATCTCGGTACGGAAGTCCTCCCGCCGGTCGGACCAGCGCAGACCACCGCGGGCGACCTTGCCGAACCTGAGGTGCACACCTTCCACCCGCGGCGAGTACACCCAGATCTCGTACGCCGGACGCGGCGCCGGCAGGTCCGGGATGGCCTGCGGGTCGAACTTCATGGAGACGTAGTCGTGCGGCTTGCCGCCCGCGGCCTCCTGGAAGAAGTTGGTGCGCAGGGTCGCCTTGATGACGGTGAGGAAGGAACGCAGGATGCGGTCCTCGTCCAGGCTCGCCACCTGGTCCAGCGCGGCGTCGACCTCTTCGAGGAGGGCGTCGACGATCTCGCGGCCCGCGCGCTGGCGGTCCGGCGACATCCGCGCCTCGAACAGCGAGACCAGCAGCCGGGTGGTGTGGACGTTGTTGCGGAGGGTGTCCTCCATGTAGTCCTGGCTGAAGGTCGACCCGGCCTGGCGCAGGTACTTGGCGTACGCGCGCAGCACCATCGCCTGCCGCCAGGTCAGCCCGGCGCTCAGCACGAGGGCGTTGAACCCGTCGTTCTCGGCCTGTCCGGTCCAGGTCGCGGCGAAGGCGTCCTGGATCCGCTCGCGGGCGTCGTCACCGGCGTAGTCGACGCTGCCGTTGGGGGCCTTCGGCATCCGGAGGCCGAAGTCGTAGATCCACGCCGTCGTACGGTCCGAGCAGCGCAGTTCGTAGGGCCGCTCGTCGATGACCTCGACGCCGAGCCGGTTGAGCACCGGCAGGACGGCGGACAGCGAGATGGCCGCGCCCTTGCGGTAGATCTTGAAGCGGCGCTCCTCGGGGGCGGCGCCGACCGGCTCGTACAGGCTCAGCGAGAAGTTGTGCTCGTCGGTGAGCTGCTCGATGTGGACCAGGTCGGAGACGGCCGAGCGCGGGGTGTGGTCGGCCTTGTAGCCCTCGGGGAAGGCGTTGCCGTAGCGGCGCAGCAGTTCCGCGGCGCGCTCCTCGCCGAGTTCGGCGTTGAGGGCGTCGGCGAAGCCGTCGGCCCAGGAGCGGGCGGCCTCGACCAGGCGGGCCTCGATGCGCTCCTTGTCCTGGTCGTTGAGCTGCGGCAGCTCGGTGCCCTGCGGGACCCGGACCACGAAGTGCAGCCGGGACAGGATCGACTCGGTGTTCCAGGCGGTGAAGTCGACGCTGATGCCGCCGAGCTCCTCCTTCAGGATGTCGATGATCCGCAGCCGGACGCCGGTGGTGTAGCGGTCGCGCGGCAGGTAGACGAGGGCCGAGTAGTAGCGGCCGTACTCGTCCTGGCGCAGGTACAGGCGCAGCCGGCGGCGCTCCTGGAGGTAGAGCACGCTGGTGACGATCGCCTGGAGCTCGGCGACGGGCGTCTGGAACAGCTCGTCGCGCGGGTAGGTCTCCAGGATCTGCAGCAGGTCGCGGCCGTCGTGGCTGTTGGGCGAGAACCCGGCGCGCTTGAGGACGTCCTGGACCTTGCGCCGGATGACCGGGACGCGGCGGACGGACTCGGTGTAGGCGGCGGAGGAGAACAGGCCGAGGAAGCGGCGCTCCCCGATGACGTTGCCGTCCTTGTCGAACTTCTTGACGCCGATGTAGTCCAGGTACGAGGGCCGGTGCACGGTGGCGCGGCTGTTGGCCTTGGTCAGCACCAGCAGCTTGTGCTCGCGGGCCTTGGCGCGGGCGTCGGCGGGCAGCCGCTCGAAGGAGGGGCTGACGGGGTGGGCGTCCTGGCCGGAGTGGTGCGGGTCCGAGCGCAGTATGCCGAGCCCGGTGCCGGGGACGGCGGCGAGCGAGTCGTCCGCGCGCAGCTCGTACTCGCGGTAGCCGAGGAAGGTGAAGTGGTCGGCGGCCAGCCACTGGAGCAGCTCGCGGGCCTCCTCGACCTCCGGTCCGGGCAGGTCGCCGGGGATCGGCTCGTCGGCCAGGCCCTTGGACAGGCGCATCGCCGCTTCCCGCATCTTCTCCCAGTCCTCGACGGCCTCGCGGACGTCGGACAGGACGCGCAGCAGGTCGGCGGTGATCTGCTTGAGGTCGGCGCGGTCGGTCTCGCGGTCGATCTCCACGTGGATCCAGGACTCGGTGAGCGCGTCGTGCGGGCGCTCGTCCGCGGCGGGCGGGTCGCTGAGCACCTCGACGAGCTTGCCGGTGACGTCGCGGCGGACGACGACCTGGGGGTGGATGACGACGTGGATCCCGCGGCCCTGGCGGGTCAGCTCGTTGGTGACGGAGTCGACCAGGAAGGGCATGTCGTCGGTGACGACCTCGACGACGGAGTGGCTGCAGGTCCAGCCGTTCTCCTCCACCGTCGGCGTGTGGACCCGCACATTGGCCGTGCCCTGCGGGCGGGCCTCGGCCAGCCGGTAGTGCGAGAAGGCGGCTCCGAAGACGTCGACCGGGTCGCGGTCGGTGAGGTCCTCCGGGGCGGTGTGCAGGTAGTAACGCTGGAGGAACGAGAGCACGGTGTCCCGGTCCGGGGTGCCTTCGCCCGTGGTCCCAGTCGGTAGGTGCCCCCCGACCGGGCTGTTCTCAGCTACCCGGGCGGCCCTTTCGAGCAGCTCGGCCTTGGCTTCGTCCAGCTTGGTCTGCATTGTCCTCTGGCTCCTGTCGCGCGCCGTTGCGTGACGTAGAAAGAAGTTCGGTCTCGCCCTCTTCGACGTAACGTCGCGACGCGGGGTGTCCGGTCTGCTTCGACGCTATGCCGCGAGATGAGATGAGCGGGGGGATATCAGCCAAAATCGCCGCGCCCGACGGGTGTGACTCTGCTCTCCGCATTGCCGTCACCGAGGGGTTGCGCGCCATCGTGGGGACCCTCTTGTCCCCACCCCGCCCGCGAAGACCAGCGACCGCCACCCGGCCACGGATGTCATCCGTGCTCACCGGGCGCAGGGCAGGGACCACGATGTCCCCGCGAGCTATCGCGCTGATCACGCCACAAGGCTATCGCTGATTACCGGTGCCCCGTCATGAGCCGTATGTGTACAAAACCGGGGGTAGAAGTTTGACGTTCTGCACAGTACGACGGGGGCGTATGTGTGTAGCTGCGGGCAGTCGTGCCTCCCCCAGAGGGGGACCCCCCAGGCGGCACGGGTGGGCTGGGGGTCCCCCTCTGGGGGAGGCACCCCGCAAGCGCGGGCGAGCGAAACCCACCCCCACGCGAGCCGAGGCGAACGGTGGCACCCTGGCCGCAGGCCCTCTTGGCAACCAGTACCAACCGAGGCACGGTGGCCAGGAGAGGCCCAGAAATCGCAGTCCCCGGCAACACAACAGGAGCCGACATGACAGCGAAAATCCTCATCGTCACCGGCGACGCCGCAGAGTCACTAGAGGTCCTGTACCCCTACCAACGCCTCCGCGAAGAGGGCTACGAGGTCCACATCGCCGCCCCCACCCGCAAAACGCTCCGGTTCGTCGTCCACGACTTCGAACCCGGCTTCGACACCTACACCGAGAAACCCGGCTACACCTGGCCCGCAGACCTGGCCTTCGACGAAGTCACCCCCACCGATTACGCCGCCGTAGTGATCCCCGGCGGCCGAGCCCCCGAATACCTCCGCAACGACCCCGAACTCCGCAAGATCCTGAAGTCCTTCTTCGACGCCGACAAACCCATCGCCCAAATCTGCCACGGCCCCCTGCTCACGGCGGCCATCGACGGCCTACGAGGCCGCCGCGTCACGGCGTACCCCGCCCTGGAACTGGACATGCAACAGGCCGGCGCCACCTTCCAGGACACCGAGGCGGTGGTGGACGGCACCCTCGTCTCCTCCCGGGCCTGGCCCGACCACAGCGCCTGGATGCGCGAGTTCCTGACGGTCCTCAGGGCAAAGGCACCGGTGACGTAGAAACACCCCCCAGCGAAGCCCTACGCCGCCAACCGCTCCGCCACCGCAACCGCCTCCGCCAGAGAGTCCACCACCGGCACCCCCACCCCCTCCAGACTGGCCCGACTGTGCGACCCCCCGGTGTACAGCACGGCCCGCGCCCCCACATGCAACGCCGCCACCGCGTCATCGGCCGCGTCCCCGATCACCACGGTCCGCTCCGGGTCCACCCCGCCCAGCGCCCCGAGGTGGCGCACCATGTGCTCGGCCTTGCTGCCCCCGGAGGGTCCGGTCCGCCCGTCCACCCGTATGAAGTGCGGCTCGATCCCGAACCCCCGCACCAACGGCACCAGCTCGTCATGCGTGTACATGCTCAGCAGGGACTGGCTCCGCCCCGCCGCTCCCCACCCCGCGAGCAACTCGGCCGCCCCCACGGTCAGCCCGCAGCGCACCCGGTGCTCGGCGTAGTGCCGGTGGAAGGTCGCGTCCATGACCTCCCACTCGGCATCGGTCGGCAGCCGCCCCAGCAGCCGCTCGTAGAACTTCGGCACCGGCACGCAGTACAGCGCCCGGTACTTCTCCAGCGTGATCGGCTCAAGCCCCAGCTCGGCGAAGGCCGCGTTCGTCGCCCCGATGATGGCGTCATTGTCGTGGAACAGCGTCCCGTTCCAGTCCCAGACAATGTGCGCCCCAGCTCGCTTCCCCATGCCAAAGACCGTACCCGCCGCCGCTGACAATCATGAGACCCGCAGGTCAGAAGGGGAAAGCGACAGGCAGCGGGGAAGGGCTCTCACCCCCCGAGCCCCACCAGATTCGGAATCTCCTGCGTCGCGAACCACAGCAGCTCGTGGTCCTCCGCCCCGTCCACGACGAACTGCGCGTCGTCGTCCCCCGCGTCCGCCGCCGCCAGCGCCTGCACCGCCGCGGTCACGTCCGCCTCCGCGTCCCCGCCGTCGACGTGCACCGAGGCCACCTTGCCCAGCGGCACGGGCCCCGCGACCCGCACCTCACCCAGCGCGGACGGCTCAAGACCCCGGTCGGGGTCGACCGTGGCGGCCTTGTCGGCGACGTCGACGGCCACCACGACCCGGCGCCGCGCCGCCCCGGAGTCCTCGGCCAGCCGCCGCAGCGAGGCCAGCGCGGCCCGGTTCAGCGCCGCGTACTCCAGCTCCTCGATGTCGTCGGAGAGGTACCACTCCCGCAGCGCGGGCGTCACGGCGTAGGCGGCGAGCACCTCACCCCCCAGTTCGCCCGCCTTGTACGCCTCGGCGAGACCGGGAAGGGTCAGGGGGACGTAGACGCGCATGGCTGGCCGCTTTCGTGGTCGGAGGCTCCGCAAACAGCCCCGGGAGCGGGCGTTCCCGCGTCTCCCGAAGGGCCTTCAGGATACGTGCGGGCGTCCCCTTTCGAGTCCCCGCCCACACCCTCGCGAGCGGCAACACGCGTCCGGAAATTCACCTGCCCCACCCCCGAAATCCCGGCCCCGAGCGCCCCCGAAGTCATCCGGATAAGTGAACTTTCCCGGCCCCCCGACCGCCCCCGGCACTTGCTTGAAGGCCGCGCTCCGAGGCCGTACAAGATCACCGACCACGAAGTTACTTCCCGGTACTTCCGGGCCCACTCATCGGGGGCACCCATGAACAAGGTCATGACGAGGGCACGCAACCACCCCGGCGCCCGCCCGCCCGGCCGCCGTGACACCCGCCGTCCCGGCGCCGGCCCGTCCCGCACCCTGCACGCCACCAGGCCCCGCGACACCCGGCCGCCCACAGCCACCGCCCCGGCCCGCCGTACGGCCGTCCAGGTGCCGCCCCAGACGCCGCGCCGCCCCGTCTCCCCGGCCGTGCCGCAGCCCCGCCCCACCGACCTCTTCGCCGACCGGCTCCTCGCCGTCCTGACCGGACAGCGGCCCGTGCACTACATGCTCCGGTACACCGCGGGCCGCGCCTACGACGACCTCGCCTGGCTCGCCGAACGCGGCCCCCTGCGCACCCACCACGGCGCCCGCCCGGTCGTCCGGGACATCGGTTACTACGTCCCCTCCCCCGGCGCCCTGGAGGTCTTCGCGCGCATCAGCGCCGGTGACCGGCTGCGCGCCATGGCCTTCCGCCTGGAACAGGGAACCGACCTGCGCTGGCGCTGCACAGCGGTGGAACTGGGCGGCCCCGCCCGCCCCCGCACACAGGGCGACTGAAACCGCCGTACGGCCGGGCCCCCACGCACGCCGAAGGGCCGGCCACCCCCTCGGGTGACCGGCCCTCCCACATGGGCGTCCGCCGCTGCCGCGCCCTACTTCCTGCGACGCCGGCCGCGCGACTGCTTGCGCCGCTCCGCGCGGGTGAGGCCGTCCGCCTCCGAACGCACCGGCTCCTCGTCGTCCGTCCAGTCGCTCTCGATGGTGCCGCCCGCGCCGTCCACGGTCGGCGCCGTCAGGTGCAGGTTGCGCCGCTGCGGGGCTTCGAGGCCCTTGGCGCGGATCTCCGGGCGCGAGCCAGCCTGCGCCGGAACCGCGTCCTGCGGACCCTTCTCCATCGAGGGCTTGGCGTCCTCGACCGGGACCTCCTCGACCTGCTGCTCGACCTGGACCTCCAGGTTGAACAGGTAGCCGACGGACTCCTCCTTGATGCCCTCCATCATGGCGGTGAACATGTCGAAGCCCTCGCGCTGGTACTCCACCAGCGGGTCCTTCTGCGCCATCGCGCGCAGGCCGATGCCCTCCTGGAGGTAGTCCATCTCGTAGAGGTGCTCGCGCCACTTGCGGTCCAGCACCGACAGCACGACCCGGCGCTCCAGCTCACGCATGATCTCGGAGCCGAGCTGCGCCTCGCGCGCCTCGTACTGGGCGTGGATGTCCTCCTTGATGGACTCCGCGATGAACTCGGCGGTCAGACCCGCGCGGTCACCGGCGGCCTCCTCCAGCTCCTCGATGGTCACCTTCACCGGGTAGAGCTGCTTGAAGGCGCCCCACAGCCGGTCCAGGTCCCACTCCTCGGCGAAGCCCTCGGCCGTCTCGGCGCTGATGTACGCGTCGATGGTGTCGTCCATGAAGTGCTGGATCTGCTCGTGCAGGTCCTCGCCCTCCAGGACGCGGCGGCGCTCGCCGTAGATGACCTCACGCTGGCGGTTGAGGACCTCGTCGTACTTCAGGACGTTCTTGCGTGTCTCGAAGTTCTGCTGCTCGACCTGGGACTGCGCGGACGCGATCGCGCGCGTGACCATCTTGTTCTCGATCGGCACGTCGTCCGGGACGTTCGCCATCGACATCACGCGCTCGACCATCTGCGCCTTGAACAGCCGCATCAGGTCGTCGCCGAGCGAGAGGTAGAAGCGGGACTCGCCCGGGTCGCCCTGACGGCCGGAACGACCGCGCAGCTGGTTGTCGATACGGCGCGACTCGTGCCGCTCGGTACCCAGCACGTACAGACCGCCGAGCGCCTCGACCTCTTCCTTCTCGGCCTTCACCGCGGCCTCGGCACGCTTGAGGGCCTCCGGAAGGGCCGCGGCCCACTCCTCGATGTGCTCCTCGGGGTCGAGGCCGCGCTGGCGCAGCTCCGCCTCGGCGAGGTCCTCGGGGTTGCCGCCGAGCTTGATGTCCGTACCACGGCCGGCCATGTTGGTGGCCACGGTGACGGCGCCCTTGCGGCCGGCCTGGGCGACGATCTGCGCCTCACGGTCGTGCTGCTTGGCGTTCAGCACCTCGTGCTGGATGCCGCGCTTGCTGAGCTGCTGCGAGAGGTACTCGGACTTCTCGACCGAGGTGGTGCCGACGAGGATCGGCTGGCCCTTGCGGTGCTTCTCCTCGATGTCGTCGACGACGGCCTCGAACTTGGCGACCTCGGTGCGGTAGATGAGGTCCGACTGGTCCTTGCGGACCATCGGCCGGTTCGTCGGGATCGGGACCACGCCGAGCTTGTAGATCTGGTGGAACTCGGCGGCCTCGGTCATGGCCGTACCGGTCATGCCGCACAGACCCGGGTATTCCTTGCCCTTGTGGTCGTAGCGCTTGTAGAGGCGGAAGAAGTTCTGCAGGGTGATCGTGGCGAGCGTCTGGTTCTCGTCCTTGATCGGCACCCCTTCCTTCGCCTCGATCGCCTGGTGCATGCCCTCGTTGTAGCGGCGGCCGGCGAGGATACGGCCGGTGTGCTCGTCGACGATCATGACCTCGCCGTCGATGACGACGTAGTCCTTGTCCCGCTTGAAGAGCTCCTTGGCCTTGATGGCGTTGTTCAGGTAGCCCACCAGCGGGGTGTTCACCGACTCGTAGAGGTTGTCGATGCCGAGCCAGTCCTCGACCTTGGCGACACCGGACTCGTGGATGGCGACGGTGCGCTTCTTCTCGTCGACCTCGTAGTCGCCGGTCTCCTCGATGCCCTTGAGCGGGTTGCCCGGCTCACCGCGCTTGAGGCGGGTGACCAGCTTGGCGAAGTCGCCGTACCACTTGGTGGCCTGGTCGGCCGGGCCGGAGATGATCAGCGGCGTACGGGCCTCGTCGACCAGGATGGAGTCGACCTCGTCGACGATGGCGAAGTTGTGGCCGCGCTGGACGAGCTCGTCCTTGGACCACGCCATGTTGTCGCGCAGGTAGTCGAAGCCGAACTCGTTGTTCGTGCCGTAGGTGATGTCGCACGCGTACTGCTCGCGGCGCTGGGCCGGCGTCATGTTGGCGAGGATGCAGCCGACGCTCAGACCCAGGAACTTGTGGACGCGACCCATCATCTCGGAGTCGCGCTCGGCCAGGTAGTCGTTGACCGTGATGAGGTGAACGCCCTTGCCGGCCAGAGCGTTCAGGTACGCGGGCAGGGTGCCGACGAGCGTCTTGCCCTCACCGGTCTTCATCTCGGCGACGTAGCCGAGGTGCAGGGCCGCGCCACCCATGATCTGCACGTCGTAGTGACGCTGGCCGAGGACGCGCTTGGCGGCCTCGCGGACGGTGGCGAACGCCTCCGGAAGAAGGTCGTCGAGGGTCTCACCGTCGGCGTAGCGCTGCTTGTACTCCTCGGTGAGGGCCCGCAGCTCGGCGTCGGAGAGGTCCACGAAGTCCTCTTCGATGGAGTTGACCTGGTCCGCGATGCGGTGCAGCTTGCGCAGGATCTTGCCTTCGCCTGCACGCATGATCTTCGAGAGGACGGACACGGGGGTTGGTCTCCTTGCCGGTCGGGCCTGGGACGGTCGGTTTCCATTTGACTTGACTGAGCAACGGCCATCGTATGCGAGGACCCCACCGCGCCGGGAGGTCTGCCGATACGGCGAACGTCCGCTGCTTCACATCTCCTCGCAATGCACAACGGGCGGGGTCGGCGGATAGTGCCGCACACGGCAGACGAATTGCGCGAATTGTGATCGCCTGATCACCCACCGCAAATATGTGGCGCCCCGAACGCGGTCCCAGCAGAATCGGCCGATGGACCCCGTGACGCTGACCACCGACCGCCTTCTGTTGCGCACGGTCGGCCCGCACGACACCGATGCCGTGTTCCGGGCCGTCCAGGACCCCGACATCCTGCGCTGGACCACGATTCCCTCGCCCTATCTCCCCGAGCACGCCCGGAGCTTCACCGAGCAACTCGTCCCCGACGGCTGGGCGGACGGCTCGATGTTCACCTTCGGCGTCTTCCTCCGCGAGGGTGAGGAACTGGCGGGCATGCTGGGCCTGACGATGCGCGCCCTGGGTGTCGCGGAGGTCGGCTTCTGGACGGCGAAGGAGCACCGCGGCAGGGGCTACACCACCGAGGCGGTCCTCACCGCCTGCCGCTGGGCCTTCAGTCACGCCTCCATCGACCGGATCGAATGGCGGGCCGAAGTCGGCAACCACGCCTCCCGCGCGGTAGCCACCCGGGCCGGCTTCACCCACGAGGGCACCCAACGCTCCGGCCTCAACAACAAGGGCACCCGCCGAGACTGCTGGACAGCCTCCCTACTCCCCTCAGACCTGGGCCTCCCCTCAACAGCCCCATACCTCCCGGCAAAGCATCCGTAACCCACGCAGCCGCAGGCACCGGCACCACCCAACCCACATAGCCGCGGGCCGCGGCTACACCCTGAAACCCACATAGCCGCAGACACCGGCACCACCCAACCCACATAGCTGCGGGCAGTCGTGCCGCAGGGCGGCACGGGTGGGCGCAGCGGCACCCCGCAAGCGCGGCAAGCGACACCCGCCCCCACCGCACCCCCCGCGGCCAGCGTCCCCGCACAAACCCCCAGCTCAGCCCCCGCTGTCACACCCACCCCTTATCGTGCGAGCCATGACCACCCCGCGCCCCACCGAACTCTCGGCGGACGAGGCCCGCCGCATCGCCCTCCGCGCCCAGGGCTTCCTGGGCGCCCCCGACCGAAAGTCCGGCGTCCGCGGCATCCTCCGCCACCTCGGCGCCGTCCAGCTCGACACCATCTCGGTCCTCGCCCGCTCCCACGAGCTCATCCCGTACGCCCGCCTGGGCGCGGTGGGCCGCACCACGGTCGAGCAGGCGTACTGGAAGGACACCCACGCCTTCGAGTACTGGTCCCACGCCGCCTGCATCCTCCCCGTCGAGGAGTGGCCCCACTTCGCCTTCCGCCGCCGCGCGTACCGCAACCGCCCCATGTGGGGCCACGAACTCCCCGACGGCGCCTACGACCAGGTGATCAAGCAGCTCACCATCGAAGGCCCCCTCACCGCCACGGAGTTGGGCGGCGCGAAGAAGACCAACGACTGGTGGGACTGGTCCGGCTCCAAGGTCGCCGTGGAACGTGCCCTGATGTACGGCGAGGTCGTCTGCGTGGAGCGCCGCGGCTGGAAGCGCGTCTACGACCTGGCGGAGCGCGCGATCCCCAGCGACCTCCTGCACGACCAGCTGGACGACACCGAGTGCCTGCGCCGCCTGGTCCGCCTGGCGGGCCAGTCCCTCGGCGTCGGCACGCGCGCGGACATCGCCGACTACCACCGCCTGAAGGGCGAGCAGGTCGACGCGGTGATCGCCGACTCCGGCCTGGTCCCGGTCACGGTGGAGGGCTGGGCCAAACCCGCCTGGGCCGACCCGGCGGCCCTGGCCACACCGCCCCGCGGCCGGCACCGTACGACCCTGCTCTCCCCGTTCGACTCCCTGATCTGGGAACGGGCGCGCACCGAGCGGATCTTCGGCTTCACCCACCGCCTGGAGGCCTACGTCCCCAAGCAGAAGCGCGTGTACGGCTACTTCGCGATGCCCGTCCTGGCCGGCGGCCGTCTGGTCGGCCGAGTGGACCCGGCCCGTGAGGGCCGCACCCTGGTCGCCAAGCAGGTCACGCTGGAGAACAAGAAGGCGGTCCCGGCCACGGCCCAGGCCCTGCTGGAGGCAGCGAGCTGGGTGGACTGCACGAACGTCCGCGTGGAGCGGGTGGACGCGCCGGAACTGCGCGAGCCCCTGACCCAGGCGGTCAACGCCCTGCTGTCCTGATCCACCCGCCCGGGAGACGAGGGGCCTACCGGATCTCCAGGATCTTCTCCCGCATCGCGTAGACCACGGCCTCCATCCTGGAGTGCAACTGCAGCTTCTCCAGGATGTTGCGCACATGGTTCTTCACGGTGTTCTCGGAGATGAACAACTCCTTGGCGATATCGCGGTTGTTCATCCCCGTGGCGACCAGCTTGAGCACCTCCAGCTCACGGTCCGTCAGCCGCGGCGCCGGAACCAGCCGCCGCTCGTCGGTCCGCTGGATCATCGACTTGAACTCGGTCAGCAGCTTCGACGCCATGGACGGGCTGATCTGCGACTGCCCGTCGGCCACCGCGCGAATCGCGGTGGCCACCTCGTCGGTGGAGATCTCCTTCAGGAGATAACCCGTCGCCCCCGCCTTGATCGCGTCGTAGAGGTCGGCCTCCTCGTCGCTGATCGTCAGCATGATGATCTTCGCGCTGGGTGCCACCTCCTTGATGGAGGTGCAGGCCTCGATCCCGCCCCGCTTCGGCATCCGGACATCCATCAGCACGATGTCGGGCAGCAGATCGGCGGCCTTGTCGACGGCCTCCGCGCCGTCCCCGGCCTCACCGACGACCTGGATGTCCTCCTCGGCGGCGAGCACGATCTCCAGTCCACGGCGGAAGAGGGCGTGGTCGTCCACGACGAGGACTCTGATCGGCTCCTTGCGTGAGGAGCCCGTGTCCGGGCCCATGCCGACGACGTCGTCGGCGTCCTCGTCCCGCATCGGTCCGAAGGTGTCCGCCATCGTTCCTCCCCCTGAAGGCTGTGGCTGGTCAGGTGCCATCGCCAACCCAAGGCAGCGGCCCACCGGTTGGGCCGGTGCGGCCATGATTTCATGCCCGGACGCCACCGGGGTGACAGAGCGGGGCGCGAAGGGGTCGCACACCGGTGCCCCTGGGGGCGCACGCGCGCTCCAGGGGCACCCGCTTGCTCGTCAGCCGGGCGGATCAGCCGCCCAGCGTGCCACCGGCCGCCTGGTTGTCCCCCTCAGCGACCATCGGGTCGGTGTTGAGGTGGATCACGCCGTAGTCGTAGGCGTGCCGCCGGTAGACGACACTCGGTTCCTTGGTCTCGGAGTCGATGAACAGATAGAAGTCGTGCCCGACCAGCTCCATCTCGTAGAGAGCCTGGTCGAGGGACATCGGGGAGGCGACGTGTGTCTTCTCGCGTACGACGAGAGGGCCTTCGCCCTTCACTTCCAGCGAGCCGATCTTCTTGGTGGGAACGCCGTCCGGCTCTTCCTCCTGGAAGGTGTGGCCGTTCCCGTTGAGCGTCGCCGCGCCCGGCACGTGGTCGGGGACCTCGGCTGCCGTGAGCCGTCGTGCGCCCCGGCGCGAGTAGCGCTTGTCGTGCTGCTTGCGCAGTCGTGCGTCAAGCTTCTCCGCCGCCAGGTCCAGCGCCGCGTACGGGTCGCTGGCCGACGCCTCCGCCCTGATCACCGGACCGCGGGAGCGGAGCGTGATCTCCACTCGGTCCGAGCGGTCGGCCTGT
The DNA here is from genome assembly GCF_900091315.1 of Streptomyces sp. DI166. Lineage (GTDB taxonomy): Bacteria > Actinomycetota > Actinomycetes > Streptomycetales > Streptomycetaceae > Streptomyces > Streptomyces fuscus. The sequence goes on from NZ_FLSP01000077.1 coordinate 29,819, forward strand.
CGGGGGTTGGGCTCCTTGGACACCTCGACGTCGAGGCTGATCACCTTGCCATCGAGCTTCTGGATCTTCTCCAGCTTCAGCTTCTCGGCCACGTGCTTGCGGAACCGCTCGGGCACCTCGGTCTTGCGGCCCTTGACGACGATGTCCACGCAGAACTCCGTTCCCGGATCGCTCCGCTCCAACGGCGGAGCATCTCCCTTTTGCACCAGGTTCCGGTGAACCCCGGAACCTCGGACTCGGTGACTTCCACCTCCTCCTCCCCCGCGGGCAAGATCTCCACCCCGCCGGCTCGGGTGAATACGAAAACCCGCAGCACGGCATTCAGATATGAGAGGGATGGCCTGCGCCTTTCTCTCACAACCGAACATATCTCGCCCGGACGGATGTCGTCACCCTCTACCGCGGCGTACCTCCGTTCAGGTGAATTGGCCCTCTCATAACCTGCAACGATGCAAGTCAGGCGTCAGTTCCGGTTTATTTCGAAAGCATCCGGAGAAGCCGCGACGACCGCCGCGCGGAGCCCGTCACCTGCCCGGATACGGCCCGCCTGGGCCGCCTCCACCGGCACCCCGTACCTTCGCACCGCTGCCTCCACAGTTACTCGCGTACCCACTTCCCCTGTCCTTTCCCGACCATCCACCCCGCACACCGCCTCTGCCACCGAGGCGCTCCCCGTCAGCCGCACCGCGCGCGCCGCCTCCGCCAGCGAGGCACCGGTGGTCATCAGATCGTCGACCAGCACCACCTGCCCCTCACCCAGCAGCAGCCGCGCGTGCGGCACGACCACCAGCGCGCCGGCCAGATTGTCCTGCCGCTGCCGGGAGTTGAGGCCCGACTGGTCGGCCACGGCCCGCCGCTGACGCAGCGCGGCGAGCACCCGCGCCGGGGTGCCGGTGCGCCGCAGCTCGGCCGCCGCCGTGAGCGCGATCCGCCGCGCCGGATCATGCCCCCGGGCCCGCACGGCCCCGCGCGCCGACGGCACAGGCACCAGCAGCACCGCACCACCACCCGTGCGGGCGCCCGTACCACCATCCGCGGCCAGCCCCGCCCGTACGGCCCCGCCAGCGCCACGCCGAGCGGTGCCGCCAGCGCCAGGGCGCCGCGCTCCTTGTGGGCCAGCAGGGCGGCACGGACCTGGTCCGCGTACCGTGCGGCCGCGTGCACGACCGGCAGCCCGAGCGGCTCCGGATCGGGCCGCACCCGGCACGGCCCGGCCCCGCTCAACGCCGTACGGCACCTCGGGCACAGCACCGTACGAGGCCTTCCGCAGCCGCCGCACTCGGACGGCAGCACCAGATCCGTGAGGTCACGCCACCACCGCCGCATGTCCACCACTGTGCATCCCGGTCCGCGCACCGGCCACCCCTGTGGAAAACCACCTGTGGATAACTCCGCCGCAACAGCCGCACTACCGCGCCACGGCCTCCCCCACCCTTTCCAGCACCCTTTCCGACATGCGAAAACGGCTGCCCCCAACGGAGACAGCCGCTCACACCGGCCAGGACACGGCCGGGCCACTCACCCCGGATAGACCGGCGCCGTCCCGTCCGTCACGACCTTCTGCCACTGCCCGCCCGAATGGAGCCGCACGATGCCATCCTCCGAGTAGGCCACCAGCGGAACCTGGTCGTTCTCGGTCGCCGCGATCGCCTTCACGCCGGTCAGCGCGGCGGGCGCCGGCCCCTCCGGAGTGGAGCCGTCGGCCTGGACGTACCGCAGGGTCTGGACTCCGTTGGGCTCGCGCCCGACCACCACGAGCCGGCTGTCGCCCGCCCAGGACACGGTGGTGACCTCCTCCAGGCCCGGCGTCGCCGACCGCAGTTCCATCACCGAGACGATCGGCCGGTCCTCCCCGGGCTTCGCCTCCCGCTCGATGCGCCCGATGTACAGGGACGACGTGTCGCCCTTGGCCACCACGAGCGCGATCCGCACGCCGTCCGCGGCCACCCGCACCGACTCGATCCGCCCGTCCAGCCCCGGCGTGCGCACCTCAAGGGGCTTGCCCGCGCCGTTCTCCAGCAGGAGCAGCCTCGGGTCGTCGGGGTTGCGGTCGGCGATCCACAGGTTGTGCTGCGCGTCCCAGCTCGGCGTCGTCAGCCGGTCGCCCTCCGACTTGCCCGCACTGCGCAGCACGGGCTCGCCGAGCGACCCGCCCGACACCAGCGAGCCGACGAACAGCTGCTTGCCGTCCCGGCTGACTCCGGCGCCCATCTGCTCGTCCCGGGAGACGGCCGCGGCCCGCAGCTGCGTCTGCCCCTCGCCCAGCGCGCCCGGCACCGCCTCCGGCGTCCGCGAGCCCTCCTGGGCCGCCATCCGCACGAGCCGGTGCTCCTCGTCGATGAAGTACAGGTGCTCGGCCTGCTCCGTGACCCCCCGCGCGGCCGCGGCCTCGGGTCCCTCGGTCAGCGAGCACAGCTGGCGGTCACCGGACTCCAGCGCCACCTCCTCGATCGACGGCGAGAGGCTGCGCAGGGTGAACAGCAGCTGGGCCGCCATCTCCGTGCACTTGTTCAAGCCGACCCGGGCCGCCTTGTCGTTGAGCGGCACGGTCAGCTTGTTCTGCTCGTCGGGCATCAGCGTGGTGACGCCCTTCGCCAGCGCGGTGCCCGTGGGGAAGGCCGTCCGGACGACCGGCCTGAGCAGACTGGTGGGTCCCTTCAGCAGGGAACGCACCATCTGCGTCATCGGATCGACGCGCTCACGGACATAGACGGGATCGGCGACCGCCGCCGGCTGACGGCTGCTCCCGGTCGCCCCGTTCGAGGCGAAGAAGTACTTGTTGACCGCGGTGTAGTTGCGCTCGAAGTCGCCCTGCCCCATGACCACGCCCTGGGGCAGCTTGTCGATGCGCCACTGCTTGGTCTTCGGGTCCCGGGACAGATGCAGCAGCGCCTCGTAGCCGCCCTCCGCGGGGGCGTACGACTGCTGCTCGTCGACCGTGGCCACCTTGGTGCCGCTCAGCGCGAACGTCGTCTCCCCGGTCTCCTCCGGCCCCCGCTGCTTGGACACCTCGAAGGCGTCCGGACCGTCCGCGAGGACCGTCGTACCCGCCTTGGGCCGCCACGCCTTCGCCGCGTCCTCGGTCAGGTACTGGCTGGCCATCTCGTAGTTCGGATCGTCACTGGTCAGCGCCTCCAGGAAGCCCTGCACCAGCTGGGTGGGCGTGGCGTCCTCCGGCGGCGGCACCGCGAACACCTGCACCAGGGTGTCCTGCCCCGGCGTGGAGTCCACCCCGCTGAGATCCCCGCTGTCGGGCATCGAGGCGCACCCGGCCAGCAGTACGACGCCGCAGGCGGCGAACGCCACCGCGCGCCTCGGCCGCCGCCGGGTACCCCCGTCGCGGTCAGCGCCCACGAAATGCCTCCCCTTGCCTGCTCGGGCCCTCCGCGGACCCGGCGTCCTCACCGCGCGCCCCCTCCCCGGCGGACGCGTCCTCCTGTCGCCGCGGCACCGTGGCGGGCCGGGGCACCACGCGCGCGCCGTTGCCCGGCAGCGCCGTCGGGTCGGCCGTGGGGGCCGCCCCGGACAGCCTCGGCCCGATCGGGTCACGCGTGCGCAGACCGGTCCCCTCTCCCGTCGGCTGCACCGGGACCGTCGCGCTCTTCTCCCCGCGCGGGAGACCGGCGTCGTCGAGTCCGCGGTTGCGGCGTGAGTCCTTCGGCTCCAGGGGTATCGGGGACCCCCTGAGCGGCTCGTCCGCGGTCCGCGGCAGTGTCAGCCGGAACTGCGAGCCGCCGCCCGGCTCGCCCCACGCCTGGAGCCAGCCACCGTGCAGCCGGGCGTCCTCCAGGGCGATGGACAGCCCCAGACCCGTACCGCCGGTGGTACGCGCGCGTGCCGGGTCGGCCCGCCAGAAGCGGCTGAACACGCGGGTCGCCTCGCCGGGCTTGAGCCCGACGCCGTAGTCGCGCACCGCGACCGCGACCGCACCGCCCGCCGCGGCCAGCTTGACCACGACGTCCCGGCCCTCGCCGTGCTCCACGGCGTTGACGACGAGATTGCGCAGCACCCGCTCCACACGCCGGGCGTCGGCCTCGGCGACCACGGGCTGCTGGTCGCCCACCACCCGTATCGTCGTGCCCTTGCGCTCGGCGAGCGGCTCGGCGCCGGTGACCACCCTGCGCACGACCTCCCGCAGATCGATCGGCTCGGCCTCCAGGGCCGCCGCGCCCGCGTCGAACCGGCTGATCTCCAGCAGATCCGCGAGCAGCGACTCGAACCGGTCCAGCTGGTCGGCGAGCAGCTCGGCCGACCGCGCGGTCACCGGATCGAAGTCCTCGCGCGCCTCATGAATGACATCCGCGGCCATCCGTACGGTCGTCAGCGGCGTCCGCAGCTCGTGCGACACGTCCGACACGAACCGCCGCTGCATCCGCGACAGGTCCTCCAGCTGCTGGATCTTCAACTGAAGGTTCTGCGCCATCTTGTTGAACGCCTCGCCCAACCGGGCGATGTCGTCCTCACCGGTGACCTTCATACGTTCCTGGAGGCGCCCGGCGGACAGCCGCTCGGCGATCCCGGCCGCCATCCGCACCGGCGTGACGACCTGCCGCACCACGAGCCAGGCGATCGCCCCGAGGAGTACGACGACGAACAGCCCGGCCGTCGCCAGCGTGCTCCTGACCAGGCTCAGCGACTTCTCCTCCTGCGTGAGCGGGAAGAGGTAGTAGAGCTGGTACGGGGCACCGTTGGGGTCGTTGACCTGCTTGCCGATGACCAGCGCGGGCTGCGACTCCTTGCCGTTGCTGTAGACGATCCGCGTGTAGCTCTGCGCCGCACCGGTACCGCTGTCGATCCGCTCCCGCAGGTTCACCGGCACGCTCGCCGGGTCGACGTAGTTCGAGACACGCGGACCGCGCCCGCTGCCGCTGTCGCCGCCGGAGGGCAGCGTCACGACCTCGAAGGCGCCCTGGCCACCACTGGCGAGGGTCTGCACCAGGTCGCTCATCCACTGGATGACGTTCTGCTCGGAGCGGCCGTCGGCCCCCGTGCCGCCCTCGCCCGCACCGGACGCCGACTCCTCGTCGGCGGCCTGCTTGGCCGCGGCGAAACCACCGGTGGCCTGGCTCTGCGCGGCCTTCACCTTCGCGTCCAGCAGGCCGTTGCGCACCTGCCCGATCACGACGAAGCCCAGCAGCAGGACCACGCCCAGCGACATCAGCAGGGTCGTCACCACGACCTTGAGCTGGATGTTGCGCCGCCACAGCCGCATGACGGGCAGCAGCGGACGGCGCACCCAGCGCATGAACAACCTCAGGACGGGGCTTCCCTGGACCCCTCCCTGGAGCAACCCGCCCTCCAGGAACCGTCCCCAACGGGAGCCTGTCGTCCCCCGGCCGACAGGCCGCCCCCCGCGTGCCCCGGACCGGCCGGGCGCCGAAGCGGCACTGTCACCGGACATGTCAGCTCGGCCCTGCCTTGTATCCGACACCTCGGACGGTCACCACGATCTCCGGCCGCTCCGGGTCTTTCTCGACCTTGGAGCGCAGCCGCTGCACATGGACATTGACCAACCGGGTGTCCGCCGCGTGCCGGTACCCCCACACCTGCTCCAGCAGCACCTCGCGGGTGAACACCTGCCAGGGCTTGCGCGCGAGCGCGACCAGCAGGTCGAACTCCAGCGGCGTCAGCGCGATCGACTGCCCGTCCCGCTTCACCGAGTGCCCGGCCACATCGATGACCAGGTCACCGATGGCGAGCTGCTCCGGCGCCGGCTCCTCGGACCTCCGCAGCCGCGCCCGGATGCGGGCGACCAGCTCCTTCGGCTTGAACGGCTTCACGATGTAGTCGTCCGCGCCCGACTCCAGGCCCACGACGACATCGACGGTGTCGCTCTTGGCCGTGAGCATCACGATCGGTACACCCGACTCGGCTCGGATCAGCCGGCACACCTCGATGCCGTCCCGTCCGGGCAGCATCAGGTCGAGCAGTACCAGATCGGGCTTGGTCTCACGGAAAGCGGCCAGCGCCTTGTCGCCGTCGGCTACGAAAGACGGCTCAAAACCTTCACCACGCAGCACAATGCCGAGCATCTCGGCCAGTGCGGTGTCGTCGTCGACGACAAGGACTCGTCCCTTCATAAACGACATCATCCCATTCTCGTAACAGTGACCGGGGCGCTGGTGAGAAGGGTCACTGGCCTGTGACGATAGTCGTATGGGGTCGCTACTGTCTGCCCTCGCCCACCGATCTTGAGGCGGACGGGTACCCCGGCGGCCCGCGCCACAGCAGCCACCGGCGCACCGCGATCACCCGCCGTCAGCCGACCGTCACCTCCCGCGACCGGGCGCACACCTGTGCCAGCGCCTCGGCGGTCACCGGCGACACCACGCCCTCCTCCGTCACGATGGCCGTCACCAGCTCCGGCGGCGTCACATCGAAGGCCGGGTTGTACGCCTGCGTCCCCAGCGGCGCCACCGGTATCCCCCCGCCCGGCCCCGCCACCGGCACCTGCGGCGCGCTCACCTCGGTCACCTCGAACCCGGCCCGCTGCTCCACCTCGATGGCCGCCCCGTCCGGCGTGTCCGGGTCCACCGTCGTCACCGGCGCCACCACGACGAACGGCACATGGTGGTACCGCGCCAGCACCGCGAGCGGATAACTGCCCACCTTGTTCGCCACCGACCCGTCCGCCGCGATCCGGTCCGCCCCGATCAGCACCGCGTCCACCTCACCGGCCGCGAACAGCGAACCCGCCGCGTTGTCCGTCAGCAGGGTGTACGCCATCCCGCTGCGCGCCGCCTCGTACGCCGTCAGCCGCGCCCCCTGCAGCAGCGGACGCGTCTCGTCCACCCACAGCCGCCGCAACTTCCCCGCCCGGTGCGCCGCCAGCGCCACCGCGAACGCCGTGCCCTCACCGCCCGACACCAGCGAACCGGTGTTGCAGTGCGTCAGGATCCGGTGCCCACCGCCGGGCAGCAGCTCGTCGAGCAGCGCCAGCCCGCGTTCGGCCATCCGGGCACTGGCCTCGGCGTCCTCCCGGTGCAGCTGCCGCGCGGCAGCCAGCGCCGCCCGGGCCGCTTTCCCCTCGTCCCCGCTCCCGGCCAGCTCGGCCCGGTAGGCGTCCTGTGCCCTGCGCACCCCGACCGCCAGGTTCACCGCGGTGGGACGGGCGCCCGCGAGCGCGTCCGCCGCGTCGTCCACGTCGAAGCCCCGCGCGGCGGCCAGCGCGACACCGTAGGCCCCCGCGATCCCGAGCAGCGGCGCACCGCGCACGGCGAGCGAACGGATGGCCTCGACCAGCACCGGCGCATCCGTACAGACGAGCTCGACCTCCTCCGCGGGCAGCCTCGTCTGGTCGAGCAGGACCAGGACGGGGCCTTCGGGCGGTTCCTCCCAACGGATCACCGGTATCGCCGTCGACCGCTTGTCCTCGCCGGATTGCACGTGCTGATCAGCCATGCCGTCAGTCTGCCCGTAATCCGGCGGACAATTGAAGGTGCGCAGCCCATACCGCGGCCGGTCCGCAGATGACCACCCCATGGCACGATGGCTGCCAACCTGCCGCCGCGACCCGCGGACGGGCACCGTGAAGGAGCGACGATGAACGACACTCCGGGCTGGGCCTCGCCCGGATCCGCCCCGTCCGACGGACAGGAGCCGGGCAAGTCCGGCCCTGACCGGCCCGCCGACCGCCCGGGCTCCGAGCAGCCCGCGGACCGGCCCGGCCAGCCGCAGGGCCACGGCTCGAAGTGGTCCAAGGAGCAGCCGCCACCGGCCCAGTGGTCCGCGCCCACCGGCGCTCCGGCACCCGGGCAGGCACCGCCTCCGCCGCCGCCCGGCCCCGGCTGGGGCAACCGTCCCCCGCCGCCGGCGGTTACGGCGGCCACGGCTCCTGGGGCGGCGGCTGGGGCGGCCCCCGCCCCGCGGCCAAGCCCGGCGTCATCCCGCTGCGCCCGCTCGGCGTCGGCGAGATCCTCGACGGCGCCGTCTCCACCATGCGCGCCTACTGGCGCACGGTCCTCGGCATCGCCCTCACGGTCGCCGTCCTCACCGAAGTCGTCGTCGTCCTGCTCCAGGGCTTCTTCCTGAACGACACCTTCGACACCATCAACGACCCCAACGTCACCTTCGACGAACTCATGCGCGCCATGGGCGACACCATGATCAGCTACGGAGTCCTCTCCCTGATCTCGCTGATCGGCACGGTCATCGCCACCGCCCTGCTCACCACCGTCACCAGCCGCGCCGTCCTCGGCAGGCCGGTGACCACCGGCGAGGCCTGGCGCGACGCCCGCCCGCAGGTGGGCAAGCTGTTCGGACTCATCTTCCTGCTGCTGCTCATCGCCTTCGGCATCGTCGCCGTCGGCGTCCTGCCCGGCATCCTCGTGACCGTCGCCGGAGGAGGCGGCGCGGGCGCCGCGCTCACCGTCCTCGGCGGCCTGGGCGCGGTCGTCGTGTCCCTCTGGCTGATGATCCGCTTCTCCCTCGCCTCCCCGGCCCTGATGCTGGAGAAGCAGGGCATCGTGAAGTCGATGAGCCGCTCCGTGAAGCTGGTGCGCGGCTCCTGGTGGCGCGTCTTCGGCATCCAGCTGCTGGCCATGGTCATCGCGAGCATCGTCGCGTCCATCATCGCCATCCCGTTCGCCTTCCTCGCCGACGCCTTCAGCGGCGACAGCGTCAGCGGCCTCCTCGACGGCACCGGCGGCAGCCTCAGCTGGACGTTCCTGATCATCAGCGGCATCGGCTCGGTGATCGGCTCCATGATCACCTTCCCGATCTCGGCGGGTGTCACGGTGCTCCTCTACATCGACCAGCGCATCCGCCGCGAGGCGCTCGACCTCGAACTGGCCCGCGCCGCCGGCGTCCAGGGCTACGGAACCGACACCCCGGGGAGCTGAACCGGTGATCCTGGCGGGGGGAGTCCTCACCGCGGCGCCGGCCCTGCCGCGCGCCGCGGTACGGATGTCACTGCACGTCGGCGACGCACCCGTACTGTCGGCCCTGCGCTCCGACGACGAACCGCCCCTGACGATCCCCCGCGATCCGGCGCAGGACGCCGCCCGGCGGGAACTGTCCAAGCGGAGGTACCACGAGGACGACCCCGGCTTCTTCGAACGCGCCCTCGACGCCTTCTGGGACTGGGTCGACGATCTGTTCAGCAGCGCGTCCGCCGTGACACCCGGCGGACCGGTCGGCCTGGTCGTCGTCATCGTGGCCGTCCTCGCCGTGCTCGGCGCCCTCTGGTGGCGCCTGGGCGCCCCCCGCCGCGAACCGACGTCTCCCGCCGCCCTGTTCGACGACCGCCCCCGCAGCGCCGCCGAACACCGCTCCGCCGCCGAGGCACACGCGGCCCAGGGCCACTGGAACCAGGCCGTCCAGGAACGGATGCGGGCCATCGTCCGCTCCCTGGAGGAACGCGCCCTCCTCGACGTACGCCCCGGCCGCACCGCCGACGAGGCGGCCGCCGAAGCCGGCCGCGCCCTGCCCGCCCACACGGACCGACTCCACGCCGCCGCACGCCACTTCGACGACGTGACATACGGCGGCCGAACCGCCACCGAGCCGACGTACCGCCCCCTCGCGGACCTCGACCGCGACCTGGAACGCACCAAGCCCCAGCTCACCACCACCAGCGCCCACAGCGCGGACCACAACGCCCGCCCGGGAGCCGGCGAATGACCACCGAGGCCACGCTCCCGCCCACCACCTCGGTCTCGCCCACCGCCCGCCAGGTGTGGACCCGCACCCGAGGCATCGCCCTCGCCCTGGCCGTCCTGATCGCGGGCGCCCTCGCCATCGCCGTGATCCGCTCCGACACCAAGCACGGCGCCCTCGACCCGCGCTCCGCCGACCCCCAGGGCAGCCGCGCCGTCGCCGAACTCCTCGGCGACCGGGGCGTGTCCATGCGTGTGGTCACCAGCCTCGACGAGGCCCGCGCCGCGATCGCCCCCGACACCACACTGCTGGTCGCCGCACCCGACCTGCTGACGAAGCGCCAGCAGAGCGCCCTGCACTCCGCGACCAGCGGCTCCGGCGGCCGTACCCTCCTCGTCGCCCCCGGCGTCTGGTCCGTCGAACGACTCGTCCCAGGCGTCCTCGCCGACCCCGCCAAGAGCCTCGACTCCACCCTCCAGCCCGACTGCGACCTCCCCGCGGCCAGGCGCGCGGGCGCGGCCGACACCGGTGGCATCCGCTACACCACCACCCACCTGATGGCCAAGGCCTGCTACCCCAGCGAGCGCCTGGCCACGCTCCTGCTCGTCCCGGACCCCTCCGGGGACGGCGACACCGTCGTCCTCGGCGCGCCCCACATCCTCACCAACGACCGCCTCGACGAGCAGGGCAACGCCTCGCTCGCCCTCCAACTCCTCGGCTCCCGCCCCCATCTGGTCTGGTACCTCCCCTCACTCTCCGACCCCACCGCCGCCGGTGAAGAAGGCGAACGCGACCTGTTCGACCTGCTCCCCTCGGGCTGGCTGTGGGGCACACTCCAGCTCTTCGTCGCGGCAGCCCTCGCCGCCCTGTGGAGGGCACGGCGACTCGGCCCCCTCGTGCCCGAAAGACTCCCCGTGGCGATCCGCGCCTCCGAAACCGTCGAAGGCCGCGCCCGCCTCTACCGCAAGGCCAACGCCCGCGACCGCGCGGCCGCCACTCTCCGCTCCACCACCCGCACTCGCCTCGCCCCCCTCGTAGGCGTCCCCGTCGCCCAGGCACACGCGTCCGAAGCCCTGCTCCCCGCCCTGTCCACGCACCTCCACGGCGACGGACAGTCCCTGCACACCCTGCTCTTCGGCCCGCCGCCGAACGACGACGCAGCCCTCATCTCACTCGCCGACCAACTCGACGCCCTCGAAAGTGAGGTACGCCGTCCATGATGGACCCGACCACTGACAACGCCGGGCAGAGCGGGGACCGGACCGATGCCCGGGCCTCCCTCGAAGCCCTGCGCGCCGAGATCGCCAAAGCCGTGGTCGGCCAGGACCCCGCCGTGACCGGCCTCGTCGTCGCCCTCCTCTGCCGCGGACACGTACTACTAGAAGGAGTCCCTGGGGTCGCCAAAACGTTGCTCGTGCGCGCCCTCGCATCCGCACTCGAACTCGACACCAAGCGCGTCCAGTTCACCCCCGACCTCATGCCGAGCGACGTCACCGGCTCCCTGGTCTACGACACCCGCACCGCCGAGTTCTCCTTCCAGCCCGGCCCGGTCTTCACCAACCTCCTCCTCGCGGACGAGATCAACCGCACGCCCCCGAAGACCCAGTCCTCCCTCCTCGAAGCCATGGAGGAACGCCAGGTCACGGTCGACGGCACCCCGCGCCCGCTCCCCGAGCCCTTCCTGGTCGCGGCCACCCAGAACCCGGTCGAGTACGAGGGCACCTACCCCCTCCCCGAGGCCCAACTGGACCGCTTCCTCCTCAAACTGACGGTCCCTCTGCCCTCCCGCCAGGACGAGATCGCCGTCCTCACCCGCCACGCCGAGGGCTTCAACCCCCGCGACCTGGCGGCCGCAGGCCTACACCCCGTAGCAGGCGCCGCCGACCTCGAAGCCGCCCGCGCCGCCGTCGCCAAGACCGCCGTCTCCCCCGAGATCACCGCCTACGTCGTCGACATCTGCCGCGCCACCCGCGAATCCCCGTCCCTCACCCTCGGCGTCTCGCCACGCGGTGCGACGGCCCTCCTCTCCACCGCCCGCGCCTGGGCCTGGCTGACCGGACGCGACTACGTCATCCCCGACGACGTCAAAGCCCTCGCCCTGCCCACCCTCCGCCACCGCGTCCAACTGCGCCCCGAGGCCGAAATGGAAGGCGTGACCGCAGACTCCGTCATCAACGCGATCCTCGCCCACGTCCCGGTCCCCCGCTGATGGCACTCACCGGACGCACCGCACTCCTCGCGGCCCTCGGCTCCCTTCCCGTCGGCATCTGGGAACCCAGCTGGACCGGCATCCTCGCCGTCAACGCACCCCTGGCGCTGGCCTGCGCCTGCGACTTCGCACTCGCCGCCCCGGTACGCCGCCTCGGCCTGACCCGCTCCGGCGACACCTCCGCCCGCCTGGGCGAACCCGCCGACGTCACCCTCACGATCACCAACCCCTCCAACCGCCCCCTGCGCGCCCAACTCCGCGACACCTGGCCTCCGAGCAGCTGGACCCCGGGCACGGAAGTCGAGTCCTCCCGCCACCGCCTGACGGTCCCGCCGGGCGAACGCCGACGCGTCACCACCCGCCTGCGCCCCATCCGCCGAGGCGACCACCGGGCCGACCGCGTGACAATCCGCTCCTACGGCCCCCTCGGCCTCCTCACCCGCCAGGGCACCCACAAGGTCCCCTGGACGGTACGGGTGCTGCCGCCCTTCACCAGCCGCAAGCACCTCCCCTCCAAGCTCGCCCGCCTCCGCGAACTCGACGGCCGCACCAGCGTCCTCACCCGGGGCGAGGGCACCGAGTTCGACAGCCTGCGCGAATACGTCCCCGGCGACGACACCCGCTCCATCGACTGGCGCGCCACGGCCCGGCAGTCCTCGGTAGCCGTACGCACCTGGCGCCCCGAACGCGACCGCCACATCCTCCTGGCCCTGGACACCGGCCGAACCTCCGCCGGTCGCGTGGGCGACGCCCCTCGCCTCGACGCCTCCATGGACGCGGCCCTCCTCCTCGCCGCCCTGGCCTCCCGCGCCGGCGACCGCGTAGACCTCCTCGCCTATGACCGACGCGTACGCGCCCTGGTCCAGGGCCGCTCCGCCGGCGACGTCCTCCCGTCCCTGGTCAACGCCATGGCCACGGTGGAACCCGAACTGCTGGAGACGGACGCCCGCGGCCTGACGGCGACAGCCCTGCGCGCGGCACCCCGCCACGCCCTGATCGTGCTTTTCACCAGCCTGGACGCAGCCCCGATCGAGGAAGGCCTGCTCCCGGTTCTGTCCCAACTGACCCAGCGCCACACGGTGCTCGTGGCCTCAGTGGCCGACCCGTACGTCGCCCGCATGGCCAAGGCCCGCGGCAACACGGACGCCGTCTACGAGGCAGCGGCGGCGGCCCAGGCCCAGGGCGAGCGTCAACGTACGGCAGACCAACTCCGCCGACACGGTGTCACGGTGGTCGACGCGACGCCGGAGGAGCTCGCGCCTGCGCTGGCGGATGCGTACTTGGCGCTCAAGACAGCGGGGCGTCTCTGACAACGCTGACAACAAAGCGGCGAAAGAAAAGAGTGGG